>CAWKIF010000126.1:0-3690 GCA_963849485.1 candidate division FCPU426 bacterium | reverse complement strand
GTTAATCTTGGCGGTTTGGGCCTTGGCGCGGGCGCCAAGTTGGGATTGCGAGGTGTTCAGGACGGGAGCTGGAATTTCCGACTGAGTCGCGATAGGGGCTTGGGCATTCAACCATTGGGCTCCGCCCATCCATCCAATAAACATGATAAAAAAAGCTGTGGATTTCATTAACATTCTCCTTGAGTGTTTTATTCTTTGCGAGAAAGAACTACTGGGTCCGGCAGGGTCATCAACAGATTCATGGTTCTCTGGCCTTTTTTTCATTGGCGCAGTCAGGAACAGGATTGGGGCCATTAATGCGACTCTATCTTGGGCAAGTGGATCGTAATGACGTCGCTCCGGTACTGGAAATACTTAAAGGCGCAGACCGCGCCCAGGATGATCAAAACCCCCAACACCAGGAAGTTCGCAGACGTTTCCCCTTTTTGGTTGTTCCTCTTGCGTATCGGTGCCATTTCACTCCCTTTGGAAAAATCCGCTCTATCCAAGATCACTCTAGTGAAAAGCAAGGTTCGTGCCCGGATGGGAATGGGGAAATCACGAGTTTCAAAAATGGACAAGCGCCCTCGAAGCATCTTCTCGATCAAAATGATTGGAAAGAATTCCCTCTTTGATAGGCCGAGGGTTGGGGAAAAATGTTTTAAGCGGGCGGCCCATAAGCATTGATGTTCGTATCCGATCTGCCGATATTGATGCGTAGGAAATTATTCTAATCATTCATTCCAGCGGTATGAATTTCTCTCCGTGAAAATTGATGGTTCGAAAAATAAAAAGGAGATGAAAATGAAACCGAAGGTCTTGAATTGTTTGTTGGGGGCGGCCCTGTTGGTGGGGAGCGCCGGTTTGTGTAGGGCCGATGACGACAACCGGGTCATCAGCAAGCTGGGCCAGAACTCGTCGGCGGATCATTCGAGAACCGCCTCTTTCTATCTGGTTTTTAACGGTGACAAATCAGACAGCCTTCCCGCCCTTCAATCAGGGGACAACACCCGTTTTTATTCCAAGGTTTGGGACGGTCTTTACCTGCAGGTCAACACCGAGCGGGGGGACGAGGGAATCGGGGGCTATATGGTCTCCTTCTCGACCGATGAGGCGGGATTGACGCCCGTGGGAACGAACGAATCCAGGGACGTTCCAACCTTGAGGGATGTCACCGCGGCCGATTTTAGGACCGACGATAATTTCTCCGCCCGAACGCTCCAGCCGGGCCCTGGAACGCCGGATAACCGTGGCGCCTTTAGGATGGTCCATTATAACGGTTTTGACGTTGAAATTCGGGTGCTGGGCTTCAATATCGGGAATACCGGATTGAAGAAAAAACCGGATTTTAACAAGCTCTCGTTCATGGTGACGGTAAGGGAAAAAAAGTAATCCCAACCGGCAAAGCGTCATAAAAAAAGGCGGAAGCCCTGGGGCCCCGCCTTTTTATATTTACGACAACCCATCGGCCGTCGGTTCAACGATGGTCGTCGGGGTGGTCGCCGATCCCTATATTTAAATTGATCCCGCTGCGCGGAGCGGGCCGGTGATGATGGTGGTGGTAATGCCTGACGGGCACCACGATCACCCGGGCGCCCATGTGGTCGTCATGATGGTCCCGGTCGTCTCGATGATCCCTGTCGTCGGCCATCACGATTCGCGTGGTTAATAAAAACAAAACCCCGAGCGCTATTTTAAAAAAACCTTTCATGAATTCTCCTTGTTCGTCCTTTGGGCGGAGATATCCCGGTTCACCTTGAGTTGGATGAGTGATCTTCCTCTATGGGGAAAGGCGCGTATTTTTCCCGATAATTAATTGAAGGTGAAAGGTATGCCCGCGATCGCGCGACTTTGGTATGGCTTTAAAGCAGGTTCTGTGCCACTGGGTGGCTGGCCATTCAATCGGCCTTGAATTTCTCGCGATCAAGTTGGGGTTCGCGGCGATCATTATGATCGCGTAAAGAGAGAGGGGCCGGTGAGCCCTTGAGCCATGCCGGATTCCACGTGATCCCGGGCATTGCGCGATTCGTAACTCCGATCGGCCGATTCCGCTGAGGGTATGGAACTTGCCTGATAGAACCCTAGAAAAACAAACAGGTCGTGAAAGGATTATCAAATGCTGTATACCATCGCCGTGGTTCTGTTAATTCTTTGGATTTTAGGGATGGTGAGCTCCTACACCATGGGCGGCTTGGTCCATGTGGTCTTGGTCGTCGCCCTGATCGTTTTTGTGGTTGGCCTGATCCAAGGCCGGAAGGCTTAATCGCCCCGTCGGAAATACCGCTCCTCGAAAAATCCGTATAACGAACCCTTTCGATGAAAGGGCATCATCGATAGGAAAGGGAGCCGCGAAAACTGATCCCATGGCTGCAGTCCCTCATCGCCCACCAGGGTTACACGGTTATCTTCCTGGTAGTGTTTTTGAACAATCTCTGTTTTCCCATACCGGGAGATACAACCTTGTTGACGGCCGGGTTTCTGGCGGAAAAGGGGATCCTCTCGCCTTGGGTTGTGATCGCCGTGGGAACCCTTTCCTGTTTCCTGGGCTCGAACATCGCTTATGCCCTGGGGGCGAGGTATGGCCAAAGGCTATTGGAAAAATACCGTTGGCTGAGGGTGACTCCCAGTAGATTTGAGAAAATGGAACGCTTTTTCGCGCATCACGGCGCGAAGGCCGTGTTTTTCGCCCGGTTCGTGGGCTTTCTCCATCCCGTGATCGGTCTTTTGGCCGGGATTTGGAAAACCCCGCGGCGGCCCTTTCTCGTTTACAACCTGGCCGGGGCCCTGGCTTACGCCGCCACCTACACGATGGCGGGCTATCTTTTCAGGCAAAAATGGGAGAGCTTCAAGCATGGAATGGGCCCGGTCGTTCTTTATGTCATCCTCATCGGGTTGGGGCTTCTCGTTCTCGGCCTGTTCCTGCGGCGCGCCCTTCATGATTTTTTCCTGGAACCGCCCTTGAAAGAACTACCGGCGAAGGTTAAGAACCGCTAACAAAATCTATTTCATGGCGAAGACGCGAAGAACGTCATTCCGACCTACCGTAAAACAGATAAAGAGGTCGGTATGCTGTCCTTCGCGTCTTCGCGGTTCAAATTGTCTTTGTCTTTGATTTTTGTTGGAGCCTCTAAATCGCGAAAAAGCTGATGCCCGCCTGCACCGGTATGAAGATCGAGGGATGCTCCATGGGGATGCCCAATCCGTTGGGGGAGGTGAAGTCCAGGTCGATCCTTGTCTGCACGAAGAACGCCAAATCGTTCTCGACACGGTAAAGAACGCCGATCCCCGGCCCTAAGTAGGGGTCGGTTTCCGCTTGGTTGGACTTTTGGATGGGGCTCTCCGACGGAAAGGTTTGGGTATAAGTGTTAATGACGGCTCCACCCCCGACAAAGATAAAGGGGTGAAAGGGCCCGTCGCACAGGGTCATCCGGACGAATAAAGTCAGGGGAATATAGTTCAGTTGCGCGCTGGTCGCGTTCCCCAGCGTGAGGATACTGTACTGGTAGTATCCGGTGCCGAAAAACAGGGCCCAGGTCCGGTCGAAACGGTAACCGATGTTAATATCTCCCCCGAATCCGGGGTTCGAGATATCGATGGTAGAGATGGAAGGCAGGGAAAAACTGCCGTCGATCTGTTCGATCCATTGTTGTTCCGGCTTCAAATCGGCCTGGCGAGCAAGACGCAACCTATGTAGCACGTTAGAAGAAGAAG
>CAWKIF010000125.1:0-16602 GCA_963849485.1 candidate division FCPU426 bacterium | reverse complement strand
TGAAGAGGTCGCGCACCTTCACAACGTACTGGTCGAGCGAGCGGCTCCTGACGTCGGCGTGCTGGCCCCAGACGGAGTGGATGAGCGCCTTGCGCGTGATCACCTCGCCCTGGTGCTCGTTCAGGTAGGAGAGGATGCCGAGCTCCTTGCGGCCGATCGGGATCGCCTCGCCGCTCGGGAACTCATCTCAAGGCGCACCGGGCGATCCGAGCGCCGCAGAAATCGAAGGGCTCGGTTCACCTCGAATGTGCCGGGGTTGACGCTGGATTACCGGGTGTACGACACGGCCGGGGAGCTGGTGATGCACCGGACATCCGGAAACACGGGTAGCAGCAACGCCCAATGGGACGCGACGGGGAAGGCCAGCGGCTTGTATTTCGCGGTGGTGGAAGCCGCCAACGCCCAGGGCGGACAGATCGGCTATAAGATTCTGAAAATTGTCGTGGTGCATTAAGCTGGTGAGTAGTTTTAACTACAATTTTTCCCTCCAAATAATCCGAGTTTAAATTATGAAACAGCATCGAGATATTTGAAGAACTTTCTATAAATTGGATTATTTTCGCTTGTTGTTTTCAAAAGTAAGAAGTATGTGTAAGGTGAAAAAAAGGTTAAAATTGGATTTATCAAAATTATTATTCGAATTATTTAGATGCAGTTCCAAGTTCGATTAATCGTCCAAAATGAACTTGTAGTAATTAACAGGGTATAATTATTAATGCGATAATCATGAAAGATTAGCTAAAATCGTTCTTTGGCTTAGAAGAACGAAACTGACACGGGGATCTAAAGGTTTATTTATGGTATCGGTTTCATTAAAAAAAAATTACTCATATTTACATTACGAAAGCCATTTAAAAGGGGGGGATGGCTTAGTCAGTGGGATAATTTATTTCCTTTTACTCATTTTTTCGCTTTTACCACTTACTTTGAATGCTCAAACCTGCAACCCAACCAGTTACACCATTTGCGCTAACGTGGATGACTGGGGAGTTATTTATATTGATGGAATCCAGATTCCGGTTACTTTTAGCCTCTCCCAATCCACCTCTACCGGTGTTCCGTGTTATACCGTCCCCGCCGGGACTCTTTTTAATCAGATATCCGCAGCCTTGACCACGACCGCCAACAATATATTTGCCCTTTATGATCAAAACGTCCAATCCAACATTATGTTGGCCGCTTGGAGTTTTCAAATTGGTTGTTCGAGTGGGCAGACCAAGGATATCGCATCGGATTTGGGGGGCGTTTCCGTTTGGTATAACGCCTGCGGAGGATCAACGACCCCTCCCATGACCAGTGGCAATTGGTATGACACCACGGGAATTCCAACCAGCGCCTGGTACACGGCGATTAATGTTCCTAATTCCACCATGGCCAATGAACCTGATATAGCCGTAACGGATACTTACACCGGCAATATTTTACCTTTTCTTTCGTGGGATCCCACTGCCGCCGCGGCTAGTAATAGTTGCGCTGAATTTTTCCGGCAATCCTTCACGATGATCATTCCAACACCACTACCCACCCCGGATATCACGATTACCAAATCCGTACTGGGGCCTGTGACCAATATCGCCCAAGGCCAAGCCGTGACTTTTAGGTTGAATGTTTGTAATACAGGTCAAGGTATCGACCACCCGGTGACGATCCTTGATCAATTGATGCGCAATTTGGGTACAACTACGACGGAGTCCTCGTGCCCGCTCAGGGTCCGGCCGGCATTACCTTTGTTACTGGAACTCCCTTCTCAATCGTGTTGGGCTATGGCGTTCCTTATAACGCTTGCGTTCCGGTGACATTCGAGTGGATGGATTATTCCATTCAACCGAGTAATTATTGTTATGTGGCTCACAATACCGCTTCGATGGTATACAACACCACCCCAGTGACTGCGGTCTCCAATACCGTGGCTGTGACTTTGATCTGTCCGGTCACCCCCACTTGGACAGCCACAACCACCAATTCACCTACTTTTACTTCGACGCCCACTCGGACGGTGAGTCCGACCCCAACGTTCACGAATACGATCACGGCAACCAATACCCCCACCAAAACTTTAACGGTGACGCCCACGAACACGGTGACGAATAGCCAGACTTACACTGCGACCCCCACCGTCACCCCGACCCGTACGAATACGGTGACGCCCACGATGACACTCACCAACACTAGTACCAATACGGTCACAGCTACCTATACGCCCACGGTGACGCCCACTAAAACTAATACGGTCACGCCTACCAACACGAATACGGTATCCCCCACGGCTACGGCGACAAACACGTACACGACGTCCAACACTTACACTCGCACAGTGACTCCTACGAATACCAATACCTTGACCTTGACGATGACCTCGACACCCACCTTGACTCAAACCAACACCTATACGGTGACCAATACCCGCACGAGCACACCGACTTTGACAACCACCAATACAGTTAGTACCACAGTGACACCTACCGCCACCTATACGGCGACCCAGACCGTCACCCCGACCCGTACCCCGACGGCGACGAACACCAATACGGTGACCAATACCTCCACACCCACGGTAACCCCCACTGTGACGGTCACGAGAACCATTACAGTGACCGGGACACCCACCCAGACGTTCGTTTTGACACCCACGATCACCACTACCCTGACGATTACCTCCACCCCGACGGTGACGCAGACGGTCACGGTGACCAATACCTACACTCAGACTTCGACGAAAACCCTGACGGTGACACCGACCACCACCTACACGGCGACCTTGACCGTCACCCCGACGAATACCCCGACTCTGACGAACACCTCCACAACAACGGCTTCGATGACGCCTACGGCATCACTCACCGCTACGCCTACCCGCACCTACACGGCCACCCCGACGGTCACGGTGAGTTCCACCTCAACGGTGAGCGGCACGCCGACCCAGACCTTTGTCTTGACCCCCACCGTCACGCACACCCTGACGATCACCCCAACCCCGACGATCACCATCACGGTCACGGCGACCAATACAAATACTCAGACTCTGACGAAAACCGCCACGATGACGCCTACGGCGACCTCTACGGCGACCGTTATCAATACCGCGACGATTACGCCAACTTTGACGAACACCTATACGGTCACAGTGACGCCGACCTGGACGGAAACCTTCCTGCTCACGCCGACGATCACGGAGACTTTGACGATGACGCAGACCCCGACGGTCACCACGACGAATACCTTCACTTTGACTTCTACCCCGTCGGTAACGGTGACTGTTACACCCTCGAATACAATAACGGGGACTGAAACCGAAACACCGATGTTCACTTTCACCTTGACCAACACGCCGACGCAGACCTATACGTTGACGAATACCCTGACCTCGACCGCCACCTTGACGGTGACGAACACCGAGACTTATTCCTCGACGCCCACAGCCAGCCCAAGCGCGACCGCGACGGCCAGCCCGACTTCGACGTTTAGCCCAACTCCCACCTTCACCTTTACGGCGAGCCCGACGGCGACGAATACGCCCACCTCGACCTTCAGCCCGACCAGTTCGATGACGCCTACGGCGTCCCTCACCGCTAGCTGGACAGCCACTTCCACGAGCACAAAGACCTACACGAAAACGCCGACTTCCACCCTGTCACCCACCCCCACGGCGACGCCGACCTGGACCCCGACGATCACGGCGACGAGTCTAACGACATCGACGGCCTCGATGACCCCGACCGCCCAGACGCCGCCGGTGGATATCTTCTACGTGGGCCAGAACCTGTTGAACACCTCGACCCAGCAGTCGGTGTCGATCTATGTGGCCTACAGCCTGGCGGGATCGCCCTTCTCCTTGAGGGTGTACAACTCGGCGGGGGAGTTCATCCGGGACCTGACCAAAGACGCGAATTTAACCAACACGCCCGTGGATGTTTCATTCCATTGGGATGGGAGGAATTGGAACCACGACCTTTGCGCGAGCGGGGTCTATGTCCTCTACCTGATCGAGCCCTACGACCGCAAATACAAGAGACTCCTCATCGTTCGATAATCTTTCAACCCCCAAAAAAACATTTAATGCATAGGTTTAACGATGAAACAACTATGTCCGAAAAGGTTGAAAAAGGGGGTTTGTTAAAAATATGTGTATAAAATCTATGGGATAATTTAGTTAAATCCGTTGGAAATCGTCACCGACACATTAAAAACGGGCTTACTTTTTTTCGGTAATTTTAACCTGAAAAATTGTGTGGAATTGCTCATTTCTGAAATTGAGATGAATTAGAGGGGTTTCTTGGACACTAGGGCTATCAAACGGAATCTTCAATGGAAACGTTGCAGATTAGATTTTAGGACGCTTAAGGTTCTCGCAGTCCTTTTTAACGTGCTATTGGGCTGGCAAACGACGGCTCCCTTCAACCCCCTGTGGGCAGCCACCTGTGTCCCAACGGGGGGGACTCTTTACGGTTCAGCCGACGATGAACTCAATATTTGGATCAACGGAAATTTAGTTAACTCTTCTCCCATTTCCTTCGCTACGGTGGGCGTCAATACCCTCCCGACCTATGCAATCCCAGCCGGTTATTTCTCCGCTGTCACCAATGTCATCGCGGCGGAAAACATCAATACCTCACCTAGCATTGTGATGGCCGCATGGGTGATTGACGTAACTTGTGCCGACGGCGATCACGCTTATTTCACCAATAACGACTCTTGTTACAAAATGTACGATGACACGAATAATACAAGCCCACCCCCAACCGCAGGGGGTCAACCCTGGTATTCCTCTACTTATCCCACAACGGAAGTTAACAATTTATTTACCAATACCATCTACAACAACATCGCTTGGTCAAGCGTGGCCGACCCCGAACTAGTGCAAATGTACAACCCGCAAACAGGCCAAACCCAAAGTTATACTTCCTCCAACACGTCTGCAACCTCGGCAAATGGATCCCAAGCTCTTTACTACATTGGGGACTGTGTTTTGAATCCGGTGACTTACGTGCCTCCCCATTTCACGATTCAAAAGCTTGCGGGCTTTACGTCATTTCCGGCCGGAAGCTATAGTACGGGTTCTGAACCCTACACCCTTGTTGTTTGCAATAGTGGTGGGCCTATCAATTCACCTCCTGTCACGATTTGGGACTCAATAGAAAATAATGGCCATGGTTCATATGCAGGGCCCTGGTATTCCATAAGCCCAACACAGGCTTATAGTTATTGCACAACGTGTGGCTCGTCAGTTGCTTTCAATTTTCCTAACGGTTTCGGTGGGAATGGCGCTTGTGTTACTATACAAACCACTTTTCAGAATTTTGATACGGTAGATGGTTCTCCTTGCTCTATTCTTAATAACGCTGGTGTAAGTTGGAACAATGCCCCCCAAGCTTCTGCCAGTGTCTGGGTTTCCGTGGCGGGGGGATGTAGTACAAACACTTTTACACCTACTGTCACTCCAACACGGACATTTACCATAACCCCAACCAACACCCTCACCTTTACCCGGACCCAGACTCCCACACCAACTGTTTCAAATACCTTTACGTCGACAAATACACAGACAAAGACGCCAACGGCGACGTTGACCAACACGGTGACGAATAGCCAGACTTACACTGCGACCCCCACCGTCACCCCGACCCGTACGAATACGGTGACGCCCACGATGACACTCACCAACACTAGTACCAATACGGTCACAGCTACCTATACGCCCACGGTGACGCCCACTAAAACTAATACGGTCACGCCTACCAACACGAATACGTTATCCCCGACAGCCACGGCGACGAACACCTATACGACCACCAACACCTATACCCGCACAGTGACCCCCACGAACACCAATACGTTGACGTTAACCATGACTTCGACACCCACCTTGACTCAAACCAACACCTATACGGTGACCAATACCCGCACGAGCACACCGACTTTGACAACCACCAATACAGTTAGTACCACAGTGACACCTACCGCCACCTATACGGCAACCCAAACGGTCACCGCGACCCGTACCCCGACGGCGACGAACACCAATACGGTGACCAATACCTCCACACCCACGGTAACCCCCACTGTGACGGTCACGAGAACCATTACAGTGACCGGGACACCCACCCAGACGTTCGTTTTGACACCCACGATCACCACTACCCTGACGATTACCTCCACCCCGACGGTGACGCAGACGGTCACGGTGACCAATACCTACACTCAGACTTCGACGAAAACCCTGACGGTGACACCGACCACCACCTACACGGCGACCTTGACCGTCACCCCGACGAATACCCCGACTCTGACGAACACCTCCACAACAACGGCTTCGATGACGCCTACGGCATCACTCACCGCTACGCCTACCCGCACCTACACGGCCACCCCGACGGTCACGGTGAGTTCCACCTCAACGGTGAGCGGCACGCCGACCCAGACCTTTGTCTTGACCCCCACCGTCACGAATACCCTGACGATCACCCCAACCCCGACGATCACCATCACGGTCACGGCGACCAATACAAATACTCAGACTCTGACGAAAACCGCCACGATGACGCCTACGGCGACCTCTACGGCGACCGTTATCAATACCGTGACGATTACGCCAACTTTGACGAACACCTATACGGTCACAGTGACGCCGACCTGGACGGAAACCTTCCTGCTCACGCCGACGATCACGGAGACTTTGACGATGACGCAGATCCCGACGGTCACAACGACGAATACTTTCACTTTGACTTATACACCCTCGGTGACGGTGACAGTTACACCCTCGAACACCGTGACAGGAACCTGGACGGAGACGCCGTTCTTCACCGTGACCTGGACCCTAACGCCGACGAACTCAATGACGACGACCACCACACCGACCGGTTCGATGACTGCTACGCCGTCCCTCACCGCGAGCCAGACAAATACGGCGACCCCGAGCAGCAGCCCGACGAACACCAAGACCAGCACCTCGACGCCCACAGCCAGCCTGAGCGCAACCGCGACGGCCAGCCCGACTTGGACGTTTAGCCCAACTCCCACTTTCACCTTTACGGCGACGCCCACGCCGAGCTTTACGTTTACCTCCACGTCGAGCCCGACATCGACGCATACGCCCACGCCGACCTCCAGCCCGACCTGGACATCCACCTCCACGAACACTGGGACCTACACGAATACCGCTACCGTGAGCCTGACACCGACCTCCACACCGACGGCGACCTGGACGCTGACCATGACATTGACGCCCCTGACCACACCCACCTGGACTCCGAGTGTGACGGTCTCAATGACGGTGACAGCGACGGCGACAAGCGCGGATATTTTCTACGTGGCGCAGAACGTGTTGAACACCTCGTCGCAGCAGTCGGTATCGATCTACGTGGCCTACACGAAGGCGGGATCGCCCTTCTCCTTGAGGGTGTACAATTCGGCGGGGGAGTTCATCCGGGACCTGACCAAAGACGAGAATTTAACCAGCACGCCCGTGGATTTTTCATTCCATTGGGATGGGAGGAATTGGAACCACGACCTGTGCGCGAGCGGGGTCTATGTCCTCTACTTGATTGAGCCCTACGACCGAAAATACAAGAGACTCCTCATCATCCGGTAAAGGAGCGGAGCTAAAGGCTTATGGCGGGTGGAACGCTGAGGTATTTTTTTTCATAAAGATTATCTAATTGGGCGAAATCACAAGCGTTTTTCCTCGCATTTTTGACCCTATTTAAAATCGGTTACAAAGAAATTTACTTCGGTGTGACCCTTCCCATTTCCATTCTTGCTAAAAAATGGTTTAGAAGTTAAAACAGTTTCAATAATCCAGCCTTGGGAGGGCTTTTATGCCCCGGAAGAGTAAAGAAGAATCCAGCTCCAAAACCGCAAATAAATCCGCAAAACCACGGGCTAAGGCTAAAACCAACGAAAAACCCAAGGCGGAAAAAACCGTCCGGACCAAGACCGCGTCGGCCGCGACCAAAGAACCATCCTCGAAAAAATCTATTCTCCCCACCCGTAAAACCCCGACCCGGACGAAAAAAAGTCCAACGGAGTCTGCTCAAGTAAAAAATGTTCCTGAGGTTAAAAAGGGGACCCGTTCCAGGTTGCCCCGGTATGGGCAAACCCAGCTGGTAGCCTTTGTCAGGGACCCGAACTGTATTTTCACCTATTGGGAGGTTACCCCCGAGACCGTGGAGGAAGTCCGGCGGCAGTTGATGGATGAGTATGAAGGAAGTTCCATGGTCCTCCGCGTCTTGCTGCGATCCAAGCCGGACGGTACCTCCGAATTGCTGGAGGAGATCATCGGTCAACCCGGGCGAAATGAACCGGTACGTCAACCTGGAAGAAGCGGGCGGCAGTTATATGCTGGAGATCGGACATAAGGCCCCCTCTGGAAATTTTGTGGCGCTGGCCCGGACGAATCCGATCCAAACCGGGCCTTCCATGGGCACGGGTCCGATTCGCCGCGGAACCGGCCGGGGGAATGGTCAGTGCCGGGGGAAATCCAGGATTATTTCAGCGACGAGATCATCGAGAAATCCTTTGAGCCGGGAAAGAAATTCTTTTCCGCGGATTTGGCCGGCCACGCGGCCCTTCATCGCCGCCGGCTCGGACCCCAGGACCGGCACGCCGCGTCGCGGTTTTAGTTTTTGTCCACCCGCGCGGACATCCGCTCGCCTCACCCGGAGCTTCCCGGAAAAACCGCCCCTTTGGGGACCGTCGCGCTGGTTTTACACGCCCATCTTCCCTATGTCCGCCATCCCGAACAGGAGCATTTCCTGGAGGAAATCTGGCTGCATGAGGCGATGCTGGAAACCTACCTCCCCCTCCTGGGTAAGCTGGAGTCCCTTTCCGCCAGGAATATCCCCTTTCGGTTGGCCTTGGTTCTTTCTCCCACTCTTCTGGCCATGTGGGAAGATCCCCTGCTTCAAAAAAGATTTCGGCGTTACGCTGGATCTCTAACGGCCTTGGCGGAACGGGAGATGATTCGCCTTCAGGACCAGCCGGAGTTTTTAAACTGGCCCAGATGTATCTCGGAACGAATCCGAGAGTGCATGGGCCGTTGGGGAAAAAAATACGACCGTGACCCCGCTCAGGGCTTCAAGAAAGCTGGCCCAGAACGGAAATTTGGAATTGGTCACCTGCGCCGCCACCCACGGTTATTTGCCCCTGCTCGGCGTTCGTTTGGCCGCCGTCCGGGCCCAGGTCAAGACCGCGCTCGCGGAACATGAGCGGCGGTTAGGGATGAAAAGCCGGGGTTTCTGGCTTCCCGAGTGCGGTTACCAGGCGGCTTTGGACCGGGTCCTGGCCGATTGCGGAGTGGAATATTTCTTTTTGGATACCCATGGGCTGGTCCAATCCTCGCCCAGCGCGGCCTATGGAAGTTTCGCGCCCGTTTTGACCCCCGCCGGTATCGCGGTGCTGGGCAGGGACACGGAAAGCTCCAAGGAAGTGTGGAGTTCCAAAGAAGGGTACCCCGGCGATCCCGACTACCGTGATTTCTACCGGGACATTGGTTTTGATCTGCCCATGGAGGATATTTCCCCCCAGATGAAACCGGAGGGGTTGCGCCGTTCCACTGGCCTCAAGTATTTCAAGATCACGGGCGGGGAAGGGGAAAAGCTGCCCTATGATCCCGCCCAAGGCCTGGTCAAGGCCCGAATCCATGCCAGGGATTTCTTGATCAAGCGCGTCCAACAATCGATGGATATCAGCCGGTACATGAAAAACCCCCCGGTCATGGCGTGCCTCTACGACGCGGAGCTTTTTGGACATTGGTGGTTTGAAGGGACGGATTTCATTTCTTTCCTTTTCGAGGAAGCCCATGCCCAGAAAATGCCCCTTCGATTCGCCACGCCCTCTGAAATACTCGGCGAACCCCAGCCTCTCCAAACCGTCCAGCCCTGTCCCTCTTCCTGGGGCTATGGGGGATATTCAGAATTCTGGCTCAATGATTCCAATGATTGGGTTTATCCCCTTCTCGTGAAATCATGCGACCGGTTGACCCAGGCGATCCAAGACCATCCCCAGGCGGGTGAAAATCAAAAAAGGGCCTTCAATCAGGCCCTCCGGGAACTCCTGTTGGCCCAATCCAGCGATTGGGCTTTCATGATGAAAACCGGTCATCATGGGGAGTATTCCAAGGGAAGGATCCTATCCCATTTGGAGCGTATGAACACTCTGCTGGATACCTTGGATAGGGGTGCTGTCAAGATGGGTGTCTTGTCAAGAATAGAGAGTTTATCCCCCCTCTTCCCCCGGTTGGATTACCGATTTTTGTCGGAATCATAAAGGAATCAATTTCCTTTTCGCTCGATGGCTTTTTCTGGATAATAACCCCCCGGCCTGGCTGGCCTGAATTCCCATGGAGGTTATTCCTTGAAGACGGTTATTGGCGTGGATCTGGGCGGAACAAATATCGTATCGGCGGTTGTGGATAAAAACGGAAAGGTTTTGGGAAAAGACAAAAGGCCGACCCAATCTTCCCTTGGGGCCAAGGGAGTCATTGAACGAATCGCCCAGAGTGTCCGAGCCGCGAGTGCCCACAGTGGTTTACCCTGGTCTTCCCATCTCGCTATCGGTATAGGTTCTCCCGGTCCCCTCGATCCGAAGAAAGGGCTTATTATCTATACGCCCAACCTGAATTGGAAAAATGTTCCCCTCGTGGCTTTGCTTCAAAAACTGCTCAAGAAAAAAGTCTACCTGGAAAATGACGCCAACCTCGCCGCCCTGGGCGAATCCTGGATTGGCGCGGGTAAGGGCGAAGGGGTGGTTCTATGCCTGACCCTGGGAACCGGCGTTGGCGGTGGGTTAATCCTGGATGGAAAAATTTTTGAGGGCGCCTGGGGCGTCAGCAACCACATCGGGCATATCGTGGTGGACCCGAACGGACCTAAGGCACCCTATGGCAACCGAGGGATCTTGGAACAATACGTTTCCGCCACAGGAATCGTTCGTTTAGCGAAGGAAATGGGTGTCAAGAAGCCCAAGGATGCCCCCTTGGAAGCCTATACTTTTCAAAAGATGGCAGAAAAGGGCGATAAAAAGGCCCTCCGGGTCTACGAATACGCTGGTCAGATGCTGGGAGTAGGCCTCACAAGTGCCATTCATTTGATTAATCCCCACATGATCATTTTCAGCGGTGGAGTGGCTGGTGCGGGTGATTTATTGCTCAAACCCATGATGAAAGAGCTAAAAACCCGCTGTTTTGCCTCCCATTTGAAGGGTATTAAGTTCAAAATGGCTAAATTAGGCGACAATATGGGCGTTGTGGGCGCCGCTTGCCTTGCCTGGCAATCCATCGGTCAAATCTAAGCCTGCCTAAAATCATTGAACAAATGAAATACCGGCCCTAAAATATCGCCTTTATTGGCCGGTCCTACTTCAATGGGGTCGGCTGATCGAGGTGAGTCGCAAAAACAACGGTGAATCCGTTGTTTAATTCAAGGAGGAAGTTCAATGAAGCGTTTCTTCGTTGCGATGATGGCTGTGATGTTCTTGGCTGTGACGAGCGTTGTGTTGGCCGATGATGCCGCCACCACTGCTGCTCCGGCCGCTGCTGCTCCGGCTGCCGCTGCTGCCCCGGCTGTTAAGAAGTCCAAGAAGATGAAAAAAGCCAAGAAAATGAAGAAGGCCGCTGCCGAAGCCGCTGCTGCTCCTGCCGCCGCCGCTCCTGCCGCTGCCGCTACTCCGGCTGCCAAGTAATAACGGCTTTAGCCAGATCAAGGTTTCGGGGTTTTACCCTGAAACTTTCAAAATTCGGGTGGATCCTCAAGGGTCCACCCGTTTTTTTTGCCCTAAAATAGTATTCAATACGAGTTAAACGAAGAATCTTTAGCAGGATGTTGAAAAAGTCCGAGAAACGGACTTTTTCGTATCTGTGTCGCGAATCACCCCTTGGAATACAAGGGGTTTTAATGCGATTCGCTCCAAACCCGTGGCAACTAGACAGGGTGAAAACACTTTTTCAGCACCCTGTTAGATTTTTTTAAATACTTGATGTCTTTTCAGCATAGAAAAAAGGCAGTTAGAAAGGTGCTGAACGACTTTATTAATCTAACTCAAATTGATAGAAAACATCCCAGACAAACCTGCGTGTTCATACCAGCGGCTTTAAAACTCGTCGGTAACCGCGCCCTCACTGGCGGAAGACACCAAATAAGCGTATTTCGCCAGAACACCCTTGGGATAGGCGTTAATGAGAGGTTTCCAAGCTTTCTTACGCTTTTTCAGTTCGGCCGCCCCCACGTGCAGTTCCAGCTTCTTTTTCTCGGCGTCAATCGTTATCTTATCCCCAATCTTGATAAGCCCGATAGGGCCTCCGACCTGGGCCTCCGGGGCGATGTGGCCTACCACGAGCCCGTGGGTACCCCCTGAGAACCGGCCGTCAGTGATTAAGCCTACCTTTTCACCTAAGCCCTGGCCGACCAGAGCCGAGGTAATGGCCAGCATTTCCCGCATGCCGGGGCCCCCCTTGGGACCCTCGTAACGGATCACCACCACGTCCCCCGCCTTGATCTGGCGTTTCTCGATGGCCGCGAAAGCGGCTTCCTCCCCGTCGTAAACTTTGGCGGGGCCTGTGTGGGTGATAACTTTCAATCCTGAAATCTTGGCGACCGCCCCTTCGGGGGCCAAGTTGCCCCGCAGGATTACCATTGGTCCGGTGGGATAGAGAGGTTCCTTGATGCTATGGATGATGGGCTGGTTCTTGGAGAGGGGCTGGGCCAGCTTCAGGTTTTCTTTCACGGTTTTGCCCGTCACCGTCAGGCAGTCCCCATGAAGAAATTTGGCGTCCATCAGCAGTTTCATGACGGCCGGGATGCCCCCGATACGGTCCAGGTCCGCCGCAACGTACTTGCCGCTGGGTTTCAGGTCGGCCAAGTGGGGAACTTTTCCGCTGATTCGGTCAAAATCCTCAATGGTCAGCTTGACTCCAATACTCTTGGCAATGGCGATCAAATGAAGGACCGCGTTGGTCGATCCGCCCAGGGCCATGACTACCGTGATGGCGTTCTCAAAGGCTTTTTTCGTCATGATGTCGCTAGGCCCGATGCCTTTTTTCAACAATTCCACCACCGCTTGGCCGGCTCTCTCACAAACCAATCGTTTGGGCTCACCCACCGCTGGCTGGCAGGAATCATGGGGCAGGGCCATTCCAAGGGCTTCGATGGCGGAAGCCATGGTATTGGCGGTGTACATGCCGCCACAGGAACCGGGACCCGGGCAGGCGTTTTTCTCGATTTCCTCCAGCTTATTCCGGTTGATCTGGCCGGTGGAATGCTTGCCTACCGCCTCGAACACCGAGACGATGTCGATATCTTTGCCGTCACATTTTCCCGGCAGGATGGTGCCCCCATAGACAAACACTGCCGGGATATTAAGCCGGCCCATGGCCATTAAGAAACCAGGCATGTTTTTGTCACAGCCCCCAATGCCCACCAAAGCATCCATGCGTTCGGCGGAAGCTACAACCTCAATGGAATCGGCGATTACCTCCCGGGAGACCAAGGAGAATTTCATGCCCTCGTGTCCCATGGCGATACCGTCGGCCACGGTAATGGTGCCAAACATCTGGCCTATCCCACCTGCGGAGGAAACACCGGCCTTGGCCCGCTCGGCTAGTTCGTTCAAGTGGATGTTGCAGGGTGTCACCTCGCTCCAGGCTGACGCCACGCCCACGATAGGTTTCTTGAAATCCGCGTCCTGGAAGCCGACCGCGCGAAGCATGGCCCGGTTCGGGGCGCGCTTGTCCCCCTCGGTCATCATGGCGGAACGGTGCTTGAGGTTGATCTTTTTCAAGGCAGACTCCCTTCGAGTGTGGGTTGAGGTGACGGCATTGTAGGCTTCGGCTTGGGACCGACTCAAGATAGGCGGGAACGAATCAAGAAGAAGGTAAAGACGCCGAAAAAGGCGAAAAATAGGAAAAACCCGAGTCGTAGGCTAGCTGGTTCGTATTTTAATTGAATCAAACTATGTCCTGCGATGGGTGATATTCCAGTCAAAACCTTATTGCAGCAAAACACATCGGCTACTTGTCCGTTGACCCAGGCTTTCCAACCGGGAAGAAAGGTTTTTTGCAGAAAAAGATATCCAAATCCATTCGTTTGGATAAGTGCGCTTGTTTCGTCCCATTGCTTGATGGTTGGAGTTGGTTGATTGGGATTTGGGGAGGATTCAAATGGTTTTGATTCCAACGGTGGCGTCAAATAAGCTTTGGGATAAGTACCAGGAAGAAAATAAACATAGGGATATTGATCCTGAATGGTTTGAAATGATGCGGGGAGTTTTAAGGGCAGGTCAGAAACGATTTGATCGACTCCCAATTCTCGAAGATCCTCTTCCTGATGAATAAAACCAATAGGGTTACGATTTTTATAAACCCAAGAAAACCAACCTAGATCAGCCCAAAGCTTGGTGTAGCGGCCAGGAATGGGGTTGGCGTCAAAAACTAGGTTAGGACGGTTGAACATCAGGTTCATATTCGGATAGGCCATCTCGCCGTATTGGTTTGGAAGGGGAGAAGTGTTGTTATAGAGCAGGGTAAGGGTCCGGTTTTGTGCCGCTGGGACCTGCGGAGTGGTAATGTCCGAGAGTTTGTAAAAGGCATTCCCCAAGGGCATTCGGAAAGCATAAAGATCAGCCAAAACCAGAATAAGGAGGGCCATCTTCAACCAGTTGATATTCCACCTTTTTCGGGTCAAAACGGCAGTCAATAAACCGCAAGAAAATAATACGGGGAGAAAGACACGGAGTTGGGTGAGGTCCAAATTGAAAAACAATATTTTTAACTTATTGGGGACCTGAGCCAAATAAACGCTCAAGGGTTGGGTATGTTCCGGGCTATCGGTGATGAAGTGAGAGACTAGCAATGAAGCAAATTTGTTCAACTCATCCCAAGCCCATCCTCTCAATATCAAGGCGAAAAGTGGGATGGAAATAACAATTCCAGTTAACAACATCGCCAATTTCTTGCCCTGGTAATTTTCGTCCTGAAACCATTGGTCCCAACCATAGGCCCCCGCCAAACCCAAAGCCCAGGTGCCCAAGAACCAAAAACGGGCCGGATCGCGAAAGAATGAGAAAATTGGTAGGGATTGAATCGCGGGATAGATAAAGGTGAATTTGCCCATGGCCATGAAAAGGGAGAAGAGGAAAGTGAGGGTGAGCCATCTTCGGTTGTCGCTCCGTCTGGAGAGGAAAAAAAGAATGAAAAAAAGCGCGACGATGGAGAAGGCCACTTGCATCTCCACGAATTGGTACTGCCACCAGTAGTCCGCGCCTGCCCGGTCATATTGGGTCCTTCCAAAAAACCAAGGGAAAATCATGGTGAGAAAGTTCAAGGGAGTCCAAGAATGATAGAACCTGTCGATCGGGCTCCAGGAGTTTTGGAAGTCCCCCCAAAGGCATTCGGCTGTGAAAAGGATCAGGGGTGAGGCCACGATGAGAGCGCCTAAGCCCATCAAGGAAGTCGAGATGACCCTTTCTTTGAGCGTGTGTTCATAAGAAAAGAGAGCCCAAAAGAGAAAAAAAAGACATTCCATGAAAAAGACCTGTGGATGACCCGAAAGCAGGTTCAAACCCAAGAGTAGGGAAGAGAGTAATAAGCAATAAATTCTACGGGTGTCCAGGTGAATCAAGAGCGCCAGGAAGGCCCAGGGGAAAAAGGCGTGGGCCCAAGCCACATTCAAGTGATCCAACTGGGCCATCTGATGGCCGTTATAGGACCAAATGAATGCCAGTAATAGGGAAGCGGTCTGGGAGAGTTTTAAGCGGCGCCCGAGTAAATAGGCTCCGATCAAATAAATGAAAGAAGGAACAAGAAAGAGAAGATTAAAAGCAAAGGTATAAGGATCGAACCAATGGAAAAGCCACAGGGCAGGGGACAAGACTCCCGCCATGGAATAAGCGGCAATCGGCGCCCCGTGCATGGCGTTATCGCAAATCAGGGGCAGTTTGCCGTCAATGAGGTGCTGATGGACCCAGTAATAAACAGGTTCATAAAGAACGCTTGTGTCGAGGGAAAGGAAAAACTGGGTAAAGAGGTGGGCCCATTCCTTGAAGAAAAGGAGAAATGAGAGAACTAATGCTAGTAGAGGCCAGCTTTCCCTTATCAGGAAGCCCTTCACTGAACCTGATGACGGTTTGGGAAGGGCGGGGCCCATTTATTTCGAATGGCTTTCCAAGAAGGACAACAGCTCGCCCGTGACCGTGCCTTGGCAAATTTCCTCAACCGGGCCTCGCATCGTCAGGTCGAAATATTCGCTGACTTTGATGGAAAGATCCCCGCCGGGCATATGGACCGTCAGGTCCCGCCCTGTGCGGCCGGTCTTGACGCAGGCCGAGGCCGCCGCGCAGGAAGAGGAACCGGAAGCCAGGGTATAGCCCGCGCCCCTTTCCCAAATGCGAATGGAAATTTCCTTTTCGTTATCCACCTTCACGAATTGAACGTTACTGCGGTTGGGGAAAGCGGGATAGTGTTCCAGAAGGGGCCCGAGACGGTGAATTTCCTCATCCGCTTCCTTCAAGGTTTCAAAGAAAACCACGCAATGGGGATTGCCAACGGTCACACAGGTGGGCTTCAAGGGTTTTTATCTTCAATCCCCCCGATTCGGGCAATTATACGCTTCA
>CAWKIF010000124.1:0-76199 GCA_963849485.1 candidate division FCPU426 bacterium | reverse complement strand
GAGTGTTGTGATATAATGAATCTAATTCAGGAGGGAAGTATGCAAATTCGAGTGGTTTTGGAATACGACAAACAAGCCAAATCCTATGCGGTTTATTGTCCAGAACTCCCCGGCTGTACAAGCTTTGGGGATACGGAAAAAGAAGCTATGAAGAATATCCAAGAGGCCATCGAGCTTTACCTTGAGCCGTCCACGAAACTCCATTTCGCTAAAAACGCAAAAGTCAAAGCTCTCGCCCTTTAGACCTTGGGTTCCAAATATCCTCGTCTTAAGCCAAACGAAATAATTCGCGTGCTTCGGCATAATGGTTTTTTGCTTGTCGGTAGCAAAGGAAGTCATCAGAAGTGGCATAACCCCCAAACAGAAAAACAAGTCATCGTGCCATTTCATAAGGGTAGAGATTTGCCCATTGGTACCCTAAAAAGCATCATCGAAGGAAGCGGCATCCCACTTGAAAATTGGTCGTAACCCAACTCTTTGTCCACGATGGGGACCCATCATGGACTTAATTAAAAACATATTTATGTGAGGTTTAAGAGCCTAAAGAAAACGTAAAAACCCGCAAAACCCAAACAGATCAGGATGATCGAAGCATCCAGCCAAACCGCGCCTAATATCTCCCCGAATCGATAAAGAAGCATGGCCCTATTTGAGCGAATCCAGGGCCAGGTTCAACTTCAGCACGTTCACGCCCGGGTCCCCGATAAACCCCAGCCAGCGTCCCTGGGTGTTCTGGGCCACCAGGTCCCGTACCTTCGACGGGTCCAAGCCCCTCATTTTGGCCACGCGGGCCACCTGGTACTCCGCCGCTGCCGGGCTGATGTGGGGGTCCAACCCTGAGCCGGAAGCCGTTACCAGGTCCATAGGAACCGGCGCGTCCGCCATATCGGGATCGGCTTTCTTGAGGGCGTCCACCCTTCCCTTGACGGAGTTGATGAAATCGGGGTTCGTGGGCCCCAGGTTGGAGCCGCTGGAATTGGCCGCGTTATAGGCCTGGGGCGAGGTGGCACTGGGCCTTCCCCAAAAAAACTTGGGGTCGTCAAAGGGCTGGCCGATAAGTTCCGACCCCAAGGTTTTTCCATTCACGACTATCAGGCTTCCCCCCGCTTGACGGGGGAAAAGCGTCTGGCCGATCAGGGTCACTACTCCGGGGTAAAACAGCCCGCAAAGAACCGTGAAGACTACTATGAACATGAACGACAGCCTGAGTTGAACAGCAAATTCCTTAATCATGAAATCCTCCTAGTAATTGTTTTGCTAACATCTAATAGTCACCCGCCAATAGCTGGTTTTTTTACACTAGTCCCAGCGTCGCTAAAATCATGTCGATCAGCTTGATCCCGACGAAAGGCACGATGAGCCCCCCGACCCCGTAAACCAGGAAGTTATCTTGAAGCAGTTTGGAGGCCGAGGCTGGCCTGTATTTCACGCCCTTCAGGGCCAGTGGCACCAAAAAGACGATGATGACGGCGTTGAAGATAACCGCCGAAAGGATCGCGCTTTGGGGCGTCGCCAGGCGCATGACGTTCAGGGCGTTCAGTTCCGGGTAGGTGAGCGCGAAGGCCGCCGGGATGATGGCGAAATACTTGGCCACGTCGTTGGCGATGGAAAAAGTCGTCAGCGAACCCCGGGTCATCAAGAGCTGTTTGCCGATCTTCACCACCTCGATCAGCTTGGTGGGGTTGGAATCCAAATCCACCATGTTGCCGGCTTCCTTGGCGGCCTGGGTGCCCGTATTCATGGCCACAGCCACGTCGGCCTGTGCCAAAGCCGGCGCGTCGTTGGTGCCGTCCCCGGCCATAGCCACCAGGCGTCCACCCGCCTGGGAATCCCGGATCAGTTTCAGCTTGGCCTCGGGCGTGGCCTGGGCCAGAAAATCGTCGACCCCGGCTTCCGCCGCGATGGCCGCGGCGGTCAAGGGGTTGTCGCCCGTGATCATGACGGTCTTGATGCCCATGCGGCGAAGCTCGGCGAACCGTTCCTGAATGCCGCCCTTGACGATGTCCTTCAGGTGGATGACGCCCAAAACTCTTTTTCCCTCGGTCACCACCAGGGGCGTACCGCCCAAGCGGGAGATGGATTCCACCCCTTTACGCACATCCTCGGGGTATTTCCCCCCCTGCTCCTTCACGTAGGATTCGATGGATTCGGCCGCTCCCTTGCGGATCGATCGTTTCCCGATATCCACCCCGCTCATGCGGGTCTGGGCCGTAAAGGGCACGAAAGTAGCCTTCAACTCGTGAATGTCATGGCCCCTCAACCCGTATTTTTCCTTGGCAAGAACCACGATACTGCGGCCCTCCGGCGTCTCATCGGAGAGGGAGGACAATTGAGCCGCCTCCGCCAGTTCCTTTACATCCACATCGGAAGCGGGAATGAACTCGGTGGCCTGCCGGTTCCCCAGCGTGATGGTGCCCGTCTTGTCCAAAAGCAGCATATCCACGTCCCCGGCGGCCTCGACCGCCCGGCCCGACATGGCGATGACGTTGGCCTGGATCATGCGGTCCATGCCCGCGATCCCAATGGCGGATAAGAGCCCGCCGATGGTGGTGGGCGCCAGGCAAACGAAAAGCGCCACCAAAACCGTCACGGTGACGACCTTCCCGGCTCCCGAAGCGGCCACGCTGTAAATTGAGAAAGGCAGCAGGGTCGCGCAGACGATCAGAAAAACAATAGTCAAAGCCGCCAAAAGGATATTCAGGGCGATCTCATTGGGTGTCTTTTGCCGTTTGGCTCCCTCCACCATGGAAATCATGCGGTCCAAGAAAGATTCCCCGGGGTTCGAGGAAACCCTCACGATCAGCCAGTCGGAAATCACCTGTGTTCCACCAGTCACGGCGCTTCGGTCGCCGCCGGATTCGCGCACCACGGGGGCCGATTCCCCCGTAATGGCGCTCTCATCCACCATGGCGATGCCCTGCACGGCCTCGCCGTCGGCCGGGATGAATTCCCCCGCCTCCACCAGAACCAGGTCGCCCTTACGAAGCTCGCCGGACAAGACCTCGGTCGACTTCGAATCTTTCTCGGGCTTGGCCAGTTTTCGGGCCTTCACTTCCTGCCGGCTCTTGCGCAGGGTGTCGGCCTGGGCCTTGCCCCGCCCCTCGGCCATGGCCTCCGCGAAATTGGCGAAGATCACCGTGAACCACAGCCACAGGGAAACGGCGAAAATAAAGCCCGCGGCACCCTCCCCCTTGCCCGTCGCGGCCTGCAGCCAAAGCCCCGTAGTCAGGATGCTTCCCACCCAAACCGTGAACATGACCGGGTTCCTCACCATATGGGCGGGGTTCAGTTTCTTGAAGGATTCCACCACAGCCTTGCGGGTGATCTCCCCCTCGAACAGCTGGCGCTTTTTGATGTTTTCAGTCATTTTAATTTCTCCTCTTTTCGGCGCTTCCGGCTCCCTCTTAGATGCCGCCGGTTTCCGTTTCCGATCTTTTCGCGTAATCCTGGGCGAGGCTTTTGAGGTCCTTCGCCTGGATGAAACTCCCCTTTTCTTTTTCATCCCGAACCATCCTTAGTACCGCCAATAAAATCGTCGACCAAGCCACCAGGAAAAAGGAAACTTGGATGTTCTCCACCTGGGTGGAGGCCCCCTTCATCAGCAGCCCGATCATTTCCTTTTCTACCATCAACATGGGCAAACCCCCAAACACCCAAATTCAACACAAAGCCACTAAGACACAAAGAACTGCAAAAGATGGATTTTTAAAAACTTTTAAACTTCTTCTTCACTTTCCTTAGTGTCTTCGTGTTGGCCGTTGGTTTCGTTTTACATTTTCAGCATTTTCAAGTGTTCCACGATGGGCCCCAAAGCCAGGGCCGGGAAGAAGGTCAAGGCACCGACAATGATCACAGTGGAAAACAACATCACAATGAAAAGGACGGTGTGGGTTGGCAGGGTCCCCGCGCTCTCGGGGACGATCTTCTTTTTCGCCAGGCTCCCCGCCATGGCCAAAACCGGGATGGCCAGCCAGAACCGGCCGAACCACATGGCGATCCCGCCCATCAGGTTGTAGAGGGTGTTCCCCGAAATCCCCGCGAAGGCGCTCCCGTTGTTGTTCGACTGGGAATCGAAGGCGTAAAGAAGCTCCGAAAAACCATGGGCTCCGGGGTTGTTGGTGCCAGCCCCGCCGGTCGCCACGGCTACCGCCGTGCAGACTAGCACCAGAAGAGGCGGGATCAGGATCATGATCGAGGCCATCTTCATCTCGTAAGTTTGGATCTTCTTGCCCAGGTACTCGGGGGTGCGGCCCACCATCAGCCCCGCCACGAAGACCGCCAGGATGACGAAGGCCAGCATGCCGTAGAGTCCCGAACCGACCCCGCCGAAAGAAACCTCCCCCAGCATGATCATCCACATGGGAACCATCCCCCCCAGGGGTGTGAAGGAATCGTGCATGGCGTTGACTGACCCGTTGGAAGCCGCCGTGGTGACGGAGGCCCAGAGGCACGAACCCGCGACGCCGAAACGCACTTCCTTGCCCTCCATATTTCCGTCGGCCAAGGCCGCCCCATGGGCGCCCGCCGTAAGTTTATTGAGAAGGGGATTTCCCGATTGTTCCTGTTGGACGCAGAGGTAAAGCATGGGCGCCAGCAGCAGGAACATGGCAGCCAAGATGGCCCAGCCCTGCTTCATGTCCTTCACCATGGTCCCAAAGGTGAAGCAAAGAGCCGCCGGTATCCAGAGAATGGCCAGGAGCTCGAGGAGATCCGTGAAGGGCGTGGGGTTCTCGTAGGGGTGAGCCGAGTTCACGTTGAAAAAGCCCCCGCCGTTGGTGCCCAGCATCTTGATGGCTTCCTGGGAAGCCACGGGCCCCAGGGCGATGGACTGGTTCGTCACCATCACATGGGTCATCTGGGGTTTGCCGTCCAACGTCACCGGGACCCCCGCGGAGGTGGTGACCGGTTGGTCATAGGAGGTGGGCTGGAGGAGGGTGGCCGTGGCGTTGTTCGAAAAGGTTTGGGGCGCTCCCTGCTGGATCAGTACCAGCGCGAATAAAAAGCTCAAGGGCAGGAGGATGTAAAGCGTGCCCCGGGTCATGTCGGCCCAGAAATTTCCCAGGAACTTCGTTTCTTTCCGGACGAGGCCCCGAATCAGGGCGACCAGGGTCGCCATGCCCGACGCCGCGCAAAGGAAGTTATGAACGGCCAGGCCCGCCATTTGGGTCAGGTAGCTCATGGTGGTTTCCCCGCCGTAGAACTGCCAGTTGGTGTTGGTGATGAAACTGATGGCCGTGTTAAAGGCCAGGTCGGGGGGTACCGCGCTTTGGCCCGCCGGATTCAAGGGCAGGGACGCCTGGAACCGCTCGATGGCGTAGAGGATGAGCCCTCCCACGATGTTGAAGAGCAGCATGGCCAGGGCGTAGCTTTTCCAATCCATCTCCTCCTCCGGTTTGACCCCGCAAAGGCGGTAGACCAGCCTTTCCAGCCAACCCAGCCACTTGGAAAGGAAGAAAGGTTTGTTCTCGTACACCTTCGCCATGTAGGCACCCAAGGGCAGTGCCAAGGCCAGAAGCGCCCCAAAATAAAAGAGTATTTGAAGCCATTGATTCGTCGTCATCTGTTTTCTCCATTTTTTTGCTTTAGATGGTTGGCTGTCGACTGCGAACTGCGGACTGCGAGCTAGTGGTCAAAACCACTCTGGTTTTAGGAGCGCCACCACCAGGTAAACCAAGAGCCCGGCAGACACGATGCCGCTAATGATGTAGACCAAGCTCATGAGTCGCCTCCCATCATCTTGTCCAGGGCGCCGATCAACCAGATGGTTGATGCCGACAGCGCCAGGAAAATTCCCACGCAATAAATCTCGAGCATTTTTCTCCTCCACTTTTCAGGAAATAAAACTATGTGTCCTATCGTTCAATTCCGGCCCGTTCGCCACCCGGGAAGATGTCGATCCTTTTCGACTGAGCATCCAATTTTGTCCTAAGGAAATAAGGAAGCCAATTCCCAAAACCATTACGCCCCAAATAACGGGAGAGAGTAAAAACAATAACCTTGTCATGTCATCCTCCTTCAGCGCTCCTTACCGTCAAATTCGATCGGATCGCCTTGTCGTAGAAACATTACGGCTAAAGGGGATATGGATGGCGTTAAGAGAGGTCCGCCAAAGATAAGGGAAAAATTAAAATGAAGGGTTTTTGAGGCAACAGTAGCCAAATGAAACCGGCTCCCCCACTTTCAGGGGAGTTTCGGGTTCAAAAAAGCGGATCTAAAAAAATATTTTTTCGGGGGGAATCGATGTATGTACAAAAAAGTAAATCCTAACGAGAACCTAACGAATTACTAATAACTACGATTTGACCATTTGTTTTTGCGGTGAAGCTGATGATGGAAAAATATTTTCTTCCGCGTTTTTCATTTTATTCGCGCTCGTGACCACCGTCATATTCCGGTTGGGGTGTTGGATGGACAATCCATCTTGTTAATAAATCGTTAGGGGTGTTATGCTTTCGTTAGGAAAGAACACGATAGAAAAATCCTTAAGCCGGAAGACCCCAGGGGTCTTTCATAAAACAAAAGAGACATTCTTTAAGTGGGGGAGGTCGTCATGAAAAAATCACAGATGTTAACGGCAATGGGGATGTTGACCCTGGCGGGGCTCGTCATGGTTGGGGCGGGCTTGATGGGCCTTTCGCAGGATCCCAATACAACGATTTCACAGGCCTGGAACATGTTATGGGATCAACACACATTTTTCGCTTGGGTCGCTTCGATCTATTGCGTGGCCATGCTAGCCTGCGATGCTTGGTTCATCATCGGCATGATCGCCCAGAACTCACAACGCAAACAGGCTCTTTAGTAGCCTCAAACCGCTAAACTTTCTTCGCCAGAGTCCGAAACTTCATTCGCCTCTGGCGTTTTTTTGCTTCCATAGGCTTTGAACCAACCCCATCATTCGCTCATTAGTTCGTCGATCTTCTTCACCAGCGGCTTTCCTGCCAATTCGGGGATGATCTGTAAATGTACCATTACGGTTTTGGTCGAGGTCAAGGGCATCCTGAGAAGTTACCGCATCACCACGATCTTAATGACCTTGTTGTCGATGAGACCACCCTGCGCGTTAGTGGCTTCCACCACCGCGAAATCGAGCCCTCTGCCCTTCCAGGCCACTCACTTCGGTGATCGCCCCAAGCTCAGATTGAGTGAATTGATCGCCCGCGATTATTGCGATGTCGGAAGGGATTCGATTAATTCACCCGCACGAGTCAATTCCGCACAAGTAGGTCAACAGGTTCAGCGGATCAAGATCAACCTCTTGTACTTCCGGTCATAAGGCTCGATCAGGTAAAGCACATAGACCCCACTGGTGCAGAGGTCTCCCTTCCAATTCCTTCCATCCCAGAAGAAGGGGCTGCCTACGGGCGTGTTGAAGATGTTTTTTTCCTTGGACAGGTCCCGGATAAATTCCCCCGCCGAATTGTAAATCCTCAAAGAGAAGGGCGAGCCAGCCTGGCTGTATCCCACGTAAATCGAAACCGGCCCCTGCGAGGCAGGGTTCAACAGATTCTGGGCTACGTAAAAGATATCCACCGGCGGGGGCAGAGCCGTCGGGGTCTTGGAGGCCGTCGAGGTCGCCTGGCCCGTCGCCGTGGGCGTCGCGGTCCAGCTTGCGGTGAGGGATGGTGTAACGGTCATTGTGACCGTAGGGGTCATCGAACCGGTCGGCGTGGCCGTGGGCGTCGGGGTCAAAGTGGAAGTGGTAGTTTTCGTAGAAGTGAAGGTCAAGGTCGGACTGGAGGTGGAGGTGGGCGTGTTCGTCGCCGTGGGGCTGGCCGTGGGGGTATAGGTCCAGGTCGCGGTCGAGGAGGAAGTGGGGGTTGAGCTAACGGAAGCTGTGGCGGTCGGGCTGGGGGTGGAGCTCGCCGTCGGCGTCTCGGTGGAGCTGTTGGTCAGGCTTGCGGTGAGGGACTCCGTCACGGTCTCCGTGACCGTCGGGGTCATCGAATCCGTCGGCGTGTTCGTGACGGTCCAAGTGTTGGTGGCCGTGGGGGTCGGGGTCACGGAGGCCGTAGAACTGGCCGTGGCCGTCAGGGTACCCGTCGGGGTCATGCTTTCGGAGGGCGTAAGGGTAAAGGTAACGGTGAAGAAAGGGGTTTCCGTCAGTGTGCCCGTGTCCGTTAGGGTCGGCGTGAGCAGGAAGGTCTCCGTCCAGGTCGGTGTCGCGGTAATAGTTTGTGTGATCGTGGAAGTATTCGTTTCTGTAGCGGTCAGGGTAGGAGTGGGCGTGGCCGTCCAGGTCTTGGTGGGGGTCTGAGTGTAAGTATTGGAAGCCGTGGCCGTAAGGGTGACCGTCGGGGTCCAAGTGACGGTCAAGGTGTTCGTGAGGGTGGGGGTCAGGACGAACGTCTGGGTCGGGGTGCCGCTCACCGTTGAGGTGGTAGTGAGCGTGACGGTCGGGGTGGGCGTAGGGGTGCGGGTTGATGTCGCCGTGGTGGTGTTCGTTGGGGTCGCAGTGGAAGTCGGGGTGGCCGTCGGAGTCGCCGTAAAGGTGGCGGTGGGGGTCACCGTCAGCGTCTTCGTCGAAGTCTGCGTGAAGGTTGGGGTGGCCGTATAAGTGGTCGTGACGGTCGAAGTCGGTGTCACGGTGGGCGAGAGGGTGATGGTGGGGGTCAAGACGAAGGTTTGGGTCGGGGTGCCGCTGACCGTCCAGGTGGGGGTCACCGTGACGGTGGGGGTGACCGTAGGGGTGCGGGTATGGGTTGCCGTGCTGGTGTTGGTGGAGGTCAGGGTAGTCGTCGGGGTGACGGTCGGGGTGGCCGAATAACTCGGCGTGGGTGTCAAGGTGGCGCTCACCGTTGGGGTCACGGTAGGAGTCGGTGTATTGGTACGGGTGGCGGTCGAAGTGACCGTCATTGTGTTCGTCGGCGTGACAGTGGGGGTCATGGTCGAGGAGGGGGTGGGCGTAACCGTGCGGCTGGGAGTGTTGGTGGCGGTGTAACTGCTGGTGGGGGTGAGGGTCGGGGTGGAGGTCCAGGTCGAAGTTGGCGTGACGGTATTGGTATGGGTGTTGGTGACGGTGGGGGTATAGGTGCGGGTCAAGGTGACGGTTGGCGTGGAAGAATTCGTGACTGTCCAGGTCAAGGTGGGCGTGACGGTATTGGTTTTCGTCAAGGTCACCGTGGGGGTAAAAGTGGGGGTCACCGTCAAGGTATTGGTAAAGGTGACGCTGGGAGTAGGGGTGGGGGTTGAGGTCGGTGTCGCCGTTGAGGTCATGGTGCGGGTCGGGGTAAAGGTCGGGCTGTAGGTGGGTGTGATGGTGCGGGTAAAGGTGGGGGTAATCGTCCAGGTCGGCGTCGGGCTGAGGGTCGGGGTGTGAGTCAAACCCAGGGTCGGGGTGCAGGTAAAGACACCCGCGCAGGCGTCCGTGCCGGTATTGGGGTCGAAATTAGTTCCCGTCCCATCCAGTTGTTCCTTCACCAGGTTCCCAGCGTAATAAAGGGCGAAATAGGGGTTGTCCTGGAAGGTGGAATGGGAGGAGCAGTCCCCGTTACCGGTCCCAAAATGCGACCAGTCGTCGGAAAAATCGCTGTTGTCCATCTGCGGGTTATTGCGCCCATATCGAAGCGTGTC
This sequence comes from candidate division FCPU426 bacterium, assembly GCA_963849485.1. Lineage (GTDB taxonomy): Bacteria > Oederibacteriota > Muellerivitia > Muellerivitales > Muellerivitaceae > CAVTWJ01. The sequence continues at coordinate 66,626 of CAWKIF010000124.1, read as the reverse complement.
GTATTGGGTGTACCAATAGCCCCCGTTGGGCGGGATGGTGGTGGCGGTCGAGGTGGAGGAGAAGCAATAGATGATCACCTGGTTGGCGAAGTGGTTGGCCACGAAGGTGCAGGGCCCGTAAGGGGCCACGGCCACCGAGCCGGAAGTGTTGACGCTTCCGCAGGCGCCCCCGGCGGTGCAGGTGGTTCCGGTCGAGTTGTTGAACTGCGCCATGTTGATGGGTTGGGATTCATAGGCCCAGGCCCTTACGCAGAGGTTGGCGATGGTGATGGGGGTGGTGCCCCAGTTGGTGACCTTTATGCTGTAGTCCATGTATTGGTTGTTCTGGTTATAACAGGCCGTCTGGAGGTTCAGCATGGGCGTCGTGACCCCCGCGCCGATGACTCCGCAGCCCGGCCAAGGGGTAAAGGTGGGGGTTATGGTCGGGGTCGGCGTGGGAGGAGGGAAAGTGGGGCTCGGGGCGGGCGTGACCGTGCAGGCGGCCGTACCCGTGTAGAAATGCTGGCGGTAAAGAAAACCCTGGCCGGGGTAGTAAGGGTTGAAGGTATTGTCGCCCCAGATGTCGGGCACGACCGCCCCCGTCCCTGTGTTGGTGATGGCGGCGCAGTTGCCGCAGTTATATTGGGTTTGCATACTCCCGACGTAGGTGCCTCCCCAGGTCGAGTCGTCGAAACCCGAATTCATCCAACCCGTGGGAAAGGAGGCGAGCGGGAAGCCGCCTCCGGTGTAGGTGATGCCCGCGTCCTGGGCCCTGGTGCACCAGCCGTCGCTTTGGATGTACTGGGTCGGGCAGTCGGAATAGTTGATGGTCAAGAGCCAGGTATCCCAAACGTTATTCCCGCACTGGTCGGTGCCGTAGACCGCCAAAATATTCTCACCTGTGGTGTTGATCCAGGAAAGATTGGTAATGGGGAAGGAAGAGACGGTCGTCCACCAGTTGCAGTTGTTCGGCTGGGATATCACCGTGTTGCCGTTGAGGGCGATAAAGAGATCGTCGTCGGCGCTGGCCTGAAGGTTGGCGCTTGTCACCGTGCAGGCCGAAACCCCACCCGTTCCCAGGGCCATCCCTACCCAAAGACACAGGGCCAAGGAAAAAAGACCCTTCGTGAAGGGTTGGATCTTTTCCCCCCGGCTCGTTCTTTTAGGATGAATAAACATTCACTACTCACAGTTAAAACGTTTTTATGTCCGAACGCGGGACAGCCGGGTTTCAATCGGCCAACCTGCAGGATGGATCAACTTTCATTCTTCAGCGGCTGCCCCATTCCGTTCGACGGGGCCCGACCCTAAACGAGCGGTAAGTTTTATTCGATTAAAAAACCATCAGGTTTTTTAACTTGGTCCACTCAATGAATGACAACGACTTTCCCCTTCCGGGATTCCCTTTGGGTCCCGTCATCCACTTGAAGGGTGTAAATATATAGGCCGCTCGCGACCGACGAGCCGGAATTGTTTTTCAATTCCCAGGGGAGGGTATTTTCTCCAGCCGTACCCTGGACGCTCTTACTGAACACTTCTTCCCCGACTAAAGTGTAGAGGCTCAAGACCAATTTGGCGGGTTGGTTGAGTTTTACCAAGAACTGAACCGGTTGCCCACCCTCGGAGATATTAGGCGCCGCCACGGCCGAGGCAATTAAACCATTGGATATGGCGGTTGGCAGCGGAGTCGCGGTCGAGGTGGGGTTTTCCTGATCAGAAGATGGACGTACTGCTTTCCCGCCTATCGGCGTACAAGTCGGCAAAGGCCGGCAAGAGGGAGGAACTCCTCCCGTAGCGGTGACGAGGTTACCTTTCAGGTAGAGGGCGTAGTGAGTATTGGTCGTGTAATTCCCGCCCGTAATACAAGGGCTGTACCAATATCCAGTTCCAGGCGAGAAATTAGGCGAATTCACCAGATTCACCGAGGTCTGGATTCCGACCCAACTTGTACCCCCGTTAAGAACCGTCGTATCCGTGTTGGATACGGTTATTTCCCAATTGGCCATCTGGTTTGAGACGGGACCGCAGGCCGGGGAGAAATTCACGGTCGACAAAGCTGCACCCGTCACATTATGCGAACAGGTTGGGTTCCACACGCAGCCGCCCGTGTTAACCATACCGGTGAGGCTCACACCCGAGGTGTCATCCGCCCAGAATTTAATGGTCAAGTCGGACAGGGTCACCGCCGCCCCATTATTAACCACCTTGAAGAAATCATAGACCAGGTTCGTTCCACAGTTCGCGGTGTATTCCAACAATTGGAGGTTCGCCGCGCTCGTCCCACACCCGACGCCCGAAGTGGCGGTCGGCGTGATCGTGAAGGTCCTGGTCACGGTGGACGTCACTGTTTTCGTCGAAGTCAGAAAAACCGTAAGGGTACGAGTCGCGGTCGGAGTGACCGTTCTCGTCGGTGTATTGGTAGACGTCCCGGTCTTCGTCGGAGTCGCGGTGATCGTGAATGTTCGCGTGATGGGCGCGGTGTTGGTTTTAGTCGCCGAATTGGTCGGTGTACCGGTCTTAGTCGATGTCTGAGTAACAGTGGAAGACCTCGTGACGGTCGGGGTGCCAGTCTTCGACGCCGTACCGGTAAATGTCGGAGTGGCCGTACTCGTCGGCGTTGAGGTCGACGTACTGGTATTTGTAGCTGTGTTCGTTGGCGTCAACGTCACTGTTGGCGTCAGCGTATTGGTGGTGGTGCCGGTCCCCGTGTTCGTTGGCGTCAGCGTCACGCTTGGAGTTGGTGACGAGGTCAAAGTCGACGTACCCGTGGGTGACGGAGTGGCCGTTATTGTCGGAGTGAAGGTCCCGGTCGGGGTGGCGGAATAGGTCGCGGTATTGGTTGGCGTAATGGTGGGCGTAATAGTGGAGATCAGGGTGGGCGTGGGAGGCACGACGATCGCACAAGTGGAGCCTTGCAGGGCAAATTTGTCCACGTAACCCGATCCCGCGTCGACCGCAAAGAGATTACCGCAGGAATCAGCGGCAATACCCTTGACGGTGGTGAAAGGATTTCCGGAACTTCCGTACACCCCGAAGCAGTAACCCAGGGAATTAAATTGCTGGATGTTGTTAAGAACGCTGTCGGAGACGTAGATCATCCCGTCCGTACCGGCATATACCCCGGTCGGCGCCTCGAACTGCCCGGTCCCCGTTCCTTGGGAACCCCATTGCCCGACAAAAAAACCATTGGATGCGAATTCCTGGACCCGGTTGTTGCCCGAGTCCGCCACATAGAGGTTTCCCTGGGCGTCCTCGGCGATACCCAGCGGATTGTTGAATTGGCCGGTGGCGCTTCCCGCCCCGCCCCATTGGCCCACGTAGGATACCGCCCCGGCGTTGTAGGCGAATTGCTGGACGCGGTTGTTGCCCGCGTCTACGACATAAACATTGTTTTGATTGTCGACAACAATTCCTTCCGGCGAGTTGAACTGGTTGTTCCCAGCCCCCGGGCCGCCGAAGGCGAATTGGAAAGACCCGTTGAGGTTGAAGACCTGCACCCGGTTGTTGCCCGTATCGGAGACATAGACGTATCCCTGGCTGACCGCGGCGGCCAGATAGGTGGGCGCGTTAAACTGGCCATTGCCTGACCCGTTCGCGAGCCCGCCCCAGTTGGAGATCCAATCGCCTTTCACGTCGAATTGTTCGACGCGGTTGTTGGCCATGTCGGCCACGTAGAGATAGGGTCCGTTGACGGCCAAACCCGTTGCCAGGTTCAATTTTCCATTGGCGCTTCCCGCCCCGCCGAATTGGGTCGAATAATTGTACGCGTAACGGTAGATAGGCTTGGGCACGCTGGTAACGCCGCATTGACCCAGGACCTGCACCCTCTCGCCCGCGCTGTCCGCCTGGTAGAGGTTGCCGCTGTTATCGGAGGCTATTCCCATGGTATGGGATGATTTTCCCAAGGCATTGGATGGCGCCCCCTCCATCGTCTCCACCGGGTTTCCATAAGGATCATTGATGAGGATTTGACTGTCGGTGATCACGGCCCCGGTGTAGGTCAGGTCGCTTAAATATAGGTTCCCATCCAACCCCACCGACATGCCGGTGATGGTGGCGGACCCGCTGTTCCCGTTCGGGTTCCAGGAAGCCACGACCGTTGGGGCCGGCGCCAACTGGATCTTTTGGACCCGGGGATAGGTGTTGGGCTGGTCGGCCACGTAGACGTGGGAGTTGCTGTGGTCCAGGGCCAATTGCGACGGGCCGTTAAACATGCCGGTGGTGGCCCATTGGGCGACAAAATTGAGATGCGGGGCGGCGGTCGTGGAACAGCACACATCGGGGACGAAGTTATATTCCACGACGCGGTTATTGGCCGTATCCGCGATATATAAATTGTTGTTATTGTCCATCACTATCCCTTGAGGGGATTTGAAAGCGGTCCCGGAGGAGGGGGTTGTGCTTTGGATCGAAACGAGGCTGGGATAACCGGTTTGAAGGTAAGAGGTGACGGTCAACCCGTTCAATTCGGCCAGCGCGTAACCCACATACCAATATCCACCATAAACAAAATAGTAGGTATAGACAATCTTAAGGAGATTGTTGCCGGTATCGGTGACAAACCATTCAGTGTTGGCGTTATCTACCGCCAGCCCCGTCGGGTTTTTGAAAGCGTAGGTGGTTCCGAAAAGAGTGGAGGGATTCAGGCTCTGCCCGTACGCAATGTTCAACTGGTTCGAGCCGTTGACGTTATACCCGAATAGGTCGATTTGCTTCGAATCCAGGACGGAAACCGTGATGCCCTGGTTGGCCGCGACCGCGACCGGACTGGTGAATGCGCCGCCGGAAGTCCCGGCGGGACATGCCGTATCGGCGTTGGCATAAGCTTCCGCGCATCCCAGGATCGTCAATGCGCTATAGCATGGGGTCGGCGTCGAGGTCGGGGTGGGGATGGGGGTGGGGGTCGTGGGCACGGAACAAGTGGAGTTGCAAACCCCAAAAACTTCCACTCGGTTGAGGGCGTTATCAACCGTATAGAGGTTACCGCAGGCGTCAAAGGCTAAGCCATAAGTGTAAACCATATCACCGGGTTGACCATCCCTGGATCCGCCAATGTTAGTGAGGCTGTTCCCTTTGGCGTCAAACACTTGTATATGATCCACTAAAGCATCCCCGTCTCCAATGACTTCAAATTGGGTGTCATATACATTTCCGTCCAATCCCACCGCTAAGCCATAACAATAAGCCTGCGGGAAACCTACCACGTCAGGGCCCGGCGTACCGGCATTGGGGCCAAAATTTTGATTAGGACTCATCTGGGTATACCATTGGGTAACCCAAATCGGCACGGGGATAGTCACATTGAATTTTTGGATCAGCGGTTCGCTAAAATAATTGTTGGGGCTGCCGGGAATGAAACCCGCGACATAAACATTGGAGCCCGTCTTATCAACCGCGATTTCATTGGGGCTAATGAACTGGCCCTGACCGGAACCCTTGGTACCCCATTGGGTCACATTGCTCACTGTCGTTCCGTTGAAATTAAAATGAACGGCGCGGTTGTTTCCCGTATCCGCCACGTACACATTGCCGCTTTGGTCGGCGGAAATGCCTTCCGGACCGTTCAGAACGCCCACCGGGGTTGTGGATCCCGTAAATTGATAAAGGAGGGTGGTCAAACTATTGTTATAAACCAAGACCTGGTTGTTCCCGGTGTCGGTAATATAAATATAGTATTGTCCGTTCGAGAAGCCGGAAGCGATGACTGAAAAGGCGGACAATTGAGTGGTTCCGGGAAGATTGAAGGTATTGAGCCAAGATCCGGTTAAGTTGAATACTTGGATGCGGTTATTGCCGGTATCCAGGACATAGGCGTTGGTCCCGATGACCGCTATTCCTGTGGGTGTGTTAAATTGCCCGTTAGCGGAGCCGGCGGGACATTGCTGACCTGCCTCGATAATAGCGGCGGAACATCCCCAAATGTTCGGGTTGGTGCTCGAAACACTGTAACAGGGTACCGACAGGGTCGGACGGGGCACGATGGCGGAATTGTTGAGGTCATTGATCAGGTTTTGCCCATTGGGGCTTCCCAATCCCGTGGCCAGGTTATATCCCGGCACGGCCTTATATCCCGGATTGTACAGGTAAACCGGGCCCTCATAACCCCCGTTGTTGCCGGTCATGCTGTAATGAAAATCATTCTCGTAATCGGCGGTATTCGCGATAGCGTAAAGGGCCGGATTGGCGAATCCCACTGGAGTCAACCCGCCTTGGGCGGCCTGCTCATTGGCCATGGCCATTACGGAGGCCCAAAGGGGCGTGGCGGCGCTGGTTCCGCCGACCGGCTCGGGCAAACCGTTATCCGCGACGTTGAAGATATAGTCCGCGATCATGGAGACATCCGGGAGGTTGCGGTTGACGGAAGATCCGCCGTTGCTGTTCCCGAGGTTGTTGTTCGGGGCAAAACCCACCTGATATGGGGGAATGACAATCGTGGGGACTTGGCCCGCGATGCCGTTGCAAATCCCTCCGCCCCCCGCAGAGTTCGGAACGGGCGTGGGAGAGGGGGTGTTGATCATATTATTCCAGACCGCTTCCGACTGGTAATAGGGAACAGGATAGGTCGTCACGGGGATGGGTTGATTGGTGGTCAACTGGGTGCCCCCCACAACCGTGATGTAGTTCTCGTCCCGGATGTCACCCGGGTCGACGGGGTAGGCCCCCGAATCGCCCGAAGCCTGGAAGAAGGATTGTCCCTGAAGGGCCATTTCCGCCAGGGCGTCGGCCATATAGGGGTCGGTATCCATGTTGTCGGACGACCAGGAGGAGCTGATCTGCAGGGAGAGAGGAATCCCGAGGGGAGGGTAAGCCATGGCCGCCAACACGTCGTCCGAATAGGTTCCCTCGTATACAAAAACTTGGGCCGCCGGAGCCATGGAGATGACCATGTCGATATCCAGGGAAACTTCCAGGTTGCCTCCGCCGGGATTGGCATCGTAATTCACGCCGTCCACATAAACGCTGGTGATGTTGTTGCTATTAACGGAGGGTCCGTTGATCTGCGGGACAATCAAACCCGCCGACTGGGCATAACTAACGATATCGTTGGCGTAAAAGCCGTCCAACTCGTACAACCCGACCGATTGACCCGACCCTTGTAGCGTGACATTTTGGATATAGGCATTCCTGAAATCATTCCCGATGTAGGTTGGGGGTAGACCGTTGGGGACCGGGATGAGGGTTGGATCAGGGGTGGGGCCCGTGCCGACATAGGCCGTACCCTTCTTGCCGATTCCAACCTTGCTGGAAATAGCCATCTTGTGCACGAAGGGATGAGGCACCACGAAATTTTGGAGGCCACTAATATGCTCCACAGCGACATCCATATCCACCGACGGTTCCCCATCCGGGGAATGGAACTTGGTCCCATCCGGGCGCTGGTAATTGCGCATCCGGACGTTGAAGGCTTTTTCAACATCGGAGACGGCCCCTTCCACGTCCACTACGGACCGGTTGGAATAGGTCCGGGTTACTTTTAAGCCCCGGGTTTGGGCGAATTGAATAACGGCCTGGTAATCGTTTTCGGTGGGGCCGAACATGTCGAGGAATTTTTGCGGCGTTAGAAAATGTCGGTAATTGGCGTTCTTTTTGTCATAGGTGCTTTTAAGAAGACTCTCTAGGGCTAGTTTGTTTCGCAGAGGCAAACTGATGGCTAATTTTAAACGCTCAGAACCCGCCATCTCCCCAACGAAAGGGGCGGCGGTAGCGGCCTTTGACAGATGGCCATGGAGTTGCTGGCGTCCGGCGGCTTGGACCGGAGCAAGAGGCAAGAACCCTAATCCGATGAATAGAAATCCCAATGCGCCAACCAGGAAGATGTTTTTTTTCATAGTCACAAAGCCTCCAATAATTTTTCGACTGCGGTAAAGAAACTCGAAACGAATTCGGTTATGAGTGAATATCCGGGCATGTCCCGTGGAACTGGGTCAAAAGCAAATGAAGTTTATAACTCCTGGAATTTTTTGCACTAATATTCTTGTCATTATCCTCATGGATTAAGAGGCGCCACATTCCATTATTAAAACCCGCTTACCAATATCACTTGAGAATCAATAATTTACCGATGGCCCTGCCCGCCTTGTTTGTAACAACCACGTAATATATTCCGTTGGCCAGCGGATTGCCGCCCCGGCCCGTCAAGGTCAGGGTTACGGCCGTCCCTGAAGGAATCGAGGGGAAAGTCTCGTCCCGCACCTTTCGGAATGAGATCGAAAAGATCTCGATCCGAACGTTGGAAAGTCCCGTGTAACCCGATGCGAGGATTTCAACGGTTGGTCCCTGGGCCGGGTTGGGGTAAATCCCCACGACTCCCGGCGGTACGGTAGGCGCCGGCGTAGTGGTGGAAGTAAAGGCCTCCGTGGTCGTGATCGTACCGGTCAGGGTCGGCGTGGCTGGTACCGTGGAACTTGGAGTCAGAGTCCATGTGCTGGTGGGGGTGTAGGTCCGGGTCTGGGTGGAGGAGGCTGTGGGAGAGGAAGATGCCGTCAAGCTGGCGGTGGGGCTGTTGGTCGGCGTGGGGCTCAACACCCCCGTCAGGGTCGAGGTTCCAGTGGCGGTGGGGGACCCACTGGTCGTTTTTGTCTCTGTGGCCGTGGAGGAGGGCGTAAAGGTCCAGCTATTGGTGAAAGTGGGGGTCGCGGTCATCGTCCAGGTCGCGGTTCCGGTGGATGTGGGCGACAAGGTGGCGGTGGGGCTGTTGGATGGCGTAGGGCTGAAGACGGGAGTTCGGGTCGGCGTACCCGTCATCGTGGGCGTTCCCGTCCGGGTGGCGGAGCCGGTGGGTGTCAGGGTCCAGGGTGCCGTCGAAGTGGGGGTGATCGTCATCGTCCAGATCGTCGTTTCGGTGGAAGTGGGTGACAGGGTGACCGTGAGACTGAACACCGGCGTCTGGGTGGGCGTTCCCGATTGGGTTGGCGTGAGGCTCGCCGTCCCACTGGGTGTGATAGAAGTTGTTGGAGTCAGGGAGACTGTAGGGCTCTCCGTCTCCGTGGGACTGGAGGTGGCCGTCAAGGTTCCCGCTTGCGTGAAAGTGGGGGTGGCCGTCGCGGTCCAAGTCGGTGACAGGGTGGCGGTGGGACTATTGGAGGCCGTCGGGCTGACTGCTGGTGTCTGGGTTGGGGTGCCCGTGGAAGAAGGAGTGCCCGTATCGGTTGAAGAAACCGTATCGACAGGTGTGTAAGTCCGGGTGGGGGTCTGCGACAAGGTAAGGGTCGAAGAAGCGGTAGGGGTGAGGGTTGGGGTATGGGAGGGTGACGGGGTCCAGGTCGCGGTCGGAGTAAATGTGCCCGTTTCCGTGAATGAGGAAGTCGGCGTCAGGGTGGCGGCGGGGCTATGGGAAGTGGTGGGGCTGAACACCGGCGTCTGGGAAGCCGTTCCCGTATGCGTGGGAGTAGCCGTCGCTGTGGGGGTGAAGGAAAGGCTTGGGGTCCATGTCAAGGTGGCGGTATTGGGCGGGGTGAGGGTTCGGGTGGCAGTCGAGGTAAATGAAGCGGTGCCCGTGGAGGTGATGCTGGACGTGGAAGTCAAAGTGGAGGTCGCTGTCATTGTGGTGGTTCGGGTAGTTGTGTAAGTCGGTGATGGGGTGACGGTTGGGGTGACCGAGTTGGTCCCGGTGGGGGTAAGGGTATTGGCGATGGTATTTGTCGTAGTGGCCGTCATCGTTCGGGAGGGAGTGATGGTGAGGGTGGGGGTCGGCGAAGCCGAAGCCGTCGGGGTCGAAGTGAGGGTGTTCGTTCGGGTCGTCGTCGAGGACGCCGTCGAGGTGGTCGTGGAGGTATTGGCGATGGTAGCCGTTGAAGTAGCCGTCAGGGTTTGGCTCGGGGTGAGGGTGGCTGTCATGGTCATCGTAGGGGTGATCGAACGGGTGGGTGTGAAGGAAAGGCTGGGAGTTGACGTCAAGGTGGCGGTATTGAACGGGGTGAGGGTCCGGCTGGCGGTGAGGGAGGCCGTCCCAGTGGGTGTCATTGAAGTTGTTGGAGTCTTGGAGGCTGTCGCGCTCTCTGTCCCCGTGTTGGTAGGGAAAGGCGTCATTGAACCGGTGGGGGTCACGGTCGGGGTCCGGGTGGGTGTCAAGGTCGGGGTCGAGGTACGGGTGTAAGTGAAGGTCGCCGTGGCCGTGTTGGTCGGGGTGCCGGCCGTGATATCCCCGTAAAGGATGCCCCGGGCCCCGGGGGCTATGTAACAACGGCCGTAGATGCTTTCATCCCCCTCGATCCAACCCGGGATAAACGGCTTGCTGGCGTTGCTGATCGAGGTCCAGGTCACGCCCGCGCCGTCGTCGCACCGGAAAATACCTTGGGTCCCGTTAACGGTTCCTGACAGGAAGATCGCCGGATGGGTCTGGCTGGGGGCCGCCTTACCAAACCCCACCGGACCCTTGGGCTCATACACGTTGGCGAGGGCCGTCACGCTGGAACCCGCGTTGGTGAAACGGTAGAGCGCGTTGTAGGTGGAAACCCAGAATTCCCCGGGCTCGCCGAATACGGGCCGGGGTATGACCCACTGCCCGTTGCCGTTGGCGTCGCCCCAATTGACCGGGACGCTGTTCACCTGGGTGAAGCTGGCCCCGTAGTTGGTGCTGAGGTAGATCGTCACGGAATTGCCGTACACCCACTCGCTCGGGTAGATGCCGTAAAAGGTAGAGGCGTTGGAACGGTCTGAGGCCACCATCGCGCCGCTGGGAAGACCGGAACAGGTCGTCCAACTCCCGCCGAGTGAAGAAGCGTAGGCCGGCGACCCGTTGCCACTATAGGGCGACACCACGACGTGGGACCCGTCGGCGGCGACCGCTACCGCTCCCATCTGGCCCGTCGTGGTATAGCCCGGGGGCGCGCTTCCCCAGGGCGTCCAGGTTTGCCCATTGTTGGTGGAATAGGCCACGTCGCTGTTCACTGACGAGGAGTTGGTACTGTTCCCCGCCCGCACCACCGTATTAGGCCTCGATTCGGCGAAGTCCAGCATGTTGGTATTCGTAAATTGGGGGTTGCAATACATCCCTGAGGCGGGTGATTGGGTCACGTTCGTGTGTCGCATGCCCCCCACGTCGCCCAAGCAGGAAAAGAGGATGCCTCCCGCCGCCGAGGGAGGCATGAAAACAGGAACCGTCTCCTCCAGGTTGTTGTCGGTGTAGGTCCAGGAAACGGGGTTCGCCTGGATATTGGCGCTGCTCCAAACCCCTCCTCCGCCCCCCGCGCCGCCGGAAGGGTAAACGGCGTTGTTGGAATTGAACGGATCGATGGCCACGCAACCCGCCCAACCCGCCCCGCCCGAGCCGCCACTGCATCCCTCCTGGTAGATTGCGCCATTGACGTTGAATACCGAGTTGCCGGAGCCGGCCTCGGCGATGACCGACCAGGAACCGCCGCCGTTGGTGGTCGAAAGGAGCCGGTCGGGTCCACCCCACCAATCGATCGTTGACACCACCACATGGCTGGCGTTTTCGTGGTCGACGCATATACCGGCATAGCCCCCGGAACCGCTCACCGGCCCATTGGAGGGTGTCACATTGGACCAAGCGAGCGTGCTTGTGTTGAGCTTCCAGATCTGGCCGTAGTTGACGGAGTTGGGGCCATAGCCGTAAGTGACACCTTGGGAGATATAGCCGATGTCACACACAATCCATAAATTCCCGTCTGTCCCAAGGGAAGCATGGGGAGGGATCACGCTAACAGGACCACCGGGGACTTCCGCCCAACTACCACCCGCGTTCGTGGAACGGTAGATGTTACAACTTTTCGAGGTACCCGCTTCCACACCCACGAAAATGGTTTCCGCGCCCGCAGAAGGATTTCCGCCCGGAAGGATGATCTCCCAACTCAAGCCGTAACCAGTATCGCCAAGAACCGGAAAGGAAGTGACTTGGCTCCAACTGGCTGCCGAGTTGGTGCTCTTCCATAGCCCTTGCCAACGGGAGCCGAAGTAAAGGGTGGAAGTCAAGTTAGGGTCCACGACCAAGCGTTCCCCGGCTTCCCTTCCGTCATTGTTGCCCGCGATGGAGACCGGAATAGGGTTAGCGGTCCAGGTATTGCCTTGGTCGGTAGAACTAAGGATCGTGCCCAGGGCCCGAAAAGCCCGCCGCCGCGTAGACCACGTTGGCGTTGACGGGGTCAGGCGCGATGCTCTCACCCCCGAAGTTGTTGCCCCCTCCATACATGTCGGTCAAGGGCACCCATTGGCTGGTGGAATTGTTCCAGCGGTAGAAACCGCCGACGTCGGTTCGGGCGTAAAGGAGGTTTTGTTGGACCGGGCTGTAGACCAGCCCCGGAACGAAGCCCCCGCCCATGATGGCCACGCTTTGCCAGTTATAGGCCTGGGCCAAGGCCAGGCTTTGGAAACCCAAAAACAGAATGATTGCGACGGCAAAGCCTCTGAAAACCCTTTCAGAAATAAAGCCGGGAGAGAAAATCGTTTTTAACTTGAATCAGCCGCATAGTTCCTCAGTGGTGTCAGCCCGGAAAACCGGATCTTTGAGTAAAGATACCCCAAGGAAGAATGGGGGGATTTATATAAAACAAACTATCTATTTATACTTATTTAACCGAGTGGGGGCGGCCCTTGTCCCGAAAGGCCCCCGGAGTCTGACCGGTGGAGCGTTTAAAGGCCTGGACGAAATAACTGGCCGAGTTGAACCCGCTTTCCTGGGCCACCCGTTCGACCGACAGGGGGCTGGCCCGCAGCAGCCTCTTGGCTTCCTCCAGCCTTAAGGACTGGAGGTAGGGTGAAAAACCCTGCCCGGCGGCCCGCTTGAAACCCTTGAGGAAGGCGGGTTGGGAAAGGCCCGCCTTTTGAGCCAGGTCTTTCAGCCTTAAGGGTTGGGTGAAATGGGTGTCCACATACCGCTTGATCCCCTCCATATTCGCCAGGCGCTTCCCCTCGGCGGGGCGGTCCCCGGTTTTCCCGACGCGTTCCAGGCCCTCCTGGAAAGGCCGAAAGGTGTCTTGCAGGGTGGAAGCCTGGAGCAGGCGTTCCTCCATCTGGCTGGCCAGACCCTCGGCCTGGGCCGGGTCGAGGGCGCCCTCGCGGAGGGAGTCGGTCAGCGTGAAACTGGCCTCCAAAAGATGGGCCCGTACGCTCTCGTGGCGCTCGTGGGAATAGAGGAGAGCCTGGCGCACGAACTCCGCCCGGGCCGCCTCGCGGTCCTTCGGCGAACCGCTCCGGTAGGCCTTTTTCAACCAGGCGAGCGCCGGTCGAAGGCCCTGGCCCCGCCCCTGAATCATTTTTTCGGCGGCGTCCTCGTAAAAAACCGAGGCGCGGCCGGTTGAGGCGGCGAGGTTCATGGCCTGCACGGCTTGCAGGCGGGATTCCACCAGTTTCACCCCGGGCGCGAGGGTGGACCCGATCCCCGCCACGAGCTTCAACCCGGTCCGCTTTTCCAGCAGAGCGCGGATGGCCTCCGCGCGGTCCCGGATCTCCAGCTTGGCCTGAACCTTCCCCTTGGAGGGCGAGGCCGAGGTGACGAAGAGGACGCCATAATCCTCCAACCGTCCGGCCACCGTCTCGGGGAACTCGCGGGCGGCCCGAAGGGCTTCCCACTGAAGCCGGGCGGCGCCGACCATGGACCCCAGGGTGGACCACCGTTCCAGGGCCGGGGCCGGCTGGGCGAATGCCAATACTGTCGTGGGGTAGCGCGTGATCCCCAGTTCATCCCTCTCCCACCAATTGGGGTCGCCGTCCAGGGTCACCCTGGGATGGAACTGCTTCAAGCCCAGCATGAAGTCCATCCAAACGGCATGTGGCAAACCGTGGGAGACGCATCCCTTTCGCAGAACCTCCAGCCTTTCCGCCATGCGCTCGTCCGCGCGGCCGCAAAGGTAATCCGCGAGCGTCTCCATCACTTCCTTGAACCCTTCCAGGACGGCCGGGGATACCACCACCGTATCGAGGGCCATGCGGGCGTAGCCCAGGAAGTCCGGGTCCGGTGTTTCGGCGGGGCGCCCGGACAGGTCGGCCCATCGCCGGCCGATCTCTCCTTCCGTGAAGGGTTTCCTCACGAAAGATCCGGTGGCGAGGAAGCCGCGGAAAGCCCCCTCCCAGACCACGGGCGCGAAAAGGTCGTGAAAACCCCGGTGTTTCGCCACGAAGGGCTTCCGTTCCTTGCGCAACCGCTCAAAGTTCAGCTCGTTGTAGCGGGAGCGGTCCCGGTTTTTGCCGAAGAGGGCTTCGTAGTGGGTGGGGTTGTGGAGGATGTTGCGGCTATAGAAGAGGGGCTGCCAATTGGTGGGATTCTCGGCGGACACGTAGAAACAATTCAAATTCAGGTAGGTGAAAAAGAGGTTGTGGATGCGCACGTAGATCGTGAGGCGCAGGCCCTGTTCGGCGGTGACGGGGGCCGTCAGGCCCTGAGGAAGGTGTCGGGGGGGGCTCACCGGGCCCCCGACGCCAGGAGCGGATGTTTCAACGGGGCCGGGAAAATATCCTTCATCCGGTTCTCCCATTCGTCCCCTGATCTTTTCAACTTTAAACAAGCTAGGCGCTTCATGATTATTCATTCTACACACTCAAATGACATTGGCCAGGAAACTCCCCTGCCCCTATCGTTTGTTCCAAAAGACCCTATTCAGTCAAAGGGCCGCGATCATTCATCAAAACCGGAATTACTTGAGGATCAATAATTTGCCGATGGTGCTGCCGGCCTTGGTCGTTACCAACCCATAGTAAAGGCCGTTGGCCAAGGGCGCTCCGCCCCGGCCCGTCAAGGTCAAGGTCACCGCCGTCCCGGAAGGAATCGAAGGGAAGTTTTCGTCCCGCACCTTGCGGAATGAGATCGTAAAGATCTCGATCCGGACGTTGGAAAGTCCCGTGTAACCCGAAGGCAGGATTTCCACGGTCGGCCCGGGAGCCGGATTGGGATAAATCCCCACGATTCCCGGCGGCACCGAAGGCGCCGGGGTGTCCGTGTCGGTGAATTCAGGGGTGGAAGTCGTGCTCGCGGACCCTGTCGCCGTGGCGGTGACCGTGGTACTGGGCGTGGAGGTAAACGTAGCGGTCGGTGTAATGCTCCGGGTCGTGGTGGCAGAAGCGGTAGGCGTGGAAGAAGGTGTCGGCGTGAAAGTGGATGTAAAGCTGGCAGTGGAGCTAGAGGTCGAAGTGGGGCTAAACACAGCTGTCAGGGTCGGGGTGGCCGTGAAGGTGGGTGTCCAGCTGGGTGGTACCGTCCCCGTCCCAGTGGGGGTTGCCGTCTTCGTCCAAGTCGCGGTTTGAGTGGAAGTAGGTGACAGGGTCATCGTGGGGCTGAACACCGGGGTACGGGTGGGCGTTTCGGAAACGATGGGCGTTAGGCTCGGCGTTTCCGACCCCGTGACCGTGGCGGTGGGGGTAAGGGTGATGGTATCCGTAAAAGTGGGGGTTGCCGTCCAGCTGGCGGTGAGGGACACGGTCCCAGTGGGTGTAAAAGAAGCTGTTGGAGTCTGGGAGGCGGTAGCACTAGGTGTCATCGATCCGGTGGAAATGGATGAAAAGGTAACCGTCGGGCTATTCGTGACCGTGGGGCTGAACACCGGTGTCTGGGTCGGTGTCCCTGAAAGGGTAGGCGTCAGGCTCATTGTCTCCGTTCCGGTAGCGCTGAAAGTGGGTGTGGGGGTCCACGAAAAGGTGACGGTGGGGGTGGCAGTCTTCGACCAGGTCGCGGTCCAAGTGTAAGTAAGGGATGGGGTGGTGGAAGGGCTAGTGGTGACTGTCGGGCTGAACACTGGCGTCTGGGTCGGCGTTCTTGTCGCGGTGGGGGTACCCGTATCCGTGGAAGTAGGGGTAGAGGTTGGGGTGAATGTCTTGGTAGGTGTCGATGTAAAACTGGTGGTAGTCGTGTAGGAAATTGTCGTGGTAGGGGTAAAGGATGAAGTTTGAGTCGAAGTGCGGGTGGGGGTGTTCGTAGGCGTAAAAGTCCTAGTCGCGGTGGAGGTAAGCGTTGGGGTAATCGTGAAGGTCGGGGTCGGGGTGGGGGTCGCGGAGGGGGTGGCCGTGCGGGTGAGGGTCGAAGTGGCGGTAGGACTACCTGTTGATGTCGAGGTGGGGGTGAAAGTCGGGGTGGAGGTCCTCGTGGCGGTGGTCGTCCAGGTCGGGGTATTCGTGGGGGTGAAAGTGAAGGTCAAAGTATAGGTTTTCGTAGGTGTGGCGGTTCCTGTTCGCGTCGCGGTCACGGTCGGAGTGGGCGAGGGTCCGGCGGTGTTAATGCCCACGAAGGAGACCACGCTGGATACCGGCATCGTATAGGTGAAGCTATTCCCCGAAACAGGCACAGCAGCCTGCTGAACCAGGCCGTTGCCCAAGTCGGTCAGCCAAGGGGTGACCGAGGTGGTGGTGAGGCCTTTCAGGCTGAAGGTCTGGTTCACGGTATTGGCCTTGTAGTTGATGGCGACGATGACGAATGTGGTGGGCGAGGAAGTATTGGTGTTCTTATAGGCGGATATGGTGACGCCCGCCTGCGGTCCTTCGGTGGCCCCCATGCGGTAATAGCCTGGCCGGATGAACTTGGAGAAATTGCCCAGCGCAAAGGCCGCGTCGGTGAGGGAGGTGCCGTTGTTGATCAGGTCGGCCAGCCACCAATAGTGAAAGGAGTTCATCTGGCCCTCGACCAGGGACTGGTGGGCCCAGCCCGCCACGCACATGGCCGCCGAATCTTGGGCCGTTATGAGCCCGGTGGTGCAGCCGGATATTTCCGTCGCCCACCACTCCTGGTTCGTCAGTTTGGTATAGCCGTAATTGGAGGCAATCTGGGCGAGGGTGTCGTAAAAGGTGCCGTACAAATGGGTGTTGATGATGCTGACCAATGGGGCCGCGTTGGCGTCGGACATGGTGGCAGTGCCCAGGCCCATGCCCCATTCATTCGGCGGCTCGGGCATCATGATCTTGGTGGATAGCCCGGCGCTCGTGATGGACGCGGCCAGGCAGGGGATGAAAACGTCGAACTGGCCCGTGGTCCAATTGGCGCCTTCATAGGTAACCTCGAAACTGGGTTCATTTTGGGCCGAGATGGAGTAAAGGCTTACGCCCGTGTAGCTTTTGCAGTATTGGAGGTATTGGGTCAGATATTGGGCATAGCCCGTGTCGGCGCTGTTGGGGGCGTTGCCGGTGTCGGAGCCCGTGAAGCTACCGATCTCGGAGACGCTGCCGTTCATGTAATATCCATCGACGTTGTCGTTGCTCTTGTATTCTGCGGGCGGCGACCACTCGGTGCTCCAGAATAGGACGTTAGGATTGACGTTATGAGCCGCGGTGATGTTATTCAGTTCACCATTCCAGGCGCCCGTGTTACCGCCGACGGCGGTAGGGTCGATGCGGGTCCTCAGCGAGGTTAGACCGATATGGCCGTTCGAGGTGTCATCCGCGAATAACTGGGTTCCCATGCTCCCGACGGCACTCCAGGCGCTGGAAGCCCCGATGCAATGGATGTATTGATTCGTAACGGTGGCGTCCACCGTGCAGGTTTGGGCCCGGGAAAACCCGAGGGAGAGGAGCCATAGAAAAAGAACCCCAAGATAGTTGTTATAACGTTTTGATATAGATAGGCGGCCTTGCATGGCATCCCTTCCAAATGTGGGCCTTCGGAGAGGGCCTTCAAAAGGCCCCAAAAGGGCCTCCCATAA
The DNA here is from genome assembly GCA_963849485.1 of candidate division FCPU426 bacterium. Taxonomy (GTDB): domain Bacteria; phylum Oederibacteriota; class Muellerivitia; order Muellerivitales; family Muellerivitaceae; genus CAVTWJ01. The sequence continues at coordinate 49,068 of CAWKIF010000124.1, read as the reverse complement.
CGCCTAGAGACACCCTTTGATTAAAAGGTGTTGGCTGAAATAGGTTTTATTCCAAAAATCGATAAGTACCAAAAATAGGATAATTTCCAGCCTTATTTTACCCTAATTCCCTCCGGAAAGCGTTTAGCCCAGACGGGAAGCCCACCTTCCCAGGCCGGGTTTCTGCGCCTTCCAGAGGCATAACTAGGAGTACGACTTTTCCCCGCGAAAATCCCCTTACTTCAGAATCAAAAGTTTGGAAGTGGTCGTGGTGGTCACGCCCTCGGACTTGATCGTGCAGGTCACAATGTAAAGCCCGTTGGCCAGGAAGCTCCCCGCCATGTTTCTCTCGTTCCAATAGACCGTGTGGCTGCCCGAGGACCCGATGGAAGCCCCGGTTATGGTCGTGGACCAGAGCAGACGGCCCGTGAGGGTATAGACCTTCAGGGTCACCAGCGCGTTGGGGTCCACCCCGGTCTCCTCGGAAGAACCACCGGCAAGGCTGGCCTTGGCGCTGGCGGAACTTCCCGTCCCGCTTCCCGTGATACTTACCGCCAGGTTCACCCCGTTCCCCGTCGAGGGGTTCGGGTAGGCCTGCACGCTGGCCGTCTTCAGGGCCGCGGACGCGGCCGCCGCCGGCTCCTCGCCCCAAACCAGCGATCCGTTCACGTAGCCCGTGATATGGTTCCACTGGGTGAAGCTGGTATAGGCCGCGAAGCTCCAGTCGTTGCTCTGGAGCATGTTGCTCCAGTCGCTCTTGTTGAAACGGCTCTGGACCTCGATCTTCTGCCCGGGTTGCAGAACCAGGTTCCCCGTGAACTTGTAGCTCACGTAGTTGGTCTGTCCTCCCAGGGAGGTGGCTTGCACCGTGGTCAAGACGTCCCCCGTGACACCGGTCCCGGCGGGCATCAACCCCGCCCAGTCGACGTAGCTTTGCTCCGTTTGGTTGGTGCAATCGCAGTTGAACCAGTAACGCACTTCCACGTTGTTGAGGCTTAAGGGGCCCGTCCCCGTGTTGACCACCTCGATCTGGGGGTGGGGGCTGTTGGTGGAGTTGGCGGTCACTCCCGACAGCAGGTACAGGGTGATATTCCCCGAACCCGAGGGCGTGAAGGTGAAGGTTGCTGTCGGGGGCACGGGGGTGTCGGTGGCCGTGGGCGGCACAGCCGTATGGGTCGCGGTCGGGGGCACCGGCGTGCTCGTCCGGGTGAAGGTAAAGGTGAAGGTGGCGGTCGGAGGTGCCGGGGTGTTGGTCACGGTCGGTGGCACCGGCGTATTCGTCACCGTCGGCGGCACCGGGCTATTCGTCCAAGTGGCGGTGGGTGGGACTGGTGTTTGGGTCGCCGTGACCGTAGGCGGCACCGGCGTACTCGTCGCCGTCGGAGGTGCCGGTGTACTCGTTATCGTAGGCGGCATCGGGGTGTTCGTTACCGTTGGAGGCACCGGACTATTCGTCCATGTCACGCTGGGAGGCACCGGCGTTTGGGTCGGCGTGGACGTTGGCGGCACCGGTGTAGGAGTGACGGTGGGAGGCGCCGGGGTATTCGTTACCGTCGGCGGAACCGGACTGTTGGTGGCCGTCGGCGGCACAGGTGTATTCGTCACCGTGGGCGGCACCGGGCTGTTGGTGTTCGTCGCGGTGGGTGGGACAGTCGTGTTCGTCCGGGTAAAGGTATAGGTAAAAGTGGCCGTCGGAGGCACCGGAGTATTGGTTGCCGTAGGCGGTGCCGGGGTATTCGTCACCGTTGGCGGTACGGGGCTGTTGGTATGTGTCGAGGTGAAGGTAAAGGTCGCCGTCGAGGTGCGGGTGAGCGTGGATGTCATCGTCGGCGTCCCCGTGGCCGTCGAAGTCCTCGTGAAGGTATTCGTGAAGGTCGGCGTGGCCGGCTGGGGGATGACCTGGATGGCTTCCACCATGGCACTTGTGTCCGTGCTGGTGGTGCCTGTGAACGTGAGGGTGATGACTCCGCCGTTGGGCGAGACGTTGTTGATGACCTTGTCATCCTCGGTGTTGGCGCCCACTTGGGAGTAGACATCCAGGTTGGACACCGCTGTCGTCCCGTTGACGGCGACGTTGAAAACCCTGTCCCCGGCTGCAAAATCACCTGAATAGTTTTCCGCGAATTTCAAGGTGACCTGGTAGGTACCCGCGGGCACGTTGAAGGAATAGCTGAAGCTGCTCCCGTAGCGCTGGGTGTCGTACAGGGTGGAATCGGAGGTGCCGGTGACGGCTCCCCCTTCCGCGGCGGTAGTCCCGCCGCTGTAGTTCTCGTCAGCGGCCCAGAGGAGGCCGGTGGACCCGGTATAGGCCGGACCTCCGGCGTTCACCCGCCAGGTGGAAGCGACCACCGGTGTGGGGGTCGAGGTAAAGGTAAAGGTGGCCGTGGGCGGCGCCGGGGTATTCGTTTTGGTCGGCGTATAGGTCGCCGTTGGGTTGGTGGTCGTGTTGGCCTTGGAGGACACCAGGGCGAGTTGCCATGGAATAAGATTGTAAGAGTCACTATTGGGAACGTCGCCCTGGTACAGAAAGGTCAGGTTGTTGAGGTTGATGGAATCGGTTGAGTCATAGCCGTCGATCACCGCCCCGCCACTGCTAAAGTCGCTGGTCCAGCTGGAGACACCGGATTGGAAGGTGACGTTGTGCGCCCCCAAAAAGGGAGTATTGAGGCTGGCGGTATTGCCGACCGGCGTCCAGGTGCCGCCGAGGGTTGAGGCGGTCAAGGCCCGGAAGAAACGGTGCCCGTCGCTGCCGATGCACTCAATGTCGGCCAGATAGGTGCCGGTTTGCTCGACGGTATAGACGTTGTCGGCCTCGAAAAGATTGAACTCCGAATCCGTGTAGACGATGACGGGAGTGTTGAAGCCATTGGGGAAGTTCGCCAGGGAGGTCGAGCTGCGGTAGAAGTTTCCATTGTCGCCGCAGAAGAAGAGATAAACATTGGAGGAATCGCTGATGATCCAGAAATCAATCCAATTACTCACGCTTGAGGGCTGGGACGAGAAGAAATTCTTCGGGGCGCTCCAGTTCTGGGGCTGGGTGGGGTCGCTGTTGGTGCAGTACTGCGGCTGGCCGCTCTGGAAGATCAGGTACCACTTGTTCTGCGGGGCAAAATAAAACACTTGGGGCGCGGTGTGATAGCCGCTCCCGATATTGGAGTTGCTATCCATGAAATAAGGCGTGGCGGCTCCGGCCGTGCTCCAGTCGCTGAAGTGCAGATACTCCATGCCATAGTTGCCCGCGGAGTTCACCGAGGAGGCGTAAACGATGTATTGGCCGTTGTAGTAGACGGTCGAAGGATCCTTGACCGCGATCATGTTATGGGTGGAGTCATTCTTGGGGCTGATGAGGGGGCCGGTTGATGTCCATGAATACGAGGTGGGTAGGGTTTGGGCATAAAGCGCGGAAACGCCCGCCCATAACGATAGGATGACGAAGCTTGTCAGTGCGGCTTTGAAAAATTTCATCCAGAAACTCCTTAAAATTTACTTCTCAATCCGTTCAGAAAGGCTCTTTTTACAACCATGACGCGATTCGATAAGAAAACTCTTTTTCCACCATTTTGAAACCCAAATACCCTCCGGGGAGCGCCTCAGCCCAACCGGGAAGCCCAGTTTCCAGCGGGGTTTCCGCGCGTCTCCGGAGAGTGCATTTAGGAACAGCGTTTGCTTTGGTTAAAACCTCATTTCAGAATCAACAGTTTGGAGGTGGTCGTGGTGGTCACGCCCTCGGACTTGATCGTGCAGGTCACAATGTAAAGACCGTTGGCCAGGAAGCTCCCCGCCATGTTTCTCTCGTTCCAATAGACCGTGTGGCTGCCCGAGGACCCGATGGAAGCCCCGGTTATGGTCGTGGACCAGAGCAGACGGCCCGTGAGGGTATAGACCTTCAGGGTCACCAGCGCGTTGGGGTCCACCCCGGTCTCCTCGGAAGAACCACCGGCAAGGCTGGCCTTGGCGCTGGCGGAACTTCCCGTCCCGCTTCCCGTGATACTTACCGCCAGGTTCACCCCGTTCCCCGTCGAGGGGTTCGGGTAGGCCTGCACGCTGGCCGTCTTCAGGGCCGCGGACGCGGCCGCCGCCGGCTCCTCGCCCCAAACCAGCGATCCGTTCACGTAGCCCGTGATATGGTTCCACTGGGTGAAGCTGGTATAGGCCGCGAAGCTCCAGTCGTTGCTCTGGAGCATGTTGCTCCAGTCGCTCTTGTTGAAACGGCTCTGGACCTCGATCTTCTGCCCGGGTTGCAGAACCAGGTTCCCCGTGAACTTGTAGCTCACGTAGTTGGTCTGTCCTCCCAGGGAGGTGGCTTGCACCGTGGTCAAGACGTCCCCCGTGACACCGGTCCCGGCGGGCATCAACCCCGCCCAGTCGACGTAGCTTTGCTCCGTTTGGTTGGTGCAATCGCAGTTGAACCAGTAACGCACTTCCACGTTGTTGAGGCTTAAGGGGCCCGTCCCCGTGTTGACCACCTCGATCTGGGGGTGGGGGCTGTTGGTGGAGTTGGCGGTCACTCCCGACAGCAGGTACAGGGTGATATTCCCCGAACCCGAGGGCGTGAAGGTGAAGGTTGCTGTCGGGGGCACGGGGGTGTCGGTGGCCGTGGGCGGCACAGCCGTATGGGTCGCGGTCGGGGGCACCGGCGTGCTCGTCCGGGTGAAGGTAAAGGTGAAGGTGGCGGTCGGAGGTGCCGGGGTGTTGGTCACGGTCGGTGGCACCGGCGTATTCGTCACCGTCGGCGGCACCGGTGTATTCGTCCAAGTCGCGGTGGGCGGCACCGGCGTCGAGGTAAAGGTCGAGGTCGGAGGCGCCGGGGTGTTGGTCGCCGTGGGCGGGGCCGGGGTATTCGTCACCGTCGGAGGCACGGGTGTGTTCGTCACCGTCGGCGGAACCGGCGTGTTGGTCACCGTGGGCGGCACCGGGCTGTTGGTGTTTGTCGCGGTGGGGGGCACGGCCGTATTCGTCCGTGTAAAGGTGTAGGTAAAGGTGGCCGTCGGAGGCGCCGGGGTATTGGTCAACGTCGGCGGAACCGGTGAGTTGGTATGGGTAAAGGTGAAGGTGGCCGTTGGAGGAACCGGTGTATTGGTGTGGGTAAATGTGTTGGTGAAGGTCGCGGTGGGCGGAACAGCCGTGTTGGTGTGGGTCGAGGTAAAGGTGAAGGTAGCCGTGGGCGGCACCGGTGTAAAAGTCTTGGTAGGCGTAAAGGTCGCCGTTGGGTTGGTCGTACCCGAAACCACTCCCACAAAGCTTGTGATGCTGGAGGCGGTCAAGGAATAGGTGAAACTGTTACCCGAGACTGCCACGGGGGATTTCGCGACAAGATTATTGCTGCCATCCGTCACCCAAGGGGTAACCGATGTGACGTTGACCCCATTGATCGAAAAGGTTTGGTTCGTAGCGGAACCGTTTCCGTTGATGGCGATAAAAACGATGGTCTGGGGCGATGAGGTGTTCGTGTTCTTGAAGGCGCTCACGGACACACCGGAGGACGGCACCGCGGTCGCGCCCATGCGGTAATAGCCGGGCCGGATGAACTTGCTGTAACTGCCCAAGGCATAGGCCTTGATGGTGAGGTTGCTGCCGCTGATCAGGTCGGTGAGCCACCAATAGTGAAAAGCGTTCATATTGGAATTAACCAGGGAGTTATGGATCCAGCCCGCTTCCTGCAACGCGCCCGGAATATCAGTGGTATTTCCCGACATTTCGGTTTCCCACCACTCCTGGTTCGTCACATGGGTGAAGCCATAGGAAGAAAGGGGCGCCGGATTGGGTGAACCATAAAGATGGGTCCCGATGATGCCTATCATGGGGGCCACGGTCGAATCGTCCATGGCGGTGGAGGCCAGGTTCATCCCTCCCGTGTTGTCCGGCTCCGGGAGCATGATCTTGGTCGAAAAACCGGCGTTTTGGATGGCGCTATGGAAAGCATTGGCGTAAACATCAAACTGGCCCGCCGACCAAAGACAGGCCTCATAGGTCGGGTTGAAGTTGGGTTCGTTCTGGATGGAAAGGGCGTAAAGGTTGACGCCCTGATTCTTGCAATATTGGATGAACGAGACTTGATAAGAGGCCAATCCCGTGTCGGCGCTGTTGGCCGATCCGGAGCTGGCTCCCAGAAAGGTATCGTTGCTCGCCCCGCCATCGACGTTGTCATTGGCCTTGTATTGAGCCGGGGGGGACCATTCGGTGGCCCATAAAAGGACGTTGGGATTGACCGAATGGGCCGTCACGAGCTGGCTCACTTCGGAGGAGAAGCTGTTGTTGGGATCAATCCGGGCCCTGAGGGAGGTGATCCCGATATGGCCGTTCACGTTGTCGTCGGCGAATAGGGCCTGGCCCTGGCTGCCGATGGCGCTCCAGGCGCTGGAGGCGCCGATGCAATGGATGTACTGGTTGGTCTGGGTGGCGTCCACGGTGCAGGTGCCCGCCCATGAATATCCGACGGTGAGGAACCACAGGAAAATTCCTCCAACCATCTGGATATATCGTTTCAAGCTGAATTGACGACCATGCATGGTGTCCCCCTCAAATTGTCTTAAATTATTGGAGCCCGTGACGAACCCCGAAAGCGCCCCTCATTTCAGCGGGAGGCGGCTTTACGTGACTAAATGGTGTTGGCCGGGGGAAGGTTTATTCCAAAAAAATATTCTGGGGAAAGGGAAGGGTGTAAAAGCGGATTTTCGTTTGGGTTAAACGGAAAACATATTAGATGCCGGACGGCTCGGATCAGGGGTTAGGGGGATGCTTGGCTCGGTAGAGTTCCAGCCAAGTCTTCAATTCACTGTCCGACTGATTCAGCCGCAAAGCCTGTTCAAAACACTGAAGGGAAAGCGCGGTCTTCCCCGCGTTCCAATAGGCCAATCCCAAGTTCCGCCAGGCGGAGGCGTCGTTGGGATTGGCTTCGGTGGCCTTCTCGTATTTTTCCTCCAAGGCGAAGTTTCCCACACCCGTATCGGGAGTGATAGCAATAGAGGGGATCACGAAATGAACCTGCACGTTCGGTTTGGGGGGGCCGGGCGTGACGGAAGGGGCAGGCGTGGGGACCGCCGTGACGACCACCGTCACGGGCCTGGCCGGAAGGGGAGGCGCTAAGACCGTGACGGGCCGCGCGGGAACCGGCGTGGGGTTGGGGAAATCGTAAGAAAGGCTGATCCGCTGGGACGCCCCCAAATTCCCGTAAGGCAAGTAGGCGTAATCGAGGGTGACGCGGCCGAAACGGATCCCCGCGCCGGCCGAAAAATTACTAAAGCCGGTGATTTGGTTGTCCGACAAGGGCAGTTGGTAACCCGTCCGAAGAAAATAATTTTTTTGAAACCCCGCCTCGGCCCCGCCCTGAAGCCGGCTGACCCCACCGGGCTCGTAATATCCTGAGAATGCGACTAGAAGGGAATCCGCCTTGTCAAAACGAAAAAGTCGAGAACATCCGCCCTTGAGGTCGGTGGCCAAGCTTTGTCCGGCCACCGGAGTCCCCAAACCGGTATAGACCAGCCCCAGCCTCCATCCGCTCGCCGGAACCCAAAGCGCTCCCAGGTCGCCCGAGAGGCTATCGTAAAGCGAGTCCACGATCTTTTGCTGGGTCCCGTGGAGGGCGACACCGAAGGAAAACCCCCTGGAAAATTCCCTGCCCCAGCCAAGACTTAATGCCACATCGCTGTCGGCGGAGGTACCCAACGGGACCCCAAAATTGTCCCGCTCGTCCAAGTTGCCCCAGAACACGTATTGAACCGCGCCCGCAAAACCGCCCCAATCCCCCGCGGGGATGCCTACCAGGAGGGTTTCCTCGAAGGAACCGACCAGGTAACTATTGTGGTTAAGGCTCAGCTGGGCGTGGTCGAGGCCGGACAAACCCGCGCTGTTGAAGAAAAGGGCGGAGGAATCGTCCGCGACGCCGGTAAAGGCCGATCCCAGGGCGTCCGCCCGGGCGGAGGCGCCCGCGGTGGTCAAGGGCGTGACCAATCCCGAAGTGGAGGTCACCGTTTGGGAAAAACAAAAAAACGGAAACAACCATTGAAACGCCAAGACAATATGAGCCATAGCTAAAAGTCGACGGTCAACAGTCGAGTTGTTGGTCACTTTTTAATCGCCATGAGCTCGGGATTGTATTTGTCCTGGCGGCCCGAGTTGTAATTAAGGATCACCTGGTAAAAATAATGGCCGGGGCCGAAGCCGCTGACGTTCAAAACGCTGTCGGCTTCGCCTGCGGGTTTGGCGTCGCTGATGGAAGCCGCCAAATTTCCTAAGGCGTTCCAAACCTTGATATCGGCGGTTCCCGGCTCGGCCATCCGGTAGACAAACTCGACTGTAGGTCCATTCGAGGGGTTGGGAGCCACATAGGGGTTTCCAGTGGGCGCGGGCGGGGTGGAAACCGGGGTGGGGCAGGCGTTCCCCAGGCTCAATTGGCCGTAACTGCTGGCGTTCATGTAATTGTCCGACTCGCCGTTCCAGACAAGCTGGCCGTCCCGGCAGTTGCCCCCATTGTGGTTCACGTCCACCCCGACGTCGAAGCCCAGCACCGTGCCGGGGCTGGGGCTTCCCAGGCCCAGGGTGGACCAGGGGATGGAGGCCTCCAGTACATAACCGGTGGGGATCGTCGTGGTGCGCATGCTCACCCCCGCGGTCCTTCCCTGGTTCTCGGCGGCCGCCATATCGTTCCAACGGAAATAATACTCGAAATCGTTGTTGGAGACCGTGACGCTCCGGGAGTTGGTGGTGTCCAGGTAAAGTTCCACCGTGGAGTTGAGGTATTCGGAAGCGGTACCGGTGTTGTAGAGCTTGCTGTCGGTGACGGTCACACCCAGATAGAGGTTGTAGGGGTCCCAAAGGGTCTTGAAGACCGCCGTGGTTCCATAGACATTGCCCAGAACGGTCTTGCTGGCGGTGTTCCAGCTCGTCGGGCTATTCCAGGCCCATTCGCTCAAGACCCCATCCACCGTGACACCCTCCTGGCAGGCTTGGGCCGATTGGGGTGTGGGGGTGGGGTTCAAGGCCGTCCCCGAGATGAGGCTCTCCCGGGGAATATATCCGTTCGGCTGGGAAGGACTTTGCCAGACAAGTTGGATCCGGTCGGTAGTCGGGTTGGCTCCGTTCGTGAAATAATCCACTTCGATGGGAACCGGAACCCCCGCCGTCAGGTTGATCTCTCCCGCGAAGCCCCGGATGGGCAGGGGGTAATCCGCCCATTGGTTGATCAAGACTTGCCCGTTGACGATCAGGCTCACGCCGCCGTTGAGCGAAACGATGAAGGTGTAAGGTTCGCTGTAGGAAGGTACGACCTGACCTGTCCACTGGACAGAGAAGGAGGTCCCCGACATACCCGGTTGGGGTGGACAGCCGAACCAGCGATAACTGACCACCGGGTCGACCACGGTCACAGCCGGGCTTGTGAGGTTGGTATTGATGCAGTAGACACCCTTGAGACCGTCGCCATTGGTTTGGGCAAAAAGCGGCGCGGCCCAGGTGATTAACAGAAAGAATAATGGAAGGGATGCGGCCCGTTTAGGTCGTTCCAGGTTCGCGATCATGTTTTTCATGTTACTTCTGAACGGAAAAACTGTCACGCCTGAACAAAGCCGCTCCACTCAGTTCTATATTTACTGAATCTGGATGCTCTTGAGCTGGTGGGAATCCCCGGTTTGAACGTCGATTTTATATTGGCCCGCCGGTGCCGGTTGGCCGTCGGCGAGGTCGCCGTTCCACTTGAAGGTCCACTGACCCGGCTGGATGAAACCGGTGAAGAGGCTTCTCACCTCGTGGCCCGAAGCGTCCAGAACCCGAACTGTTGCCAGAACTCTCGTTTGGGTATCCACGGACACGCTCAGCTCCATCCCTTCCGCCGCCGGTGCCGCCGGAATTGGTTTGATGGAAGAAGGGGGCAAGGCTTTGGTTTTCGCCGATTTTTCTGGGGGAGGGGCCGTCACAGCCGAAAGCGGGAGGGGAGCCGGGATGGTTTTAACGTTGGATTCCACAGAGGCCTGAGGCCAAAACTTCCAAAGGGTGGCGGTGATCACCACAGCCGTCAGGACGGCACCGGCGATCCAAGCGCTTAAGCCCATACCCTGGGGAGCCGATGGAAGGTGGACCCCCTCCGGCAACTGGGGCGCGGGCAGGCCCATGGCCATGTACCTTTGTTCCGACAAAGCCTTAAAGCGCAAAGGGGCATCCGGGGATTCTTGGAGCAGTTTTTCCAGGTCCCCGGCTTCCGATTCGCTTAATTCGCGCTTAAAAAACTCATCGACTAAGTCGGCCATTTCAACCCTTTCTCAGCATCTGTTCGACGATCAACTTCAAGGCTTTCGTACAGCGGGATAAACGGGACATCACGGTCCCCGGGGGCATTTTCAATATTTCCCCGATTTCCAAGTAGGTCTTATCCTCATTATTCCTTAAAACAACGATCTGCCGGCATTCGACGCTGATCTTTTCCAGACCCTTTTCGATCAATCGGAGCTTGGATTCCCTTATTTCGTCCTGGGCTTTCAGCCCCTCCCCCATCATGGTCCGGTGCCCCAGAACCCTCTCCAAATCCGCCTGCTCCTGGGCGAAAGTCTTGGCCCTTTGCCGGTACCGGTTATAACAGAGATAGATGCAAATGCGCGTCAACCAGGTCTCGAGCGAAGAGCGAAACTCAAAGGAAGGAAGTTTCCTGAACGCGATAATGAAAGCTTCCTGCATCACATCCTCCGCTTCCGGGTCCCGGTAACCCAGCAGATACACGCAATCCTTGTATAAACCATCACGGTATTTGAGATAGAACTGGGTTTTGGCCTGTTCGTCCCCCAGGAGAATTTTTTCTACCAATTCCCGTTCTTCCAAAAGTTCACCTACTAAGAATAGTGTTTTAACGCATCAGTCTTATTCCAAGAAAGTATAACATGCGGGTAATTTTCATAAAAAAGCGATTTCAAGACTCTCATCTTTGGCGGGAATATAGTTAAAACGGGGATTAAGAATTCCAGAATTTCTACCGCAAAAACCACGCATTAATTACAGATTCAGGAAACAGTTACCTTCTTATCGCATTCCATTGCCATGTCCAAATTTTACACTTCTATTTGTTTCTGATCTCCCAAGAATTCATGGCAGTTCTAACAAATGAGCCTCATTCTTTAAAAATATTTTTTACCAGTAAAAGCAAAAAAGGCATTACAAGAAGACAAATATTCAAAGAATCTAGTGTCCTAAATTAAATTTGATACCTGAGATCAGACTATTAGTCTGTTGTTTGAAAAAGAAAAGCCCTGATTTGGCTTTTTTTAACGAAAGCTAAATCAGGGCTTAATTACTACTTCCCTTACCCTCCCCTGGAACGCCCAATTCGGATCCTTTTATTCTTCCTCGGGCTTTGGTTTTTTATAGTACTTCTCGATCCTCTTTAAGAAGACCGGAAGAAGGGTCAGGCTGAGGGTCATGGAGGCTGCCAACCCCCCCAAAATCGCCACCGCGAAGGGCCTGGCCGTCTCCGAACCGATGGCATGGGACAGGGCCGCCGGCAAGAGGCCGATGATGGCCACCCCGTTGGAGATCAGGATGCTACGGCCCTTTTCCATCAATGCCTTGGAGGCGTCCCGTGTCTTGACGAAGGCCGATATGATCATCATGCCCGTCAGGAAGGACACCCCGATACGGATGATGCCCCCCGCCGCCGCCGAGATGCTTAGGTTCAAACCGGCCATCCGCAAGGCCGCCAAGCCGCCTATGGTGGCGAATGGTATTTCCCAAAGCAAGATCGCCAGGAGCCGCCAGTCCTTGAACCAGGTGTACATGATGATGATCATGGCCAGGATGCAAATCGGCACAATGATGGATAATTGACGGCTGGCCCTTTTGGCGTTCTCGAATGTCCCCGACCAGTAATACCAGTATTTCGGGGGAAGCTTGACCTGCTGTTTGATTTTGTCGTCGGCTTCCTTGACGAATTCCACGACCGCCCTTCCCCGCACCGAGCACTTGGCCGCGACGCGTCGCTCACCTTCTTCCCGATAGATATGCGACACACCCTCGACCACCTTGGCCTGGGTCACTTCGCCCAAAGGTATCTCCCCGCCACCGGGCGCTAGGAGGGGAATGGAATTCAAAACGTTCTGCGTAATGGGGCTGGGCAGTTTCGGCTTAACCAGAATATCCACGTAACGGCCCTGCTGGTCCACCATCTGGGCTGCCCATTTGCCCGAAAGCGCCGAGGAGAGGACATCCTCCGCTTGTGAAACCTGAATGCCATAACTGTCCATCTTGTCCCGGTCCATCACATACTGCAGTTCCGGCTGCTGGAAGATGTCCTCCTCACCCACATCCGTGGCCCCTGGCGTCTTTGAAATGATTTCCTCACACTGGTCCGCCAGGCTTCTCAAAACTTTCAGGTCCGGGCCATGGATCTTGAGAGCCAGCTCTCCCATGACCCCGGTAATGGCCTCGTCCACGTTGTCCTTGATGTACTGGGAATAGTAAAAATCGCAGCCCTCGATGTCTTTTTCCTGTTCCCGGATCAGTTTCACGAACCCCTCGATCGAATCAGCGCTTTTCCATTCTTCCGGATCACCCAGATCGATTTGGAACTCCAGCGTATCAAAACCGCTAATATCGCTCCCGTCATCGGGGCGGCCGGTCTGGGAAACCACCGATTTAACCTCTTTAATCCGTAGGATTCTTTCCCGTATCTCATGAGCCAGTTGTATCGACTTTTCCCGCGAAATGGTGGGCGGGGCGCTGACGCGGAGCCAAATATTGCCCTCGTTCATCGTGGGTAAAAATTCCGTTCCCATACCCCAATTGATGGCGATAAGAAGGGCAGCGATGATGGCCCCCGCGATCCATCCGATGTATTTGAACTTGTTGAACCAAAGCATGACCCGGTTACAGCGTTCCAGTATCCAATGGAAAACCGCGTCCGATTTGGTGGGTTTAGGCCCGATAGGCGCCCAGGACGCGGCCAGGGGGAGAAAGATAAAGGCGCCCAATTGCCCCCCGACCAAAGCCGAAACCAGGGTGATCCCCAGGGGACGGAAGATGCGTCCTTCGATGCGTTGTAGGCTCAATATGGGGATAAAGGCGATCAGGAGCAGGAAGGCGCAAAGGAGAGCCGGGCCCAAAACCTCGGACAAGGCCAGGGCGTTGGCCTCGTCATCCTTCCTTTTTTGTCGGGCGAGGGACACGGCCAGGGCCTCGGCCCCGAAAACCGCCGTCTCCACGATGATGCCAAAGTCCACCGCGCCTAATGAAATCAGGTTGGGGTTGTAGCCGCAGATATGCAAGCCAACGAAGGCCACCAAAAGCGCGAAGGGGATGATTAAGGCCACCCCCGCCGACATGGCCCAATATTGGATTCCGAACCCCAATATCAAAAGCGTACAAACGAGGATAATCCCGAAGATGACGTTGTGGAAAACCGTGCGGCTGCTTCGGTGGATCAGGTCGCCCCGGTCGTAATAAATGTCGATCTTGCAGCCCTTGGGAAGGATATGGTCGTTTAGTTCGTTGATCTTCTTGTGCAGACCGGCCAGGGTTTCCATGGTATTGGCCCCGACCCTCAGGTTGACCATGGACCTCACCACGTCGTCGTCATGGTCCCGCCCGGTTTGCCCCAGGCGGACATGGTGGCTCATGACCACCGACCCGATATCCTTGATGCGGATAGGGGTGTTGCCCTGGGTGGCGATGACCGCGTTCTCCAGGTCCATGGGGTCCTGGTAAAGCCCGATGGACCGCACGATGTACATCTCGTCGCCGTGGCTGATGAAATCCCCGCCCGCGTTCTGGTGGTTGGCGCCCAGGTTCTGCGCGATTTGGGCGATGCTGAGCCCCAGGGATTGCATCCGGGGTATATCCACCTTGATCTCAATCGTACGGGTGGGACCCCCAAATGTCTCAACGTCGGAAACGCCCGGGACTGTCAAAAGGTACCGCTGGACCTGCCAGTCCGCGATCATGCGCATCTCATCCGGCGGGAGGTTACCCACCAGTGAAAAACGCATGATCTGCCCCAGGGGAGTGGTATCGGTCGAGATACTGGGTGAAACACCCGAAGGTAAGCTGGCATTAGTCATGTACTGGGCCGTATCGCTTCGGGCCTTCCAGTTGGGGGTGTCGTCGGAAAAGGTCAAAAGGATGACGCTCAAGCCAAACTCGGAAAGGGATGTGGAATTGATCACCCCCGGCACGCTCCGGGTGACCGTTTCCAGGGGGATGGTGACCAGCCGCTCGATTTCCTCCGCCGCGTGGCCGGGCCATTGGGTATTGATGTTGAATTGGACGTTGGTGAACTCGGGAAAGGCCATGATCTCGCTGTTGAAGGCGACGTAGGCCCCGTAGCCGATGATGCCCATCAAGAGGAAGAGAAACAGCACGAAGGCTTCCCGTTGAAACTGCATCCATTTCAATATGAGTTTTACCATGTTAGATCCTTTTACGCTTTGTCCGTCATCCCGAAAAAAGCTTATTCACCGCCAAGACGCAAAGGACGCCAAGAACAACTAAGGTAATAAAAGTTTAAAACCCTTAAAACCTGATAAGTTTTTGTCTTTCTTGGCGTCCTTTGCGTCTTGGCGGTTCAATAGGTTTTGTTAGAGACTCTTAGTTAAATTTGCGGGTTTACCCTTATTGCCTTTCTTGGTGCCTTGGTGGTGGATTTATTTCGGTTCAGCCGCCGCCGTAGATGCCGTTAACCTTGGCCCACAGGTAAATGCCCCCGTCGCTGGCGACCATGTCCCCATCTTTAAGTTCGCCGGGGTTCACGGGCCGCACCGAACTCAGGTCATCCGTCTCGTTGACCACCTGGACCTCCACCGCCACCGGGTTTTTCTCGTCGCCCTTCATGACATATTGCTTGTCATGGTTGAAAACCAGGGCGGTGGAAGGAACCTTCAGGATGGGTACGCTCGCCCCGGTCTGGACCACGCCGTAAACCAGCTCGGAAAGGTTGATTTCGGCGGGCAGGGCCACTGGCTTCAGCCGGACGATGGTGGTGCGCTGGTTGGGGTCGATCGTGGGAACGATGGTTTCGATGGTCGAGTTGTAGGAAGTCTGTGAATCGGAAGCCAGCTGGAAGGCGACCTTCTGGCCCCGGTGCAGGTCGGAAACGTATTTTTCCGCGAAATCCAATTCCACCGTGAGACGGTGCATATCCAGGATATTGACCAGGGGCTGGCCCTGGCTGTAGATGGTCCCCGCGCTGACGAGGTTTTGGAGGATCACCCCCTTATAGAGTGAGACGATCTCGTACTTGCCTTGTTCCACCTTGACGCCCAATTCCTTTTCCCGCTGGTTGGCCGCTTTGATCAGGTCCTCGACGCCGTTTTTCTTGGCCAAAAGCTTTTCTTCGGCCAAGGCCTCGCATTCCGAGTCGTTGACCAGGAAGATCGGGTCGCCCGGCTCGACCTCGTCCCCTTCTTTCTTGAGGACGGAAATGATCCGGCCCTGGGTATTGGCCGACAGGCTCTTCAAGGCTCCCGCCTGGGGAATGATCTTTCCCGTCGTTCGGATTCCCGTCGTTTCTTCCCCAGCCATCACCTTGGCCCATTGGTATTCATTGGCCCAGGCCCTGGCTCCGATCGCCAATGTCCCCGCCAGCAGGATTGCTTGTAGTGTTTTCATTTTCGTCACCTCTCCTTAAAAATAGACTTACTTTGTTTCTTTTGAGTCATCCCCGGCCGTTATTCCTGCCGTGGGCGTCGCCAGGGGGATGGCTTGACTGGTTTCGCCCTCGTCTGTTGGGTTTTCTTTCGCGGCTGGTTCGGCCGCGGGTTTTACATCCTGTTTTGAGCCCGGAATTTCACCGGTTACGTCCGGCGCGCCCAATAGATGAACGGGCGCCGGAACCGCTGTTGCGGTTGGATTCGTTGAAGCGGGCCCAGCCGCGGAGGAGACTTAAGGGTTGTTGTTAGCCGGGATGGATTGCGTTTGAATGGAAGCGTCGGTTTCAGGGTTCTTCGATAATTCCCTTAATCCGGCCAGGTGAGCGGTGACGATTTCCTGGCGGATCTGGATATCCTCGGTCTTCAGGCTGGCGTAGGTCTGCCGGGCCAGCATCAGGTCCGCGAAATGGAGCTGGCCTCTTTTATAGGCCTCCACCGCGGCCTGTCTCATGGTCTCGGCCAGGAGCAGGTCCCGGTCATGCAATTGGCGGAACCGGGCCACACTGCGCTTGTAATCGAGCACCCCAGCCTCCTGGGCCGAGTTGTCCTGGATCAACTGCAATTTGGCCTGTTCCCGGGCGACGACCCCCTGGTTCTCGGTGCGCTGGGCTTCCGCCACCTCGTGCACGGGAAACAGGATGGGGAGGGTAAAGGAAATGGTCCAGTTATAGTCACTGGGCTGCTGGGTGGGACTGTCGTTTAAAGGCACAATCGAGTTGTTGGGGTTGTAGTAATCCTTGTTGAAGCTGAAAGTCGGGTCCGGAAACTGGTTCCAAAATCCGGTGGCCCGGGTGGCCTCATTCACGTCCACATTGGCCTTATCCCTTAATTGCCCGGAAGTTCGGTCACCCAATTCACGGATGATGGAGGGAGGGACGTCCTCCGGCAATTCGAAACCCGTCACCTGGACGGGGGGAATTTTCATGAGCCGGGCGTACAATTCCACGGCCGTCGACAGTTGGTCCTGGGCGGTCTTGAGATCCCTTTGGGCCTGGGTCAACTGCAGTTCGGCGCTGATCTTTTGGGTCTGGTTGGACTGCCCATGCACGTATTGGAGGCGGATAGCCTCGGTGATGGTTTCCAGGTCCTGCACGTTCTGCCTCTGGAACTCGATCATGGCCTGGGCGGTGGCGCCGTTCATGTAAGCCTGGGCGATGGCGACCGCCAAATCGTATTTTTGGGCGGTGAGTTCGAACCTTTGTTGTTCGGCGTTTGCGCAGTCCAGCTGGTTCATGATGATGCTCTTCAAGGGGAAGGGGTAGGTCAGGGAAAGCCCCAAGGTATAAAAGGTTTCGCTGTAGTCGTCCGTATAGGAAAAGCTGGGTTCCGCGGGCACAAACCGCCTCCAGGTATCGTCCGAATAGATTCCCGCCAGGGCCTTTTGGGCCTGCAACTGGGACGAATTCTCCCAGGTGGCCCGGATGGCCTGCTCCAGAGTCAAGGCTTGGGCGCCGGCCCCGCAGGCCAAGCCCCAAATCGTAAAGCTGAGTCCAAATAGAATTTTTTTCATGGTCCACTCACCCGAACAGAATTTTGTGTTTTTCGGCGTAATGCGCAGCCGCCAAACCCAGCACGCAGTAATCGTCCATCATCCCAAACACCGGAACGTTATCCGGGATCATGTCCAGCGGGCAGAGCAGGTAAAACAACGCCCCATAGGCCACGAGCTTGTCCCTTTCGGAAAGGCTTTGACTGGCGGTCACTTTCATCAAGGCGGTGATTCTTTCTTTCCAATCCCGTCCCAGCCTGATGAATGAATTGATTTTCTTTTTATCCTTTTCCACGACCGTTTGGTGCCCTTCCTGGGCCCCGATCTCGGAAAGCCCCTTCATGATGGAATTCACCGAGAACTTCGCTTTTCCCCGCGTCGTCCCCTTGAAGCCCAGGCTCTTGATGGCGGCCCTGAAATAAAACCGCTGGCTTTCCTTCACGGCCTTCCGGACGAAAGCTGATTCGGGTGAAAGCATTCCCTCCGCGACCATCTGGTAGACGGCGTCCCAAACCGTCTTTTCGTAGATCGCCGTTACCTTCGCGTTCGGAGAATTTTTCATCCAGCGGCGGATGGACATGTTGGAGATCCCCAGTCTCTTCGCCAATTGCTCGGGCGAAAGTTTCGTCTCGCGCATCAAAATTAACAAATGTGAATTATTCATGGCGGAAGTGTACTGCGGGCGCGCGTTAGGTTGCTGTTAGAAGTTGGCGGGAAACGTTAGGAAAATATTAATGTAAATTAACAAATGTTAATTTCAATAAGGCGGCATCAGGCGGGTGAAAAATTAGGAAAGTATTAAAAACATTTCTCTTGCGGGAAAAAAATATAATCCGGTTGTTCAAACGCCAGGCGGCGCACTAGGATGAATCGTCACGAGGCGAGTATTTTTGATTGGAAAGGTTCCCGATGTATCTCTTGAAAGTTTTCGTCCGGTTCGCTTGTTTTGATATTTTTTACTTGGCCGCCAAGGGAACCGTAGATTATTTATGGTGTTCTTCCCTGCCAAACACATTGGTCTATGGGCTTTTCACAACGTTGTCGGTACTCCCGGTATTTCTGGCGTCGGATTTTATTTTCCATCTATTCGAAAGGCAGGAACGTCCCCTCTATATGTACGACATGTTAGTCATGCTTGGGAGCGTTTTTTTTATCACCGCCTTTTGGAGAAGGATTCCCGGTCATTGGAATATATGGACCCGGGCGGTAAGTATGATGGGCAACTGGGAGGATGTGAAACTCCTATGCGGCCCTTTGCTGGTGGCCGCCATTCTGGGATACGGGTTATACGTGTGGATCCTCAGCGGGAAACAACCGGAGGGATAATTGATCACTTTGTAATGGTTAGCCATTCGCAGGAAAACATAGTACGCAGTTGGCAGTTAGGCTTTTAAAGATTTTCCCGCGAACTGCGAGCTGCGGACTGTCAGCTAAATCAAAGTGCGGCCTTGCCCCTATCGCCCGTGCGTATCCGAACCGCGTCCACGACCGAATAAACAAAAATCTTCCCATCCCCGATTTCACCCTTACGCGCGGCCTTGACGATGGAATCAATGGTTTTTTCCACCAGGTTGTCTTCCACCACCATGGAAACCACCAATTTGGGGAGGAGCCCCTCGACGCTTTGACTGCGGTAGATGTCTGTGGCGCCTTTTTGCGTCCCATGCCCTTGGGCTTCCTGGACCGTCACACCCGGATATCCGATGGCTTCCAAACTTTCCAATACGGCCCTTAAGGCGTTGGGCCGGACGATCGCCTCAATTCGTTTCATTTACAAACCTCTTATTCGATAGGATTTCGATTTTTACATGCTTATACACAAAGCGACCGTTATTTATTGCGGTTCGGCAAATACGAATCGCTATCCACTGTTTGCAAAGTTATTCCCCCCTTTGAAAAAGGGGGGGTATTAGCCTTTGTCGTATGACACCTCAAAACTAACTCCCCCTGAATCCCCCTCTTTCAGAGGGGGGAAGAATCGAAAACTAAAAAATTACGGTCATTTTGTACATAAGCAAAGATTTTTATTATCCAACCGGCCCTGAAACTTCTAGTTTTTCAAGGATAAGCTTTTCTCCAAGGAAAGGGCGCTCACGCCCCTTTCTCCTGTGCGGATCCGGATGGCATCCTTGATATCCGTGATGAAAATCTTGCCGTCCCCTTCCTCCCCGGTCTTGGCGGCCGAAAGGATGGCCTTAATGACTTTGGCCTGGTCCTTGTTTTCCACCACGATTTCTATTCTGACCTTGGGCAAAAAATTAACCCGCATGTCGGGAGGCCAATGGGAATGAAGGCCGCCCTGGCGCCCATGGCCTTCCATTTCCATCACCATCATTCCCGGGTAACCCACCCGCTTCAATTTCGCGCAGACCGGCTCCAGCCTTTCGGGACGGATAATGGCTTCGATTTTTAACATAAAGTACTCCGTTCAGACAAACCAACTTCCAACACGAAGACACTAAGTGACTAAGGAAAACAATATTAGTAATGAACTTAATTCACGAACCACAAAATCTTTAATCTATGTCCTGTGTCTTTGTGGCTTCGTGTTGGACGTTTCTTTTTTAGACGGCCTTTAAAGGACTGCCATCGTCCTGATTTCTTTTTCCTGCATGACCACCTTCTCTCCCGATTCCCCGCTGCTGATGCGGTAGGCCTCGGCCACCTCATAGACGAAGATCTTCCCATCCCCCACTTGGCCCGTATGGGCGCTGCGCATGATGGCCTTGAGGATCTTGTCCTTCTCGTTCGCGGGGCACACGATCTCGAGCTTGATCTTGGGTAAAAGCTCGGCCTTGTATTGGCGGCCCCGCCACTGCTGGGTCACGCCCTTTTGCATCCCGTGCCCTTCCACCTCGGTCACTGTCAAGCCGCCGTAACCCGCTTCCTTCAACGCCGCCTTGACGTCCTCGAATTTGGCGGGCCGGATGATGGCCTCGATTTTTTTCATGATGTCCCCCCTCAAACTGATTTTCCCCAGATAACAAAAAAGGGGCGCCGGATTCCGCGCGCCCCTTAGGAATTTCTAGAACCGGGAATCAACACCACCCCGGTTCTTTTCTTTAATACGCTTTGGTGGATAGCGTTAGTCTTTCTTGTTCCCGGTGGAGCTCGCGGCATCCGCCATATGAATGTCGGCGGCTCGCTCGTTCGCACCCGTGCCATACATATAAGGCGCGTACTTCGAGGGATTCGCCTCCACTTCGCCCTTCAAACCCGAGCTGGCCAGCAAGATCAATTTTCCGTTGGACAAGGTGACAACGGTACCCGGATGTTTGGAATTGAAAGCCGCGTGGCTGACGGGGCAGGTCGTGTACCAAGGCTTGGCAACGACAGCGCCCGAAGCGTAAGTCAGCGTGCTTTTATGCCACGGATTCGTCTCGGCCACTTGCGCCGGGGAACCCGGAGCGGCAACCGCCCCTTGGGGATAGGTCAAGGCCGGTTGATTTCCGGCAAAGCTCATGGTGGTTATCCCGAACACCGTAGCCAGGGCCAGCGCTAAGGTTGTTGTTTTATTTAAATTTTTCATCTGAGTCCTCCTTATGAAGACCATTTGCGTCAGGCATTCTTTTCATTTTTTACCAAGGCTTTCAGGGGTGCCCGTTCCCCTCAGCCCTGGGATCCTTTAATTCTCTTTCCAGAAAAGCTGGATATAGGCCATGCTGGCCAGACCCGCCAGGGTCATCGACATTCCAACGGAGATCAGTAATTGCGGTGTCATAGGGTTCCTCCTCGTTTGTGCTTCAATAGAAATATACGTCGAGGGGGGATTAGCTTGCTGTTAGGAGGGGCTACCGGGCCGTTATGTTGCCGTTATAAGAACGGGACCTTCTGTTAAGAAGCCGTTAGAACGGCCTCTTCTGAATACCCGCTATTCACGGTAATCGGCACAGGCTCGGGAAGGGCTTCTCTTTCTTCTTCCATTTTCCAAGCGGAAATTTTCGCGGGGGCCGAGAGGAGTTCTTCCAATGCCATTTTTAAATAATTCCCATCATGGTTTCCCCGGGACAACTTGACTAAGACATACTTATGAAATTCATCCAGATGGAGCCAGTCCCCGTGAAAAAGGGTGAATCCCAAACTCACCACCATCTGGTAAACCCTCAGGGGAATACTCGTGACATTCGCCCACTCTGACTTTTCTTTGTTGATTTGCAGGGGTTCCAGCACTGTCACCTGCCTTCTCAGGCGCTTCAATAAATAGACCAAGTGCCGGCGATAGCTTTCTTTATCCTCATCGGTACGAATCGACATATGGCAAAAGAGCTGACGGGCTTCCAAGGAGAGTTTTACCCAGCTTTCCCGGCGGAATTTAACGCCGAGAAGATCCATCTTGTATTGGGTTGAGAGAGGAATATGGTTCAGGGAGTCGTAAAGTTCCTGTTCGAATTTCAGTTTTCGAAACATAAGCTCCCCCTAAACGGCAGACACCAGCACTGCATATCTTTGGGAAGAATTATATTTTTTGGAAGGTTAAGCCGTTGTTAGGAGGGATACTCAGATCGTTAGCGGATTGTTAAAAAACTCGGAGAGAGCGTTAAGACGTTGTTAGAAAACAACTAACCAAATTCAATGTTCGCCGCCAAGACGCCAAGTTCTCCAAGAAAGGAAAAACGAATATTTTTTTATAACTTCTTAAAATCTTGGCGTCCTTGCCGTCTAGGCGGTAAAAACCCTTTTTTTGGTTCTAAGGTGTTTGGACGCAACGACAGCCGTGCTCGTAAACATGACCGACAAATTCCACGAAACCGTCCTGTTTTTCAAGGTCCCAGCCGTTCCGGCGGGTCACGGTGAGACAATCTGAACCGTTGGCGAAAGACCCCCCGCGCAAAACCTTGAGTTTCCCGGTGTCCGGACCGGTGGGATTCCGCTCCGGGCTTTCGGAATAATATTGCGGTTCATACCAATCCGATACCCATTCCCACAACTCGCCTACGATGTCGTAAAGCCCATAACCATTGGGTTTGAATTGACCCACAGGAAAAGTCCTGGAGCTGGAATTATCCCCAAAACAGGCGTAATCCTCCGCCTTGCCCGCGTCATTCCCCCAAAAGTAAGCGGTATCCGATCCCCCTCGCGCCGCCTTTTCCCATTCGGCTTCCGTGGGCAATCGGCCCCCGGCCCACTTGCAGTAAGCGTCAGCTTCTTTCCAAGTAATGCTGAGAACCGGCCTTTGTCCCCTTCCCCAGTGGGGTTGTTGTTTATATTGAATAAATCCGTCAATTGGTTTTTCCCGTTTGGTAGCGTCACAGAACTTATCGTACTGGTCAAAGGTTACGAGCTTTTGATCCATATAAAAGGAGCTGATCCAAACCCGGTGTTGGGGGTACTCATTCTTCTCTCCCTTCCCGGCGGGAGATCCCATCATGAAATATCCCGTGGGGATCAATATTCGAATGGCGGCATCCTTGCCGGAAATTGTTTGGGGCAAAGACTTAATAGCTTCCATTTCGGCTTTGTTTTCCTGGTCCTGTTCTACCGGGCTTATGGTTGGTTGGGCTTCCGGGGCAGACTGCCCTGAAGAGGCCGAGGAAACCAGTTTCTCCACGGATAAGCGGGCCATGAAATCATCCGGAACTAACCCGTAGAAATCTTCCCCCGCCTGCCAAACAATTTTTTTGCCGAGGCCGGATTGGACTTCTTTTCCCACATCCCCACTGACAGACCCAGACCGGGGTGCCACCGACCAGGTCTTGCCCTGGTCATTCGACATTTGAAGGATCAAATCTCCCGCAAGCGGCCCTGTGCCGGTTAAGTCATAGGAAATAACTACTTGTTTTTGTCCGGCATCCAAGTGAACCCGGATGTTCGAGATGTCCTGGGCGAGCGCGGATTGAAGGACGCCCAATAAAAGGACAACCAAAAAAAAACATCCAACGCTAGGACGCAAAGACGCAAAGTGAACCAAAGATTTTTGATTACTCATTAATGTCAAAAGTATTGTTTCTGGTTTTATTTTTTCATAAAAACATGTCTTTCTTGGCGTCTTTGTCCCTGCACATTGGGTGGGGTCCCAATGTGCTTTGCGTTGGCCGTTGGTTTTGCCGGGTCTGAACAGATACTTAATATTAAATTCCATGGTGATCATCCTTCATTTTTTCTAAAGCTTCTTGGCCGGTGGCTTCGAGGGGTAAAAAGAATTCAAAAAACATCCCCCCCTCGGGCCGGTTCTCCGCCCTTAAATCCCCGCCATGAATATCGATGATTCCCTTGCAAATGGCCAACCCTAAACCGGCTCCGGTTTTCTTTCCCGCCTGGTCTCCCCGGTAAAACTTGTCGAACAGCTTCGGCAGGTTCTCTTCCTTCACCCCGGGGCCCGAATCGGAGACCCGGACGAACCATTGGTTTTTCCAGGCCCAAGTGGAGATTTCGATGGCGGCCTCGGGCTGTGTGTACTTCAAGGCGTTATCCAAAAGATTCACCAGAACCTGCTCGATCAAAAGGCCGTCCATGGGGACGGTCGGCAAATCCGGAGGGATCCGGGTATTGAGGGTCCGGTTCCCGAGTCTCTTTTCGACTCGAGAAATGGCCGACCCGATGACCTCCTCGGGGTAATTGGCGACCTTGACCGCCTGGATGGCGCCCGACTCCAGCTTGGTCATTTCCAGCAAGTTGTTGACCAGCCGCTCCAGCCGGTCCGTCTCATCGTGGATGTTCTCGAGGAAATCCCGCCGGGTCGCCGCCCCCAGTTGTTCACCGGCTTCCAAAAGTCCCCCGATGGAACCCTTGATCGTGGCCAAGGGGGTCCGCAGGTCGTGGGAAACGGAACTGAGGAGCGAACTTCGGAGCTTTTCCGTTTCCATCTCGACCTGGGTTTGCTTTTGTTTTTCCGCCAGCTCATCTCCGGCCACGGCCAGGGCGGTCTGGTGGGCGAAGGCTTCCAAAAGATGCAATTGCTCGGGGATAAAAGGCTTCTCCGTGAAACGGGGTTTGACGGCCAGAACGCCCACCGGCGCGCCCGTCGCCAAGAGGGGCAGGTAAAGAGCCTCGGCGTTCGGCAGGGTTTCCGTGCCCCGGCCGGACATCTGGCCCAGGTCGAAGGTCCAGTGCGCGGTGGCCATTTCCTTGGAGGAAAAGTTGAAGTCGGCCAGGTCCCCGCCCCGCGCCTTCAGGCCCCCCTTTTCGTCGGGCAGGAGGGCCACCACGGAGCTCTCGAAAAAATCGGAGATGTGCTTGATGGCGATCATGAGCAGTTCGTCCGTCCCCCGGTTGGAGGCCAAGTCGCGGGAAAGGCCGTAAAGGGCGGTTGTGCGCCGTTCCTGGATACGGGAAAGGCGGGCCTGGCTCCTCACCCTCAGCATCAGGCCGTTGATGGAAAGGGAGACGAAGAGCATGACGAAAAAAACCAATATGTAACGGTTGTCGGATACGTCGAACTCGAAGAGTGGGGGCGTGAAGAAGAAGTCGAGGCACAGCACACTCAGGAGGGAAAAAAATATCGAAGGGCCGATTTCCTGGAGGGCGGCGAACGCCAGGCTGCCCAGGAGAAAAACCATGGTGTCGTTGGGCAGGTCCAGGTTGGTTTTAAGTTCCGGGGGAAAAACCAGCCAGGCCAGCCCGGTACAAGCGGCCGTGCAAACGGCGGCCAAACCGTAGCCCAACCAGTTAATTTTTAAGATTTTCCCCCGGCCCCGCGGGCGGGGTGTGAAGGGTGTCTCCCATTTGGTGACGTAGATGTCGATATCCGGGCCTTTCCGCAAAAGCTGGTCCACGGGGGACCGGCTGAGGAACTTCCACCAGGGCCTTTCCCTCGGCTGTCCGACCAGTATCTTGGAAACTTTACGGGCCTTCGCGAAGGCGATGACTTCTTCCGCGAAATCCACCCCGCTCAACAATACCGCCTCCCCCCCCAATTGCTCGGCGAGGCGAAGGTTCAATATGGCCCGGGATTCGGCTTCCTCCTGCCGGGCCTGGGCCGGGGTTTCCACGTAAACGGCGATCCAGTCGACCCGGAGCGCCTTGGCCATTCGGTGGGCGGCCCGCACCAGGTTCGCCGAGGATAGGGTGGGACCCACGCAGACCAGCAGGTGGTCCTGGGTTTCCCAGTTCGGGATGGCAGCCTGGTCCCTTCGCAACACCTGGACCTGGTCGTTCAAGCGGTCCGCGACCATGCGAAAGGTCATCTCCCGCAGGGCCAGCAGGTTGGCTTTTTGAAAGAAATTTTGCATGGCCCGGGGGTCTTGGGCCGAAACGTCCACCTGTCCTTCCGCGAGCCTATCGATCAGGTCGTCGGGTGGAAGATCGACCAGTTCCAACTCGTCGGCTTTTTCCAAGACCGAGTCCGGCAGGGTTTCCCAAACGATGGTTCCGGTGATCCGGTTGATGATGTCGTTCAGGCTTTCGAGGTGCTGAACGTTGAGGGTGGTATAGACGTTGATTCCGCTGAGGAGAAGCTCCTGGATATCCTGCCACCGTTTGAGATGGCGGGACCCCTTCGCGTTGATGGTGGCCAAATCATCGACCAATAATAGCTTAGGCTTTCGGTTGAGGGCCCCATCCAGGTCGAGTTCTTTCCAGGTATTGTTATCTTGATGAATTTCAAAGGGAGGGATGATCTCTAACCCCTCGAGAAGGGCCGCCATTTCAGGATGGCCATGGGTTTCCACGACCCCTACAACCACATCCATTCCTTGGGCCTTCTTCGCGTGCGCGGCCTGGAGCATGGCGTGGGTCTTGCCGACTCCCGGAGCGTATCCGAAGAATATCCGGAGTTTTCCCCGGTCTTTTCCTTCCACCTCATCGTGGTAACGCCTTAAGAGGACGTCGGGATCAGGTCGTTGATCAGTCATGGAAACCGCCTCCAAGGCAAACCCACAGCCAACACGAAGCCACAAAGAAAAAGAAAACGAGCCCTGAGTTTAGGATTTTTTTAAGCTGTGCTGGACAGTTACAAACAATTCTTATTTGATCGGCGAAGTGGATGGTTCCTCATATTTCAAACGGTAACCTACGCCCTGTTCAGTCAGGATATATTTCGGGTGGGCGGGTTTGGTCTCGATCTTCTGCCGCAATTGATGAATGTATAAGCGCAGGGAGGTGCCCTGTTCCGCGCTGTTGGGCCCCCAAACTTCCTGAAGGATTTGTTTCTGGGTCACCACCTTGCCAACATAACGGATCAGTAATATCAACAAATCATATTCATTGGGGGTCAAATGAACTTCCTTGCCCCGAACATGGACGGTCCGGGCCGCCATATCGACCTTGAAATCGGGTGTTTCGAATACTGTTTCTTCTCCCCCCTGTTTGAGCCGCTGTACATGCCGTAAGGCCACCCGAACCCGGGCCATTAGTTCCTCGGTATCAAAAGGCTTGGCCAGGTAATCATCCGCGCCCGCGTCCAGACCTTCGACCTTTTCTTTTTCCTTGCCCCGGGCAGTCAGGATGATGATGGGGATCGAAGCCCATTCCCTAATGCGTTTAAGAACCACCAAGCCGTCCAGATCGGGTAACCCCAGATCCAGCAGGATGATATCCGGCTTATGAGAGGAAGCCATGGCGAGTCCCTCTTCCCCCGTGCCGGCTTCCAAAACCTTGAAGTCGTGGCTTTCCAAGTAGGGTTTCAAGAAGCGGCGGATTGGCTGCTCGTCCTCGATCATTAAAATGACATTTTTGTTTAGCATCGTTCTCACCTCATTATCGACTGGATCATTATCCAACCTGCGCCCATTAAAAATTCATCAAAGTTCACAGACTCCACCCCCCCGGTTTAAGGAGCCGGCGATTTAAAAAATGGCCGAAAAAAAAGGGACGGCTTGGCGGGCCGTCCCTCTCCCCAAAAGTTGGTTAGGAGGGCGTTGAGCCGGGTCCCTGAAACCAGGCCCATCGCCGCATGTTCTTTTCCCGCTAAATCTTCCTTCCGTAGTCCAGGTTAAATGTGCACCATGATGGAGCTCATGATTAAGTCCTCGGACTGAACGAGGTTCGGTGAATAACCCTGATTGACCGTTTGTGAACCCGTAGCAGCCCCGGGACCCCAACCATCCGTGGAAGTGATCCCGCCCGGCCCGACGAAGTAATTGAGGCTGGAAGCGCGGTGGGTGTATTCCACGTCGACGGTAAAGTACTGGTCCGGCATGTACTGCAAGCCAAAGTCATAATCCCATGCTGTCCAGGCCTCACCCGGGTATTCCCCGAAAGCCGCGACCGCAGCTGGATCAGCGAAATAATTAGCCCCCGTATCCCCGTTAATCGGCGGAAGCAGGGCCAAGTAAGCGCCCTGGTTTTCCATCGCACCACCGCCGAAAGTAAAGGCCCAGGTATCGTGAGCGAACCAGATCCTGTTGTAGAACATGGCACCCAGGAAGCTTTCCCCGTTCTGTCCATTAGGACCAACGTTCACGTAGCCATTAGAATCTGCGTATTCGCCGGTGCCAAAAATGCCGTTTCCACTAGCGCCCGCCCCGACATAAGCTCCGCCGGTTGGGGAGAGTGCCCCTCCCGAGCCGTTAGTGGTGCCAGCAGGTCCAACTCCACTTGCAAAACCTACATACATAGGACCTGTTTGCATACCCGCGTCGCAGGTAAGGGAAAAGGCCATCTTAGTGATACCATCCGATTTCGGGTCGTCCATATATTTGACGACGGCGCTGTCATCCGTGTGGTACTTGGTGCAACTGGGTGAATTCGGGTTGTCCGCACCCGCATAGTTGTTAAATATAAATACCAAGCTCGGGTTTGGCGCCCAACGGATTTCCATGCCTAGGTCCATGGGAAGCCCATAAACCCCGTTGTTGAACGATCCGTAGGTTTGCCATCCGTTGATCAACCACGGCTCGATCTTAAGGGTGTCATTGGGAAAGAACTGGATGCGCATTCCCGTGAAGAACCAGGGCGTATTGGAGGAAACATACGAAGCCTGGTAGCACCAGTTTTCCGAATCGTAGAAGCTGAAAAGCCCGACGTAGGAGGGGAACTGGCCCATGTCGATGTTCATGCCATCCGTTCCGGGTATGGCGATGTGGTAGCCGCCGTAGGCTTCCGTGAGGTATTGCACTCCCGGAATAACATTCCAGGCGCCCCTGGCCGGCGTTTCATCATCGCGCGGGATCTGCTCGGCGTAATTGCCGAATTCCGTCATGAGCCGGGCTCTCACGTAATCCCCGCCGTCACCGACCGGGATATGGAAATCACCCCCGACGCCCAGGTGTTCCACATCCACCTGGCCGGAATGCTCCACGCAAGTGGAACCGTCGACTACGTTGTCTTTCGGATTGGCGAAATTGTAGGTGTAATTCGTGTCGAACAGGAGTTCGGGCGAAAAGAACTTCCCATCCAGCGGGAAATCATGTTCGCGCGTATTACCGTTGACCCAAGTGAAGTCCGCGTAATTCATGAACCCTTGCAGACTGGCTGGCGCCGCAGCCGGCGTGGCCGCCATCGTAGCGGCAGGCGTTGCGCTATCTGCCAAAGCCCTTCCTGTAGCGGCAAACAAAAAAGCCACGATCAGAAAAGCCATACCTTTCCTCAAGATGTTAACCCAACTTTCGGCTTTCATAACCCACCCCTTTCCCCGGTTAACCGGGACCTTCAAAATTATTAGTTGCCGGTTTTCCAATTCATCAGGGACCGGCCCGACTTCAGAACAACGTTTCCGAAATCTCTCCTAAAACCCAGGAAACGAGGTCCCAAAAATTTTTAAAATTTCCCGCCATCTTCAACTCCGATGGGGCCCCGAATTTTCAGCGGCCCCTTTTCGGCGTTACGAAAAGCAAACCTCGTGCCATTTCCCGTTTCCTAACAAACGCTTTGTTAACAACAAAATTTATTTTCACGGACGAAACACGCGGGGCACTTTTGTGTAGATGACACTAAATTGTTTTTAACGTCCCGAAACCTAACGTGGCCCTAACGAAAAAAATTCGTTCGTTAATAAAAAATTAACGAATGGTCAGTCTGTCTTTTCCTTTCCCGTACCTTCCTAACTAAAACTTAACGAAAAGCTAACATTGGTTTTTTTGAAACTAATAAAATCCTAATGGCGCATGAAAGCGGATGAGACGCGAAAAAAAACCGGCTCTACATTTCCGTCTCATCCGCCACATCTTGGGTGGCCGATGGGCCGAGCGATTGAACATTTGTGTCGATCGCGAACGGCATGATCATTCTCCGACCAGGAATCTTTTTTTCTTTTTCCACCTCGACCCCATAGCAGGACCCGGTGGATTTTTCGGGCTTTGATTTCAGTTACGGCGGGAATATAGGGGCAATCGGCATAAAAATGCCGTTAAGAGGCCTTCGACAATAATTAAAGAAAAATTAATTCGCCCGGTTTTCAGGGCTTTCACTGTTCTGCTTCTCCCGCTGAGCGTAAAATTGCTTTGAATTGATTGACCCAATCGCCCAATCCAAAGAGGAAGAGGTTCGACGTGGAAGCTAAAAGACCCGACCCGGATCAGCTTTTAAGGCAGGTCCAGGCGGAGGAAATAGCCGAGAGAAAAGGAAAACTAAAGATTTTCTTCGGCGCCTGCCCGGGGGTGGGCAAGACCTATTCCATGCTGGAGGCCGCCCGTGCCAAAAAAGCCGAGGGGCTGGACGTGGTGGTGGGGCTGGTGGAGACCCACGGCCGCAAGGAAACAGCCGCCCAGCTGGCGGGCCTGGAGGTTCTTCCTCCCCGGGAGGTGGACTACCGAGGGACCCGCCTGGATGAATTCGACATCGACGGCGCCCTGGCGCGAAAACCCGGCCTGCTCCTGGTGGATGAATTGGCCCATACGAATGCCGAGGGTTCCCGCCACCTGAAACGCTGGCAGGACGTGCAGGAACTGCTGGACTTGGGCGTGAACGTCTACTCGACATTGAATGTCCAGCACCTGGAAAGCCTCAACGACATCGTAGCCCAGATCACTGGAATCGTGGTGCGAGAAACCCTTCCCGACAAGGTCATGCAGATGGCGGACGAGGTCGAGCTGATCGACCTGCCGCCGGACGATCTTTTGAAGCGCCTGGGGGACGGCAAGGTCTACCTGCCCGAAGCGGCCCAAAGGGCTTCCCAGAATTTCTTCCGCAAGGGCAACCTGATCGCCTTACGGGAAATCGCCCTAAGGACCACCGCCGACCGGGTCAACGACCAAGTGCAGGTGTACCGGCGCGACAAATCCATCACCCAGACCTGGGCCACGGCGGACCGCCTGTTGGTCTGCGTGGGGCCCAGCCCCTCCTCGGCCAGCCTGGTGCGCGCCGCCCACCGAATGGCGAAAAGCCTCAGGTCCCCTTGGATCGCCCTTTATGTGGAAACGCCGAACTTGGCCCGTCAGGGGGATGAAACCCGCGCCAAGGCCATCCAGAACCTGCGCCTGGCCGAACAGTTGGGGGCGGAAACCGCCGTGGTCAGCGGCACCTTCTTCGCTGAAGAGGTCATGGATTACGCCCGTCACCGGAATGTCACTAAGATATTTGTGGGGAAGCCATTGAAGAGAGGCTGGCTTTCCCTGCTTCGGCCCTCCCCCATTGAC
Source organism: candidate division FCPU426 bacterium (assembly GCA_963849485.1). Taxonomy (GTDB): domain Bacteria; phylum Oederibacteriota; class Muellerivitia; order Muellerivitales; family Muellerivitaceae; genus CAVTWJ01. The sequence goes on along the minus strand of CAWKIF010000124.1, from coordinate 18,529 downwards.
CTCTTGATCCGTCTCAGCGGCGACATCGACGTCTACTCAACCCAAGGGGAATCGGCCGATCCCCGGGAAAAAAAGACCGCCGCCCCCCGGGGCGCCCGCGCCATTTTCAACCCCGCGGGCTATTTTTGGGCGCTCCTGGCTGTGGGGCTCAGCACCGGCCTGGCTTGGATCTTTTACCCCGGCGTGGACCTGGCCAACCTCATCATGGTCTATCTTCTGGGCATCCTGGCCGTATCCTCGAAACTGGGATTCGGGCCCTCGACCATGGCATCCTTTTTGAGTGTTATCGCTTTCGATTTCTTTTTCGTCCCGCCCCGGTTTTCCTTCGCCGTCTCCGACACCCAATATTTATTCATGTTCCTGGTGATGTTATTGGTGGGCCTTTCCATCAGCAACTTGACGGTAAGAATCAGGCGCCAGGCCCAGGTTTCCCGCCTCAGGGAGCGGCGCACAGCCGCCCTCTATGCCTTGTCCCGGGAACTGGCCTCGACCCGTGGTACGGCGGAACTGCTCGAAATCGCCGTCCGGCAAATCGCGGAGGTTTTCGAAAGCTCCGTCATCGCTTTCCTGCCCGACGCGGAGGGCCGCCTGAAGATCCAATGCGGGGATGAGAAAGATTTCAACCTCACCCCGAAGGAAATCGGCGTGGCCCATTGGGCCTTCGACCTGGGCCAGATGGCCGGGCGGGGCACCGATACCCTGCCCTCCACCGAGGCCCTTTACGTGCCCTTGCTGGCTTCCGGCGCCCCGGTGGGGGCCCTGGGCGTCAAGCCGAAGGAGGCTGACCGGTTATTCATCCCCGAGCAGCTGCACTTGCTGGAGGCCTTCGCCCACCAGACCGCCCTGGCGGTGGCCGGGGACAAGCTGGAGGACAAGCAAAGGGATACCCAAATGCAGATGGAAGCCGAGAAACTGCGCAGTTCCCTCTTAAGCTCCCTCTCCCACGACCTGCGCACCCCCCTGGCGGCCATCACCGGTTCTATCTCGAGCCTGCTGGAAAACGGGAAGAAAATGGACGAAGGCACCCGCCGGGACCTGCTTTTGAACGTTTACGACGAAAGCGAACGCTTGGAGCGCCTGGTGAACAACCTGTTGGAAATGACCAAACTCGAGGCCAAGGCCGTGAAACCCCGGCTGGAACAACAGTACCCCGCGGAAGTGGTGGGTTCGGCCATCATGCGGCTGGAGAAAAAGCTTGGGGACCGAAAACTGGAGACCCAGATCGAGCCCGACCTGCCCTTGATGCCCATGGACGCCCTGCTGATCGAGCAGGTCCTGGTGAACCTGGTCGAGAACGCCATCAAGTACACACCCCCTGAAAGCCCGATCGATCTTTCCGTCCGTTTGGAGGAAAGCCGGATCCGGGTGGAAGTGGCGGACCGAGGGCCGGGTCTGCCCGAGGGGGACCTGGAAAAGGTCTTCGAGAAGTTTTACCGGGGCCCGCAGAAGGAAAAACGCGGGGGGGCCGGGTTAGGCCTCGCCATCTGCAAGGGCATCGTGCAGATCCACGGGGGCATTATCGAAGCGAAGAACCGTCAGGGGGGAGGGGCCGTTTTCGCCTTTACCATTCCCATTACACCCCCTCCAGAAAAGTCGGATTAGCAGGACCAAGCAGGGGTTTTGACCATAAAATAGGGGAGGCTGGTTTTGGAAAAGGGGAAATCAAATGGGGAACAATCCCCTGTAGAAGGAGACCTTATGGTCGATACGGGAACCATATTGCTGATCGAGGACGAGCAACCCATCCGCCGTTTCCTAAAACCCACCTTGACCAGCCAGGGTTTTAAGTTTTTGGAGGCTGAAACGGGCGAGGAAGGCCTGGCGCTGGCCAGTTCCCATAACCCCGACCTGGTGCTTTTAGATCTAGGCCTTCCCGACCTGGATGGGCTGGAAGTCTTGAGGCGCCTCAGGGAGTGGTCTACGGTTCCGGTCATTATCATCACCGCCCGTGGGAAGGAAAAGGACAAGATCGCGGGGTTGGACGCGGGAGCCGACGACTACCTCACCAAACCCTTCGGCGTGGGGGAACTCATGGCCCGCTTAAGGGTCGCCCTCAGGCATTCCCTAAGGGTCAAACAGGGCCGGGAGGAATCGGTATTCGAGACCCCCGATTTCAGGGTGGACATGGCGGCCCGGGTGGTGACGGTGCGGGGACAGGAAGTGCACTTGACCCCCAACGAATACGATCTTCTGGCGGTTTTGATCCGCTACGCGGGAAAAGTCGTGACCCAGAAACAGATTTTGAAGGAAGTTTGGGGACCCGCCAGCGGGGACCAGATCCAGTACCTGCGCATCTATATCTATCAATTGCGCCATAAGATCGAGGCCGACCCCGACCGTCCGCAGTACATCCTCACCGAATCCGGGGTGGGTTACCGGCTCAAAGCGGAATAGTCCCTACCTGTCGTTTTTTTATCTCAATACCAGCAGCTTCCCAATGGTGCGTGTTCCGTTGACCGTCACTACCACATAATAAAGCCCATCGGAAATTGGATTCCCATCCCGGCCCGTCAAACTGACCGTGATGGGCGTTCCCGAAATTACCGGGCCATAGGTGTTGTCCTGAACCTTCCGGAAAGCCAGGGTGTAGATTTCCACCCGGACCATCGCGCTGCCGGAATAGGGCGGGGGCAGGATCTGCACGGTGGGTCCGGTAACCGGATTGGGGTAGATCCAAAGGGACCCGCCGGGAACCGTATTAATGGGAGTGGCGGTTGATGTCGGGTGGGGTGTTTTGGTCGCCAACGGCGTGACGGTCAAAGACGGGGTAAGGGTCGGGACCCCAGTGGGGGTAAGGGTGATGGAGGCTGTCGGGGTTGGTGTTCCCGTCCAATAGGCGGTAGGGGTCGGGGTCACTGAGGGCGATGGAGTCATCGTTGAGGTGCTGGAGGGTGTGGCGGTCGGGGTGGTACTCAAAGTCCAAGTAAAGGTTGGAGTAAAACTGGGAGTAGGGGTGGTCGTCACAGTCCAGGGCTGGGTGACGGTGGCCGTGCGACTGGAAGTCGGACTCGGACTAGAGGTGGGAGAAACTGACCCGGTCACAGTAGCCGTTGGGCTCGCAGGTAGTGTTGGGGTTAGAGTGGAGGCGATGGTTCCCGATGGAGTCATTGAAACCGTGGGACTAAAGGTTCTAGTCCCCGTAGGAGTGGACGTGGAGGAAAGCGTGAGAGTGGGGCTAAAGGGGAAGGTGGAAGTGGGAGTAGCGGTTACTGTGGAGGTCGCGGTGCCGCTGGGGGTACCTGTAGCCGTAGCCGGCCAAGTTCCCGTCGGGGAAAAAGAAGGAACGATGTTTGCCGTAAAAGTCGGGGTGGCGGTCGAGGTGGAAGGCGGAGTATCGGTCAAAGTCAAAGTTGGAATCGGGGACCGGGTTGAGCTCGCGGTGGGTGTCGTACTAGGGGTTTCTGTGGCCGTGAGGGTCATCGTAAAGGTCGGCGAAGCCGTAGGCGTAGCGGTGAGGGACGCCGTAGGCGTCATCGAATCCGTCGGCGACAGGGTGTTCGTGACGCTGAGTGGATAGGTGGCCGTGGGGGTTCCACTTTGGGTGACGGTATTAGTCAGGGTGGCTGTCGCTGTCACGGTGGGAGTGAAAGGGGGCGTGCTTGTATGGGTGGTGGTGGGGGTACCACTTTGTGTGTTGGTTTGGGTCAGGGTCGTTGTCGTTGTCACGCTGGGAGTGGTTGTACTCGTATGGTTGGCTCCGATGGTGGCGGTGTAAGGCGGGGTGCCCGTGGTTGTTCCGGTAGGGGAAGCGGTGAGAGTGAAGGTAATTGTGTTTGTTCGTGTAGCCGTCAGGGTCCCAGTCGGTACTGTGGTTCCGGCCGCGGTGGGAGTGCCGGTGGCCGTGGAAGTGCGCGTCAAGGTGGCCGAAGGGGTGGAGGATGGAATAGGGGTGGCGGTGGGGCTGTTCAACGGGGTGTCCGTCAAAGTAGAGGAAAGAGTCGGTGTGTTGGAAACGGTGAAGGTCCGGGTCGCTGTTGGGGTTGGGGTGGAAGTCACCGTCAAGGTCCTAGTCCAGCTAAGGGTGGAGGTGGGGGTAGCGGTGATGGTCCGGGTGGCCGTGGAGGTTGGGACAACCGTAGCCGTTGAAGTATTGGCGATGGTCGATGTAGGCGTAGCGGTCGCGGTACTCGTGGCGGTGGCCGTGGGGCTTCGGGTGAAGGTCTTGGTGGGGCTATAGGTTCCGCTGGGGGTGGAACTGGGGGTCACGGTTGGCGGAACCGTCGGGGTGGCGGTCCCATTCAACGTCGGGGTGAAGGACGCCGTGGGAACAGGGCTACAACCGCTGTTCACGGAGGCCGAAAAGGAATTGCTGACAAAGGGAACGCCCCCCGTCCTTAACTCGATCCCCGCTTCGATATCCGCCAAATACCAATTGGATTGGATAAAACCCCGGGCGAGGGCGTCCTGGAAGAAGGCCATCAGGTTCAAATTGGTGACGGAAGTGACCAGGGGGGTGATTTGGTAGGCCATGTAGGTCCATCCCTGGGACGTGGCTTCATAAAGATTCCAGGTATATCCGTCAAGGGTTAAGCCGGTGGTCACCGTGACCGCGCCCGTGGGCAGGGCCAGGCCGCTGGTGTAATTGAGCCAAATCATCAGCTCCGCGCCGTTGGCGTAACCAGTGCTGTCATTGGCGCAGGTGGGGTGGTTGTTGGGGGCGAACCAAATGTCATAGGCGATATCGAAGGCATTTGGCGTGGTCGAAGGGCCCGGGGTGAAATTCCAACTGGAAATAGCGCATTGGACGTTGCTGTAGAGCATGGGCAGGTTGGAACCGGGGCTCTGGCTTCCGTAATGACAGCCGTAATAAATGGAGGGATAGCTGGACACGTTGGGAACGCAAGCGCCGGGCCCCTCCGTTACCCCAAAAGCTCCCGTGGTATCATCCACGGTCACGCATTGGGTGCCCCCGCAGGTGCCCTGGTTCCAAAAGTTGGTTTGAAAGATATAAGAACCGACGGTCACGCTTTGGTATTGGGCGCAAGTGGCGGTGGTTTGGGCGTCAACCTGGATGGCGGATAGTCCTAAAATTAGATAAATTAAAGGCGATAATAAAGGGAGACAAAATGTTCGTCTCAAGGAATATTCACTTTCCCGTCTTTCAAAACATCTCCCCAACCCGCTCAAGTTGAAAAGTTTTAAAAGATTAATTTTTAATTCGCGAAATGTTTTCGGGTGAGCAAACCCATAACGCAGAAATTGTATCACCATATACTGACGGAACCGGAAAACAGATTCTAAATCAACCATCCATCTCATCTACCGCTGGATCTAAAGTTAAAGAGCTTTCATTTTTGGATTTATCGTGAAATATACTTCATACAGCGATACAACCCGGTATCAGTTCTTCGCTGTTCAAAGTGATATTCAAAAAAAGATAAATATGATTTGAGGTTAATGAACGACGACGATCTTGAGGATCTTGTAGCCGATTTGGCCGCCTTGGGCGTTATCAGCTTCCACCACCGCAAAATACAACCCGCTGGCCTTCCCTGTCGCGTCCCATTGGGCGTTGCTGCTTCCCGTCGTTCCTGGAGTCCGGTGCATGACCAATTCCCCCGCCATGTCATAAACCCGGTAATCCAGCGTCAAACCCGGTACATTCGAGGTGAAGGTCACTTGGTAGCCCGTCACCCCATTGAGAACGTTTGGCTCCGCTAATATATTCCCCATCCCCGCGTTCGCCGTATCCGACATCACCAGCACGTGCGCCGTCATGATTGTTTCCCCGCCCGTCCCGTTCTGCTCGCTCGCCTCGATGAAATACTGCCCCGACGGCACCACCCCGCCGTTGTCCCCCGTCCCGTCCCACACGATCGTCGTCCCGTTGTTGAGCGTGATCGTCAACTCGGCCGGCACCGTCCCCATCACCGGCCCGCTCGTCGGAGCGATGCTCGAAGCCGACAACTGCAACTGGCTCGCCGTGCCCGCCACTGGGTTACTGGAGTAAACATACAGGGTCTTCACCACTTCCCCGGCCTCGTTGTAGATCTTCACCGCCACCTTGTACAGGGTCCGGTTGACCTCCACCGGCTGGGTCACGCTCGTATCCACCCCCATGTTGTTGATGCTGTCCACCTTTACGTAGTACTGCCCGTTCGCCACCGGGGTCCCCGACCCATCCGTCCCGTTCCACGTCCCGATCGGCACCCCCGCGAAATACACCGTCGTCGAGCTCCCCGGCCCGCTCACCGACGTGATGGCGCTGGAACCCAGATTGATCCCGTTGATCACCTGCGAATACTGCGATACCGGCAGGGCCGCCACCAGCTCCCCCGCCTCGTTGTAGATGTCGATCTTCACCGTGTATTGGCCCGTCGTCTGCGAACTCACGCAGGAGCTGACCAGCGCCCCTCCCGTGTAATTGGCCGCCGCGCAGTTCTGGATCGTCAAACCCCCCGGCACCAGGTTGTTCACCATCACCTGGTACGTCATCTGGTACTCTCCCGGGGCCAAGGGGGACGGCATCCGCCAGCTCATCACCGACGTCGCCGAGTTGTAGCTCGCGCTCGCCCCCAAGGGCGAGGCCACGAAGTTCTGGAAGGTCAAATTCGCCGGAAGCGGGTCCGTCACCACCAGGTTGAACACGTCGTTCCCCACCACGTTCACCGTCAGGGTATAGACCAAGGCCGCTCCCGCCTCGGTGCTCGAATTGGACACCTGCTTGCTCAGTTGGACGGCGCCGGTGGGCGTGGCCGAAACCGTGGGGGAAGCGGTACGGGTCGGGCTGGACGTCAGGGTGAGGGTCAGGGTCGCGGTGGGCGTGGGGCTGCTCGTAGGGGTAAGCGTCGAACTGGACGTGGGGCTATAGGTAGGAGTCAGGGTATGGGTAGGCGTTCCCGTGTGGGTAGCAGTGAAGGTCCAGGTTCCCGTATTGGTCACCGTGGGCGTCGGGCTGGAGGTGCGGGTCTCGGTGGGGGTGAACGTTTCTGTGGGCGTCAGGGTCCAGGTTTCCGTATCAGTAACAGTGGGTGTATTCGACGGAATCAATGTATCCGTGGAAGTCGGGGTGAAGGTGGGCGTGGTGGAATCGGTGGGAGACAGGGTTTCGGTCCGGCTATTCGTGACGGTGGGGGTGTTAGTTGAAGTAAAGGTGGAGGTGGGTGTCCCCGTATCGGTGGGGGTAGGGGAGGCGGTCCAGCTATTGGTGCTGGTCGGGGTGGAGGTCCAAACAAGGGTATCAGTAATGGTGGGACTGAAGCGGAAGGTCTCGGTCGGGGTCGGGGTCATCGTGACCGTGGGGCTGTTGGTCGGGGTGGGGGTGTTAGTGACAGTCAGGCTGTTCGTGGGCGTAAGGGTGTTGGTCACCGTCAGGCTGTTGGTGGTGGTAAAGGTCGGGGTCGCCGTCACCGTGAAGGTTTGAGTCCAACCATTGGTCGAGGTTGGGGTCGCCGTTTCCGTGACGGTTTTGGTCACCGTATTCGTGTGGGTCGAGGTGAAAGTTTCGGTCACGGTGAAGGTATTCGTCACCGTGTTCGTTTCGGTGATGGTATAGGTCAGCTTGGGGGTTTGGGTAAAGGTGGGGCTGATCGTAATCGTAGGCGTATTCGTCACAGTGGGAGTGGAAGTGGTCGTCAGGGTATTCGTCGGGGTATGGGTGAGGGTTAGAGTCGGAGTTACGGTAGGGGTCATTGTCGGGGTGGGGCTAGTGGTAGGAGTGAGGGTGACGGTAATCGTGGGGGTATGGGTCAAGGTTTTCGTGTTGGTGACTGTCAGTGTTAGGGAGAGGGTGGGGCTATTGGTCAGGGTCAAGGTAACGGTGGGAGTGTTGGTCAAAGTAAGCGTATTGGTGAGGGTCGGAGTGGGAGTTTGCGTGAGCGTCAGAGTGGGAGTCGGCGTATTAGTAAAGGTCGCAGTCAGGGTGAGGGTGTTGGTGAGGGTCCAGGTATTTGTGAGCGTTGGGGTCATCGTGTAGGTGACAGTATTCGTAACCGTGGGCGTTACCGTCTGGGTAGGAGTATTGGTGGAGGTTCGGGTGTTAGTGGGAGTGGAAGTGAATGTAGATGTATTCGTCAACGTCGGGGTAGGCGTAAGCGTTGGCGTATTGGAGGGGGTCAGGGTGTTGGTCACGGTTGGGGTAGGCGTCATTGTCGGCGTGGGAGTGGCCGTACGGGTATTTGTAGAGGTCGGGGTCGGCGTGGGAGTATTGGTCAAGGTCGGTGTGGGTGTCACGGTAGGTGTCATGGTGGGAGTGGGGGTATGCGTGGGTGTGGGAGTATCGGTTGGGGTAAAGGTGGGGGTCAAAGTGGGCGTATTCGTAGGGGTATTGGTGGGAGTTGGTGTAGGAGTCGGAGTATTGGTGGGCGTAGGGGTAGGGGTATTCGTGGAAGTGTTGGTCGGAGTAGGCGTGGGAGTAGGAGTATAAGTATAGGGTGGAGTGTTGGTCGGGGTAGGCGTCGGGGTCCGGGTCGGAGTCGGGGTCGGGGTAGGGGTGGGTGTATTGGTCGGCGTGGGAGTCGGGGTTGAAGTCTTTGTAGGTGTGGGGGTGGGGGTAGGGGTATTCGTGGGAGTTGGAGTGGGAGTTGGCGTATTGGTGGGCGTGGGGGTTGGAGTGGGTGTGTTGGTCGGCGTGGGAGTCGGGGTTGGAGTCTTTGTAGGCGTGGGGGTAGGAGTAGGGGTATTCGTGGGAGTAGGGGTGGGCGTCGGGGTATTGGTGGGGGTGGGTGTCGGGGTATTCGTCGGGGTAGGAGTTGGGGTACGGGTTGGGGTTATTGTTGGCGTGGGAGTATTAGTTGGCGTCGGTGTGGGTGTATTCGTGGGTGTCGGGGTGGGGGTCGGAGTACGGGTGGGGGTGATGGTGGGGGTCCAGGTTGGAGTGACGGTCGGGGTATTGGTTGGCGTAATGGTAGGCGTAGGGGTATGGGTTGGAGTAGGGGTAGGCGTTCGAGTCGGAGTGGGGGTGGGGGTATTTGTAGGTGTAGGCGTGGGGGTCGGGGTATTCGTGGGGCTAGGAGTGGGTGAAACGGTCGGGACAGGAGAACAAGGGTTGTTGTTGGTACTAAAACTTACCGTATTGGATGTGAGAGGTCCTATTCCCGAAGCGGTCAAAACAGCGTCGTTAAGGACCGTACATTCCGTTCCTGCGGAATAACTCTGGACGGTCACGGTCACCGAATCACAAAAGCCGAATCCTGGAAAACCGGTCGGATAAGCCCAGGAGATCGCTTCACTAGAACCAAAGGCATTAGGACCATCCGGCGCATTATTGAATCCATACCCACAGGCCGGTGTTAAAAAGAACCAATTGTTAAAACAAATATTGGTCATGTAAAAAGTATTTCCACTGGAACTATAGAAGAGGCTGTCCCCCACGGTGACCGGTCCTGAAACGGGCCCGCCCGTGTTACAGGTTTGTACCACGTAGGTCACTGGTTGATTTGGCGCCACATTGGAAGGAGGAACACCCAGAAAGGATTTGGTGATGTGTAAATTCGGCGGAGGCGTGGGTGATGGACAAACCGTCGTCAAGTTGAAAGTTTGGCGGTAATAGATGGAAGCATAGGCCAACTGATCCCCCACAAAGGTCGCCGGAGTTGTATTGGTTCCATTTCCACCATCGACGTCCGCGCCTAAGGGCGGTAGCAGTCCCCCCGCAGGATTATTGGCGGGAAGCAAGTAGAAAGCGGGCGGGTAAACAACGTTAACCGGAGCCACCCAACCGACTGGATCGTAACTGAAATCATACCAAGTCGCCGCCCCGCTGTTGGGCGGAGGCGGCCCGTTGGGTGTTGCCTGGTTATAAATCTGCACGTTGCCGCTGTTACTGGTCACATAAGCCGTGGAGCCATTGGACATATTCATGGAGAGGGACCAAGTGGCCCAATTGTAGTGGAGCGCGGTGTTATAGGCCTGAATCGCGATGACGTTGGTTCCCACCACCAGGTCGGAAACCGGAACGTTGACGCAGGGCACGGGGGGGCTGGTGTAGCTCACCCCGAAAAAGGTCGTGGAACTTCCCGAAACTATGATCGGATTGCCGTTGATCCAAACCATTCCGTCATCATCGGCCCCCACGCAGATTTGGGCCGAGGTTAAGGAGCATCCCACCGAGATGGCCGTCGGGGAAGCGGTCGGAGAACTCGGGGTATTAGTCATGGTGGGAGGACCGGGAGTGTAGGTGCGGGTCGGAGAGGTCGTATTCGTGATCGTATGGGTGGGCCCGGGGGTCCAGGTGGGACCGCAGGGAGGAAATTGAATGCTGGAATAACCCAACACACCCGTGATCCCGGCGCTAGTGGGGGCCACGGCGGAACAGGCGACCACCGGGCCCAGGGTCACCGAATCATTGCGCGCGTCGGTAATGATGAACGTATAGGGTCCTGTTCCCATATTGTAGTTGTTGGACTTGAGACCCCAATAATCGGTGTTCCCCGCGTCGGAAGTGATCATAGAAAGGGCCGTATAAGCGCCCCCGTTGTTGCTGACCTGGACGGCCGTGATGGGGAAAAGACTATCCAGGAATTGGATGGGAGTGTAATAGGGGTTGCACCCGCTTTTGAATTCGTAGGCGATGTCCCCCGAGGGGTTGTTGTTGGTCAGAAGGGCCATGGGGCACTGGGTGTAGTTCCAGGTAATGTTAATCTGCCCGACGGCCGTAGCGGCTAATTGACCGAAGGCTTGTGGGGAAAAATCGATCTGGTGGACGTTGCAGGGTGAGGGGCACTGGTCCACGACCATGACCGTGACGGAATTCCCTCCCGATTGGGCCGCGATACAAGCCCCGCAGGCTCCGCCGTAATAGTAATCCGACCAATTGAGGGCAGCGTACATATTGGGATCGTAAGCCCCGACCGGGAAGGCGCAATTGCCCGTGCCCGGTTGCTCATTCATGCTGGAATACCAGGTTCCGATTCCAGAATATTGGGTCGGCGGATCAGAGGGACAATAAGTGGAAGTGGTCACCGTATCCACTTGGGCTATGACTGGGATGGCCCCCATCATGGTGAAAAAAAAGATAATTAAGAAAAGAATGAAAAACTTAAACCTATTTGGGCATGAGCGATCTACGACCATAGGAATTAGGCCGGAACGGGAAGTGTCCTCTACTTTTTCTCCCTTATTACCACCCATACGTCACGCCAGCTTTCAAAATATAAAATCGATTAGAGACATCCCGTCAAAAGCAGAAAACGCTATCGTGTGTAACCGGTTACATTACTTAAAAATAAAGGCTTTCCATTCGATTTTACCACCTTCTTTTGCCCATATTGGCAACTTTTCGATCAATAAACAGCGAAATGAATCACCAATTTGAATACCAAATGCTCAAAAAACCTTAAATTTACTGTTTTAAAGAAATTAACTTAACCAAAAGCTTTTGGGTTGAAATTATTCGATTTGGAATCGGTTTTTGGGGACCCAAGAATAATGAAAACAAATCGACAGCGAGGGAAAGCTTATCTCAATACCAGTAGTTTCCCAACGGCACGGTGGCCGTTGACTGTCACTACCAGGTAATAAACCCCGTTGGCCAGGGGATTGCCTGATGGACCCGTTAATTGAATCGTTATGGGCGTTCCCGACGGCATAGGACCATAGGGGTGGTCCTGCACCTTGCGGAAGGCCAGCGTATAAATTTCAACCCTCACGGTTTGGATTCCCTCATAGGGCGGCGGCAGGATTTGAACCGTTGGGCCTGTTACTGGGTTGGGAAAGATTCCCATATGGCCCGACGGCACTGTGGCGATGGGCGTGATGGACAGGGTGAGGGTGGCTGTGGAAGTCATGCTCTGGGTCATCGTACCCGTTGGGATCGGTGTCCCTGTCCAGCTGGAAGTCGGGCTGGACGAAGCGGTCATCGAAACGGTGGGGGTAAAGGTGAGGGTAGGTGTGGATGTGGTGGTTAATGTGAAGGGTGGGGTAAAAGTGGGAGTGGAGGTAAATGTCAGGGTGGTTGTGTTCGAAGGGGTGGGTGTAATTGAACCAGTGGGCGTTGAGGTGCCCGTCCAGGAAGCGGTTGGACTAAAGGTGGTGGTGGAAGTGGGTGTCCGTGTCGGGGTCGCTGTCTCCGTAACTGTTGATGTCCAGCTACAGGTCGGTGTGTTTGTGGAGGTCGCCATCGAAGTCATAGTGGGCGTCAAGGATGGAACCGGAGTACGGCTGGGGGTCACCGAAAATACCGGCGTCAACGTTAGGGTGCCCGAAACCGTCGAGGTAAGGGTTTCCGTGGTTGTCGCCGATGAAGTCACAGTATTCGTAGAGGTATAAGTCGCGGTTTGCGTATGGGTCTGGGTCGATGTGGGTGTAAGCGTTGGGGTCCAAGAGGAGGTCGTGCTGGGGGTCATCGAACCCGTCGGGGTGGAAGTGGCAGGGACGGACGGCGTGGACGTAGGCGAAAGGGTTGGGGACGGGCTGAACTGGAAAGTGGAAGTGGGTGTTCCCGAAACGGTAGTAGTCCATGAAACCGTGATTGGGGGAGTGGGCGTGAAGGTTTTAGTGGAAGTCTCTGTCGCTGTTGGAGTCGAGGAAAATGTCGGCGTCAGAGAAGTTGTCCAATCTTGGGTCGCCGTGGATGTCCAAGTACCGGAAGGGGTGGCGGAAACGGTTACCGTCGGTGTCGGAACAATCGTATGGGACGAGGTCGCGGTCGGGGTCAGGGTAACCGTCGTGCTGAATTGGATGGTAGCCGTGGGTGTCCCGCTTTGAGTGGGGGTTGCCGTGAGGGTCCAGGTGCCGGAAGGAGTGGCGGAAACGGTAATGGTCGATGTCGGAACCAGGCTATGGGTCATAGTGGCAGTAGGGGTGAGGGTGATCGTCGCGCTAAACTCCAAGGTAGCCGTGGGAGTGCCGCTTTGAGTCGGGGTTCCGGTGGATGTCTTCGTCGCAGTGGCGGTGGAACTGACCGAGGAGGTGCTCGTCAGCGTAGTTGTTGGGGTAACCGAAGCCGTGGAAGTGCGCGTGAATGTCGCCGATGGGGTACTCGTAAAGATGGCGGAATTCACGGGAGTGTTCGTGATCGTCCATGTACTCACCAGAGTTGCCGTGATGGTCGAGCTAATAGTCGGAGTACCCGTCAGCGTGGAGGTCCGGGTGGCCGTTGAGGTCGTAGTGGAGGTGATCGTCGAAGACCAGGTCCAGGTGAACGTGGGGGTAGAGGTCACCGAGGAGGTGGAGGTTCTTGTGATAGAAGCGGTTGATGTACTCGTGGCCGTATTGGCCACCGTATTCGATGGAGTGGAACTGTAGGTGGTTGTAGGGGTAGGTGTGAAGGAACGGGTCGGGGTCGCGGTACCTGTCCATGAAGCTGTAGGGGTCGCCGTTATTGAAAGGGTCCAGGTCGGGGTGGAAGTGACAGTATGAACGGCTGTGGAAGTAGAGCTAACGGTCGGTGAATTCGTCAATGTATTGGTCGGCGTGAAGGAAGACGTAACCGTACGAGTCTGGGTCGAGGTGGTAGTGGCAGTGTTGGTCCAGGTCCGGGTGGGAGTCGCGGTGGGGGTCAAAGTTGAGGTATTTGCCGGGGTCGGAGTGCCACTGGCCGTCCCGGTGGGGGTCGCCGAAGGCGTATTGGACCGAGTCGAAGTAAAAGATGGGGTTGAAGTGGCGCTCGGGCTATTGGTACGGGTCAAGGTGGCCGTGAGTGTCGGTGTATTGGCTGGGGTGCTCGTGCGGGTGGGGGTTGAGGTCGCGGTTTTGGTCGGGGTTGAGGAGCTGGTCCGGGTCGGGGTAGCGGTCGGGTTGGAACTGGAAGTCCCGGGGATGACGATCAAATACATCTCACTCGGTTGAAGGGTCACTGAGAAAGTGCTTCCAGTAGTTTGAGCGGTTCCCGCGATGGTGGTGACCGCGCTCACCGCCGGATTGGCGTTGCCGTTGATTTGAATGCCCGGAGCCTCCTGGGGCGCCCCGCTTGAGGAAGTCCCCTGGGGAAGCATGACCCAAGCCTGGCCGGAGGCCGCGGGCGTGAACCCCGAAATGTTGATGGTGGCGGTCTCACTGGCGCTGGGATTGTTGTTGACCATGAAGAGGGTCAAGTTTCCCGAACCATCCATCGCGGCATAGGACCTCACCGTCGCCGCGCTGCTGGAACACGAAACCATGTTAGTGCCGAACTTGCCCGTCAGCATGGGAAACACGTAATAATTTGGGTAAGGTACGTCCGCGGTGCTTAAGAACCCGTAATCGGGAGTGCCTCCATTCTCAACAGCCCAAAGGTTCGCTCCGATCCAGCCGTTCTTGGCGCACTCCATGATCCATTGGGAACAAAACATGGCGTTCACGTACTGGTTAGTTTGGGCGTCCGGCCCCAATGAGGAGTTGTACTCGGTCATGAAATATTTAATTTGTCCCACATAGGAACTTCCCAAAGCGGAGGTAACAATGGAGTTAAGGCTGGTCGTTTGAGTCGCGACGGTGGCGGGAAAACTGAGGATCTCGGAATCGGTGGCCTGGCCAGCGGCGGCCCCGGAGGGCAGAGGATAGTTATGAATGATCAGGAAGTCGGGTATGACCCCGGCGGCTTTGGCGGCGGTGAGCATGTTCGGCGTCCAGTTGGTGTAATCCCCCGAGCCGGGCGAAGCGACCGCCCCGATCTTGATGGTGGAATCGATCGCCTTCATCCCATTGTAATAATCGGCGAAAAACTGGCCATAGACCGTTCCGGTCAAGGTGCTTCCGGAAGACCCCTGCCCCCCCTGTTCCCAGCTTCCGTAGACTTCATTGCCGACTTCCCAATAGGTCGCCTTGGCCGAACCCGTATTGGTCAGATTCCAGGTGACCCAAGCTTCCGCTAAACTGACCGCTTGGGCGTGGGTATATTGGGTCGACGTCCCCGAGCCTGACCCTCCACTGCACCAATAACCGCTCAAATTTACGATGGGTTGGAGGGTCCCACCGAAGGTTTGTAAGAAAGTGATAAATTGAGGGGTTGTGGCGGCATAAGCGTCTTCGCAGACGACATTATTCCAGTTCACAATGTCTGCCTCGGATCCACCCGGCCAGCGGATGTTGCGGCATCCGGAAACCTTCATGGCGGTGTTTAAAGTGGTGTCCGTACCATTGTAGTTTGCGTTGTAATACTGCGCGTTGTTACCGTAAACGGCGTTGGGAATGGTAACGAGGGTCGTACCCGCGTTAATCGTGACCGTCGTTTGGGCCAAGGTTTGGCCACAGGCTATAAATAACCAAAAGGCAAACAAATTTAAGGAGAATGTTTTGTTGAGGCTTTTCATTTCAAGAAATCGCCTTGATCTAAAACGTTATGAGTCAAAAAAATCGGTCGATGACATGTAACCGGTTTAATTAACAATCAGTAAAATCCCCCGAAAATGTTATTAAGACAAAAGGGGAATAAGTTAATTTTATAGGAAAGTGATGCAAAAGGAAGGAAAAGGCCTTGTTCGTTTCACGATCAAATAGTCAAATTACCCCCAAGGTTTCTTAATACTCTAAAAATAATTGCAGATACTATCCATCTCATCCCGTTCAATTACACAATTACCCAAGTTTTCAGATCCCCCTATTACCTTAAGACCAACAATTTGCCGAGGGTCCTGCCCGAGTGGGTCGTCACCACCCCGTAATAGAGGCCGTTGGACAAGCTGTTCCCTCCCCTGCTGGTCAAGGTCACCACCACGGCTGTACCCGAGGGAACAGAATCAAAGGTTTCATCCAGAACCTTCCTGAAGGCCACGGTGTAAATTTCCACCCTCACGTTGGAGATCCCGGAATATGGAGACGGAAGGATATTTACCGTGGAACCTGTAGCCGGGTTGGGATAGAGGCCCAACACACCTGCAGCCACTGATGGCACAGGCGTCGCCGTCGAGGTGTATTCCAAAGTCGGCGTGGGTGAGGGTGTTAAGGTCCATAGACTGGTTAGGGTGGGCGTAGCCGTCAGGGTCCCCGTTGGGCTATCGGTCGGGGTCCAACTGGGTGTCATGGAGGCCGTGGAGGAGACCGTGGCGGTAAATGTGGCCGTCCCAGTTCTCGTCGGTGTATATGTCAAAGTGGACGTGGCTGGGGAAGTCGGTGTTTCGGTTGAGGAAGATGTGGGGCTAAAGGTTGAAGTCTCCGTCTCCGCGGGGGTGAAACTCAAGGTTGGTGAGAGTGTATAAGTCCGTGTAAAAGTCTCCGTCCTAGTGAGTGTCCAAGAGGTTGTCATGGTCACCGTGAGGGATGGGGTAGGAGTCAAAGTATCCGTCGGGGTATAGGTTGGGGGTTGGGTGCCGGTGGTGGTCCAAGTTGGCGTCTCGGAGAGCGTGGGACTATTGGTCATTGTTAGAGTGGAGGTCGTGGTCGATGAATAAGTCGAGGTCATCGTTTGGGTGGTGGTCCCGGTCATGGAACCTGTGGGGCTGGAGGTCGGGGTCTGGGTCGAAGACGCAGTTCCAGTCGTGGTAGGGGTGGGGGTTTCAGTCGGAGGGACGGTGGATGTGAGGGTATAGATAGGTGAATTCGTCGAAGATGGAGTGGATGAGAAGGTCCCGGTGGAACTCGGAGTGGGGCTATTCACCGGGGTCATCGTCCGGGAAAGGGTGGAAGTCGCGGTTCCTGTTGCAGTTTGGGTTGAAGAGAAAGTCGATGTCGGCGTGGAGGTAGAGGTGGCCGTTGATGTGGGCGTGGAAGTCGCTGTCCAGGTTCGGGTGGCTGTGGGGCTGGACGATGAGGTAATGGAGGCCGTGGGGGTAAAAGTCCAGGTGGTGGTATTGGACTCGGTCGGGGTGTAGGTCGGGGGTTGGGTGCCCGTGGTGGTCCAAGTGGGTGTCCCGGAGGCGGTCGGGCTATCCGTTAC
The DNA here is from genome assembly GCA_963849485.1 of candidate division FCPU426 bacterium. GTDB lineage: Bacteria > Oederibacteriota > Muellerivitia > Muellerivitales > Muellerivitaceae > CAVTWJ01. The sequence continues at coordinate 1,797 of CAWKIF010000124.1, read as the reverse complement.
CGTCGCAGTCGAAGTCTTGGAGAAAGTTATTGTGGGACTGGCTGTCGGTGACATCGTCCGGGTCGGAGTGGAAGTCAGGGTCCCCGTGGCCGTACCGGATGAAGTGAAAGTCACGGTGATAGTCTGGGTCGAAGAAGCCGTCAGTGTGGAAGAGGCTGTCGCCGAGAAGGTGGCGGTTGGAGTTTTTGTCGATATTGGAGAAGCGGAAGGGGTCGAGGAAGCGATAACCGTCATGGTTCCGGTGGCAGTGGAGGTAGAGGTGGGTGTCGGGGTCGAGGTGGAAGTTGAAGTATTCGTTCGGCTCGTGGTGAAAGACAAGGTTGGGGTGATCGAACCGGTGGAAGTGGCCGTATATATAGAAGAAGCTGTTGAGGTCGCTGTCCAGGTCCGGGTGGTTGTGGAAGTGGCGGAACTCGTGGCAGTCAGGGTCGCCGTGGATGTGGGGGTTCGGGTGAAGGTGCTGGTGGGGGTTGTTGTGGAAGTAAAAGTGGCCGTCGATGTAACGGTGCGGCTCATAGTGAGTGACGCCGTTGAGGTCGTCGATCCCGTCGGGGTGGAAGTCGTAGTGAAGGTGCGGGTCATAGTTGCGCTTGGCGTCAGGCTTTTCGTTGGGGTAAACGTGAGGCTGGCCGTTGGAGTAGAGGTGAAGGTATGGGTTCGGGTGGCGGTAGAGGTAAAAGTACCTGTCATCGCCGGAAGAATTGTGAAAGTGGGGGTGGGTCCGCAGGCGGAATAAGAGATAGTGGCGTCATAGGATCCGATGTTCGTTGGCGGTTGGGAACCATTCACCCTGCAATTGCAGTTGAAGGTAACTCCCCGGGCATGATGAATGTCAAAGGTAGTCGTTCCTCCCGTACTCGTAACCGTGACCCCATCAAAAAGCACGTTGGATACAGGCGCTTCCGGTACGGCCCAGAAAATCCCAGGCCCTTGGGCCCCCGACGCCGTGGAAGCCGTTATGTTTTGAAGCGTGATGTTGTACCAATAGGGAGTGGTCGCGGAAACCGGCGCGGCCGTATCCGAAGCCGGGGGCAGGTTGGCGGGATACCAACTCGTAAGATAAAAAGGGTAGTCCAAAATGCCTGTCATGGTGAGATTGGAATAGGTGAGATTGGTGTTGGTCCCGCCCCGGTCCCTCCCAGATTTCCAACGGATACCGTACTGGGTTCCTTTAAAGGTGCAGGAATCCACCAGGAGGTCTTGTACCCCGCCCTGGGTGTAGCCCCCGATGGAAAGACCATGGCCCGTCCCGAAGGTGCAGTTGCGGATCGTCACCCCCTGTACCGCCTGGGAACCTCCCAATTGGATCAGGTCGTCCCCATCGCTAATGTAGCAATTCTCGATTAGGACGTTTTTTCCACGCAGGTCGATACCGTCGGTGTTGGGGGAAGGCCAGGCGGCTGTGATGCTCAAGCCCGAGGCGTAAATATTGCTTCCATTGCCAAGCAACTGGATATGAAACATGGGCGAGTTTTGCACCGTGATTCCGGTCAGGGTCACTCCCGTGCAATTGGTCAGGTAAATCATGGCGGCCGGCCGGCCGGTGGAACTGTTGTTGTTAAAGGCGGTCCACCAGGCGGCGCCTTGCCCATCCATGACCCCGCTGCCGTTGATGGTGATATTCGTCAAGCTGGAACCGTAGAGCAAATCTCCCGTTGTTGGAAAAGTTCCCATCGCGGTCATTTGGAGTGTCGCCCCGGCGGAAAGCTGGAAAGTCATGTTGCTCTTGAGGGTGACGGGGCCGCTGATGAAGTTCCCGGCTGGGACCAGCACGGTCCCGTTCGCTCCCACCGCGTT
>CAWKIF010000123.1:0-56032 GCA_963849485.1 candidate division FCPU426 bacterium | reverse complement strand
CGAACGTATCCGCTTTCCGGCGGAGAGCGCCATCCAAAAGACCAACCAGGCGGAGATCGACCCCTACCTGGCGCCGGGGATCGGCCTGCTCTACCGGGTCGAGAGCGATTTAGCGGTATTCGTGCAGACGAGGATCGACCTGGATTTCACTTCCCCCAACGGATTGGGCATCCCGATGGAGCATCCCTCCATCTTCATCCCGGTGCAGGCCGGCATCAGCTTTTTCGCGATTTAATCTTTGTAGGCGGGTCTTTCATGGGCGGTTCCTGGAAAAAAGCATGAAGGGCGCGACGCAGAAAAAGGGCCAGGAGGAGAAGCCCCAACCCGATGAGGATGACATAAAGAACGACGGGGCCCAATCCATGCTTGAAGATCTCCAATTTTTGCCTGAAAAAATATCCCGCCAAGGTGTAGGTGGCAGCGTAAGCCAGGGACCCGGCCAGGTTGTAAAAGAGGAAGGGCCGCCTCGGGGTTTTCCAAACCCCGGCCAAGAGGCCGGTGACGGGATGCAGAAAACCCACGAACCGGGCGAAAAAAACGGCCTTCGCCCCGTGCTGTCGGAAAAAGCTTTCCATTTTCTCGAATCTTCCGGAGGCCGCCCCCAGCCACCTGTTTTTTTCCAATAGGCGCCGTCCATACCGCGCGCCCAGGGCATAGGCGATACAAGAACCCAGGAAACAGGAGAGGGTTCCCGTGGCGACCACGGCCCAAGGTGAGAGGATCCCCTTTTCCGCGAGAAACCCGGCCGTCAAAAGTGTGGTATCCCCCGGTATGGGTAGGCCGAGATTGTTTAAAAACACCACCAGAAAAACGACCGTATAACCCTGGTGAGCGACGAGGGACTGAAGCCATTGGATCAATTGTCTTCGCGACCTTTCCTATCGGACGGCCCCATCGGCAAAATACATAATTTTTCGGATGATGCGGGCAGGTTCATCATCCGGAAGATTATTAAACCTTCCGCTTTTGAATCAAGCCAACCACGAAAATAATGAGGGCGATCACCAGGACCATATGGATGAGGCCCCCCATCGTGTAGGAGCTCACGATCCCTAAAAGCCAAAGCAACAGCAGAATGACGGCGATGCTATAAAGCACTTGGACATCCTTTCCCTTCTTTGTTTGCGTTCCTGCCGTCCCATAAGGCAAGTTCCATACCCCGTGAGGATTTCGTCTTGGACCGGGGATCTCATCACGATCTTCCCCTATCCCACGATCAAATTGATCGACGGCAATCTCACCTTGATTGCGATAGACCCGAAAACCCATGGATTGTCCTCACCCCCAGTGGCACAGAACCTGCCTTACACAAGTACTGAAGTTGCGTGATTGCGGACTTACCTCTCACCTTCAATTAATTATCGGGAAATTAAGCGCGCCTTTCCCCATAGGGGACGATCACTTATCCAACTCAAGGTGAACTGGAAAATTTCCGTTCAACAACCAAACAAGGAGAATTCATGAAAAGTTTTTTTAAAGTCGTTCTCGGAGTCATGTTCTTATTATCCACGCGCTTCGCGATGGCCGACGACAGGGATCACCACGATGACAGGGACCATCGAGACGACCACAGGGACGCCAGGGTGATCGTGGTGCCCGTCCGGCACCACCACCATCACCACCGGCCCGCTCCGCGCAGCGGGATCAATTTAAATATAGGAATCGGCGATCATCATTAACTAGTCAGACGGGATGGGTTGTCGTAAATAAAAAAGGCAGGGCCCCAGGGCTCCCGCCTTTTTTTATTAATCTTTCCCGGTTGGGATTACTTTTTTTCCCTCACGGTCACCAAGAAAGAGAGCTGATTGAAATCGGGCTTTTTCTTCAGACCGGTATTGCCGATATTGAAACCCAGCACCTGGATTTCAACATCGAACCCGTTATAACGGATCATCCTGAATGCCCCGCGGTTATCCGGCGTTCCAGGGCCCGGCTGGAGGGTTCGGGCGGAGAAATTATCGTCGGTCCTGAAATCGGCGGCGGCGACTTCCCTCAAGGTTGGAACATCCCTGGATTCGTTTGTTCCGATGGGCGTCAATCCCGCCTCGTCGGTTGAGAAGGAGACCATGTAGCCCCCGATTCCCTCGTCCCCCCGCTCGGTGTTGACCTGCAGGTAAAGGCCGTCCCAAACCTTGGAATAAAAACGGGTATTGTCCCCCGATTGGAGGGCGGGCAGGCTGTCCGATTTATCCCCGTTAAATACCAGGTAGAAAGAGGCGGTTCTCGAATGATCCGCCGACGAGTTCTGGCCCAGCTTGCTGATGACCCGGTTGTCGTCATCGGCCCGGCACCATCCGGCGCTTCCCGCGAACAGGGCCGCCGCCAATAGACAGCTCAAGACCTTCGGTTCCATTGACATCTCCTTTTTTGTTTTTCGAACCATTAATTTTCGCGGTTGGAATTTCGGGCCGTTGGAATAAATGATTGGAATAATTTCCTACGCGTTAATATCGGTTCATCGGATTCGAACATCAATGCCCATAGGTCCTTCAGGCCAAAAACATTTTCATCACCCCCTCACCTATCAAACGGAGAATTGCTCCCGATCATTTTGATCGGTCGGAATTTCCGCGGGCGTTTTACCATTTTAAAAATTCGTGATTTCCCCGTTTCCATCCGGGCACGATCCTTGCCTTTTAGTAGCCTGAACTTGGGGAGAACCAATTTTTCCTAATGGAGTGAAATGAAACCATTACGCAAGGGAAACAACCAAAAAGGGGAAGCGTCGGCGAACTTCCTGGTGCTGGGGGTTTTGATCATCCTGGGCGCGGTCTGCGTCTTAAAGTATTTCCAATCCCGCAGCGGCGTCATTACGATCCATTTGCCCAGGATCGAGTCGCATTAATGACCCGGAACCTTTCCCGCCCGAACCCGCAGAAAAGAGGCTAGAGACCCATGAATCTTTTTATAACCCTGTTTTGTTTGACCGTTCTCGCGGCTGATCTTTGGGCTCTGCGTCGGATCCTGACGAGCATGGATTCGCCCCGTGATAAGTTTCTGTTCAGTCTCGTGGTTGTCCTGCTACCTGTTATTGGACTCATCCTTTGGCAGGTCACTGGAACCAGTAGTTCTTTCGTTAAAAAAAACAAATACACACAAGGAGAATACTAATGAAATCCACGGTTATTTTGATCCTGTTATTCGGATGGATGGGCGGTGCCCAAGGTTTGCATGCCCAGGGGGATGTCGCGACTCCGGCTGAAATTGCCATCCCCGGCCAAAACACCACGCAGGCCCAACTCAGTGCCCGCACCAAGGCCCAAGCCGCCAAGGTCAACGCGGACTCGAAGGACGGCAAATTGACCATGGAGCAAAAAAGTGACTTGCTGGCTTCTTTGCAAACGATTAAGGATCAGGTCAAGGCCGATTATGCCCAGAACGGGAATAAGGTATTAACCGATGACCAAAAAGCCTCGTTAAGCGCCATGCTGGACCAAACCGGAGGCCTGATTCGCGTCAAAAGCGGTCCGAAGGATTTCAAAAGTAATAATTAACAGGGTGCTGAAAAAGTATTTTTCAGCACCCTGTCGACAGCCATGGGATTGAACGAGCCACTAAATATATGGATTTTATGATTTGTGGCTCGTTCGTAAAATAGGAAAAAGTCCGTTATAAGGACTTTTTCAGCATCCTGTTAAATCTTATCCGGAATTGGGAGGAAAACCCGCCCTGGAAGAACTAGTTTTAATATCGGGTAAAGTGGTGGGGCATCCTGGATTCGAACCAGGGACCAAGACATTACCATTACCTTTATCCAATTCATCCATTCCCAAACAACACCACCTTTGTGCGGTTCCATTCAAGAGGGCTCCCCTATCGCTTCTAGCATCATCTCTTGATGCGTAGATAGGGGGATTGGCCATCGCGGAATGAAAAAGTCCGTGTAAACAAAGGCGGAAGTCCATATTTTGAATTCAAATGGATTAAACTACTTTTGGAAAGGCTAAAAAGGTGTTTCGGCGGAAAGACGTTTGCGATTTTGGGGGCTACATGACCCCTAATATCCAGCCTTCAATGCGGGCGATTTTCTCTTCTTCAGGTTCGAGCGCTGGGTGGAAATACCCGGCCAGTTCCCTATGGAGGTCGGCCTGCCGCATCCACTCAGCTACCGAGTAGGCGTCGTGTTGATCCGGGTTGTGCCCCTCACGAGGGAAACCCCGGCTCCAAAGGGACGGGTAGACTTCCAACACCACCGAGCGCCCAATCTGAATATCCCATCCGTCAAAGGGCCAGATATGGATTTTTCCAGCCAGCTTTCGGCGCAGATAAAGAAGCCACGGCAGGCCAGAGTGTGTTGATTTTGCCACCGAGCCCTGTACATCGAACTGGAATACGGACTTGGCGGTTCGGGTACGCAGTTCCGCTATCCGCCGCCATCGGGTATTGCCGGAACGCGTCTTCCCCTCACCTGCTATGCCGTCCCGTACAAAATCCACATAGACGTTATCTTCGTCAGTTGGCCAATGACGTTGAAAGTCTTCAAGGAAGGCCTGCCAATCAAGGGGGGGTTGTGGGCCTGGAAATAAGACAAGGGGAAGGAAAATCCGTGGTCGATACCGGCCAGTGTCGGCTGAGGCTCGGCCAACCGGTCGGCTAGCCATTCGGCCACCTCGCGCCTAGTCCAATACTTGCGGGGGCTGGGTGGGGGCGACCTCCAACGGCGGGCCTGTTCGATTCGAGGCATAGACCCGCAGGCCCTTCAGGCTGGAAGTCGGCGTCTCTGCCCCGGAATAGTCGATGCCGATAAAACGCTCGAAAACTGAACCTTGAAGGGTAGTCATGGATCTCCATTTCTGATTGGAATCAGTCCAAAGATTACCTGGATTTGGGGTGAAAATTCGCCAACAGGGTGTCAAAAAAGTGTTTTTCACCCTGTCTATCAGCCATGGGTTTGGTGCGAATCGAATGAACCCCCTTGTTTTCCAAAGGGGGATTCGCGACCCAGATACGAAAAAGTCCGTTTTTCGGACTTTTTCAACATCCTGCTAAAAGTAACATTTGCAAATTCGCACGTTAAGTGATCATTTTTGAAAACGTCACTTTTTCCATTTTGGCTCACAAGAGAAAACCGAAACACCTTTTAATCTTTAAAAAATTTTAAATATTTAAGAAAGCCAGCGGTTGATCGGAACGGCCCAAAGGTTCCTTTTGGGGTCGCGTTCCTCGATGGAAGTCCCCCGCTGGAGGCAAACCCCTCCCAGCCATTTTTTCCCCAGCCGGTCGGCCAGGGTGGAAAGCCCCGTGAAGTCCTTGGGTTCCGCTTTGGCCCTGGACTTGACCTCGACACCCAGGAATCCCTTTTCCAGCTTCACCAATAGGTCCACCTCGAAGCCGGATCGCGTCCGGTAATAGAAAAGCTCGGCCCGCTCCCCTGCGGTCCTGACCCACTTGTGCATTTCCGAAACGGCATAGGTCTCCACCACACCGCCTTCCTCGGACCCCCACCGCCCGGTAAGCTGGCGCAAAAGGCCCACATCGGACCAATAGACTTTGGGGGCCTTAATCACCGTGCTAGTCAGGTTCTCGTGGTAGGAGGGCAAAAGGAAAGCCTGGTAGGAAAGGCGGAGATATTCCAGGTAGCGCCTAGCCGTGTCCACGCTGACCCCGCCATCCCGTGCCAGCTCGGAGTAAGAGAGGATGCCCGACGACCTGGCGGCGCAGAGGCGTTGCACTTTCTTGAAAGGCTCCAAGTCGTCCAGCCGCGCCAAATCCCCCAGGTCCCTCTCGAGGAAGGTGTATTCGTAAGACTTGAGCCATTTTTCCCGGTCCGAATCCGAAAGAGGGAGGAGCCCCGGCATCCCGCCCCAGCGCATGAGGTGATCCTCGGCGGATTGCAGGCGGCGTTTCCCGTCACCCACCAGGACGGAAGGTTCCCCGGAGAGCGTCTTTCCAATCGGGGCGTTCAACCGGAGGCATTTGGCGAAAAGAGGGGTTCCCGGATCGCCCCCCTTCGCCGCTAACTCCCCAAGCATGAGGGGCCATAGCTCATGGACAAAGACCCGCCCCGCCAAGCTCTCCCTCACCTTCTTCATCAGGAGTATTTGGGAGGAACCCAAAAGAACCGTAAACCGCACCTTGCCTTCGTCGAATGCGTACTTCACCTTTTCAAAGATCGAGGGTTCCTTCTGGACCTCATCTACGACAGCGTTTCCCACCACCCGGCCCCACTCGCGGGCCGGCACGGCTTTCAATTCGTCCCGGATCTCCAAGCTGTCACAATTAAAATAGGGACGATCCTTGAACAACTCCTTAACGAGGGTCGTTTTTCCGGTTTGACGGGCCCCCGTCACCAGCAGTAGCCGGGGAGGGCCCAAAGGAACGCCTTCCAGGATGGCGGAAAGGGCTCTTGGTTTCAACTGTATTTTTTCGCTCACAATCGTCAATATTACAGTAATCTAGAGGGAGGTCAAGGGGAAAGGATTTTAAAGAATTCAGCTCATATAAGATTGTAACCTCTGAAAAACTCAAAAATTTCACCGCCAAGACGCCAAGTTCGCCAGGAAAGTCTTTAATTTTCAACGAAAACCAAAAGGCGGAAGAACATTAAAAACCCTTTTTCAGAGATTACATATTATTTAGCGGAGAAAAAATGGTGGGGCATCCTGGATTCGAACCAGGGACCAAGACATTATGAGTGTCCTGCTCTAACCGCTGAGCTAATGCCCCATTTGACCGAAAGCTTTTATGTCAATACCCGGAAATGGGGCATCGACGAACCCCACCTAAACCAACAACCCAAAGAGGCCGAGAGTTCATGCCCCAATGAACAATAGGAAACTAATTACAGGCATTGGGGTTATCCCCGATAGGGGATGCCCCATAACCATGACGATGTTAAGGAAAGGCATTATATAAAAGGGGCAGGAGAGCGCCAACGAAACTTACATCTTTAATAAAAAAGGCGGGCTCTATGCCCGCCTTTTTTATTACCCCGATATGACAAACACTTTAACTCTGGCTATAAGCCCCCGCGAAAACTTTGGCGAATTCTTCGATGGTGGTCTTTCCCCGGTGCTCAGCCGTGAGTTCCTGCGTCGGGTGGAGTTTTCCCTCGCTTCCCGCCCGGTACATCTCGATCATAAGGTCCGCCATCTCCGGTTTCATGCCGGAGGTTAGCATGCCCTTCTTTACGTCCTCGAAAGGAAACTGGACGTATTTCAAGTCGGGTTTTCCAATGGCCTTACCAAGCGCGGCCGTCACCTCTTCGAGGGTATATTCCTTCGGCCCCGTGAAATCAAAGGAGACCTGGCCCTTGAAACCGTGCGAATCGAGTAAATCCGCGGCCTTCCCTCCGATGTCTTTCGTGGCGACGGTGGGCATGGGAAAGTTACCCGGGAGGGCGGAACCGTTGACCCCGTTGCCCTTGATGATGGGAATGGACCAGAACTGGTTTTCCATAAAGGAAGTCGGCCGCAAATGAAGAATGTCGACGCCTGTCAGCTTGTTCAATCGTTGTTCCTGGCGGTAAAGACCTGCGATAGGACCTGTCCCGCTGGGTACTTCTCCCCCGACGGAACTTAAATTCACCACTACCTTCACATGGGAATCCTTGATGGCCTGGGCGATCGCCTCCCCGGTTTTGTCCTGATAGTCCGAGAAATGGTCCGCCCCATAGGAAGGCGGGATCATCACGAACACGCCGTCAGCCCCCTCAAATGCCTCGGTCAATTCGGCCGCGTCGCTGAAACTCGGGGAGAGGGTTTTCGCGCCCTTGGCTTCCAAGTGGGCAAGTTTTTTCGGATCCCGCCCCAGGGCCCGTACCACTTGGCCCTTTTTGAGCAATTCTTCCGTGAGAACAGCGCCGATATGACCTGTTGCACCCATGACAGCGTAGATTTTTTGAGACATGCTTCCCTCCTTAAGGTGGATGAGGGACACATTGGCGAATGGAGGTTTGGATATCAAGCGGGAGAGAAAAGAAAGACCGTTACCTTTTCGTAACCTTAAAAGGCACGGCTAAAGCAAAGACGTACACCAAATTCAAACACAAAGCCGCTAAGACACGAAGAAAGACAATAAAGTTTAATTTTTTAAATCTTTTAAACCTTATCTTTTGTCGTTCTTCGTGGCTTTGTGTTGGATGTTGGTTCGGATATTGTTAATCCAAATAACCTTTGAGTTTTCGGCTACGGGAGGGATGCCTCAACTTACGCAAGGCCTTGGCCTCAATTTGCCGGACACGTTCGCGGGTCACCTTGAAGGTGTTTCCCACTTCTTCCAGGGTATGGGGATAGCCGTCGTTCAAGCCGAAGCGAAGGCGCAAAACCTCCGCCTCCCGTTCCTTGAGGGTCCCCAAAACCTTCGCGATTTGCTCCTGCAAAAGGACGAAAGCCGCCGCGTTGGCGGGCGAGATGACGTCCTTATCCTCGATGAAATCACCCAGGTGGCTGTCCTTCTCCTCCCCGATGGGAGTCTCCAGGGAAATAGGCTCCTGGGCGATTTTTAGGATGGCCCTCACCTTTTCCACCGGCATCTCGAGCTTTTCCGCGATCTCATCGGCGATAGGTTCCCGGCCCAGTACCTGCACCAGGTCGCGGGAAACCTTGATGGACTTGTTGATGGTCTCGATCATATGCACCGGGATACGGATGGTGCGGGCCTGGTCGGCGATGGCCCGGGTGATGGCCTGGCGGATCCACCACGTGGCGTAGGTGGAGAACTTGTAGCCCCGGCGGTACTCGAATTTTTCAACGGCGCGCATCAAGCCGATGTTCCCTTCCTGGATCAGGTCCAAAAAAGGCAGCCCGCGGTTGGTGTATTTTTTGGCGATGGAAATCACCAGGCGGAGATTGGCTTCCACGAGTTCCATGCGGGCCTGGTAAGCCTCCCGCTCGCCCACCCTTATGTTTCGCATCATGACCTTGAGGCTGACCCGGGTGGCCATGGAGTCCTTCTCGAGCTGCTTGATTTCCCGGCGCGCTTCGTTCCAGAGCCCCGCCGCACGCGCGAAATCATCCCCCTTGAGGGTGCTCTTTTTTTCCAAGGCCTTGAGGGTCGCGGATTCCATCCCCCCCTTCACGAAGGCCGTGAGCTTGACATAGAGCTCGGGCGAGAGCTTAAGCTGTTTTTCCTGCAGGTGCATGACGTGCTCCTGCTCCTCGATGGCCTCCCCCTGGTCGCGCAGGTGGGTGATGAGGCGCACCTTCACCTTTTTCAGGAACTGGCAGTCCTTGACCAGCCAGATCAGGTCGATCAGCTTGGTGTCCAGCTGATCAGCCAGGGTTTTTCGGTGGTCGGCCGCGAGGGAGCGCAGCGCCGCCTTGTGCTGCAGGGCCTTGATTTGTTTTTCCATCGAGTTGAGCTTGGTGTGGTTCTTGCGGATCTTGGAATAGATTTGCTTCTCGGGGACACCCCCGGGCAGGTCCACGTAGGGGTCGAGATCGATGGTCTCGTGGAGTGTTTTCTTCTTTTTAATAATGTCGGTGAAAAGGGTGTGGAGATCCTGGAACCCCAGGGCCGAGCCCAGGACCGCTTTTTCCACCTTGAATTCACCCGCCTCGATGCGCTTGGCGATGGCGATTTCCTGTTCGCGGGTCAGGAGGGGGATGCGCCCCATCTCGTGCAGGTACATCTTGACCGAGTCGCCCATGCGGGTTTCCGCACCGGCGGTCTCGAAAACCTTCTCGAATTCCTCCCCGTCGTCCTCTTCCTCGTCCTTTACGATGGCGCCGGGGGGGAATTGGCCGAGTCCTTATCCTCGTCGGGAATGGCGGCCTTTTCCTCCTGGTCCACGATCTTGATGTCGTTCTCGCCCAGCATCAGGAGGATGTCGTCAATTTCCTCCGAGGACACGACCTCTTCCGGCAGGATGTCATTGACCTGCTTATAGGTGATATAGCCCTTTTCCTTCCCAACCTCGAGGATCTTGCTGACGTGTTCGCTCTTGGGCTTGGGGGCTTGTGGCTTCATTTGGGTTCCACCTCTTGTTGGTATCGCTTCTTCAACAGGACCAATTCCTGCGCCAGGGCCAGGGATTCCTCCATCAGGCCCGCTTTTTCGGCTTCCAACTGCCGGCTTTTTACTTCCGACATTTTCTTTTTCCCAAACCTTTTCTTCAAGGCGGCCGCTAAATCTCCCAACATGGCTTCTCTTATGCTTTTCTTGGCATTCCCTTCGATTCTTAAAAAAGCGCCCTGGAGCTCGGGAATCTGGTCCAACTCCTTGATGGACCTTTCCCCGGAACAGAGGGCCTCGAACAATCGCCTGAAATTTTCGTCCTCGAAAACCTCGGGTGACAGCTCGTCCTTGGCCCAGGGGATAAAATCCCCGTTTTCCTCGCCCAGAAGGACTAAAAACTCCGCCTCAAGCTGAGGGTCGGTCTTGCTTGCTTTTTCCCCCTTGGAAATAGGGGCTTCCTCGGCCTTTGAAATCTTCGATTCGGTTGTTGTCCTGCGAACCCCTTTCTTGCGCGCCTCGTTCACCAGGGTTAAAAAGTCCCGGTTATCCAGCCCCATCTCGCTTTCCACGGCCGCGCAAGCGGATTGGACCTGGGATTCCGATTCCAGCCCGGCGATGACCGGCACCAAAGGCGCTAGGGCCCTCACGCGCTGCTCCACGGGCTGACCCTGGGACTTTCCCCGGATTAAAGCGGCCCACCACCTGAAATAATCGGGGGCCTTTTCCATCAATGACGCCAGTTCCTCCGGCTTGTGTCTCTGGAGGTAACCGTCCGGATCCTTGCCCTCGGGCATTACCAGGACCCTCACCTGCAACCCCGCTGAAGCGAGGGGCTCGTAACTGCGGGCCACCGCCGCCTGGCCCGCCTCATCAGCGTCGTAGGAGAAAAGGACTTCCTGGGTGTAACGCTTGAGAATTCTTCCATGTTGGGGGGTTAACGCGGTTCCCAAGGTGGCTACGGTATTCTCAAACCCATGATGGTGGAGCGCCAAGGCGTCGAAATAGCCTTCGACCACCGTCACGAATCCCTTTTGCCGGATCGCCTCCCTCGCCGATTCCAGCAGATAAAGATTTTCGCCTTTTTTGAAGAGGAGAGTCTCCGGCGAGTTGAGGTACTTGGGTCCCGGGTCCTCACCGAGCGCCCTGCCGCCGAAGGCGAGAATTTTATCATAGTTGTTCTTGACCGGAAAGATGAGGCGGTTTCGAAACTTATCATAAAAACTGTTTTTTTCCTCGTTGTGGACAATCAATCCCGCGGCGAGCAATTCTTCCTGCGAAAACCCGGCTTTGGATCCGGCGATTTTCAGGGAATCCCAGCCGGCCGGAGCGAAACCGATTAAAAATTTTAAAGCGTCTTCTTTATTGAATCCCCTCCCCTTGAAATAATCCCGGGCGGACTGCCCCTCGGGGGAAAGAAGTTTTTCCAGGAAAAATTTGGCGGCGAATTCATTCAGGGCGAAGAGACGCTCCCTCACCCGGTCCACCTGGCGGTCTTCCTCCCGCTCTTGGGGTTTAGGCAGTTCGATACCCGCCTTTTCCGCCAACAGCCTGAGGGCTTCGGGAAAACTCAACCGCTCCACTTCCATGAGGAAGGTGACGGCGTTTCCCCCCTTGCCGCATCCGAAACAATGGAAACTGTTGCGGGAGGCGGAAACCATGAAACTGGGGGTTTTCTCGTTATGAAAGGGGCACAAGCCCTTGTAACTGGACCCGGCCTTCTTGAGCTGGACGTGCTCACCCACCACCGCCACGATGTCGGTGGCGTCCTTGACCCGCTGAATGATCTCGTCGGAATATTTCACAAAAACCTCAAAACAAGGCTAAACCAACAACCAACACAAAGCCACTAAGACACAAAGAAAGACAATAAAGGTTAATTTTCAATTCTTTCAATTCTTATCTATCTTTTGCCTTACTTTGTGGCTTCGTGTTGGCTTTGGGTTTTATCTTGAGAAAAACACGCAAAGGCTGAACCAACAGCCAACACGAAGGCACAAAGTTTTAAACCTGGCCAAAAAATCAACATGAACCCCTATTCCATTTCAGACAATCGTTCAATTTTATCGGTCAAAATTACGCGTTCAATCCCATCCTTGATAAGAGGGACATTGAAATTGATCAATAAACCCAGCGAATGGCCGGACAATTTAAGATAAGTTTTGAGTTGGGCTTGGTGAATTCTCTGAAGGTTTTCAACAGCCTTCAGTTCCGCGACCAGCTTATTTTCCACCAACAAATCGAGCCTGAGACCGCCATCCAATGTCATGCCCTCATACGTCAAAGGCAATGAAACCTGCTTCTCAACGCTCAGACCGCGCAGTTTTAATTCATGGCAAAAGAAAGCCTCGAAAACACTTTCCAGCAAGCCGGGCCCCAATGTTGAATGAAGCTTGTAGGCCGCATCAACGACCGTTTGCGCGATTTTTTCCACCAGCGGGTCCACTTTTTCATACCGGGCTTTTGGTTCACTCATCTTTAAACCTTCGTGGCTTCGTGTTGGCTTTGGGTGTTGTCTTATGTTTGTTTAAATTTAATAACCGTCACGCCGGCGCCGCCCTGGGCCGGTTCGGCCAGGCTGAACTCCAGCCCTGGATGGGCCTGGGGGAGGTGTTTGTGGATCGCCTCTTTCAAAGCCCCCGTACCCTTTCCATGAATGATGCGCACGAAGGGCAGTCCCACCAAGAGGGCATCGTCGATAAACTTATCAAGGACCGGAAGGGCCTGGTCCACCATCTTTCCCCGGATATCCAATTCCAGTTTTCCTTTTTCCTCCATCGACTGTGAACTCATCACTCCGGTGGCCGGGGGACGGGGCAGGGGCGCGGGTTTTAACTGCTGGGTGACATGACCCAGGTCGGAATACTTGCAGGAAAGCTTCAGCCCGTTCTCCATCTGGATCACGGCCTCGGCCTTGTCATCGTCGGCCGATAGCACCAAGACCTTGCTGTTTCCAGGCTTGAAATGGACCGATTCCCCGGCCTTCAGCTCCCGGATCTCCAGGATGACCTTTTCCGGCCGGGGAGCGATGTTTCTCAGTTTACGGTCGACTTCCTGTTTGGCGTTTCGGAACCGGTCCTTGTTGACGACCGGCGGGGGCGTGCCTGGTTTCTTGCCGACCCCCTGGATGAGATGCTCCATTTGGCGGCGGGTGTTCTTGAGCAGCCCCTCGGCCTCGACTTGGGCTTCCTTCTTGATACGCTTCGCCTCGTCCTTGATTTGCCGCCGGGCGATTTCAAGCTCCGCTTCCATTTTCTTCACCTTCTCCCGGGTGCGTTCCGAATCCCGGCGGGCCTTTTCCGCCATTTGCTTCTCGGAGGCGAGTTTGGATAGCAGTTCGGAAAGGTCCGCCTCCCCCGTGGGCAGGTGGGATTTGGCTTTTTCCATGATGGTTTCAGGAAAACCGATTTGCCGCGCCAGGGTGAAGGCATAGGACCGTCCCGGCACCCCTGAGACCAGCTTAAAGGTGGGTTTCCCCGTCTCTTCATCCAGCATCATGGCCGCGTTGACCATCCCTTGTTCTTCCTGGGTCAATAGTTTCAAGAGGGGCTGGTGCGTATTGCCCAAAACATAAGACCCCTTTTCCCGGAAGGTTTCCAGACAGGCGAGCCCCAGCGCCCCGCCCTCCCGGGGGTCGGTTCCAGCGCCCAGTTCATCCAACAAGAAAAGGGAAAATGACTCGGCATGGTCGAGCATGCGTTTCAAGGCGGTCAGCTTGGCGGCGTAGGTGCTCAGGTGGTCGGATAGGCTCTGTCCATCGGTCAGATCCGTGTCCAAATGACTAAAGAGGGGGATTCGGCTTTGTCCGGAAGCGATCACCGGCATGCCGCTCAGGGCCATGGCGCAATCCAAACCCAGGGTTTTCAAGGCGACCGTTTTTCCACCCGCGTTAGGGCCCGATACCAGGATGATGCGGGTTCCCTCGCCGAATTCCAGGTCCAAGGGGACCACTTTTTTCCGGAAGGATTCCCCCGCCTCCATTGACAGCAAAGGATGACGGGCATTTTTCAAGGCAAGAGGGGCGAGTGGATCGGGAATAAGGAATTGGGCTTCGAAAAGGGAAGCGAACATGGCGAGGGCCGAATGACAGTCGATTTCAGCGCAAATATGAAGGGTGGCCACGAGATCCCCGGCCGACTCGAGCACCTTTTGGGTCATTTCCCTCAAAAGCCGCCGGACTTCCTCTTCTTCCCTCAGTAATATTTCCCTCACCCGGTTGTTGTTCTCGACCGTGGCCTGAGGTTCGATGAACAAGGTGGAGCCGGAGGCTGAAATCCCGTGCACAAACCCGGGGACCAAGCTCTGCCGCTCCCGTTTTACCGGAACGACCATGCGGCCTTCCCGCTCCGTTACCAGACGGTCCTGGAACAGATTTTCCGAGTCAGGCTGTTGGAGGAAACCCTGGTAAAAAAGCTGAATCTCCGCGCGCAGGGCCCGGGTCTGGTCCCGGAGGCTCTTAAGCTCGGGCGAGGCTTCATCCATCATTTCCCCTTTGGGGGAGATCCGGGAACGGATCAGGTCTTTTAATGCGGGCAGCGGATTTAATCCTGACAGCCAGCTTTGGAATGACGCCGGGATTCCCCTCTCCGGGGACAGGTATCGGCGAAGTTGGGCGACCCCCTCCAAGAACCTTGCCAGGGCGGAAAGCTCCTCCCCCAGGAGGACTTCCCCCTTCTCCCGGGCCGCCTCAAAAGCTTTCCGGAACCCTTCCGAATCAGGAATGGAGGGCGGGGCATCCTTGACAATATGCTGTTCCAATTCCCTCGTCTTTTCCAGCCTTTCACCGATTGGGGCCGCCTCGGAGAGGGGCCGCAGGGCTGCGAGGACGGCTTTTCCGGAGGAGGTTTGACAGCCTAGGGAAAGCTCCCGCAATAGCGCGGGGAATTCCACGGCCTCCAAAAATTGCCAGCTGGCGATTTCCGTCGATAAGTGAGTCATGGTCGCATCCTTGCCCGTTTTTGTTTTAAAACCGATTTTTCCCTCATGCCGGGCGAAGGCCGGTCCGCCCCCGGTTTGACGGAGAGATAGTCTGTGCCCTGGAGGTAAAAGCGTAAAGGCAAATCCGACCCCTCGGTGATTCCAATGCGGGTCGTCACGCCGATCGGCCCCCCCCTTGGGGCCTGGCGCAGGTAAAGGGGCTTACGGCAAAGGTCGATGGTGTTATGGGACCGGTTGATTCCCATGGCCTGAACGAGTTTGCCGGGGCCGTTGGTGAGGCCCTTATCTTCGGGAGATTTTCCCCTCCGGCGGGCCATCAGGCCGGCCCCCTCGCAGGGTTCCAGAGCCCGAATCAGGACCGCCCCGGGAACGCCTTCCTTTTCCGTGACCACGTTAAAAAGAAAATGGTTTCCATAGCAGAAATAAACATAGGCGTGCCCGGGAGGGCCGAACATGACCCGGTTCCGGGGGGTCAGGCCCCGGGCGGCATGGCACCCCGGGTCGTTTTTGGGAAGGTAGGCCTCCACCTCGACGATACGCCCCGAAGTGATGCCTTGAAAACTTTCATGGGTGAGGATCTGGCCCAGCAGGTCACGGGCCACTTGAAGGGTGGGGCGGGAAAAATAGGAACGGGGGTGTATCATCGGCTTCCCAATGGGACGGTCTTTATCGGAACCAACCCGGTCTTATACCCCAGAAGTCAAAGGCCTCGGGGTTTCGGCTTAACCCAGCTTCGTCTTAACCAAAGCGCTGACTTTCCCCATGTCGGCTTTTCCCTTCAACTTGGGGGTCAACCAACCCATCACCTTTCCCATCTCCTTGGGGCCGGCCGCGCCGGTGGCCTTCACGGCCTCTTCCACCAGTTTGACCAATTCTTCCTCGGAGAGGGCGGCGGGTAAATAGGACTCGATGAGCGCCAATTCGGCCTTTTCGTTCTTCGCCGATTCCGCGCGCCCGCCCTTCTCGAACCCCTCAATCGATTCCTTGCGTTGCTTGGCTTGTTTCCCCAGCACCTCGATCACTTCCTCGTCGGTCAAATCGCGCTTCAGGTCCACTTCCTTGTATTTCAATGCGGACTTGAGCATGCGAAGCGCCGAAACGGCGGCTTCATTCTTGGCCTTCATGGCCGTAACAAGGTCGGAATTAATTTTTTCAAAGAGGGGGGATGCCACGGAATCGCCTCCAATTGGGTCAGGGTAGAAGATGCGTCGGAAGGAAAAGAAGGACCCGCCTTTTCAAGCGGGTCCCGGATGATTAATCGTTGCGGAACTTCATGGCGCGGCGGCGGGCCTTTTTACGGGCGGCGGCCTCGCGCTTTTTGCGGCGCTCGCTGGGCTTCTCGTAAAACTCACGCTTCTTCATTTCCGAGATCAGCCCCGAGTTCTGGACGACCTTCTTGAAACGCTTCAGGGCGTTCTCGATCGGTTCGTTTTCTTCCAGTCGGATTTCGACCACTTGGGTCACTCTCCCCTCTATGGGTGGAATGCCGGAAAGCCCAAAGGGCCTTACGGGAGAGAGGAGTCTAAAGGCAGGAGGGGGGTCGCGTCAAGAAAGAGGCGATAGCCTTTAAGCGTGTTTTCCAATGGATTTCAGGGGGAAAGCGTGGATCGAAGAACACCTTAGCCCGGGGGCCAGGTCATAAAACGGCCGCCCAACAAATGCAGATGAAGGTGATAAACGGTTTGACCGCCGTTATCCCCCACGTTCACGACGAGCCGGTAGCCTTCCCTCAAGCCCAATTGCAAGGCGATTTTTGTCGCGGTATGGGCCAAATAGGAAAGGATCGGGTCCCCAGCGGGCACATCGCTTATGGAATCATAATGGGTTTTGGGAATCAACAGCACATGGGTCGGGGCTGCGGGCCGGATATCGTTAAAGGCCAGAATCTTGTCATCCTCATAAACCACAGCGGCTGGAATTTCTTTTTGGAGAATCTTGCAAAAGGTGCAAAGTTTCGACATGGCGCCTCCTCGCGGGGGAAATGAGCCTTGGGATGGGAAAAGTTTATTGCTTTAGGAGGCTGATTGCCATCATTTTGATGGATTCGAGGGATGGAAGAGATGAACCGCCATGTCTTCATCCATGTAATCCCGTAAAATTCGATAATTCCCACCCGTCCATTGGTTGGCCCTCTTCTCCAGTTCCCCGGGGTCGGCGTAAAAAAGATCCTCGTCCCCCCATCCTTGGCCCGAGACGAGGATGTTGAAAGCCACCCCCTTCTCAGCCCGGCTCATCGCCTGGGAGACCATCTCCTCAATCCAAGCCCAGTTATCCCTCACCTTATGGTTGAAGACTCCATTAATCAGGATGTAATCCCAGGTCCGGAGGGGGGAGCGGCGAGAAAATCCCTCTTCTCAAACTGGACGCCGGGGTACCTTTTCTTCGCCCCCTTCACCATAAAATCCAGGATGTCATAACCCGTGTATTCACCTTCCCATCCTTGGCTTTTAAGGAAACCATAAAGGCACCCTAACCCAGATCCCAAATCGAGAATCCTATGATCCTTTAGGTCGCCAATGCGGGTGAGGGAGCCGAACCTAAGTTCCTGGTTTCTCCGGGAACGCCATCCGACCTTCCGCTCGGGCAGGTCATGTTCCATCGCCCGTTTCCGGTAGAAATACCACATATAGAGCCGATCCCAGAAACTGACGGTTTCAGATTTCCTCGCCAAGAGCCGCTCCTTCGGTATAACCCGTCACTTTTAAAATAACTTCCTGGCCCAGACGTTCCTGTGACTTAGGAAAAACGATTCTCAACCCGTAATCGGCCAACCCAGAATAGTTTTTCGAGTCATACCTTTCTGCGATCACCCGGGCTTTTGTTCCCCGGGCGGCTTCGGATGCCTTTTGAATGCAGTCATTTTTTAACTCCCAAAGGACCTCCATCCGGTCGTGCACGATCTTGGCGTCAACCTTGGGTTTCATGGCCTCCCCTGGGGTATCCGGCCTATCCGAATAGGGGAAAGGATGAAAATCGATGAAACCCATATCCCGGATGGCTTTCAAAGTGTTCTCAAACGCTTCAACCGACTCGCCCGGGAATCCGGCTAAGATATCTCCGGTTAATCCCATATGCGGAGAGGCCTGCCTGATTTTTTCCAAAGTGAATTTGTATTTTTCAAGGGTGTAGGGGCGGCGCATGGCTTTCAGTACCCCCTCATCACCGCTTTGAAGGGGTAAATGCAAGTGGTGGCAAAGGCCATGTTCACCTTTCCAAAGGGGAAGGAGGGCATCCTCAAAATCGGCCACTGCGTAGGAAGAAAGCCGAACCCGGCGTACACCCGGGATTTTCAACAACCCCTCAATCACCGGCGTCAGCCGGGGTTCCGAGGGCTTTATTCCCCAGTCCCGTCCATATGAGGAAAGTTGGATTCCCGCCAAAACCAATTCTTTTACCCCACGCTCCGCGAGCCGGCGGCCTTCAGCCAGGATATCCTCGTGAGGACGGGAAACCATTTCTCCCCTCACCCGGGGGATCAAGCAGAAAGAACAGCCGAAGTTACAACCCTCCTGCACCTTCACCGTGGCCCGTTGGTGCCCATCAAAGCGGGTAATGCCTCCACCCCAGGGGTCTTTCAATCCCTTGATAGCCAATTCCTCAGCTCCCAACCCGGGGTGGGCTTTTAGAATTTGATCAAGAAGCAATGACTTGTTCTCGTTGGATACGACTAGGTCGACGCCCGGAAGGGAGGAAACATCCTGGGGCCGGTCGGTGGCCAGGCATCCCGTCACAACCACGAAGGAACCCGGGTTCAGGGCCTTGGCCCGCCGAACCATCAGCCGCCCTTCGGCGTCCGCGGCCGCCGTCACCGTGCATGTATTGATGACATAAATATCCGCTATTTCGTTGAATGGCACTGGATGGAAGGAAGCTTCTTCCATGCGCTCCTTTAACGCCTGGGTGTCATATTGATTCACCCGGCAACCCAGGGTCGTAAAGGCGATTTTGGAATGTGAGGAATTTAATGTTGTCATGGTTGAACCGGGCGGAAGTTTAACAGTTTGATGAAAAAATGGAAACCGAACCTTCCGGCCTCCCGAAGATTTACTTCAAACCCAAAAAGCTCCTTATTTCTTCTTTGGACTTTTCAAAATCCTTTTGAAAATCTGGGTTTTGCAATATCTTGACCGCCAACAAGTTTCCGGCGATCTCCCCCGCCACCACGTCGCTTCGGTAATGGACCCCGCCCACGATTCGGTTTTCACCGATGACCCGGCCCCTGGCCAGCAGGGCTTCTTTCTTCTCGGGTACCATGTGGGCTAGGAGGGAAGCCATCACGGCTCCTCCTGTGGCATGCCCGCTGGGATAGGAAAGATTCCAAGGACGATCCAGGCAGGGACGCACCCGCTTATCGAAATCATAAGGCCGAGGCCGGTGGAAATAATCCTTAGCAGCATCGATAAAGTTTCCCACCTCGCCATGCACCCGGGAGAAAAAGGAGGCGGTCAAGGGCAGTTTGTCGGATGTAAAGCCGGGCCCCAACACATCGGCAAAACGAAAAACGGTCTCTTGCGCGTCGGCTTGGGCGGCGGCGACCATCTGCGGTGTTCGGGTAATTTGATATTGGAGTATCTCCTCGATTTCAGCCTTGGTTTGGGAGGAGTCCCGGGCCGGCGGAGGGGGGAGGAAAAGGGTAACATCGGCAAGGGATGAATCAACCGAAGCTCCCCGCGAATCAAAAGGCGATATACCAGCCATCACCCAGATAATTGAAAGGAATAGGAGGATAGATCGCTTTCTCATCAGTTCACCTTTCGTTACAGGTTCGAACAACGTTCAATTTAAATTTTGATCCAAAATCAATGGTATAAGAGAAAAACTTCACGCAAAAACTTGGAGACTTCCCCGATTTCCAGGTTGGAAATCTTATGGCCCATGGGAATCTTCTTCATAAAAGGATGGTAACCCGCTTTCCTCAGGGCAGACAGGGTCGATTGACCCATTTCTTCCTGTACTACGGGATCCTCGGTTCCCTGCATGAGAAATATAGGGGTTTTATGATCGGCATGTGGATGGGCCAAGGTTTTATCCGGATCTCCGATATAACCGCTCAAGGAAACGATCCCCACGACGTTGCCCTTGTAATTCAATCCCGTTTCCAACGCCATGACGGCTCCCTGGGAAAACCCAATCAGGATTACTGATCGCTGCTTGACTGTTTCAGGGGTTGCCTGTGGCGAGGTCTCGCCGACAACCTGATCGATCAATTCACAAATCCGGTCCCGGCTGTACTCAATTTCCTTTCGGTCATGGGTGAAGCGGTCATACCATTCAAAGGCGCCATGAGCTCGCAAGGGACCATCCGGTAATACGAACCGGCAGGGCGGCAATTGGAGGCGGTCGCAAAGGGACAACATACTCTCACCCGTGGCCCCGGTTCCGTGGAGAATCACGACTACCGGCGTGTCGGGAGGAAGTTCAGCGGGGCCCGCTTCCACGTAATGCAAAATGGGATTAGCGTTCAAGGGAGTGATCATCAAGAAGAATCCAAAAAGAAAAATGCGGTTCATGAGTTTCATAATGGATTTAGATGGTTCTCGAGTCTGTCAGGATTCCTGGTAAACCCTATCAAGGGTTGGTTGGAGATGGTTCCTGTGCTTTTTTTTTCACGGGAATTGCTAGTTCAAAGGGAATTTGGGCGAGGATTCGGAAGGAGTTGGCCCAGGAATCTTCAATCCAGTGGGAACGGAGCTCGAAATCAAAAAAAGCGTCCTTTCCCAGCGGCACTTCCCTCCTCACGCCCGCTTCTTCATAAGTGCGGACGGATTGATAGTAGTCCCCGTCGGCGCTCAGCGAGTTATAGTTGCCGTCCCCTTCCTCGGACATGTAGTCCCATCCCATCCAGACGATCCCGAAAAACTGCCAACCGTCCATCGGGGTCACGATTCCCTTCAGGTAAATCCCGCTCCCCATGGCGGGGCCTGGATAGCCGGGGCGGTTGGTGTCCTTGCTGCCCAGCCCATAGATTTCCAGGCGGCTCTCATTAAGGACCGGCAAGGCTGACTGGAGCCCTAGCCCCAATCCATATGCCAGGTTGTTGCGGATAATTCCGCCATATTCCACCCCTCCGATATGGTAGCCGTGGCATTGGCCCAAGACCTCCAGGCCATCCACGAGGATCCACTGGCCCGATCCCCCGTAATCGAAAATCTCCCTTTGAGTCGAGGAGAGGACATCTTGCCAATTAAGGAAAGCGTCCGCCTGGAGGGGTCCCTCCGATTGGATGAATTCCAAGCCGTATTCAATCGGCCGGGTCAGTTCCAGGCTGGTCACCTCCATGGGTTCGATCAGTCCATGGCGGTACACCGGCTGGAGAGTTCCGAAGATAAACTGGGTGTCCTGGTCGTGATAAACGAAAGACAGGATGGGGTTAACGCTTACAGGCTGGTCCGCCGCGCTTTCATGGTTCAGGAAAAGACCGGCCCAAAGGTCCACCCTTTCCAGGGCGGAAGCTGCCGCGTAACTCTTGAATTGCTGTCCCAACAGGGTTTGCCGGTAACGAAAGGGGGTGAAAAACTCGGTATTGTCACCGTAAAAGACGAATTGGTTGTTCCAAACCACGTCGTTGCCCGAGACTACCGGGACTGGAGACGCATTTCCCATCCAATCCAAGGGCGAGGCGAGACCCCGGCCCAGCCAGGCCATGCAAAAAACAATAAAGACCGCGCCCCTATTCTTCATGACCCGGTCCCGTTATGGGTCCGGGTTGGAAAATTCACATTCCCCAGGAATAGATCAAGGGGGGCCGTGATCCAAAGCCGGAAGGAAAAGGCCCAATAGGCGTCGATCCAGTGGGACCGCAACTCGGTGGTAAAGAGGTCGGAGTCCCCGATCGGGAATTTCTTGCGCAGACCCGCCTCAAAATAGGTCCGGTTCGATTGGACAAAGGCGTGGGGGTTATCCACCGTGAAGGAATAGGGATCGCTGAAGGACATGTAATTGGCATCCCCTTCCTGGGAATAGAAATTCGACCCCCACCAGCCGATTCCAAAAATATCGAAATTTTCAACAGGCGTCACCGTGGCATTGAGGTAAAGGCCCTGACCCCATTGCATCTGGCTAAGGTCTCCCCCCGCCAACTGGCTGGAAACCACGCCGAAAGCGGCCAACTGGGTTTCCCCCATCACTTGGGGCAAGTCATACCGCAGGCCCAATCCTGGAACCCAGTTGTTATAGACATCGATAAAATAGAGCTTCCCGCCTTGGTGATAGCCGTGGTACTGCAGTTCCAAACTGAGCCGGTCCGTCAAGGAGCGGTTGGCCACACCCCCATAATCGAAGGACTCAGGTTCGGAGGGATCGTTCAACTGCTGCCAGTTGAGAAATAGGTCGGCATGAAACTCCGGATCTTTCTCGATCCATTGGAAGCCGTATTCGACCGGCCTGATGAATTCTAAGAATGTGACTTCCATGGGCTCCAAAAGCCCATGCCGATTTTCAGCGTCCAAGGTTCCAAATATGAGCCGTGTACCCCCCTCATGGTATTCGAAAGAAAGGAGAGGTTTTACCGTGACGGAAATGTCCTGGACACTCACGGAACGGTAATCCCAAAAAACTCCGCCCGTCAAGTAAGCGTCAGCGCTCAAACTGAATCGCAGTTGGTTCGTGGCCTGCTGGCCCAATAGGGTTTCCCGGGTTCGATAGGGTTCAAAAAACTCGGTGTTATCCCCATAAAAGGTGAAATCATTAATCGAGTAGATGTCCCCTGACCGAGCAGGAAGGGCTGCGCCAAGAGCCAACCAGAGGAGGGTCCAACTGAATGATTTAGATCTCAAGGTTTATCCTCAAAAAAAAACGGGGGCCAAAGGCCCCCGTCAAAGAAGGTTCACTTTTAGATGGTTTAGAAGGAGAAAGCGACGTTCAGGCCGCCATAAATTCCACTGAAGTCCAAATCCAAAGGTGTCGTGGAAACCGTGGAGGAGAATTCTTTCGAGTTGGCCACGTCCCCGTTATTGGAGTTGAGTACCAAAGATCCAGCCGCGTTCTTGAAATTATTGGCGTCCAGATATTTATATCCGATATAGGGCCCCAAGCATAAGCCTTTGGAAAGGATGAAATCGGCTCCCAAGACCGCATGGCCGCCAATGGCCACGGTGGTGTAATCGCCCATACCTTTTTGGTCGCTGCTCGAGGGATCTTCCGCAATCAAATTATTATTCCCGTCATATTGCGATTTTTGGAAGGTCAGGCTGATAGGGGAAATGTCCAACCCCGCCCCAAAATAGCCCTTCACCGTGGGATCGCCAAAGAGAACCTTGCAGCCCAAACTGCCGGTGAAGATGGAAGTCGTGAAATTCACTTTATAGTAACCCGGGTAGTACACCGAGGTATCGGCGTCGTTCATATCATATTCGGTCCAAGTATAGGACAAGGTCCCAACAGGCAAGTAGGATCCGCTTAAATCGATCTCAAAATTCGGGCTCACTTGCGTGAAAAACTCGCCAAAGGGCATGGCGACCAGGCTGGGGGTCACTCCGGTTAAAGCGACCGAGCCCTTGTTCGCGGCGGCCTCAGTAATGTTCGAGGGATCCGACAGGAGGTAATCCATCCCAATGCCGAAGTCAAACCCAAAGACCACCTTTGTCTTCTGGGGCGGGACCTTGAGGCCTGTTGCGGAAGCGAACTTGGACAACTGGTCATCCACCCATTGGGAATCATCATCCGAAAGATTGCTTTTAATGCGGTTTTCAGTTGCCAGGATGGAGGCGTTCGGCTGTTTCATGTCGGCTACACCGATGTAAAGGGCGCCATACTTTTGTTGGTTGGACATGTAATAGCAATAACCCAAGTAATAGAAAGGCCGGTAATCATTCGGAATCTGTTTTGTGGCCTGTGAGAAGTAAGGTATGGCCGCCTTATATTGCTTGGCTTGAAAATACTTCAAGCCCATCGCCAGGGAGGCGTTAGTTTGGGGCTGGGCCGCTTCTAATCCCACACCCGCTCCAGGCGCCGCAGCTTGACCCTGAAGCTTTTGGATAAATTGGTTCAGCTGGGGGTTGGGACTGATTTGGCTAGCCTTTTGGTAATAAGCAAGGGCGTAGGCTTTGTTTCCCAGCGCGTAATAACAATTTCCAATACCCTGGTAGGCGGGCGCGTAATTCGGGTTGGATTTCACTACGGCCGAATAATATTGAATGGCTTGGTTGTAGTTTCGAGCGCTATAGAGCTGGTTGCCGGTTGCAAAATATTGCCCTGCGGAGGAAGCCTGGGCTTTCAAGCTGAATGGGGTCCCCAAAATCACCGCCAAAGCCAGAAACCGCCAGGAGCCTTTCCTAAAACCGAGCATTGCCGCCTCCAAAAATGTGCAAGGGTATCGCCAACGACCAAAACTCACAAAAGCGGATTTCATTATAAAGTGATTTAAAAACCCGTCTAGAAAAATGATTTCCCGGCAAGACTCACTGGGTTTATGCCTATAATCCCCGATTTAATCTCAAGGGGTTGCGGGGGGCACCGGGGACGCTACTTCCCGTGCTCCCTCCTGAGGTTCTTCTATAAAGGCTTGTGGGTATATATTGACTTGTTTTTTATACTCCGCTTTCACCTTATCCACAAAGCTTTCCGCTTCCGCAGCCCGCACCAAACAGACCACCGTTCCTCCCCACCCAATGCCGGCCATTCGGGAGCCTAAACACCCCGCCTGACGCCGGATGACCGCGGTGAGGATATCCACTTCCTGGCAGGTGGCTTTCATCTTTTCCGCCAGGGAGTCATGGGACTCGCTCATCAACTGTCCCAAACCGGCGTAATCCCCTTTTTCAAGAAATTCCCGGCCTTTGCGAACCCGCTGGTTTTCATAGATAACGTGATCCAGCCGTTTACGTAAAAGGATGTCGATCTTCTTCCGGGCGTCTTCATAAAGATCGGCCGGCACATCGCGGAGGGAAATGATTTTCGGAACAAGTTTGCGGATTTCCAAAAGGAGCTGATTGAACAATTCAACGCGTTTCTTGAATTCCTCTTCCCTTTCTTTTTTTCGCACGCCACTGTCGACCACTACAAGCTTAAACCGTTCACCGTTAAAGGGGGCGTATTCGGGCTTGAAGGTCCGGGCGTCGAACTAGGACCACCTGGTTTTTCTTGGCGAATTTAATGGCGAAAGGCGTGGAGTAATCCCCTCTCAACCCCATGAACTGGGTTTCCACCCTTTGGCATAACTTGACCAGGGTGGCGTCATCCAGCGGGTTGTTTCCTAAGGCGTTGCATGCCACCCCCGTGGCTACTTCAATGGCGGAGGAGATACCCTGATTCGCGTCTTCGGCCATGTCTGAATGCAGGATCATTTGAATGCCTTCCACCTTGCGGCCCGTGCGCTCGTAGAGGTACACCACCCCCTTGGGATAATTGGCCCAGCCATCCGCGCGGTCAAACTTGACGGTTGCCAGGTTCACCTTGATCTTTTCGTCGTACTTGAGGGCATGGAAAACGGCCAGCTTGTCGGTACGCCTTTGGGCCGCCACGACCATGTGCCGGTTCCCGGCGGCGACCAGGGAAAAACCATCCACTGCCTCGGTATATTCTCCCCCCAAAAGGGTGATACGGGTGGGTGCGGCGACCATCGTGACTTTTCGACCCCCATCCCCGTACTGGTGGAGAAAAGTGGAATAGGTCTTATGGATCAAATCTTCGAGAGGCATCAGGTTTTCCTTTTCGCTTCCCCGGAAAAGGGATCGCGCATTTATTGAACGACGTGATTGACGATCAAAAGGTAATAAAATAATGCGGGGGCGTTGAACAAAAGGCTGTCCACCCGGTCAAAAACCCCGCCATGACCCGGAAAAAAGCTCCCCGAATCTTTGGCGGTGAGGCTTCGCTTCATCATCGATTCCACAAGGTCGCCCAACTGGCCGAAGAGGGACAACAGGACCGCCAGGGCCGCCACGTCGATCCAGGAATAAAACCCGGCGCAAAAGGGGAAAACGACTTTCAGCAGGCCCAGCCCCAGGAACGCCAGCAGAACCCCTCCAGCCGCGCCCTCCCAGCTCTTTTTGGGAGACGCCAGGGGGGCAAGGGGATGCTTGCCCATGAGAGACCCGGCGAAGAACCCGCCTGTATCATAGGCCCAGGTCGCGATGAACAGACACAACAGGTGCCAGGCGCCGTGGTCCAATTCCCTCAGGCGAAAAAGATACCCGGCGAGCACGCCGAAATAAGCCGCCCCGAAAAAGGTCACGCTCACCGAGTTGACCATTTCCTTCAGCGGGCGGGTCGACCCCATGAAGGAAAGGCACAGGAGCATCAGGGCAAGGAGAAAAGCCCCTCTTCCGTCCCAGGTTACCCAGGGCCGCAAAACCCAGGGGGAAAGCATGACCGCCAGGGCCACCATGCCCTCGGTCTTCAAGGGGGTCAGTTCATGGCGCTGGCAAAGTGTCAGGAACTCCCAGAGTCCCAGCAGGATTACCCCAAAGGTCAGCAGCCGGAAGGGAACGGTCTGGTCCCAGAAGGTGATGAAAAGCACGAGGGGAATGACCAGGGCTGCCACGAGAAGTCGTTTGGTCAGCGACTCCATGAGACCACGCTTCCAATGACGCTTTGCACCCCGCCGAACCGGCGCTTCCGCCCCTGAAAGTCCCTCAGGGCCGCCACAAAATGCCGGGTCCTGAAATCAGGCCAAAGGGTCTTCGTGATATGAAGCTCCGAATAGGCGATCTCCCAAAGGAGAAAATTGGAGATTCTCATTTCCCCGCTGGTTCGAATCAACAGGTCCACCTCGGGCAATCGGGCCGTGGAAAGAGCTTGGGACACATGGGATTCCTTAATGGAGGCCGGGGACAATTTACCCTTCTGGGCCTGGAGGCAAAGGTTTTTCACCGCCTTCGTCAAGTCGGCCCGGCCGCTGTAGGAAAGGGCGAGGACGAGTTTCAAGCCGGTGCAGGCGGCGGTGGCCTGAGTGGCCCGGTCCAGTTCCCCGCGAATCTCCTTCGGCAGGTCTTCCCGGTTGCCAATGGAAGACAATTGGACGTTATTGGCCTTGAGTTCCGCCACTTCGCTGCGCAAATACTGTTTCAGTAGCTGCATCAAGAGCCCGACTTCGCGGGGGGGGCGTTTCCAGTTCTCCGTGGAAAAGGCGTAGAGCGTCAGGACCTCCAGACCCAGCTCCCCGGAGAGCCGGACAATTTCCCGGATGGAGAGGGCTCCCGCGCGGTGGCCGGCGATTCGGGGCAAGTGCCGTTTCTTGGCCCATCGGCCGTTTCCATCCATGATGATGGCCACATGGCGCGGCAAATGGGGCTTCAGCCGGTAACGTTTAAGAAGGGCGGCGGTCATGAAAGGGGCGTTTTGGCTCCGTGGATTTTACGCGCGATCCCGGCCCCGGGGCCGAGTTAAAACTCGAGAATCTCTTTTTCCTTATGTTCCCGCAGCGTGTTAATTTCCTGCGTGTAGGTGTCGGTCATCTTCTGGACCCGATCCTGGAATTTTTTGACCTCATCTTCGGAGTGGGTCTTTTCCTTTTTAACCTGTTCCAAGTGCTTGTTGGCATCCTGGCGGATGGACCGAATGGCGACCCGGCCGTCCTCGGCATGCTTGTGCACCATCTTCACGAATTCCTTCCGGCGTTCTTCCGTCAGGGGGGGGATATTGATGCGGATCACCTTTCCATCGTTGTTGGGGTTCAGCCCCAAGTCGCTTTTCAGGATTGCCTTCTCAATTTCCGGCAGGGCTTGGAGGTCCCAGGGCTTCATCTCGAGTGTTCTCGAATCGGGGACCGAGATTCCCGCTACCTGATTCAAAGGCACCAGGCTTCCGTAATATTCTACCTTGATGTTTTCCACCAGGCTCGTGGAAGCCCGGCCGGTTCGAACCGAGGAGAATTCCCTCTTAGTGGCCTCGATGGCCTTCTTCATCTTGCCGTCCGTCTCTTGGATAATTTGATTCGCGTCCATTGATCACTCCTTGCACCGCTTGACGTCCGATAAACGAAGTTGGCGTTGAATCTGGGGTTATAAACAGCGCTATCCCTTGACGACCGTACCGATCGGTTCCCCGAATATGACCCGCCGGATATTCCCATGCCGGTGGAGGTCGAATACCACGATTGGCAATTTGTTGTCCATGCACAGGCTCAAGGCGGTGGTATCCATGACCCGCAGGCGGCGGTTGATCGCGTCAATATAAGTGAGATTCTTGAACCGGACAGCCTTCGGGTCTTTTTTGGGGTCCGCGCTGTAGATGCCGTCCACATTGGTAGCCTTCAGGATGCAATCCGCGCCGATCTCGATCGCCCTCAAGGCCGCGGCGGTGTCGGTGGTGAAATAGGGGTTGCCCGTTCCCGCAGCGAAGATAACAATACGCCCCTTTTCCAAGTGCCGCAGGGCCCGGCGCCGGATATAGGGTTCGGCCACCTTGGACATTTCAATCGCGCTTTGGACCCGGGTGTTGGCCCCCAGCTTTTCCAGCGCGTTTTGGAGGGCCAAGGCGTTGATCAGGGTGGCCAACATTCCCATGTAATCGCTGGAGACCCGGTCCATCCCCATGCGCTCCCCATCCGCGCCACGGTAGATGTTGCCCCCGCCGATCACCAGGGCCATTTCCA
This sequence comes from candidate division FCPU426 bacterium, assembly GCA_963849485.1. Lineage (GTDB taxonomy): Bacteria > Oederibacteriota > Muellerivitia > Muellerivitales > Muellerivitaceae > CAVTWJ01. Next base: position 27,666 of record CAWKIF010000123.1, on the reverse strand, counting down.
CTCCGCTCTTCCAGACACCGTAGATTTCGGAGGCGATGGACCTGACGATCTTCTCGTCAATGCGGTGTTCCCGGCTAGCTCCGGCCAAGGCTTCCCCCGAGATCTTAAGTAAAACCCTGTGATAAGCGGGCTTTGCCTTTTTGAACCGGGGGGAACTGGACGCCATGCCTTTTCTCCTGTGGATTAGGTTTTTCTCAAACGAGCCGCTCGGCTACTCGCCCAGCTGGAGTCGGGAGAACCTCTTGACCACCACGTTTTCTCCCAGCTTGGCCGCCACCTCGGTGACGAATTGCTTGACGCTTTTCTTGGGCTCGCGAATATAGGGTTGGTCCATGAGGCATACGATCTTGTAATAGCCCTCAATCTTGCCTTCCGCGATCTTCTGCTGGACGGCTTCGGGCTTGCCCGAACCCTTGGCTTCGGCCAGGTAAATGGCTTTTTCCTGTTCGAGTTCCGCGGCCGGGACTTCTTCACGGTTGACGTATCTTGGGGATGAGGCGGCCACCTGCATCGCAAGTTCTTTGCCCAGGGATTGGAAGTCCTCGGTTTTGGCCACGAAATCGGTCTCGCAGTTCACCTCGACCAGCACCCCCACCTTACCGCCATGCACATAGCTAGCGATTACCCCCTGGTTAGCGCTCCGGCCCGCGCGTTTGGCCACCTGGGACATCCCCTTTTCCCTGAGCCAAACCACGGCCTTCTCGAAATCACCCTGGGTTTCGGTTAGGGCCTTTTTGCAATCCATCATTCCCGCTCCGGTTTTTTCCCGGAGGTCTTTCACGGCTGCCGCATTGATTTCCATCTTAGGTTCCCTTGCTTTCTAGCTGTTCGTTATCGGTTGGACCAAGAGTTAAGCGCCAATACATTATTAGGGTTTGTCGTCTCGGACACGTTTGGTACGGATACGTTCCACCTTCTCGTTGGCCAATTCGTCGGCCAAAGTCGAGACTGTGACTGCGTCCCCGGCCAGATGCTCCACGCTCCCCACCAGGAGTTCCGACTCGTCGGGGGCGGGTTTTTCTTCCACAGCTTCCTCCCCGGTAATTTCGGCGGCGGGGATTTCTGCGGTTTCCACTGCTTCCGTAGCCTCGGCCGCGGCCAACATTTCCCCGCCCACTTCCCCGCCCGCCACGGAACCTTCGGCGGTGACTTCCCGGCCCTCGAGTTCTTTGGCCCGTCCTTCCAGGATGGCGCTGGCCATCACGGAGGTCATCAGTTTGACCGCTCGGATGGCGTCATCGTTGCCCGGAATGACCACATCCACTTCGCTTGGGTCGCAGTTGGTGTCCACGACCGCCACCACGGGAATGCCCAACTTGCGGGCTTCCTGCACGGCGATGTGCTCTTTCTTGGTGTCGATGACGAAGATGGCGCCGGGAAGCTTGTTGACATTCTTGATGCCGCCCAGGGAACGCTCCAGCTTCATCTTGTCCTTGTTCAACCCCGCCTGTTCCTTTTTGGAACGGTCGTTCATTTCCTGCTCGGAGATACTTTCCAGTTCTTTCAAGTACCCGATTGATTTCTTGATGGTGGAGAAGTTGGTGAGCATGCCGCCGAGCCATCGGTAATTAACAAAGGGCATTCCGCAGCGTTCGGCTTCCTCTTTAATCGCGTCTTGGGCTTGCTTCTTCACTGACTTGCCTTCAGCAGGTCGAAGCGGCAAATAAGCCCCAATAATTTTGCGGATAACTGGGAATGTTCGCTGTTGCATAACAGGCGGTGGTTAGCATTTACACTGCTTGGTAAGCATGGCAGGCATTCTGTTTATTATTTCGGCGCCTTCGGGTTCGGGCAAGTCGACGCTGGTGGCGCAGGTGCGTACGCTGGTGGAGGGGCTGGAGTTTTCCATCTCGTACACCACGCGCTCGCCGCGCGGATCGGAGACCGATGGCCACGAGTACCACTTCACCAGTCGCGCGGATTTTGAGCGGATGATTGCGGCAGATGAGTTTCTGGAGTGGGCCGAGGTCTTCGGCAACTACTATGGAACGGCGCGGACGGCACTGCAACACGCGCGCGCGTCGGGCAAGGACTGCTGCTGGACATCGACGTGCAGGGCGCGAAGCAGGTGATGCGCAGGATGCCGGAGGCGGTGTCGATCTTCATCCTGCCGCCCAGCCCCGAGGTGCTTGAGATGCGGCTGCGCCACCGCAGCGAGGCCGAGCACATGACCTCCGAAGAGGTGATTGAGCGACGGCTGCAGCAGGCGCGCAGCGAGCTGGCGCAGGTGGGGGAGTACAAGTACGCGCTGGTGAACGATGTGCTGAACCAGGCCACTGCGGAGATGCGGGCGATCATGCTCTACGAGCGCGGTGCGCGCGATGGGGTGGCCGCGATGGCGGAGAGTTGCCGCACGGATACGCGTTCGCCGAGTCTGGCTGCTGTGCTTGCCAGCTTCCATGTCGATTGAGTTGCGGGAGTGACGCAGATGCATCTCAACCATCAAAGAGGAACTCGCGCCATTGTATTTAGCATCTCTTTTCCACACACATTGACCGGCCACTTCTCTCATAATGATCTCAGTCGGGCCCATCCACGGAAGCCCGACAGGACAAATGGGCCGGATTGCGGTAGATTGAAATCATTCCTCCGAGGTGCCAACGATGTCGAATGAAGATCCTCTGCACAATAAGTACAGCCTTGTGAAAGGCGCGGCACGCCGGGCACGCCAGTTACAGTCGGGCGCGGTACCACTGATGGCCACCAAGAGCATGAAGGCATGCCGCGTGGCGCAGGACGAGATCAATCAGGGATGCGTGACCTTCGTCGTCACCCATAAGCCGGAACCTGTCGCGCCTGAGCCGCTGGCGGAACAGGACCAGTAGGCGGCATGATGCAGAGCGAGGCCGGAGCGCAGCTATGCGCTTGGGTCGAGTACTTTCGTGACCTTGGCGTCCACGACTTTTATCGTCTCGGCGAACCGCCGCCACTGAGCGCGAGCGAGCCGGACGACGGCCCCGCAAGGAGGATCGCAGCGGAGCAGAGCAGCGCGCCGTTCGCGGGCCATGCGCCCTCCGCGCATCCGATTTCGCAAACAAACTCTGTGCCTCCAGCCAACCTTATCGCGTTCAATGACCTTGCGACGTTGCCCACGGCGGCAATTCCGCCTGCGCAACGCGAGGCTGCCCTGCGTGCGATCCAGGAACAGATGGGCGACTGTACTCGCTGTCCGCTGGCCTACGCGGGACGGCACAAGATCGTCTTCGGCGACGGGTCGCCCACGGCACGACTGATGTTCGTGGGCGAAGGGCCGGGTGCGGACGAGGACGCGCAGGGGCTTCCGTTCGTCGGTAAGGCCGGACAACTGCTCAACAATATGATTGCTGCGATGGGACTGACGCGGGCTGAGGTCTACATCGCGAATATTGTGAAGTGCAGACCGCCAGGCAACCGCGTGCCAGAGCCAGTGGAGGCGAACACCTGCTCGCAGTTTCTGCTGAACCAGATTGACGTGGTGCAGCCGGAGGCGATCGTCGCGCTGGGATCGACCGCTGCGACCTACCTGCTGGGAGTGAAGCAATCGCTCAGCTCACTGCGAGGGCGGTGGCACGGCTGCCGTGGCGCAAAACTCGCCGTTACCTATCATCCTGCGTTCCTGTTGCGCGATCCACGGCAGAAGGCGGAGGCGTGGAAGGACCTTCAGATGGTGATGCGTGAGCTTGGACTTAATCCGCCGGCACCCAAAAATTCTTAATGCGATCTGCACCGGCAAGCACCGATACGCACGCCGTGTAGTTTTTCACATCCATGACGCATCCCCAGGAAAACCCTTATCATCAAAGATGTACCCGGTGGTCAATGAAGATGCGTTCCGGTCAGGTTGAGGTTTCCTGTCTAGGCTTCGGTTCAGATAGCACCGATCTGTAAATTGAATCTGCAGCATGTGATTGTGGATGGTTTGAAGGAGACTCGTTTTGCGTTTGCATGAATGCAGTTGCAATGTTCGGAAGGGGACGGGGAAGCTTCTCGCCGCAGTGCTGGCCGTGTCGCTTGCCGCACTGCTAACTGGATGCAGCAAGAAGGCTGCACCGGCTGCTGCTCCCGCCATGCAGGCGATGCCTGTGATGGTTCAGCCGGTAACGCTGACCAGCGTGCCCAGTACGAACACCTATGTGGCGACCATCAAGAGCCGGCGTTCGGCGACAATTCAGCCTGTAGTGGATGGCAACCTAACAAAGATTCTGGTGAAGTCGGGCGACGCGGTGAAGGCCGGCGCGTTGCTGATGCAGATCGACCCGTTGAAACAGGAGGCCACGGTAGAGGCGCAACAGGCCACCGAGCAGCAACAACGGGCCGTCTACCAGTACAACGAGACCGACCTCCTGCGCCAGACGCAACTATACAAGGACGGCATCATCTCCAAGCAGGCGTACGACCAGGCGATGCAAGCGTTTGCAAACTCCAAGGCGGCGCTGGATTCGGCGGTGGCGCAGACCAGGACGCAGCGCGAACAGCTTGCCTACTACGAAATTCATGCACCAATTGACGGAATTGTGGGCGACATTCCAGTTCACCTCGGCGATTATGTTTCGTCCACGACGACACTGACCACGGTGGACGAGGACAAGGACGCTTGAAGCCTATATTTATCTTCCAACCGAACGCGCGAGTGAGGCGCGGAACGGACTGGCGGTGGACCTGCTGGATGCCAGTGGAGCGGTGATGGCCCACACCAGCCTCGACTTCGTCTCTCCTGAGGTGGACAACAACTTGCAGGGGATTCTGGCCAAGGCACCGGCCCCGAAGGCATCGCAGCAACTGCGCAATGGACAGATTCTGAATGCGCGCATTACCTGGAGCGCAGCGCAGACGCCTACGGTTCCGGTACTGGCGGTAAGCCGCATCGGCGGGCAGAGCTTCCTGTATGTGGCGGCGGCGCAGGGCGCGGGATTCGTAGCGCACCAAGTCTCGGTCAAGCTAGGCGAGCCGGTGGGAAATTTGTATCCCGTAATGGGCGGGCTGAATGTGGGCGACCGCGTGATTCTATCGGGGACCCAGTTTCTGCAGGAGGGTATGCCGGTACTGCCGATGCAGGCGCCGGGGCCGCGGCACACGCGGGGCATTGAAGGGTTGAGGTCTTGCTCGCGAGCAGGACAGAAAAGGTAGAAATTCTTGGTTGAATTTTTTATTCGCCGGCCTATCTTCGCCACGGTTTGCGCGCTTCTGATCGTGCTGGCCGGGGCGGTGTCGCTGCCCGGCATTCCCATCTCGCTGTATCCGCAGCTTGCGCCGCCCCAGGTGCAGGTGAGCTGCAACTACATCGGAGCCAACTCACAGGATGTGGAGTCGGCCGTCACCATCATCCTGGAGCAGGCGATCAACGGGGTTGAGGGCATGCGCTACATGTCCTCCGCCTCGTCCAACGATGGCAGCTCGACCATTACGATTACCTTTCAGACGGGGTACAACCTCGACATTGCCGCGGTGGACGTGCAAAACCGCGTGGCCACCGCGCAGGGACGGCTGCCGGCTTCGGTCAACAGCACGGGCATCTCCATCACCAAGGCCAACTCAAACTTTGTGCTGTTTGCCGGGTTTATCTCGCCCGACCACTCCCTGTCACCGGACTTCATCCAGAACTATCTGGATGTGTACGTGGCGGACGCTCTGAAGCGGGTTCCTGGGGTGGGCAATGTCGTCAGCTTTGGTGGGGCCAATTACGCCATGCGCATCTGGCTCGATCCCGCGAAGCTGGCCGCGCGCGGACTGACGCCGCTGGACGTGACCAATGCGCTGGCGGAGCAGAACGTGGAATTGCCCGCCGGGCAGCTCGGGTTCCTCCCTCAGACCCGAAGCAGGCGTACCAGATGGCTGTGCGCGTGACTGGGCGGTTGAGCGATCCGCAGCAGTTCGAGAACATCATTGTTAAATCCAATGCGGCGAGCTCGAGCAGCGGATCAAGCAACTCAAGTTCGCAGAGCAGCACCGCCGCGAGTTCTACGGTTAACGGCAGCGGCGTCGTCCTGCTGAAGGACATTGGACGTGCCGAGCTGGGCGCGGAGAGCTACGGAACAAGGTTGAAGTACTCCGGCGGCGACGCCGTAGGACTGGGCGTGCAGCAGCTCTCCAACGCCAACGCAATGGATGTAGACACGCGCTGCAAGGCGGTGCTACTGCAATTGCAGAAGTCGTTCCCGCCGGGGCTGGAGGGTTTCATCGCGGTGGACACAACCACGGTGGTGCATGACTCCATCGTTGAGGTGGAAAAGACGCTGGCCGAAGCCATCTTCATCGTGATCCTGGTGATCTTCCTGTTCTTGCAGGACTGGCGCGCCACCATTATTCCCGCCATTACAATTCCGGTTTCGCTGATCGGAACGTTTGCCTTCATCCGGCTCTTTGACTTCTCCATCAATTCGCTCACACTTTTCGGTATTACGCTGGCCACTGGACTGGTGGTGGACGACGCGATTGTGGTCATCGAGAATGTGCAGCGCCATCTGGAGGGGCAGACCGTCGCGGGCACGGATGAGTGCGTGCATGATCCGCATAAGGCGACCATCATCGCGATGGCTGAAGTGACCAGCGCTGTCATTGCGACCTCCCTGGTGCTGATCTCGGTCTTTGTCCCAGTCAGCTTTTTCCCAGGAACGACCGGCATTCTGTATAAGCAGTTCTCGCTGACCATTGCGTTTTCCATCGCCATCTCAGCATTCAACGCGTTGACACTCTCGCCTGCGCTGGCCGCTGTCTTCCTTCGCCCAGAGACTCGTCCCAGCGGTTTGCTTGCAGTCTTCCTCGACCCCGTCGAAGCTCTGATCCACAAGACAATCAGCTTGTACGCCATCATGGTGACTTGGGTGGTGAGGATGCGCTACGCGTTTTTTCTGTTATTTATCGCGGGCCTCAGCGCTACGGTATACGAGTACAACCATGTACCTACGGCATTCGTTCCCGCGGAGGACCAGGGCTACTTCTTGATCCTGGTGCAGACACCTCCGGGCGCTTCTCTGAGCTACACGACAGACTTTGCCGACCGTGGCGCGGCGATTGTGCAGCAGGACCCGGATGTGTATCGGGACCTTCTGCGGTGATGGGTTTCTCGCTGAGCGGGGGTAGCTCGCCCAACTCTGGCATCATCTTCGCTCCCACCAAACCGGAGGCTGAAAGGACGAAAGCTGGGGCCGGGGCACACCACACACGACGCAGTAGTCAGGCTCTCGTCGAAGCTGTTCGCGGTTCCCGGCGGGATTCTGTATGCAGTGGAACCTCCAGCAATCCAAGGGATCGGAAGCGTCGGCGGCTTCCAATTCATGCTGCAGGACGGCGGGCGCAATACCTTTGCTGACATCGATCGAGTGGCGCATACGATGGTTGCAGCGGCGCAAAATCCGGCCTCTGGGTTGCGCGGCCTGAACACCACTTTTACCGCCAACGACCCGCAACTCTCCGTCACCATAGACCGGCAAAAGGCGTTGGCGATGGGCGTACCCTTGTCGCAGATTACGGCTGCGCTGGGCACTTACATGGGATCGACCTATGTGAATGACTTCAACTTCAACAACCGCTCCTATCGCGTCTATGTGCAGGCCGACCAGCAGTTCCGGCGCAGTGCGAGCGATCTGCGGCAGTACTACGTCCGCTCCAATTCCGGGCAAATGGTGCCTCTGGACAACTTGGTGGCGTTGTCGGAGACCGCGGGCCCGCAGGTCATCTCCCACTACAACATGTTCCGCTCGGCGGAGATTGATGGCTCACCAGCTGAAGGGCTGAGCTCCGGACAGGGCCTGGCGAACATGGAGAAGCTATTCGACAAGAACAAGCTTCCGGGCATGTTGTTCTCATGGACGGGGCTGGCGCTTGGAGGAGCAGGAGTCGGCGGGCAAGACGATCCTGATCTTCGGACTCGGTCTGCTTGTGGTATACCTCACACTCTCCGCGCAGTACGAGAGCTTCTTCCTGCCGTTTATCATTCTGCTGGCGGTGCCGATGGCGGTGCTGGGCGCGCTGCTGCTGGTTTCGGCGCGCGGCATCAGCGACGATGTGTATGTACAGATCGGGCTGGTCATGCTGATCGGGCTCTCGGCCAAGAACTCGATCCTGATTGTGGAGTTCGCCGAACAGCAGCTCCATCATGGGCGGTCGATCATCGACGCGGCGATTGTGGCATCAGAACTGCGCCTGCGGCCCATCCTTATGACCAGCTTTGCGTTCATTCTGGGTATGCTGCCGCTGTGCTTTGCAACAGGCGCCGGAGCAATGGGACGGCACTCTGTGGGCACAGCGGTAGTAGGAGGAATGTTGCTCTCGACAATCCTCAACTTATTCTTTATTCCTGTGCTGTATGTACTTTTAAAAACGATACTTACTCTTTTCCGGGAAGAAGAATACGCCTCAACTGCCTCCCTGTGAAGACTAGTTAGGCAGAGATGCGCTCTCAGAATTCAATGGCTGCGCACGGCGCTTCTACTTCTAAGGTGGTATGCCTGCCCACTTCAGTGGGATAGTCCTGGAAGGAGAGCGGAGCGATATTGGGAGGGTCGGTGATTCCCCTCACTGGGAAAGTTGAGAGACGACTATGCATGACGCAATGGTGACCCTTCTGTTGATGGTGATTGCGATGTTTCCCGTCTTACTGTCGATGCAGACTCCTTAGTCGAATAGAGTCGATGATTGGTCGCATCGGAAAGATCGTAGTACGCGGCTATCCGTGTGGGTGAGCAACCCTTCGCTACGGGCTGAAGATGTACGCGGTTCGACAAGGGCAATCGAAATTTGCGGTGGTCGGAAGACCCACATCTCAAATGGATGTGGGCCTTTCTGTTTGTGGTGGCTTAGAACAATAGCTTCAGGCCGAGCTGGATCTGGCGGCTGGTAGTCGGCGGTGGCCGAGATGACGCCCGGCGAACCCAGCGCGGCTACCGTGTTCTGGCTGGCGGTGGTGCCCTGGGTAGGGCCGGCCGAGTAGACCACCTCGTTGGGCAGTTGCAGGTTGGTGTGGTTGAGGATGTTGAAGAACTCCGCGCGGAACTGGAGACGTGTGTGCTCGGTGATTTGCGTGGACTTCAGCAGCGAGAAGTCCCAGTCCGCGAAGCCAGGCCCTGTTAGGGAATCACGGCTGGCGTTGCCAACGTAGCCTGCGGCGGGAGCGGAGAACGCCGCAGGATTGAAGTATTGGGCGACCCGCTGCGCGGTGCTGCCGCTGGGGTACAGCGGGCCGGTGAAGCCAGGGTTGACGTTGGGACGGACCGGATTGCGCGAGTCGCCCGAGCCGGTTGGGTTGTAGCCCAACTGTGGGCTGAAGGGGAAGCCCGACAGCAGCGTCGTGATGGAGGCAATCGACCAACCGGAGACAAAGCGGTCAGCCAGTTCGCCGGCATTGCCAAATAGTACCTTGTTCTTGCCCAAGGGAAGCTCATAGGTGGCATTGATGGAGGCAATGGTGCGGATGTCCGTGGCGGCCGGCCCGTAGTCCAGATGAGGCAGCGTGGGGACTTCGACGAACGCCGGGGTGTTGGAGGAGACCGAGGTGTTCCAGGCAGAACCGTCGTCCAGGTTCTTCGACCAGGTATAGTTGCCGCGTACTTGCAGTCCATGATTGAAGTTCTGGCGCAGATCGAGCACAAGGGCGTTGTAGTTGCCCGAGCCGCCCGCCCACCATGAGGTGGTATTGGCGACGGCAGGGTTCGCCTTGATGGGCGCCGCCGGTGTGGTGGTCGTGCCGCCGGCCGGATAGAAGACCTGTCCGTTGGCCAGGATGTGAGGCTGGCTCGTTGAGATCGCCGTTCATGATCTGGTGATAGCTGTGCGATCCGGTATAGCCGATGGTAAGCGAGGTAGCCGGAGCAAGCTGCTGTTCTATCTTCAGATCGTAAGAGCAGAGTGGGCGTGTGGATGGCTGAGTCGACCGTGGACGGGCGAACTGCCGGCGTGCCGCTGGTTGGGTTGGCGACGGTAGTGCTGCTGTAGGAGTATACGGTGTTATAGGGTGCGGCCTGATCGAGGCGGTAGTCCAGCGCGTCCAGCAGACTGTGGTGCAGGCCTGCGCCGCCGGTGATGGCTGGTGTGGCCATTACCGAAGACATTCCATGCGAAGCCGACGCGCGGCTCGGGAAGCAATAGCGCGTTATTGGTGATGAGCGCGTTGGATAGGCCGGAGTTTGGCGTGGTGCTGATGACTCCATTGGTAAAGGTATAGACGCTGGCGCGATTCTGCGATTCGCTCCAGCCGGTTGAGCTCTCAGTGCGCAAGCCGATGCGGGCCTCCAAACGAGGCGTGATGTGCCAGGTGTCTTCGATAAAGGCGTCGGCAAATAGCGTACGCCAGCCGAGCTCGGTGGTAGTGGGCGCGTAGGTGAAGGTCTTGATGGTGCCGTTGAGGAAAGTAGTCAGCGAGGCGAAGCGAAGCCTGGCCGTACTGGTCCTGGGCCAGGTTGTCGTTGGATTCGAGATGCTGCAGCCAGACGCCGGCCTGGATGGTGTGCTTGCCGAGGGTGTAGTAGAAGTGGTCGTCGAAGGTTAAGAGGTTGCGGGTGATGCCATTGTTGGAGCCGACGTTTGCGCCCGCCGTGGTGATCGATGACGCGCCGTTCGAGGCGGTTGAGCCGGAGATGACAACCGCATAGGTGGGAACGCCCGGCCGGACGCTGGGAGCGAGCGCCTGCTCCGCGGCAGGAACGTAGCCGTAGAAGTAGAAGGTGGAGCGCGAGAAGCCGACGCGCGCTACGTTGACCAGACGCGGCGAGAAGACATGCTGCTCCTGGAAGCTGAGGACCTGTTCGCGCAGGTTCTCGTTGACGTAGGAGTAGGGATCGGCGGAGGGGCTGGACGCGTACGAGTCGTCGACGGTATAGATGCTGTTGAAGGTATCTGTATTGCCGATGGTGTAATCGAAGCGCGTGGTGCCGAAGTCCTCGCGAATATGCTGCGGCGCGGTGCCGATGTACTCGGCGATGCCGGTGTTCGCGCCTTGCCTGGAGTGATCTCCGGGCCGTTCGCGACCGGCCACAGGTTGAGCAGCGGCTGCACGCTGGAGCTCGACGCCTTGGCGCGGGACGAGGTGGCCGTAGTCCGGCACCAGAGTGACGATGGACTCGCCCAGGTTCTGGCGGTAGCCCTCGTAGTTGCCGAACAGGAAGAGCTTGTCCTTCTTGATGGGCCCGCCCAGCGAAGCGCCGAAGTTGTTGCGCTGGAACTCGGGAATGCGCGGGCTGTCGAAGTAGTTGCGCGCGTCGAAGAAGCTGTTGCGCAGGAACTCGTAGGCGCTGCCATGCAGCGTGTTGGTGCCGCCGGTGGTGGAGATGGAGATCTGCGCGCCATCGCGCTTGCCGTAGGACGCGGAGTAAGTGTCGCCGACCACGTTGAACTCATGAATACCGTCGATGCCCAGCAGTTGACCGGACGTACCGCCAGGAGTGGTGTTGATCAGCGAGGCGCCGGTGTACTCAATGCCATTCAGCAGGAAGAGATTGTCCTGCGGGCGGCGGCCGGAGACCGAGAACATGCTGCCGACCGAGGAGTTCGAAGTGCCCGTGCTGCCGGAACGCTGGTTGGTGTAGTTCACCGTGGCAGGGTTCAGCAGCAGCAGCTGGTCGTAGCTGCGGCCGTTCAGCGGAAGTTCTTTTACCTGGCGCGCGTCCACCAGCCCGGAGATCTGCTCGGAGGAGAGATTCACCGCGGCGGAACGTCCTGCACGGTGATGGTTTCGTTGCCGCCGATCTTGAGCGACAGGCTCAGATTGAGCGTCTCCCCGACGGTCAGCGTGATGCCGGTGCGCTTGTAGCTGCCGAAGCCGCTGGCGTCGACGCTGACCGTGTAGTTGCCAATGGGAATCGCCGCGGCAGTGAAACGTGCCGGCGCTGTTGGTGGTCAGGCGTGCGCTGCACGCCGGTGTCGTCATTGTGAACCAGGACGTGGGCGTTGGCGATCACAGCGCCGCTGGGGTCGGTGACGGTCCCGGAGATGGTGCCGCTGACCACCTGGGCCCTGGAGCGGCAATGGCCAAGCAAGAGTGAGCGATCCGGCAGTAAGAAGAAGGAATCGGACAGTTGTGTGCGGACGTGCGGAACATGCGGTTCTCCTGTGATATGTGTTGGCGCGCGGATTCGCGGCGTGTGCTGAATGCTGATGTCGTGGGGAAGTGCGTGCGGCGGCGTGTTCTCGCTAGGCGCGACAACAACAGGCTGCGGGGGATATGAGTCGCGTCGAAGTCATCGGGTGACTCCGTGGTTGTAGCTCCAGAAGACCAGGCCCAGAGTGAGGATGGCGATGAATATCTCCCCAGGCACACCGACTGCCAGCGGTCGCCAGCCCTGACCTACCAGGTCCTTCAGGTTGGTGCGCAGTCCAACTCCTGCGAACGCCGGCAGGAAGGCCCATTGCGACAGGCTCGAAAGACTATCCGAGCTGCGCCTTCGTGAAGAAGCCTGCGGTAGCCAGGACGGAGATGGCAAGAAAGCCAAGAATGAACTTGGGGAACTTCTGCCACAGGAAGAGGGCCTTGTGCTCCACCACAGCGGCCTGTCCGCGCGAGGCCCAGTAGACGGCGTATCCCAGAACCACGAAGCCGATGAACGACGAGCGCGCGGTCTTGGCCAGGATGGTCCAGCGGCCGGCGTCCTGTCCGAAGAGCGAGCCGGTAACGATGGATTCCGCCGTATTGTCCACAGCAAGCCCGGCCCACATCCCATAGGCCTGCTGGCTCATGCGCAGTAGGTGGCCGATAGCGGGAAAGGTGAACAGCGCGATGGCCCCGAGGGTAAGAATGGCGGCGATTGCAGTGGTGGTGTCCTCTTCGTCTGGATCGATGGCCCCCTGAGCGGCCATAATGGCAGTGACTCCGCAGATCGATGAGCCGATGGCAAGCAGGCTGGTGAGTTTGGGCGGCAGGCGGAAGATGCGGCCCAGCAGCGTCATCACAGAGAGCGATAGGGCCAGCTCGACTGCCACCAGCAATAGCGAGAGGCCGCCGATGTGCAGCACGTCCTGCAGCAGGAAGCGCGCGCCCACCAGAACGATTCCCAGCTTGAGCCATAGCTCATAGGTGGCGACGCCGGGACGGAAGATGGCGGCAACGCCCAGGGTGTTGGAGACGATGAGGCCCAGGAGTATGGCCCACAGCACGTACTCGATCTGCGGGAACGACAGATGATACTGGGTGTGTAAAAAGTGGCCGCGCCTTGCAATAACTTGCCCAGCAATCCGATGGCGAAGAGTAACGCGATGCCCGGCAGCGTGGCGACCAGGCTCGTTGGCTTGAGCTGGGCCTCGGCGGCGATGGGCATCGGGATGGTCTGCGTGGACATTTGGCGCGCTTCTGCGAATCGTTGCGGGTCGAGGCCGGGAGTTGCTCTCGAACCATAGCGGCGTGAAATTAGAAGCTGATCTGGTGGATGATGCCGAGGCGAATCAGTACGGCCAGCGCAAGGCCGATACCGACCGCGAGAAGATCGACGTTGATAGGCAACCGGTGCGTGATGCGGGGAATGTGCGGTGCGGTTCGCTTCTGGGTTTGCCATGATGCTCCTGAATGCTTCTGTTTCTGTTCGTACTGCCTGGCTGATCTTGTGTGGGCGCAAATAAAAAACCCACCTATCGCGCTCTGCGCTGATACGTGGGTTCCTGAATCTCTAAGGCTGTATCTCTAAACTTTGCCTAGATTGGGGATCGACCAGCGCAGCAGCGGCTCTTGCCCATACAACAGGGGCAACAAAGACACATACAGGCTGCGGTGTACACCAATCCCATGGCATGAGACTACTGTGTCTATAGTCACAAGTCAAGTCCGACCGGCGAGATTATTTTCCCGGAATATGCCTAGGTCTACTAAAACAATGGACTTAAAGAGGAAACCCACGCAGCGCGGTGGGGGCTGTTGCGTGGGTATTCCGGTAAAGCAACGAAGTGGGTGGACTTCGTTGTGGCCGACTCAACCCGAAGGGAGTCTAGTCACTCACTTAGCCTAGTGCGGAATTGGGACAGAGTCAAGCAGAAATGGTGGAAATGTCATACCACCATAGGTTCATGCAAGGTCTCTACCCGTCTTCGTCGTTTCGCTACCGATTCCTACGTATCTACGCCAGCCAGCATCTTGTCCAGCACGGCATGGTCAATCTCGCATCCCAAGCCAGGTTTGGCGGAGGCGTAGATGTACCCATCCGGCTGCACCCGGAAGCTGTCCTTGACGTAGGGCAGATCGGCTGCTCCTTGCAGGTCGGCGACCCCTGCCTGGGGAAGTGTCTTCTCGAACCATGGAGCGTTCGGCATGGCCAGCTCGCACTGAAAGTGGACGGCATGGTCGAACATGTTGCCCCAGTTGTGCGGGACGCACGGCAGTTGGAAGCACTCGGCCAGGTGACCCACCTTCATTCCACTGGAGATGCCGCCGATGTTGTCCACGATAAACCGCACCGCGTCCGTCGCTCCTCGGCGAATGTACTCCGAGTAGTGGTACGGCGAATCGATGAACTCCCCGATATGCACTGGCACATCCACCTTGCTGCATAGCTCCGCCAGTCCATCGATGTCCGAAGTGGGCAGCGGGCCTCGAAGCCCACGTACCCCAGCTTGTCCAGCAGCCGCCCCACCTGGAAGGCCTGCGGCCGGTCGTACGCTCCCACCGGGTCCAGCAGCAACGAGAAGTCGTCGCCCACGGCCTCGCGCACCGCCGTGCATATCTCCATATCCAGCTTGTAATTGTCCGGGGTCGGCTCGCTCCCTCCCGGCGGATGGATCTTGTACGCCTTGAAACCGGCGGCCTTGCATCGCTTCACCTCGTCCACAAAGTCTTCCAGCTTTGGATGATGTTGCGAGCTTCCGTACGCCATCACGCGATCGCGATAAGCTCCAAGGATTCTGTATGTCGGCAGGCCAACCGCCTTGCCCAGGATGTCCCACAGGCAGTTATCGATGGCCGATGCGTAGCTCAGCTGCCCCACGCGGCGTAGATCGGGCGCCCACTGCGTGGTGAACTGCGGAAGGCCCAGCACGCTCTTGCCTGGCAATATCCTCTTGGCGTAATCCAGCCAACCCAGGTTGCTCCAGTTGGTGTGGAAGTAGCGGGCGTCCAGGGTGTAGTTGCCTTCAATCCCGCTGTTGGTCACAATGGAGGCGACCTGCTCGGTCGGGCTTGGCGGTCTGAGGGACGAAGACGCTCCAGCCTGCGCCGGTGCGGCAGGCGCGGGCGTCCGGGTGGGCGTGCGCTTGATCACATAAACTTTGACCTCCTTGATGGTGAGGTCCGGCAGGTCGCCCCGCTTAACGCCTACCGCCTGCGCCGCCGCATCCACGGGGTTGGTGAGGGAAGTTGCGGTAGCGGATGTCAAGGCCACGGCGGAGGCAGCGGAGCCGCTCAGAAAGCTGCGGCGCGATACGGGTGATGCTGACATAAGTCTCTCCCGGAGAGTTCGGTGCGGACGCAAAGGGTGCTGGATGAAGCGATGCGAAACTATCAGCTTAAAAATCGGCTGTCAAACCATACCGCTGTCAGGTGGTGGGTCGATTTGAGGTGAATGACTGAAGTTTACGAAATACTGACTTTACAGGCTCTTTAACCGGCTGATGACTAAAACGCACGTTGGTTCAGAAATATCGGAGCCGATCAAATTCTGCTTCTAACTGAATTGGTTCAATTCTTTTGCTCAAACTGCCGATATTACAAGGGATTTCCGGCGGTCGTCCTGCCCACGAGTTGGTGGTTCATACGGCCAATAGGGGACCGATGCGATCGCCCAATCAACTCGCCGCTATTGTCAATCCGGATGTGGAACTCTCGGATGACAGTTATCTTCTGTCCCATATCCTTGAGCATTCGACTGACAATATCTACTTCAAGGATCTCGATAGCCGGTTTATCCGGATCAGCCGTGCCCAGGCGAAGTATTTAGGTCTCACCGACCCTGACGAAGCGGTCGGAAAGACGGCCTAGACTTTTACGGTGCGAAACATGCAGAGAAGGCGCGACAGGATGAATTAAAAGATCATTAGGACAGGACAGCCTCTGATTGACATGGAGGAACAACAAGAGTGGCCGGACGGGCGAGTAACCTGGGCGTCCAGCAGTAAGATGCCGCTCTTCAACTCAGAAGGCAGATACATTGGAACATTTGGAATCTCCCGGGACATTACCCACAGAAAAGAGGCGGAGAGCACATACCGGCAGGTATTTGAACACAATCCTGTCCCAATGTATGTGATCGACTCGAAGACCCTGCGGTTTATCGCCGTGAATGAGGCAATGGTCAGGAGTATGGCTATACGCAGCAGGAATTTTTGGCAAAGACTGTGGTTGAGCTGCACCTTGAGGAAGATGTCTCTACTCTGTTGCGTGATATCAAAATCAAGAAACACGATTTACAACCTCAGAATCGTGGAATATGGAAGCAACGCAAGAAGAACGGCGAATTGATCGACGTCGGGTTCATCTGCCAGCGGCTGGAACTGTGGGGAGACGATTCGGTTCTGATTTCAGTAAACGACATCTCCGAGCGCAAACGCGCGGAAGAAGCGGTACGGCAAGCAGAGGAGAAGTACCGCGGGATCTTCGAGAATGCCGTGCTTGGAATCTTTCAATCTACACCATCCGGCCAGCTCATCCATATCAACCCTGCCCTTGCGCAAATGCATGGCTACGATTCCCCGGATGAAATGCTGAAGGCAATCTCAGATGAGGGATCGAAGTTACTCGTCGATCCCTCCGAGATGATGGAGTTGTCCCGAAAGGCGGCGGAGGACGACAAAGTTCATAGCGCCGAATTGGAGATTTACAGAAAGGACCGTAGCAGAAAATGGGTCAGGATTAATCTTCGTGTCATCCGCGACGCTGAGGATAACATTGTCTTTCGCGAAGGCACAGTGGAGGACGTCACCGAGCGAAAGCGGAATGAGGAGGGAATGCATCGCTTATCTCAGGTGGTCGAGCAGAGTCCGGTCTCGGTAGTGATCACTGATCTGATGGGAGACATCACCTATGTGAATCATAAATTCACCGAGGTGAGCGGCTATAGTGTGGATGACGTACTCGGCAAGAACCCCAGGATACTGAAGTCAGGATGCTCATCTCCCGAGGTATATAGACAGCTATGGGACGCGATTACGGCAGGCGAGGAGTGGCACGGCGTCTTTCACAATCGCAAGAAGAACGGGGACCTCTATTGGGAATCCGCAGTGATCAGACCCATCAAAGATCACGATGGTACCATGTCCCATTTTCTCGCGATCAAAGAAGATATCACGGAAAAGCTGGCGATGGAAGCACAGCTACGGCAATCGCAGAAGCTGGAGGCGATAGGCCAGCTTGCCGCTGGGATAGCACATGAGATCAATACGCCCATCCAGTATGTGGGAGACAATACCAACTTCTTCAAAGAGTCGTGGAACCATCTTGTAGAGTTGCTGACTGCGGCACAGAGGCTTCGGGATGAGGTGTCCCCGGAGATGGTGCCGGAGTCTACGATCGAGGCCTTCGACCGATGCAGCCGGGATGCCGACGTCGAATATCTCTCGCAGGATATTCCCCGCGCTATCGACCAGACCCTGGAGGGAGTGCAGCGGGTATCCCGGATTGTTCGCGCTATGAAGGAGTTCTCCCACCCTGGCTCGTTGGAGAAACGGGCGATTGACCTGAACAAGGCGATCGATACCACCGTTACGATCTCCAACAACGAGTGGAAATACGTTGCGAAGGTGGAGACGAACTTGGATCCGGCAATTGCCTCTCGTGCCATGTCTCGCGGGAGAGATCAACCAGGTTATGCTGAATCTGGTGGTGAATGGAGCGCACGCCATCGCGGATGTTGTGTCTGGCGATCGCAGCATGGGCAAGATCACCCTTTCGACGCGTCGGGATGGCGATTGGGTGGAGGTGAGCGTTGCCGATACAGGGGCCGGAATCCCCGAGAGTATACGGGAAAGGGTCTTCGATCCGTTTTTCACTACCAAGGAAGTTGGCAAAGGTACCGGCCAGGGGTTAATGTTGGCGCACACAGTGGTTGTTAAAGAGCAGGGGGAAAGATATGGTTTGACTCCGAGATCGGTAAGGGCACGACATTCTTCGTGCGTCTTCCGATCTCGGTTGCGTCGGAGGAATAACTTGCAGAGACGTATCCTCTTTGTTGACGACGAAACAAACCTGTTGACGGGGCTACAGCGTGTCTTGCGGCCGATGCAATCAAACTGGGACATGGAGTTTGTGTGCAGTGGCGAAGAAGCGCTGCGTTTGATGTCGCTGCGGACATTCGATGCAGTCGTCACCGATATGCGGATGACCGGCATCTCCGGCGCCGAGCTTCTTGAGAGGATTCAGGAGCAATATCCAAAGACCGTGAGGATCATCCTCTCCGGTCAGTCTTCCCGGGAATCAATGATAAGGTCGATCGCTCCGGCACATCAATTCCTTGCCAAACCATGCGATCCGCAGCAACTGAAATCTGTTCTGGAAAGAACTTTGGCATTGGCGGATTTGCTTCAGAACGATTCGCTCAAGAGCTTTGTCTCCCGGATCACCGCGGTCCCAGTCTGCCATTGCTGTATCAGCAGGTTCAGAACGAACTACACTCTGCGGATCCATCTGCTTCCCGGGTCGGTGAGATTATCGCCCAGGACATGGCGATGACCGCAAAGATCCTGCAGGTGGCCAACTCGGCGGCATACGGTGTGTATGGTCAGATAACGGAGCCAAAGCGGGCTGTACTAATGCTTGGATTAGACACCATCCAGGCGATGGTTCTGTCGCTAGGAATCATTTCAGCTTTCGATCCCGATCTGCTCGGCCCGCACGAAGCGGAGCGCTTGTGGCGACATGGCGTTACTGCAGGCAGATTTTCCAAAGTCATTGCCAAGAGTCAAGGCATCTCCTCAGGCGCTCTGGATGCCTATCAGAGCGCTGGATTGCTGCACGATATCGGCAAACTGCTGATGGCATCGGCCGATCCAACAGCATATCGCATTATGGTCGAGTTCGCGGCTTCTACAGGCGCCAATCAATGCGTCGTGGAGTACGAGGAATTCGGATGCACCCATGCCGAAGTTGGGGCGTATCTATTGGGCATATGGGGGTTGCCGGAGGAGATTGTCGAGGCCGTGGCGTGGAACCACCAACCCTCGAATAGCCCGGTAACGGAATTCTCTCCGCTCGCTGCGGTACATGTGGCGAGTGCCCTCGATGCACAACTGAATCCTGAGTACAAGCATTCGGATGCAACTATCGACCATGTATTTCTGGATCGGCTCAAACTAACCGGGCGGCAGGAGTGCTGGATGCAGCTCTGCCGCGAGCAACCTTCTGAAGGGCGGCCAGTATGACCTATAAGATACTTTTCGTCGACGACGAACCCTCGGTGCTTGAAGGCTATAAGCGAATGCTGGGACGCGATGTGCCTGCCGATACTGCGGTCGGGGGCGCACTTGGACTTGCGGCTATCACTGAATCGGAACCCTATGCCGTGGTGATCTCCGACATGCGAATGCCTCAGATGAATGGAGCGCCGCGGTTTCTGGCGAAGGTTGGACGTTGCACCGACGAGTCGTTTTTCCGCCTGGCACTGACTGGTTACTCGGATATCGAAACCACAATGGCCGCAGTGAATGAGGGAAACATATTCCGTTTTCTCACCAAACCATGCTCGAAGGAACATTTGCTGAAATCGATTGAGGCGGCGCTCGAGCAGCACCCGCCTTCTTATTTCCGAAAAGGAGTTGCTTGAGCAAACCCTTCGCGGATCGGTGAATGTTTTGTCCGAGGTCTTGAGTTTCAGTAATCCAGCTGCCTTCGGACAGAGTGCGATGCGGCTTCGCCGTATAGTGCAGCACGTCGCGGCCAAATTGACGTTGCAGTCCGCATGGCAGTTTGAGATTGCCGCCGTGCTATCGCAGCTGGGCTGCGTAACACTTTCTCCTGAGCTCGTCGATAGCAGCCTATTCCGGCGATAGGCTTACTCCAGAGGATCAAAAGAAGTTTGACGCGCATCCCGCAGTGGCCTGGGAGATGTTGTCTCGAATCCCTCGGATGAATGCGATTGCGCAGATGATCTTGAATCAAAATAATCACGATCCTCATGTCGAAGTCAGAAACCCCCGGGAAAAGAGCGAGATCGAGTTTGGAATACAGTTGCTGCAGGTAGGCGTGGCGTTCGAGCAAAATCTGGTTCGCGGCCTCAGCCCGTCGGAGGCCGCCAAAAGGGTTCACGCCAACTTGAAGGGCTGCGATGCAGCAATCTTACAGTGCCTGGACGATCTGGCTCCATCCATGCCTATGCAGGCACGAGAGTGTGATGTTTCGGATCGCCGTTGGAATGGTTCTTCAACAGAACCTTTTCAACAGCGTCGGGCTGCTGATCGTGCCGAAGGGGCACGAATTGACCTTTCAGTGGGTAGAGCGGCTCAAAGGCCTCTCAAAGCTCGGAGTGATCGGAAGAAAAGTGAAGGTGTGGATGCCTAAGTTAGTGTCGATTGATCCGTTCCAGATGCATCTCTCCGGGCCATTACATGCACTGAGCTCTGACGTGCATGAAAAAGCGTTTCATGCAGCTTCGTTCGAGCCGGACTTCAAACTGACCCACTACTCGCTATCAGGATTCCTGCGTTGCGTCCTGCGCTTTGCGTTGGCGATTCGATCTATAGACCGGTTTTCCCGTAAACTCTCTGCATAGCGATGACCAACAAACTTCCAACCACCGTCCTCCTCTTCGCCCTTATGCTTACCCCTGCCCTGCGCGCGCAACGTCTCTCCGCCGACGGAGCGCGGCAGACCTTCGCCACGCTCTCCGACCAGTTCTTCTCCCGCACGGCGTCCGCTTCGTTTGATTGAAAACCTACCTGTAGTGAATGCCGCCCAGATCAGTGTAAACTTTGTATATGGTCACTGAAAGATCGTTGGTAACTCGCAAGGAAGAACGATTCCAAGGTTGGGGTTGTAGTGTGTGCGGTTGGGTGCATCCATCTCCCAATATGTTTCCCGGGCAGTTCAAGCCCCGAGAAGACATGGAGGCGGCATTTCATCTCCACAGGTGTGAACAAAATCAAATGCCAAAGAAGCACACCCTGTCATCAGATGAACTAATCCATGCGAACCAACCCTTGCGGGCACTGCATCTTTGCAGACACAGTGCCCTATAGGGGGGCGGCGTTGAGGAAGTCAGCTGCTGCATCTCTCGCGTCTGAATCGCCTACATCTTTGGATATTCGCAGTGACGAGCCACGTAGAGGATCAATAAATAATCTTCAGGCCGAACTGGATGATGCGCGGCTCGAAGGTGCTGGTGATCTGTCCGCCGCCGTGTGGGAACTCCGCCGGTGATGTTGCCCAGACGCGACCGTCCCTCCGGTGCCAACGGCCTGGGTCGTCGTGCCCTGCGTTCCGCTGATGGTTCCCGGCAGGTAGAGATTGGTGTGGTTGAAGACGTTGTAGAACTCCGTGCGGAACTCCAGCTTCAGGCTCTCCACCGGCGTGTTGAACTTCTTGTTCAGTGCAAAGTCGGTCTGGTAGTAGGCCGGCGTGCGGCCGGGATTGCGGCTGGCGTTGCCGAAGGGGCTTAGAACAGCTCCATTGACGTCCTTGATCGGCAGGCAGCACGAAGGCGTTGAAGTTGATGTAGTTGACGTAGCCGGTATTGGCGGCGCGATTTCCTCGTCCTTGCGTGACTGCCTGGCCGGGGACGCGATTCGGACGGTACTCGTTGGCCCCGCGGTAGGTCGCCGCGATCTGCGGCGATACCGCCTGCGCGCTGTTCGGGCTGTAGGTGATGTTGAACGGCGTTCCCGCCTGCATGGTGTTGATGGCGCTGATCTGCCAGCCGCCCACGATGTTGTCGAGCAGCGGGTTGGCGCTGGCCGAGGAACTGACGGCCGTGACCGATCGGCAGTTCGTAGACCAGGCTGGTGATGTTGGACAGCGGCAGATTGTAGTCCGACTGCGCGTAGTCGGCCTTGATGTTGTTGCCATCCTGCGGCGAGGGGGTATTGCCTTCCAGCGAGGCGCTGGCGTTGTCCAGCGAGTGCTCCCAGTTGAACGAGTTGAGCAGGGTCAGTCCGCCCACGAAGCGCTGCTCATACTTGACCTGTAGCGAGTTGAAGTTGGAGTAGAACTCATTCAGCGCCTCGGTGATGTCCGATGGCCAGTTGGCGTAGGGCCGCGCGAAGCCGAGCGACGGGTTCTTCTGGTTGGCGTTCAGGAAGCCCTGCAGCTTCAGGCCGCGGTTGCCCACATAGGCCAGGTCCAGCAGCGTGTTCTTGGACAGACTGCGCTGGATGCTCAGGAAGTAGCTCTCCACATAGCTGTCGCGTGGTGTTCTTGGGAATGTAGGTGATGTTGTCGGTCGCGGAGTTGAAGCTGGTCACCAGGCCGCTGGGGTAGCCCTGGTCGGCGGTGGCGTAGCAGGAGGGCGTTGTTGTGCCATTCGCGATAATCTGCGCCGGAAGCGGCGTGGAGCAGTGGTTGCTGGTGGTCGGCGCGATCTGGGTCACTGAGGCGAACTGGGCCTGCGGAGCGTTGATGCCCAGAATGTCGCCCGATCCGGCGCGGGTGTAGTGCGCGTAGCTGATGCCGAAGCCTCCGCGCAAAGCAGTCTTGGGATCGACCGCATAGGCGAATCCGACGCGCGGGCCGAAATCGCCGTAGTCGGGATTGACCAGCGTATGGCCGTATGTCCCCGCCGGAGAACGCAGTGATGCCGTTGCCCGTCGTCGCGCCAGGAGTGATGGTGAGTACGGTCTGGCTGACCGGATCGAAGTTGGAGATGTTGCTGTGCAGGTCGGCGTAAGGCGAGCCGTACTCCCAGCGCAGCCCGAGGTTGAGCGTCAGGCTGGGCGTGACCTTCCAGTCGTCCTGCGCATAGAGGCTCTGTATGTTCTGGGTCAGGTGCGCCTCGTAAAAATTTGCCAGCGAGTATTGGCTGGTGGTGCCGAACAGAAAGTCGGCCCAGTAGGTGTCGGAGACGGTCGACCCTCCGGCGTTCGAGTAGCCGCCCCGTAGGTCCATGAGCCGTACAGCGGGTTGTTGTCGTTCACGGCCATCCATAGGTGCTCGAACTCCCAGCCAAACTTCAGCGAGTGTTGCCCCTTGCACCCAGGTGTAGTTCACCTTGGGATTGATCAGTGCCGGGTCCTGCCACTGCGGGTTGGTGCTCTGCCGGCCAAATCCGGTGAAGCCCGAGATACCCAGTGACGGCAGGCCTCCCGCCACTACCGCGTTAGTCGTCGGCAGCCCGGGGATAAAGTTGAATGATGTATTGCCGATGGAGAGGTTGTACTTACCGGCCTTGGTGCGGTCCAGACCCAGCCGTACGTCCAGAATCCTGTTTGCTCCGAAGAAGCGGGTATAGCCGAGCGCGATCTGCTGGTCCAGAATCCGGATCTTGCCGTTGGTCTGGCCATCCAGAGGAATGGGGATGCTGGGATAGTTGACTCCATCTTCCTTGCGGTCGCTGATGCGCAGGAACGACGAACTGTTCGTATCGATCTGCCAATCCAAGCGCAGGTCGCCCTTGTCGGCGTTGTCCGTAAAAGGCACCTGCACGGCGTAGTCGTTAGACGCCAGACCGGTTGTAGCCAGGCCAGCGGCCGGAAGCGCCGACGAGATCGACGCAAAGTCCTGAATAATCTTCAGCGAAAGCGGGTTGATGGCGCTGGTGGGAATCGGAGTATTAGCCGGGTAGACGTCGCCCGTTGTTGCGTTCTTCACCGCGACCACCAGCGTCGGTGTGGGCGACGCGATCGATCCGCTCGCTCCGCCGTACAGTTCATTTTGTGTGGGCAGAGTCAGTACGCTCAGCGGCTTCAGTACCTGGCGAAATCCCTCATAGTCGAGGAAGAAGAAGAGCTTGTCCTTGATGATCGGCCCGCCTACATTGAAGCCGTACTGGTTGCGGTTGAAGGTCGGCTTTTTGAACGGAGTGGTGATGCCGCTGCCACCCACGACCAGCGGCTTGAAGAAACCCGCCGCGTTCAGGTCGGTATTGCGGATGAACTCATAGAGCGTGGCGTGGACGCGATTGCTGCCGCTCTGTGTGGCCACGTTGATCGTCGCGCCGGACGAGCGCCCATACTCCGCGCTCTCGTTATTGGTGACGAACTGGAACTGCGCCACAGAGTCCGGCGGCACGGCAATAATCTGGTTGTCGAATCCCTGGTTGCTCTCGCCCCAGGCGTTGTTGTCCAGGCCGTCCAGCAGAAAGTTATTGAACATGCTGCGCTGGCCGTTCACGTTGTATGCTCCCGCGCGCAGTAGCGAATTGACCGAGCTGGTCAGCGCCGCGGTCGGCGCCTGGCGCGAACCGGGAGCAAGCGCCAGAAAGTCGGAGTAGTTGCGGCTCACCAGAGGCAGCGACTCGCTCTGGTAGTTGGTGATGGTCTGTCCGCGTTCGCTGCTCTCCGTCTCCAGTTGCAGGGCGACGTCCGTCACCTCGACCGTCGTCTGCGCCGTACCCACCTTCAGCGTAAGGTCGATGTGCTGCCGATTGCCCACCGAGACGGTAATGTTCTGCGCAACCGCGTCGGAAAAGCCAGGCGAGCTGGCGGTGATGGTGTATACGCCGACGCGCAACGACGGCACATCGTAGTCGCCAACGCCGTTGGTCTTCGCCTGCGTGCTGATTGCCGTCGCGGTATTCGTGATAGTCAGAGCAGCGTTTGCAATCGGCGCTCCGCTGGAATCGCGCACAGTCCCCAGCAGGCTTCCGTTTTCATACTGCGCGTGCAGTTGGGTGGAGAATACAAACAGCAAAACGACCAACGCGAACCTGCGTGCGGAGTGAAATATTATGTATGCCATGAGGCAAGAGATATGAGTCCCACATGACCGCTCGATTAACTGCAGGCGTCAATCAACGATGAATTGCATGGGAGCAACTAATCGTTTGTTAATCGCACGTCAATAATCGCAGCCGTCGTTTCAACGCTCTCAAACCGAGAAAAGCGATTACGTTTGGCAGCAGGGGGCCTCGAAAGTGGCGGAATGCCTGGCGACGGGCAAGGAGCCGCTCTTTACGGCGGAACATGCCCTGCACGTTTGCGAGATCATGGTCGCGGCGCGAGAGTCCCAGTAATCCTGCACGTTGATCTCTGCCGAGTTCAACGTTCAAATGGCCCTTGGTCACATGACGCAACGGTCCTGCGGTGCGACGAACAAGCTGGAGTTTGCGGCAGAGATCGGGTGCGTAGATTGGAGTAAAGCATGGTAATCCGCTTCAGTAGAAGTTCGGCACTGTCTTGGTTCATACTGGCAGCGGTGCGACCCAGTTGCGGGCAGGACTCCGTCGTGCTGCCGGATGCTTTATCATTGACCTGGCAGCGCAATAGACAGCCAGCGGAACTCGGGTGGCGAATTAGAGGCCAGAACCAAGGGGGTCTTCGACATTCGCGAGTTCGGCGCCGTCGAGAATGGCAAGGTCGACTGCACTTTGGCAATCCAGAAGGCCATCGACGCAGCGTCGGTCCAAGGGGGCGTAGTCGCCATTCCGATCGGACGATTCCTCGTCCAAGGCCATCCTCCTCGTCAGATCTGGCGTGCACGTGGCCGGCATCAACCGGGCCCCGCAATCGTGGGAGCCGGCGACCGGTTCGATCTTGCTGGCCACAGAAGGCCGCGATCATGAAGAGGGATCGGCCCCTGTTCGAAATGCGGAGTTCGACGTCGTGAAGGGTGTTACCATCTTCTATCCGGAACAGAAGGTGGACGACATCCGTCCTTACCCGTGGACGTTCCACATCCGTGCCGATCCGGCAAGGCCAAGGGAAGTGAGTTTTGATTCGACGATCGAGAACGTCACGCTCATCAATAGTTATAACGGCATACGGACCGGCCCGACCGAGAACGGACCGACATCGCATCATGGGCGTCCACGGGTGCGTGCCTCCATCGCGGCATTCTCATCGACTGGACGGGCGATATCGGTGGCATCGAAAATGTCCAGTTCCACTGCCATTTCTGTGAAAACCTCAGCATCTATGCCAAGCTCTATAACGTGCCCAAGGCCGAGCGCATCAAAAACATTCAGGTTCTCGAGGCCGTGGACCTGCTCAAGTGGCGCGGAGCGCAGGTCAAAACGCTCTCCGGCGGAATGCGCCGCCGCGTCGAGATCGCCCGCGGCCTGGTTCACAATCCGCGCATCTTCTTTCTCGACGAGCCTACCACCGGCCTCGATCCCGTCTCCCGCATCGCCGTCTGGGAGATGCTCAGCAACCTGCGCGCCACGCGCAATCTCACCATCCTCATTACCACGCATTACATGGATGAAGCCGACAAGCTCTGCGACCGCCTGGCCATCGTCGATCACGGAACCCTGGTCGCTCTGGGCACGCCCCTCGAACTCAAGCACAGCGTACCCGGCGCCAACGTCGTCGAGGTTCACTTCGACCGCGAGACGGAAGAGTGGCAGGCTCGCCTGGAGGCTCTTGAAGGCGTCACCAGCGTGCAGGCCGAAAGCGCCGGCTACTATCGCGTGCTGACTTCATCCGGATCGAAGACCACCATGCAGTTAGTCGAGTTAGCCGCCTCATTGGGAGAAACGCTCACTTCCCTCAGTGTGCAGAACACCACCCTCGACGATGTATTTGTCCACTACACCGGCCGCCAGCTCCGTGATGAGCAGGTCAAGCCGCCGGTCTTCACACTGCCACCCCGGCCAGGAATGCAGCCATGAATAGAATGTTTGCCATCGTCGAACGCGAGATGCGCAAGTTCTTTCGCTCGCCGATGCTGATGATCATGTCCCTGATGATGCCGATCATGCAGTTGCTCATCATGGGCAATGCCTTCGGCGGAAAGATTACCGGAGAAAAGGTTGCCGTCGTCGATTCCGATCACGGCCCCGAGGCAGTCCGGCTGCGCGAGGCCTTCGACTCCATCGCCGTCAACATCAAGACCTTCACCACCGTCGAGTACACCGACGAGGTGCAGGCCCGCGAGGATGTGCGCACCGGCAAGATCAATGCCGCCGTCATCATTCCCGCACAGTACTCTCGCCGCGTCTACGCGCAGGACGCTCCTGTCATCGGCCTGGTCGTCGACGATACCGATCAGTTCAGCTCCGGCTCCATCGAGGCCGAGATGCAGTCGGTTGTCACCGCACTGACCACCCCGGCGATCCAGCCCCGCATGGCCAATCAAATTGCTCTTGAAGATCGTCGAGCTGTATCCCTATGTCAACTACCTGAAGTTCCTGCTGCCCGCCTGCTGCGCCATGGCCATGTACATCTCGGTGATGATCGGCGGCGGAATGCTATACATCGACGACAAGGCCCGCGGCGTTCACGAAGGCTATCTGGTCACTCCCATCACCAAGCTGGAGTTGGTCTTCGGCATGAATATGGCCGCGGCCATCAAAGCGGTTCTCGCCGGCATCTGCCTCACGGTGATCGGCTCGCTGATGGCCGGCCTGGGCATCATCTTTCATCCCGTGGCCGATCTGGAGCTGCTCGCCTTGATCATCGTCACCGCCATCGCCTTCAACGGCATGATGTTTCTGTTGATGGTTCGCGTCGAAGACCCGCTGACCCCGCGCGCCATGTTCGGAGTCCTCAACCTGCTGCTTTTTTATCCCTCGGGAGCGATGTATCCCATCGCGGCCTTTCCCGCATGGCTGCGCGCGCTCTCGATCATCGATCCCTTCACCTATTGCGTGGATGGCTTCAAATCCATTCTGCTCAAAGACGGCGGCTTCGTCTCCATTCAATTCGATCTGCTCTTTCTTTTTGTCTTCGGCTTCGGCACGCTGCTGATCGCTACGCCGCTCT
>CAWKIF010000122.1:0-10485 GCA_963849485.1 candidate division FCPU426 bacterium | reverse complement strand
ACTACGGGTCCCCATCGTGGACAAGGTAAATATTGATTCCTGGTTTATAACCTTTTTTTGCGTATCCATGGTGATTAAGGTTTATTTTCTTTTAATTTTTTCGAGAGGTGAAACATAAAGTCTTTTACGTGATTGAATATTTTCGATGCTTCTTCAGGACCGTAATCAGCTTTTGTGTGGGAAACATGATTTCTCCATGGTCATTTTAAAATGTGAAAATTCTTTTGCGGCTTCACCCAAAAATTGAGTTTCAATATCTTTTTCGATGGTTTTTGGCAAAGATTCCATGTCTCTAATTTTCTTTTCGATTTGGTCAATTATATTTTTCCAATTTTCCAAGCCAAAATCAGCAACGCCAACATATGAGGCCAATTCCCTTAATCCAACTTCTAAAACTCGCATCAAGTGGAAAACGCAAGCCGTATAGCGCCCCACCGCATAACACTTTCCTGCTTCATTAACTTCACGGTTTACGGTAGGAAAAGTAAATCCCACTTCAGCGCCGAACGGAAAATCAGATGTATAAAGATTTGCATTTTCGACGGAAAGGGTAAAAAAAATACGCTGATTAAATTGTCTTTCGATTGATAAAACAATCAAATTTATATTGCTTTGTAAGGTTCGTATATCTTCCGAAGGGATAGTTTGAATTATATCTTTTATTGTGTTTGCTGTTTCAACCAGCGCTAAGGCTTCACAATGATTTTTAAGCATTGTTAAAGAAACTTCTAATGAATCTTTCCATGATTCAACGACCTTTTTGTTGGGGCGCATTTTGGCCCCGGTTTCAAAATCCACAAAAGAAGATTTTACTAAGACCTCAATTTTTGTTAATTGATCAATAGTGGCAGCTAATTCGATTGGATTGTATTTAATTAACATTTTTAATTTCTTTTCCGATTTAAGTTTTAAATACCATCTTTTCTAGCTTTAGTTCTAAAATTCTCCAAATATTCAATCCAACTATAAATTAAGTCAATCTTTGGCAAATAAACCCACAGAAACCATTGTTCACTCTGGGTCCCCGTCGTGGACAACGCCTATTATCTTTTTTCAGGCGGCAGGTTCTTAATCGGCAACGAAAACCGGGAATGCTCTTTTAAATTGACGGGACGATGCTTAATTTTAGTGCTTGCCGGGTCTTTACCAAGATAGTTGTCGCCCTTCCAGTTTGTTTTGGGCCGTATGGGTCTGGGGGTAAATCCGCCACCATAATTCGGGCAAACATTTTCAATAACACTTTCCACGCAATCCGCGCAAAAGGTGCATTCGTAAGTGCAAATTCGAGCTTCCAGCGATTCGGGCGGCAAAGGTTTGCGGCAGTTTTCGCAAACCGGTCTGAGCTCCAGCATCTTCCCCCCTTTTTGTCCAATATAACCTGTCCATGAAGGGTTCCCGTCGAAGACAAGAAACTTATCACCTTTGGCTAGGGATGAAGTTTTTCCCCTTTGGAAAGCATTTCCACGAATTGGCTGATTCGTTTCTGCCGGGTTTCAGGTTTTTTCGCGGTTTGTAGCCGGTAAATGATGGCGTAAACATTTGAGCGATTCAATGTTTCCAAAAAGACCTTAGCCTTCTTGTTTTTGCTTACTTCCCGCAGGAAATCCTCGGGTAATTTAGCCGAACTTTGAGGGTGGTAGGCCTTGGACCAGCGTCCGTCTTTTTTGGCTGATTCGATTTTTTCCAACCCAGCCGGTTTCATGCTGCCCACTTGGATGAGGCGTTCAGCGTGGTCTACATTGATCTTCGACCAAACGCTTTTCGACTGACGCGGACCAAATTTCTGAAGCCAGGCCTTATCATCAAAGGCCGCCTTTTGGCCGTCAATCCAGCCGTAACAAAGGGCTTCATCCAGGGCATCCGGGTAATTGACCGAGAGGGTTTGAGAATCTTTCTTAGATATTTTCAGCCAAACACCCCGGGACGAATCGTGGTTCTTGGCCAGCCACTTTTCCCATTCATGAGCCGATTTAAAAGAAACGATTTTTAAATCCTGAGCCATTTTAAGCTTCCCCTATTTTCCCAATATTCGTTAACAAGGGGTCAACGGACCAACCCCGGGCCGAGGTCCTAATTGACGTTGAAGGTGGCGGACCCCGTATGACCCGAGGCGTTGACCGTGATGGTCTGGGGGCCCGTGGTATTGAGGATCGCGGTAACGTTCCCTTGTCCCGAGGTGTTCGTGAGGACTGAGGTGGAAGGAATAAAGTTCACCGCCGGATCGCTGCTCGAGAACGTGAGGGTCCAGGTGCCGGTGACATTGTTCGAGTAGGCGTCCGTGGCCTGGGCGGTCACCGTGAATGCCGTCCCGGCGGTCGGAGAATAACTGGACGCCGTCACGAGGAATTGGGAAAAGGGCCCCGCCTCCACCGTGATCGAACTCCTCGTGCCGGTGATCGTACTGAAAGAGGAATCGGTGGCGGTCACGCTGAAAACACTGTTGGCCGTGGTCGAGGCCGTCACGGTGAAAACACCGACCCCGGCGGTCAGGGTCCCCGGGGCCGGGACCAGATCACCGCTACCGCTGGACAAGGAAAAATCGACGGTCCCGGCATAGCCCGTGTCCGTCACGCCGCTCGATTCCAACGCGATGACCGTGAGAGGCATGGTGCTCCCAGCGACCACGGTAGAGGCCGAGATGACGCTGTAATGGGTCGTAAGGCCCTGGGTCGGTGTGAGGGTCGCGGTAAAGGTGGAGGTCCAGGTCGAGTTCGGCGTGGAGGTGGAGGTCTTGGTGGGGCTGAGGGTGGAAGTCGAGGTTGCGGTCACCGTGGGCGAAGGCGCTGTCGAGAGGGTCGATGTCGCCGAAGCAGTCGGGCTGGCCGTGGGAGAATCCGTTGGAGCCGCGGTGAAAGTTGAGCTTCCCGTCGATGAGGGGGTGGTGGTCGAGCTCGTGGTGTCCGTCGAGGTGGAGGTAACAGTGGACGAAGGTGTTGCCGAGGGGGTTGATGTCGTCGAAGCCGTCGGGCTGGCCGTGGCCGTGGATGTTGGAGTGGTGGAAGGGGAGGAGAAGCTTGTCGAACTCGCCGTGCTGCTGGCGGTAAAAGTGGGGGTCGTGGTGCCCAAGGTGGTCGGGGTGAGGGTTCTGGTATAAGTGGCGGTAAAGGTTTTGGCGGGGCTGTTGGTGGGCACCGAGGTGAAGGTGGAGGTGGCCGGAGTAGTGGGGTTGGTAGGGGCCTTGTTCCCGCAACCCATCTGGGCGGATAACACGATCAAGGACAAAGCCGAACAAAACATCGGGACTAAAATGATCTTTTTCACAAAGCTCCCCTTTGTGGAAATGAATTCTCTTTTATTCAACGGCTCGTGTGACCTTAGCTTTTCGTGTTGAGGGAAATCAAGGGACCGCGCTCAAAATGAACCAGCCTGTCATAGAAAAGGGGCTTGGCCACCCTATTACATATTAAATTTTGGTGGAACATGGGCTCTGGATTCTAAAGTGTAATGTGTAGGCCTGGACCCCTTTTTTACGTACGGTTTGATGAGGGGGCGCTGGAAACGTGGTTATGAGAGCCGGACTGAGGCCCAATCCGAAAGGGTTGGATTAGCCACCGTGCTCTAAGCCATACGCGCCAGCGCTCTACTCTGCGGTATTTTGAATGATTAATGAGCGGCCAGATGAGGGCGCTTCTTTTTGGCTAAATAATGCTGATCCAATCCCTGGCGAAGGAAGGTTTTAATGACGGCCTGACGGCTCACGTTCATCTCGCTCACAAAACTGTCCAATTCCTTCAGCATGTTTTCCGCGAAATCCACATTAACCCTGCGAATGGCAGGCATCATTTTTCCACGGTTCGTGAAATGCTTGGAAATATCTTCGCCATTGTCTGCCATTTGGGCGATTTGTTCCGCCGTCGGGACGGTTTTGGTCTTATGTGTGTTTTTCATAGAGTTTCCTTTCTTCTTTGGTGGATTTCCAAAGCGTAACCAGGTGTAGGTACTCGCCATCCCGATCCGATCTTTCTTCATAGATCATGGTATAGAGTCTTTCACCAACCCAACCGATGGCCCGCCATTGCTCGGGTAAATCCGAACGCTGGTCAAGGTAATAAGGACTTTCCCAGAGCCTTTGGGCCTCCTCAAAACCAATTCCACGCGCCCGGTTTCGACGGAGGCTTTCGCTTTTGCG
This sequence comes from candidate division FCPU426 bacterium, assembly GCA_963849485.1. Classification (GTDB taxonomy): domain Bacteria; phylum Oederibacteriota; class Muellerivitia; order Muellerivitales; family Muellerivitaceae; genus CAVTWJ01. Next base: position 6,356 of record CAWKIF010000122.1, on the reverse strand, counting down.
TTTATCAAACTTAAACCGCATCCAACCTCCATGTATAACTGTTATACCATCCCGGATTTAATATCGCAAGTAGCTGAAGAAAGGTTGTCCAATCCGGGTCCCCATCGTGGATATGTTTCAGGCTTTATGTTTAGGTTTATTTCGCCACTTACATCTTGTCGAGGCGGCCGCGCACGTAGGCGATGGTTTCCTTCAGGCTGTAGAGCATGGGGATATAGTTCTGGGAAACCCGAACCCGGTTGGCGCGGTCTTCCAGGTTCTTCATCCGGGTGAGGATTTCCTCAGTCGGCTTCTTATTGCCCAGCTTATCAATCTCAGCTTCCAGCCAATGCAATTCGCCGTAGATCAAAAAGATTCTTCTCTGCATACCCCATCCGTAAAGGGAAGCCAGGCCCTTGCCGAGGGGGTACATCAAACCCAGCACCGGGATGATCAAGACGATAATTTGCTCCACCAGCGCCGCCATCCAGAAGGGCATGTAGCGTTGCAGGAAGGGCCGGCCGGACTTGTAGAAATGCTGGGCGTCGGGGCTCAAGGGAATTTCCAGGGCCTCGGCGGCGGGATATTCCCCGGTCTTCTGGAAGACTCCCCGGCGGTTATGGATCTGGCTGGCCGCCTCCAACAACAGGTATTGCAGGGCCGGGTGCAGGTCGCCCCGCACGATCAGGCTGGCCTTGGTCGCCAAAAGGGTGACGTCGTGGGGGGGCAGGTCCCTTTCCAGGTCGGAAATGCCCGCGGGCAGGGTCAGCTTGGTCAGGGAAGGGAAGATCGCCACATAGGCATCCGCCCGGGTGAAGCTGGCCAGGTCGATGCCGGGGGTCTTGAGCAGTTCGCGCACCACGGGCGAGGCCAGGGAATTCACCAGCACGGCCGCATCGATCTTGTTATGAAGAAGCCCATCGGCGGTTTGCTCGGGGGGCAACGGCAGGGCCTGGAAAGAGCCGATATCCAGCGAATTGCGCTTCAAGAGCTCGTTGAAAAGGGCCCGGGAATCACTGCCCTCCGGCCCCACTGACACCCGCTTGCCCTTCAGGGAAAAGAGACCCCGGTCGGTCGCCACTTTACGCGAAAAGAACCACATGGGCTCGTAGCAGACGGTGCCGAGGGAGAGCAAATTGGCCTCGTCCGTTTCCTGGGTCAAGCCGCCCATCACGAACCCCACCTGCACTCCGGATTTGGGGTCGTTCAAAAGCGCCAGGTTCTCCACCGCTCCCGCGGTGTTGCGCAGGTTCACGGTGATGCCTTGCTTGGCCAGGAGAATCTTGTAGCGCTTGCCGAAGACCTCGTAGGCGCTTCCCGCCGGGCCGGTGGCCATCGTGATGGTGTGAGGGGGCAGGGGGTGAAGCAGGGTCAGAAGCCAAAAGAGCAGGCCCACGACCAGCACCGTGCCTGAGATGATCCAATAAAGGGTTTTCTTGGGCATCATGTGCCTTTTCGCGTCAAAGGTGCGGTGGGGTTTTTCGACCATGGGGCGGCTCCTGGAAGGATTTCATTTGTTTTGCCAGGGCGCATTATAGGTTCAAAATCCCATCCGCTAAAGAAAAGACAATAATCACCGCCAAGACTCCAAGGCACCAAGAAAAGCTCAATATAAGATTTGGTTTTACTTCGTTTTTCAAACATCGGCTTAGTGAAGTTCTTGGTGCCTTGGAGTCTTGGTGGTGATAATTCTTATCAGCTTTAGGAATTGGGGGCAGGGGCGGGCAGGCTGGTCGGGGTCGGCTTCAGGTGGGGCGTCTTGCCGTTCCCCAGGGCTTTTTGAAACTCCATCACATGGTCGTTCCACATGGGGCACTTCAAGTCCCGCACGATGCATTGGGCCACGCTCATCATGCAGCCGCACCCGCACATCACTTTTTCAAATTGGGCGATGACCTCGGCTTTTTTTTTGGCCGAGACCCCCGTGAAATCGACGGCCGTCATAGTTGCCTCGTTGACCGGGATCGGCGTGTCGGTGGGGAGCACCGCGGGCCAGGGCGTGGGCGTCAAGGCCGGCGCCGGGGCCGGGGGCCTGTTCGCCCATGGGTGGGCAAGCCAAAGCAGGGCGAATAACAGCAACAGCATAGTGATGACCACCAGCCCCCGGGCGATGTTCTCGTGGGAATTGTGGGGCGGGGTTTTCGGTTTTCGCTGACGGGTGGTTTTTCGGGGTGCCCTGGCCACGCGCTTTCCTTATCTGAATGTTCTTTAACTGGGTGGATAATTTAACGCCCCGGACCTTGTGGGTCCAGGGCGTTGGTTGGGCCTGTCTTCGAAAAGTTCAGGTTGATATTAGGGGGTGGCGGTCGGCGTGGGGGTGAAGACGGGCGTGGGGACGCAGGTGCCGTTCACGCAACCGTAGGGGCAGACGACCCCGCAGGAACCGCAGTTGTTCGAGTCGGTCTTCAGGTCGCTGCAGACGCCGCTGCAATTCGTCAACCCGCTCTGGCAGGACAATTGGCAGCTTCCGTTGCTGCAGACATAACCGGCGGGGCAGACCATCCCGCAGGCGCCGCAGTTGTTCGGGTCGGTTTTCAAATTCGAGCAAACGCCCGAGCAGGCGGTCAGGCCGGATTCGCACGACAATTGGCAGGCCCCGCCCACGCATTTGTAACCCGCGGGGCAGACGACCCGCAACCCCCGCAGTTGTTCGAATCGGTCACCAGGTTGGTACAAACCCCGCTGCAGTTGGTCAACCCGCTCTCGCAGGTCAAAACGCAGGCTCCCCCGCTGCAAATGTAACCGGCGGGACAGGGGTGAAAGCAACTACCGCAGTTGGCCGGGTCGGTCTGCTCATTGACGCAAACCCCGCCGCAGTTGGTCAGCCCGCCCTCGCAGGTCAAGACGCAGGCCCCCCCCACGCACTTGGTGCCCGCGGGGCACTGGTTCGCGCAGGACCCGCAGTTGTTCGTGTCGGTTTGCAAATTCGAGCAAACGCCCGAGCAGGCGGTCAGGCCGGTTTCGCACGACAATTGGCAGGCCCCGCCCACGCATTTGTAACCCGAGGGGCAGATGACCCCGCAACCGCCGCAGTTGTTCGAATCGGTCACCAGGTTGCTACATACACCGCTGCAATTCGTCAGCCCGGACTCGCAGGTCAAGACGCAGTTTCCGCCGCTGCAGACATAACCGGGAAGGCAGGCGCGGGCGCAGGCGCCGCAGTTGGCCGGGTCGGTCATCAAATTCGAACAAACGCCGGAGCAGGCGGTCAGCCCGGACTCGCAGGTCAAGACACAGGCCCCGCCCACGCACTTGTACCCGTTGGGGCATTGGTTGGCGCAGATACCGCAATTGTTGTTATCGGTTTGCAAGTTCGAGCAAATACCGCCGCAATTGGTCAGGCCGTTCTCGCAGGACAAGGCACAGGTGCCGTTACTACAAACCTCACCCGCGGGACAGACCATTCCGCATGCGCCGCAGTTGTTCGGGTCGGTCTTGAGGTTGGAACATATTCCGCCGCAATTCGTCAGCCCCGCCTCGCAGGACAAGGCGCAGGTACCGTTACTGCACACGTAACCGGCGGGGCAGACGGTCCCGCAAGAGCCGCAGTTGTTCGGGTCGGTCTTGAGGTTGGAACATAGTCCGCCGCAATTGGTCAGCCCGGCCTCGCAAGACAAGGCGCAGGTGCCGTTACTGCAGACGTACCCGGCGGGGCAGGAGGTCGCGCAGGCGCCGCAGTTATTGGGGTCAGTCCTTAAATTCACGCAAGTCGCGCCGCAATTGGTCAGCCCGGTTTGGCAGGACACGACGCATTGGCCGCCCACGCAGGTATAGCCCGTGGGGCAATAGTTGGCGCAATCGCCGCAATTGTTCGGGTCGGTCTGGAAATCCGCGCAATAAGCGGTCACGCCGCCGTTGCAAAGGTATTGGCCCGAGGGGCAGGTGAAGGTCGGAACCAGGGTTACGGTGGGGCTGAGGGTTGGGGTCCCCGTTTCGGTGATCGTAAAGGTGGCCGTGGGGGTGCCAGTGAAGGTCGGCGAAGGCGCGAGGATATTGTGGGTGTTGCCGTTGATGGGCCCGCCCAAGATCTGAACCGGAAGGCTCGTCTGGGCACCCGCCGCGAGGATGCCTCCGGCGGCGAGGGAATTGTAAAAGTCTTCCCCTCCGGCCGAGTTGAGGCTGAACACTAATAAGAAGGTTTGCGGGGCGCCGGGCGCGACTTCCAAAAGGCCGGAAGCGTTGGAGAAAACCACTGTTCCGCTGGTGAAACTGCCGCTGGCCAGGGCGGTTCCGCCGCCCGTGTAGAGGCCGTTTCCAGCCGCGTCGTCCCCAGTGGCTCCCGTGTCGGGGATCAACTGAACACTTCCACCCGCCACTTCGCCGCTTTGAAGCGTGCCGGCGAGACCGAAAGTCATCTGGGTGACCGAGACGGGTTCCGGCCCGAAAGCCTTCAAGATGAACTGAAGGCTGGTGACGTTGGCCTGGTTAAACAGATAGGTTTGGATGGCGGGAAGGTTGTTCCAGGTGAGGAGCAGGCGGGTCGCGGGGGTCATGGTGATGGTCGGGCTGTTCGTCGGCGTATCGGTGATGGTGGTGGTAGTCGTCGAGGTTCCTGTTGGGGTATAGGTCAGCGTGCCCGGAGGGTAGGTGGGAGTCGAGGTGGGCGTGACTAATATAAAGATGGGAGTTGTGGTCGGCAGAGGGGTGGCGCTGGGGTAGGGGGTCGGGGTCGTCGTGACCGTCCAGGTCGCCGTACCAGTCGGCGTATAGGTCAGGGTGCCCGGGGGAAAGGTCGGGGTCGAGGTCGGGGTGACCAGAATCGTCACGGGCGTGCCGGTGGGAAGAGGCGTGTGGCTCGGAACGGGGGTGGAAGTCATCGTCAGGGTCCCGGCTGGGAAAGTCGGGCTGTAGGTGGGGGTAACGAGCAGGGTAACCGGCGCGGGGCCGGTAGGGCCGCCGGGAGGGGTCGAACAGGCGATGGGGAAGAGCGTGACCAACAGCAACAGGAATAGCCAATTCGACTTGTTTTTCATTACCCGCTCCCCAATATTTTTTATATGTTCAGGTCGACAAACCCACTGCCAAAACAAAGACACAAAGTGAAGATAAGAATTTTGGATAAAGTCTTAATCCTAAACATTACATCTTTGGTTTAGCTCTTTATCTAAAAAGGTGCCTTTCTTGGCGTCTTTGCGTTGGATGCTTTTTTAGGCCGAACTAATACAATTTTTTTAATGCAAAAAAACACGACAGCTTATGGGCCGTGATTATACATGACGATGACCATGATCATAGTTAAGGATTATTGGGATACCGTTGGAAACTGAGCCCGAGAATTTTTTGGATGATCCATCTCGATGAATTATAAATTTCAAGAATCGTTTTTAGGCGCGCGGAAATGTTTAGCAGGATGCTGAAAAAGTCCCAGAAACGGACTTTTTCCTATTTGCGAACGAGCCACAAACATAAAAACCATATTTTAAGTGGCTCGTTCTATCCCATGGCTGTCGACAGGGTGCTGAAAAATACTTTTTCAGCACCCTGTTAGGTAATCGTGAGTCCCGTTTTTTCAAAAGGGAAGGCCGTTAAGGGCCGGGCGAAAGACAAGACTCCAAAAAATTAACGGAGAATGAATCGAAAGTGAGGGGGCTCTAAAAACACCTGTTTCACCGCCAAGACGCCAAGAAAAGCATATTTTCGAATTAAAAAAAATTCGGGTTGATTTTTGAGATTACTCAAATTCTTTTTTTCACTTGGCGTCTTGGCGGTGAACGTTTACGAATTTTTTTAATCCGAAATCTCATCGTTGATTTTTTTCACCAATGGTTTTCCTGACGCGTCGTGGATGATCTGGATACGAGCCTTGACCGTCTTCGTGTAATTTGAAGCCTGGCCGTTCCACCCGCCCTGGCCGACGATGGTGCCCGATATCATGAATTCCTCGGCCGACTCGTTGGAAGAAACCCATTTCACGGGACCGTCGGGCGTGAAGGTCTTAATGCGGTGGAGGCTGACCATGTTTTTGTAGGCGTATGGATTGAAGTATTTGCCTTTGAGATCCCCGGCGTAATCTTTCGTCACCCAACCCAAGAGGGTGGCCTCCTGGTCCTGGTAGTTCAGGTACCCAATACTGTAGAGGGCCGTGGCGAACTTCAGAACGAAAGCGGTATCCCCCTTCGCTGAAGCTTCGGGGGACAGGTCCGCCGTTTTATCGGTCTGGGTCGAATGAGATGGTGTGGATATCACTTGGGTTGGTTTGGAAACAGCGACAACTGGATTTGCAGTTGCAGGTTCGTGGTTCATCCTTTTCGGCTTTTTCGCCGACAACCGTTTCACGTTGGGTTGAGGTAGCGCTGGCGCCTGAACTACCGCAGGCGCCGCGCCTACCGTTGGAACCGCAGCTGGGGCCGCCTCGACCGGCTTGGAAGCGGCAACTT
>CAWKIF010000121.1:0-40330 GCA_963849485.1 candidate division FCPU426 bacterium | reverse complement strand
TGGAAAGGTCCCAGGTGTCGGACGGTTTGACTTTGCTGCGGGGAGGAAGCTGTTTGACTTTGGACATGGGTCGGGAGTGAAAACCTAAGGGACAAGAATGACAAAGGTCAAAAATCCGAAATTCAAATATCGAAATCCGAAACAAATTCAAAATACGAATTATAAATGATTTAAGCGCTTCATCGACGCTTCTCCCGGCGAGGCTTGGTTTTGACCATTTGGATTTTTATATTTCGAATTTGTTTCGGATTTCGACATTCGGATTTCGGATTTTGCCTTTTTCTTTACCACGCCCATCAGTCACCGTGCCCCAGGTCAGGCCGGCGCCGAAGCCGCTGAAGAGCACGTGATGGCCGCGGCGGACGAGGCCCGCGCGATGGGCCTCGTCGAGGGCCAAGGGAATGCTGGCCGACGATGTGTTGCCGTAGCGGTCGAGGTTGTTGAAGACTTTGCCTCGGGCGGCCATGCCGAGTTCTGCGACGGCGGCGTTGATGATCCGCATGTTCGCCTGATCAAAGAGCTTGCCAGGTCGATGTCGTCGAGGCCCATGCCGGCCGCGCAGAGCACTTCGCCGATTGTCTCTTTCAGGGTGCGAATGGCCCACTTGAAGACAGGCCGGCCGTCCATGCGGAGAAAATGCCCGCCGGGATTGTCCGCGGAGAACAGTTCGCGCCCAACGCCGGTGGGACGGCGGATCAGTTCGGCGCCGGAGCCGTCGGAGCCGACCGCGTAGGCCAGCAGGCCCTGATCGGCTATACCCGGGGCCAGGACCACGGCGCCAGCCGCGTCGCCGAACAACGGGTAAGTTTGCTTGTCGTCCGGATTGACCATTCGCGAATTGCAATCTGCGCCGATCACCAGTGCCCGCTGGCTGCATCCGCTGGCTACGTACTGCATGCCGGTGATCAAGGCGAAAGCGAAGCTCGCGCAAGCGGCCTGCACGTCGAAGGCCGGGGCGCATAGCCCCAGCGGTCCTGGACGACGTTGGCCGTGGCCGGCAGAGCATGTCGGGCGTAAACGTACCCAGCAGCACGAGGTCGATCTGCTCGGGGCGGATGTCGCCCGCGGCGAGGCATCGGGGGGCGGCCTCGGTGGCCATGTCGCCGGTCGAGACGTCCGTCGCGCTGGCGGCGCTCGGTGATGCCGGTGCGTTGCAGATCCAATCGGCGTCATAGCCCAGCGCGGCAAGGTCCTCGTTGCGAACTCGGAGCTCGGCACGAAACTGCCCAAGGCGACGACTTTCACGCCCATTAGGCGGCCGATGCGGGAGCGACAGCGCTTGCCGGCGACCTGGGCATCGGCCCGGTCTGCCGGAGCACATCGTTTCCGCTCGTCGAGGTGACAATTCGGCAATGGCCATGGACAGTAGAGCCTTCAGGAACGGTAGTCGAAGTGGATTATTCTAGTACATTCGCGGACCGGACTCAAGGCGCTGCGGGTTTTCCGGTTTCCTCAATTCCCGGTCGCCACTGACAATTGTCCGCCAGCACAGCCTTATAATTCCATATAGCTTATGCCAGAATTGGAGGGGTCGAAACCGACACAACCTACGCTAGAGGAGCGTGTAAACGCCCTCGAAAATACCGTCGCCGCCCTTGTTACGGGCATCGGCAGGCAGAAAAAGGATTGGAGAAGCTCTGTGGGGATGTTCGAGGGAGATGCCGTCATTGCGGAGATCCAAGAGGAAGGACGCAAAATCCGCGAGGCCGAGCGGCGGGCGGCGAAGCAGGAAATGCACATCGTGATCCTCTTAGCGAACGACGGGCTGCTCCTATCGGCGAACCTCCGCGATTTTGAAGCGAGGTAGAAGCCACGGAGTCAGCAGAACTGGCTTCGTTCTGGAGCATGAAGGCATGCTGCCGGAAGTTCGGCTTACCGCCGCAGGGTTTCGATCGCGTCGTCCAGTCTTGCGGCGGAAGTCGTTCCAATCCTCGAGCGGGAACAGCGCGTCGTGCTCCCGCTGGCCCAGCTTGAAGGCGGCCATGCGGGCGTCGATCAGCTTCGCGCCCGGCCTCGGCGGCCGGCGTGCCGGCTGCTTGCGCGGCCAGTCGTTCCAGCGTCAGCAGTCGGCGATAGTCGCCCAGCCCCTCGCGCAGCCGCTCGAACTCGACCGCCGGGATCAGCCGGCCTCGGGCGACGAGTTGCACCAGGCGTAGTCGTCTTCGCGGCAGTCCAGCGCGTAGTAGGGGTCGCCCGCCGCGGCGTTCCAATGCCAGGAGAGGCGGAACTTCATGCCGAACTGTTTGGCCGCCTTGTACATGTAGGTCGCCGAAGGTCCAGCGGTTGCCGCCGTTGTAGAAGGCCCAGTCGCCGCCCGCCTCGTGGAGCAGCTTGACGGACGCCTCGTCGTGCTCGTTCCAATCGACCACGTGCAGGGCCTTGCGAGAGCCGGAAATGGGGATCGTTGCCGGTCGTTGCCGCTGAAGCTGCTGGCCGCCGTGAAGTACGGGCGGCCCCTTGGGGAACGCCCGCCGGTAGGCCTCGGCGTTCTCGGCCGAGCGGCGAGTCGTCGCCGATCGGCTCGTCGCCCAGGTTGTAATAGACCGGGACCAGCCTTCGCTCCGCGTGCTCGCTGGATCTCGCCGTAGACGGCCTTGATGAACGCGGCGTAGTCGTTGAAACCGGCCGCCTTCATCCGGGCCATGTCCTGGTAGTAGGCGTCGATGCCCGCGACGCCGCCGCCGTAGCTGACCACGGCGAGGAACCCCAGTTCCTTGGCGAGCTCATCTGCTACGTCGGCCACGCGTGAAATCGAGCACCGGCCGGCCGTCCTTGAATCCGTGATAGGCGATCGACGGGGATGCCGCTGCAAGGTGGTGAAGCCGTACTCGCGCATCTTCCGCAGGCTCTTCGCGGTACATCTGCCGGTTTGCAACGGCGGCGGCCGGGTCGTCGCCGGACCAGGGCATGTCGATCGTTGAGCCCCACGGGCCGGCCGGGACGTCCACCGGGTCGAGCGTGCCCTTGCGGACCCGGAACTCGACGGGCACGTCGGCGGCGCCGCCGTGCCCGGTCGGATCGTCGACCGACCCCTGGTACAGGCCCGGCCGCGGCGTCGGCCGGCGTCTTCACCGTCAGCCAGAACCGCCGGGTGATGCCCTTGGGCATGTCGACCGTGCCGCCGGGCATGATCAGCCGGGGCGTGATGGTGTAGACCGATGCCTTCCATCGTGACGCGGCTGATGCGATAGGACACGTAGCCCACATCGATCTCGCGCGGCCGGGATCGTCCCGGCCGGGCCCGCCAGGTCGCAGGGCGTCACGGTCACCTGGCCCAGGTCGTCCAGCGGGCAGCAACGGCCAGCGTCACCGGCTCATACTCGCCGGCGAACGCTTCGCCGTGAAGCGGCGTCGCCGATTTCCTCCGGAAGCGGCGTGTCGTTGTAGTACACGTCGTGCATCGCGTCGCGCTGAAAGACGACGTAGCCGCGCCGCCGGTCGTCGGCGGACGGCTGGAGCGGATCGCCGGTCGGCGGTGGAGGACGCGCTTGAAGTAGTTGTCGAAGTAGAACCGGCGCTTGGCTTCACGTACTTGAGGAACTGCTCGCCCTCGGCCGCCTTCTCGACGGGAAAAATCACCACGGCCGAGACGCTGCACGCCCAGTTCTCGCCCTGGAAATCGAGGTTGAACTGGCCGTTGGTCACGTCGACGTCGAACGTCTTCTCCTGGAAGTAGGCCTTCTGGTACTTGTCGAACGTGTTGTCGGCGGGCAGGTCCTCGACGTTCCAGAAGCGGAAATACTTCTTGCTGGAACGCCTCGAAATCCATGGTCTCGCTGCACGACCGGCCTGCCCTGGGCCAGGATCGCCCGCTTGCGATAGACCTGGTACTCGCCCCAGAAGCCCGAGGGATTATCGATGTTGACGAACACGCGGTACTTGCCGTTGGGCACGTCGACCGCCAGGCCGCCCGACTCGATGCAGATGAAGTCCTGGTAGAGCGGATCGGGCTGGAGCACGTCGAACGCCCGCCAGATCTGGGCGTTCTTCAGGCCGTAGCCGCGGCCCTTGCTGTACAGCGTGCCCGGCGTGATCGGCGTGAACCCGTCCATCACCGGGCTGGTGCCGGTGCCGAAATCGAACGCGTAGCAGCCCGTCGAACATGCACCTGCCGCCGGAGCATCGTCGCGCTCCAGGCGGACGTTGTCGACGAACAGCGGCGCGGCCGGCTTGTCGCCGATGGTGAACACCAAGACGCGGTGATCCCGCTAGGTTGAGCATGCCGGCCCGGCCGCGATTTCTCGCCGACGTAGAGCTGCTTGACGGGAATGACCAGCGTGCTCGAGCCCGGCGGAACGACCGTCACGTAGTTCACCCGGGTCCAATAGTCGCGCGTCGCGGTGTCGCGGATCTCGACGTAAAGCTGCAGCGGCGCCTTCGCGTCGGTGTGCATGTCGGCCTTGAGGAAGTCGTAGCCGTGCCAGTCCTGCGGCCGATCCATGCTCAGCGTACGACTTGTCGATCCGCAGCGCCTTGCGGCCTGTCGGTGGCATGCTCCTCGACCATCGTGCCGCCGTTGAATGGATTCTTGTCTTCGAACGACGGCGATCGACTTGACTGGCGGCGCCGGCGGCAACCGCTCGTCGTCGCCTCCAGCGGCGTGCCGCAGGCGTAGCAGGTCTTCCATGCCGGCATGTTCCGGTATCCGCACTCGGGCAGCGCACCGCGCCGGCACCGAGCTCGGCCGGGCGGCGCGATCGGCGATTCCTCCGTGCCCAGCACGGGCTTTTCGGTCAAGGGCACTCGTCGCCGACCTTGATCCACGACACGTCGTCGATCCAGAAATATCCGGGGCCATCAGCCCGAACGACGGCCCGGCCTTCTTCTTCTCCTTGATCTCGCCGACGTACGTCAGCTTCGTCCAGCCGAACGTCCCGTTCTTTTTCGAGTTGCATGTATTTTTCGTTGAACATGAACTCGGTGGTCGCGTTCCAGACGCCCGTGCCGATGTCCAGTCCGCGCATGATAGGCCGTGATCTTGTACCGGCCCGGCTCGAGGCTCGTGCATCCTGGCGCGACGCGGATCTTGGCGCCGACGCCGCCGAACAGCAGGCACGAGTGCTTGCCCGAATGGGCGACCTGGCCCACGCGGAACTCGCAATCGCCCTCGTACTTCCAGCCGCCCCACTTGGCGAAGACCCAGCCCGAACTGGTCTTTCCTTGGGGATCTCGAAGGAGGGGTTCTCGAGCAGGTTCGTCGCCTGAGCGGCGTCGGCAGGACTGAATGCCAGCAGGAAGACGATCGCCACGAAGGCGGGGTTCGTTGCATGATCCAGGCGGTTTTTCAGCACTACGGTGGGCATAGACCGTTCTTTCGTGTCAAGCTTTGTCGGTTTCGGCAGTTTAGGGGATATTATAACGTCTCGGCTAAGGACCGGCGCGGAGATAATTGTCGCCAAGGTGGGATGTAGTTGGCGATACTTGCAACTTGGGATGCTTCATTCAATAATAGGAACACAGGAACGGGGAGTTGGAAACATGACTGCAAAGGAACCGCTTCTGCAAGCCGTGGAGGAACCGCCTCAAGAATACGCAGACAGGAGGGGCCGTTTTGTGCCGTCGCCATTTCCGGGAATGGATCCCTTCGTGGAGCATCCCGACAATTTTTCGGATTTCCACGATCGGTTCATCGCCTACCTGAGTGAGGCCTGCAGGCGCTGCTTCCGCCACCCTACGTTGCCCCGCTCGGCCGCCGGGCCTGGATCGAAGTCTCCGAACGCTTACATCGGTCCCGACGTGCAGGTGGCGCGGCCGAGAAACGCGCCCCTCGGCAGCGGTCCCTCGGCAGCCGTCGCGGCGCCGCCCGTTCGCAACCGCTGGTGGTCCATGTTCCCCACGACCAGCGCAGCGAGACGTTCGTGGAGATCTATTGCGGTCCCCGCTCCGAGCGGCGTCTGGTGACGTCGATCGAACTGCTCAGCCTGACCAACAAGACGCCGGGCGAGCACGGGCGGGACCTCTACTTGCGAAAGCAGCGCGAGATTTTGGAGAGCAAAGTCCACCTCGTCGAGATCGACCTTCTCCGCGACGGAGAACACACGACGGCAGTGCCGCTGGACCGTTTGCGGCAGCAGGCCGACGAGTTCGAATACCACGTCTCGATCCACCGCTTCGACAACCTGGAAGACTATTTCGTCTATTCCATCCGGCTCGACGAGTCGTTGCCCGAAATCGCCGTTCCGCTGCTCCCCGGCGATGCGGCAGTGCTGTTGGATCTCCAAGCCGTGTTCCAGCGGACTTACGACGCGGGGCCCTACCGCCGCGAAATCGACTACCGTCATACATTCCCGTCCCGCCGTTGGCGCCCGCTTGGCAGTCCTGGCTTCAGGAAGTGCTCGCCACGTCGTGAGCAACCGACAAAGACATAACCTCTGATGTCAGGGGTCACACTGAGACGCAGGACAGAGGGAGAAATTGCGACAAGAGCGAGCGCGATTGTTCGGGACATTGCACATCTGACGCAAATGTATTCCGCGGTCAAATTCCCCCCGGGATTAATGCCTTAGCCACTTGCCGATTCGACACCTTGTAGCTAAGGTAAAAGGTGGAGTTGCAATCAGCCCAGGCGACTCCCCATTGCGATTTTCTGGGCAGAACTCAGTAAGGGGGTTTCTTATGTATCACCGCTTCATTTCCTTGACGGTCCTTGCTCTCATATTAAGCGGATCCATCGTCCACGCCCAATGCGGATGCAGTACGCCGCCGGCCTATGCACGGCCGCGCCAGCTACGCCGCCTACTACGCTCCTACGACAACGTACGCGACCCCCGCGCCCTATGTAAGCTATTATGCACCGCCAGTGGCATACGCGGCCCCTACCCCCTACGTCAGCTATTATACTCCCCCCGCGGCGTATACCCCTAGTCCCTACGTCAGTTACTATGCGCCGCCCGCGCCCCTACGTGCGCGCATTCCCCCGTCGTGACGCCCTACGCGGCTTACTACGGCGTGCCGGGCTGGAGTGTCTACGGGACGCCCCGCGTCTACGTGCCGGGCGAACCGGTGCGGAATGTCCTGCGGGCAGTCACGCCGTAAACAGGTTTCCTTTCCTCCGCGCACCATTATGCCTGCCGACGAAGAAGAACTTTACCAGGACCATATCCTCGATCACTACGAGGATCCGTACCATCGCGGTCACTGCACGCACTGCACGCACGCCCACCAGGACGACAATCCCCTCTGCGGCGACGTCGTCCGCATGGAATTGCAGATCGATGACGGCGGCACGCTGCGGGAAGTGTTCTTCGACGGCGACGGCTGCTGCATCAGCCAGGCGGCGGCCTCGATGATCGTGGAGAAGTTCGACGGCCGCACGATCGAGGACGTCAAGAAGTTCACCGCCAACGACATGCTGGAACTGTTCGGCGTCCGCCTCACGCCCAACCGGCAGAAGTGCTGCCTGCTGCCCTGGCGGGTGTTGCAATCGGCCATCTACTCGCCCGCGTCGACAGGCCCGATACCGGGTGCCCGAGGCTGCCGATCCGCCCAGTCCGGGAAGGTCTGCCGCTCATGAGCACGCTCGTGCAAACCCCGCCGCTGGACCCCTTGGCCTACCGCGGCGATTTCCCCATCCTCAGCCGCGAGGTCCGGCCGGGTGTGCCGCTGATCTATTTCGACAACGCGGCCAGCACGCAGCATCCGCGCGAGGTCATCCAGTCGATCGTCAGTTGCTACGAAGAGCATTATGCCAACGTGCATCGCGGCATTCACCAACTGGCCCAGGAGTCGGACGAGCTGTTCGACCAGGCCCGGGAAACGGTCCGCGCGTTCATCAATGCCCCGCAGCCCGAGCAGTGCATTTTCACCTACGGCGCGACCTCGGGCATCAATACCGTGGCGCGGAGTTGGGGCGACGCGAACATCAAGCCGGGCGACGAGATCCTGCTCACCGAGATGGAGCATCACGCGAACCTCGTCCCCTGGCAGCAGCTTGCCGAGCGCCGCGGCGCCGTGCTGCGGCACATTCCGCTGACCGACGACGGCCTGCTGCAGCTTGGACGCGCTGGACACGCTGCTCACGCGAGCGGACCAGGCTCGTCGCCTTCACCGCGATTTCCAACGTGCTGGGCACGATCAACCCCGTGGCCGAGATCATTCGCCGCGCCCACCAGGCCGGGGCGCTGGTGCTGGTGGACGGGGCCCAGAGCGTGCCGCACCAGAAGACCGACGTGCAGGCCCTGGACTGTCGATTTCCTCGTCTTCAGCGGGCACAAGATGCTGGGGCCGTCGGGCGTCGGCGTGCTCTATGGCAAGCGCGAGTTGCTGGAGGCCATGCCGCCCTTCCTGGGCGGCGGGAGCATGATCCGCCGCGTGCTCCTGGACCGCTTCGAGCCGGGCGACCTGCCGGCCAAGTTCGAGGCCGGCACGCCGCCGATCGTTTCGGCCATCGGCCTGGGCGCGGCCATCGATTATCTCAACCGCATCGGCATGGAGGCGATCGCCCGCCACGAGCGGCTGCTGGTCACGCGGGCCCACGAGATCCTGGAGAACATCGAGGGCCTGCGGATTCTCGGGCCCGCCCCGGAGCACAAGGCGGGCATCGTCAGCTTCACGCTCGACGGCGTCCACGCCCACGACGTGGCCGAAGTGCTCGACCGCTCCGGCATTGCCATCCGCGCCGGGCATCATTGCGCCATGCCGCTTGCACAAGCGCTACAACGTGGGGGCGACCGCCCGGGCCAGCTTCTATCTCTACAACACGCTCGCCGAAGTCGAGCAGCTTGGGCCCGCCCTGGAAGCGGCGAAGCGGGTCTTTCATCGGAAGCGGAAGTAGGTCCCACTTGCCGAGTGGGACTAATGTGCGCGGCGTCATCTCCGATTTTCCGCCTAGGGGAAACCTCTCGCCGACATAGGAAGTAGGGTGGGCCGAGTCCTGCGAGTCCCACCATTCCTTGCGCTGTCAATGGTAGTCCGGCCATTTCGCCAGTGGTGGGACTCGCAGGACTCGGCCCACCCTACTTCCTGCAATTGCCCGCGCTGTGTTCGCTTGGCCGCCGAGAGGGTAGAATGGGGCATGTTCTCATTTCCCGGAAAGGACGTATCCCATGGCAAAGAAAAAGAAAGCCAACTGGCAAAAGAAGCAAAGAAGAGTATCCCCTGGAGTCGATGCTGCCCGACCGGCGGGCCCTGGAACGGGTCATGCGGGAGGTTGCCGGCGGCCTGGGCGGAGAAAGTGGTGAAGAGACCCCGCTGGATCGTGCGCAAGAGATAATGTACCGGGCCTTCGAGGCCGCCGGCCCCGAGCAGGTCCGGCTGGCACGCAAGGCCCTGGAAATCTCGCCCGATTGCGCCGACGCATACGTGGTGCTGGCCGAGCACGCCGCGACGCCGGAAGAGGCCCGAAACACTACGAGCAAGGCGTGGCCGCCGGGGAGCGGGCCCTGGGCAAGCAGGTGTTCGAGGAGTACGCCGGCCATTTCTGGGGCATGCTGGAAACCCGGCCGTACATGCGGGCCCGGCAGGGCCTGGCCCAATGCCTGTGGGAGGCCGGCCGCCGCGAAGAAGCGGCCGAGCATTACCAGGCGTTGCTGCGGCTCAACCCCGACGACAACCAGGGCGTCCGCTACTCCCTGGCCACGTTGCTATTGGACATGGACCGCGACCAGGACCTGCGGCGTCTGCTGGCGGAATACGAGGACGACGCCTCGGCGGTGTGGGCCTACACCAAGACCCTGCTGGCGTTCCGCGAGGGGGGCGAACTGCCCGCAGGCCAACAAGTTGCTGGCCAAGGCAATGAAGGTCAACAAGCACGTTCCAGCCTATTTGTTGGGGCACAAGCAACTGCCCCAACCTGCCGCCGTACATCAGCCTGGGCGGAGAAGACGAG
This sequence comes from candidate division FCPU426 bacterium, assembly GCA_963849485.1. Lineage (GTDB taxonomy): Bacteria > Oederibacteriota > Muellerivitia > Muellerivitales > Muellerivitaceae > CAVTWJ01. Next base: position 30,504 of record CAWKIF010000121.1, on the reverse strand, counting down.
GCCGTCAGCTACGCGGTCGGCAATCGCCGCGGCTGGCTCGAATACGCCGGGGGCGATCTCCTGGTTGCGGAAGACGCTCGACCTGCCGTTGCCCGAGCCAGCCCAAGCGCCGGCGGCCTTCGTGGCCCGAACTCGGCTCGCACTGAGGCGATTGCCGCAGAGCAGGACGAAGTCTGGCAGGTCGATGCACTTCCGGGCCCGACGGCTGAAGCGGCCCAGGCCGGGAAAGCGCCGTACTGGACGATCGTGATCGTCAGCCGCACGAGCCATGAACTATTATGCCTGGAGGTCTTTGATTCCCAGCCGCAACCCGGCGACGTGTGGGACTGCCTCACCGATACGATGCGGAAGCCGCGGGGAGCGCGAGCCGCGCCGGCCGGCACGCATCGAGGTCCGCCGGAAGGCCTTCCAGACGGCGTGGAAGGCCAAGCTCAAGCAGATCGATGTCGAGTGCGTGCTCTCGGACACGTTGGACGTCGATCGACACCATGCAGGACCACTTGCCGGCGCAGCGACCGCCGAAGCGAGGGCCGGAAGGAGCCGGCGAGCGGAGGACCCCGAAGGGCTCCTCGCGCTGCCGCAGGAGCCGGCCGATGTTTGGCAGGCCGACATCCGCCCATGCCGAACTGGATCACGGGCGAAGGGCAACCCTATCGGCCGTGGTGGCGATGGTGGTCAGCCGGACGGACGATTTGGTGTTCGCGCATCAACTGGCGCCGGAGCGTCAGCCCGCCGAATGGTTGTGGGAGGCCGTCCTTCAGGCCGTCCGGCGACCGGCGATGGGCGACCCGCATCGCCCCGGCCTGATCGAGGTGGCGTCTGCCGAGCAGCGAGCAGGCCCTGCTGCCGTACCTGGAGCGGGCCGGCATCGAGTGTGTTGCCTTGGAGCGGCTCGAATACCTGGACGCCGTGCTGGAAGCATGGCGCAGCACTTGGGCGGACAGGGCGAGTTGCCTTCCCTGTTGGACGCGCCGGGGATGCAACCGGCGGAGGTGGGCAGCTTCTACGCGGCGGCGGCCGATTTTTACCGCCGCAAGGCCCTGGCAGCAGGTGCCGGGCGACACGCCGATCAAGGTCGAGTGCGACAAGTTCCAGAGCGGGCCATGGTACGCGGTGGTGATGGGCCAGTCCGGCGTGCAGCAGGGGCTGGCGATCTATGAAGACCTGGCCGCCCTCCAGGGGATGATTGCCGGCGGCCGTTCGGAAGAAGAGAACGCGCGGGGGATGTCGGCCCTGTCGTTGATGTTCAGCGAGGCCTTCGAGATTTCCGTCCGCGACCTGGACGCCGCCGAGAGGCACGGCTGGCCGGTGGCGGGACCGGAGGCCTATCCGCTGGTCCTCCGCATCAACCCCGGCCTTGCCACGCGGCCGCCGCTGGTCTGGGAACTGGAGCTTCTGGAGGGATGCCTGCGGGCGATCCCCGAGTTCCTCGCGGAGAAGAAGGCCGTGTTGGCGAAGACGGTCGCCGCGGCGTCCGGGAAGCTGACCGTGCGACTTTCGTGGGTGGGGAAGAATAGCCGTGGGTGAAACCGCGACGAAGGCCATTGGCGATCGCTCGATTGCCCAGAAGTCTGCCGCGTTGTATAAGGATTCTTCCGTCAGGTCGTACGCGGAAGAGATGATCAATCGCATGGAATATTGATGGCGTCTCCTGTTCTACGAGATCGAGGCCATCGAAGAAGCCATGAACCGGGGATGGGCGGCGAAATGAAACCAAGGCCAAGATTTGTGATGCGGCGATGCGGTGCCCAGTGCTTCAGTACCCAGTACTCAGTACTCAGTACCCAGTACCCAGTACCCAGTACTCGGTACTCAGGACTCAGTACTCAGTACTCGGTACTCAGTACTCGGTACTAAGCACTCGGTACTGGGTACTCGCTGCTTCGCCGCGTTCCGTTGGCTCCTGCCGCTCCGCTCCTCCTTCCCGGCTGCGACCACGATGAATCAGCATCGGCCGCGTCGAGGCGGTGTGGGGACGACCGGGCATCTCGGATGGCCGCTTCCAAACTCCCCGGGCGATCGCCATCGACCGCGACGACCAACTCTACATCGTCGACAAGACCGCCCGCATCCAGGTCTTCAAGACCGATGGCACCTTCCTCCGCAGTTGGTCCACGCCCGACCACGCCAACGGCAAGCCGACCGGCCTGAGCTTCGATCGCGACGGCAACCTCATGGTCGCCGACACGCATTACTTCCAGGTGCTCGTCTACTCGCCCGAAGGCAAGCTGCTCCGCACCCTGGGCGGCAAGAAGGGCGAGAAGCCGGGCGAGTTCGGCTTCGTGACCGGCACGGCCCAGGACTCGCAAGGCAACTTGTACGTTTCCGAATATGGCGAGTACGACCGCATCCAGAAATTCACGCCCGACGGCCGCTTCCTGCTCCAGTGGGGCGGTCACGGTTCCGACCCCGGCCAGTTCGTCCGCCCGCAGAAGATCGTCTTCGACGCCGACGATCATCTCTGGGTCACCGATGCCGGCAACCATCGCATCCAGGTCTTCGATACCCAAGGCAAATTGCTGAAGTCGTGGGGCACGCAAGGCAGCAAGCCGGGCGAGCTTTACTATCCCTACGACATCGTGCTGGCCCCGCACGATACTCTCTATATCTGCGAGTACGGCAACCATCGCATCCAGAAGTTCACCCGCGACGGCCGTTCCTTGGGCTGCTGGGGCCGCGAAGGCCGGGGAGACGGCGAGCTGTTCAATCCCTGGGGAGTGGCAAGGGACAAGCAGGGGAGGTTGTACGTATTGGATACCAATAATAATAGGGTACAATGTGTGGAATGCGAATCGAGTGTGAATTGATCGAATGAATGTAACATGTAATCATTCCATTCCATGTCACCACATTCCACTTTCTGCCGCGCCCGCCTACCTGGCAATGCTCTTGCTCTTGCCGGTGCTCTGGTGGTACAGCTTTCGCCGCCTGGCCGGGCTTGGCCGCGTGCGGCGCTGGCTGGCCTTGCTGCTCCGCACGCTGGTGGTCGTGCTCTTCGTGATGGCGGCAGCCGATTTGCAGATCGTGCGGAGCAACGATCATCTCACGGTCCTCTCCTCTTGGACCAGTCGCTGAGCATCCCGGAAGGAAACGGCGCGGCGATGATCAAGTACGTCAAGGACGAAGTCCACGCCCATCGCCACGACAAGGACCGCGCGGGCGTGATCGTCTTCGGCCGCGACGCCGCGATCGAACTTCCGCCCTTCGACGACGACCTGCAGATGGGCAACTCGATCGAAAGCCTTTTCGATCCGCAGGCCACGAACATCGCCGCCGCCATGAAGCTGGCCCAGGCCACCTTTCCCGAAGACGCCGCGCGGCGGATCGTCCTGGTGACCGACGGCAACCAGAACCAGGGCAACGCCCTGGAGCAGGCCCAGGCCCTGGCGGCGGCGGGCATCGGCATCGACGTCGTTCCCTCCGCTACCGCCCGGGCCGACGTGGCCGTGGAACGGGTGATCCTGCCCAGCGAAGTCCGCCTCGATATCCCTTCGACCTCCGCGTCGTGCTTTCCAACAACTGCGAGCCAAGCCGGGCGATAGGGCGAAGTCCCCGGCCGGCTGAGGATCACGAAGATCGTCGACGACCAGCCGGTCGTGGCCGGAAGAGCACGTGACGCTGCCGCCCGGCAAGAAGGTCTTCAACCTGCGGCAGACGATCGACGCCGCGAACTTCTATACCTACGAGGCCAAGTTCGTCCCCGACCGGCCGGAAGACGACGCCATGCCGCAAAACAAGCGGGCCACGGCCTTCACCCACGTGGCCGGCAAGGGGCAGGTGCTGCTGATCGTCAGCCAGGAGCGGCCCAACGAGTATAACCTGCTGGCCGAGCGGCTGCGGCAACACGGCCTGGAGGTGGTCGTCCGCAGCACGGACCGGCTTTTCTCCAGCCTGGCCGAATTGCAGATCTACGACACCGTCGTGCTGGCCAACGTGCCCCGCGCCACGAGCGACGAAGTGAGCTTCAGCGACGAGCAGATCGACATGCTCGTGCGCAACACGCAGCAGATGGGCGCAGGGCTGGTCATGCTGGGCGGACCGGAGAGTTTCGGCGCCGGCGGATGGACCGGCACGGAAATGGAAAAGGCCATGCCGGTCGATTTCCAGATCCGCAATGCCGAAGTGGCCCCCCGCGGCGCGCTGGTGCTGCTGATGCACGCCAGCGAGATCGCCCAAGGCAACGGCATCCAGAAACAGATCGCCAAGGAAGCGATCAAGACCCTCAGCAGCCAGGACTACTGCGGCGTGATGCAGTGGAACGGCAACGAGGTCTGGATCTACGGCCAGGGCCCCGTGGAGATCGGCCAATATCGCAACAAGCTGCTGGGGGCCGTCGATCGCATGGTCCCCGGCGACATGCCCGACTTCGAACCGGCCATGCTCCTGGCCGAACAAGGTTTCATCGGGCTGCAAAGCAAGCAGGTGGCCGTGAAGCACATGATCGTGCTCAGCGACGGCGACCCCGGGCGCCGCAGCCGGCGACGATCAAACGGCTGCGGGCCATGGGGGTGACGATTTCCACGGTGGCCGTCAACGCCCACGGCACGGCCGAGAGCCAGAACCTCGCCAATATTGCCACCGCCGGCAACGGCAAATACTACTCGGTGAACAACCCCAACAAGGCCCTGCCGCGGATCTTTCAGAAGGAGGCCCGCCGCGTCTCCCGGCCGATCCTCTTCGAGCCGCACAGTCCCTTTCCCGTGAAGCAGGTCTCCGAACACCCGATGATGTCCGGCATCAGCGAGTTGCCGCCGATCAAAGGCTACGTGCTCACGAGCAAGAAGGAGAACCCGTTGGTGGAAACCGTGCTCTTGGCCACGAAGCCGGGCGGCGAGGACAACACCACGATCCTGGCCGGCTGGAACTACGGCTTGGGCCTGGCGGTGGCCTTCACCACCGATGCCGGATTGCAGTGGACGCCGGATTGGTCCGGCAGCGCGGCGGGCGACAAGCTCTTCGCCCAGATCATTCGCTGGTCGATGCGGCCCTCGGGCGGATCGGGAAGGCTGACCGCGACCTTCGAGCCGCTGGAAGGCAAGATGCGGGTCGTGGTCACGGCCCTGGACGACAAGAACGAGTTTCTCAACTTCCTCACCATGACCGGCACGGCCGTCGGACCCGATTTGAAGAAGCCGCTGGACCTGGAGATCGAGCAGACCGCGCCGGGCCGTTATATCGGCACGTTCCCCGTGCCCGAGGCGGGAAGCTACTTCGTGACGATCAATCCGGGCGGCGGCATGGCGGCTTTGCGAACGGGTGTGAACGTGCCCTATTCCGACGAGTTCCGCGACCGCGGGGCCAACGACGCCCTCTTGACCCAACTTGCCGCCGTGCAGCCCAAAGACGGCCCGCCGGGCCAACTGATCGAGAACCCGGCCGAAGCGAACTCGCTTGGCAAGTTGCTGGAGTTCAATACCTTCCGCCACGACCTGCCCAAGGCCACCAGCAGCCAGGAGGCATGGCACTGGCTGATCCTCTGGCCAGTTGCGTCTTCCTGGGCGACGTGTTCATCCGCCGCGTGAACGTGAATTTCGCCTGGCTGCCGCCGTTGCTGGCCCGAACGCGCGATTTCATCCTCCGCCGCCAGCGTCTCCCGCCCCGCCGCAGTACATCGAGCGATTGAAGAGCCGCAAGGCGGAAGTGGCCGGGCACCTGGAGCAACTCCGCGCGGCGACGCGGTTCGAACTCCCCTCGCAAATGCCCGTCGAGCTGAAATCGCTTGACGAACTGGCTCCGCCGGCCCTGCCGCGCCGCCTCCATCCGGACCGTCTTTGACTCCGGAGAAGAAGGAAGAAGAAACGTATACCGAGCGGTTGCTGAAGGCGAAGAAGAAGGCCGGGAGGAGAGAGAGCAATGAAAGCTGAGAAGGAAGAAGGCGTGGCGTTTGCGAGCATGAGCCAACGAGCCAAAGAAAGCCTGCTCGGGAAAGTTATTTCGCAAAGACGCGAGACGCAACGGAAGAGGGATTAAGAAGACAGCAAAGAAAGGGATCCGTAGCATGAGTATTGCTGAAACCATGGAACGCCGGGCACAGGAGTTTCTCGCCCGTTACCAGGCCGTCCGCGAACAAATCGGACGCGTCATCGTGGGACACGACGAGATCGTCCACGGCGTTTTGACCTGCCTGTTCGTCGGGGGCCATTGCCTCCTGGAAGGTGTGCCGGGCCTGGGCAAAACGCTCCTCGTCCGCACGCTGGCCAAGACGCTCCACCTGGAGTTCTCGCGGATCCAGTTCACGCCCGACTTGATGCCCGCCGACATCCTCGGCACCAACATGGTCATGGAAACGCCCGAGGGACGGCGGCAGTTCGAATTCCAGCGGGGGCCGATCTTCACCCAGATCTGCCTGGCCGACGAAATCAACCGCGCCACGCCCAAAACGCAATCGGCCATGTTGGAGACGATGCAGGAAGGCTCGATCACCGCGGGCGGCCATCACTACAAGCTCAAGCAGCCGTTCTTTGTCATGGCCACGCAGAACCCCATCGAGCAGGAAGGCACCTACCCGCTGCCCGAAGCCCAATTGGACCGCTTCTTCTTCAAGCTGCTGGTGGGCTATTCCGACCGCAAGCAACTGGCAGCGATTGTTGACCGCACGACGCGGGGCGACACGATCGAGCCGGCCCAGGTCATGGACGGCGAGGAGATCCTTCGCTGGCAGGGCCTGGTCCGCGAGGTGATCCTGGCCGACCACGTCCGCGACTATATCGTGCGGCTCGTGCTCGCCACGCATCCGCAAGGCCCCTTTGCACCGGCCTGCACGAATCAGTATCTGCGTTGGGGCGCAGTCCTCGCGCGGCCCAAACGCTGGCCTTGGCAGCCAAGGTACGGGCACTGCTTGGACGGCCGCTATAACGTCAGCTTCGAGGACGTGCGCCGCGTTTGCCTGCCCGCCATGCGGCACCGCGTCGTCGTGAATTTCGAGGCCCAGGCTGAAGGCATCGAGGTCGACAAGGTGTTGCTGGAGCTACTGGAGAAGGTGCCGGAGAAGGAGGAGTAGGCGTGGGATTTTTGCTGGCCGGTATTTTCCTATGATGTCTTGGTGGATTCCGCAGCTTTGCAAGTCTACCGCCAAATCGGGCCCCCCTGGCTATAATTCATTGAAGAACAGGATTCATCATGGCAGAAACGGTCATTGTCGGCTGGGAAAGGGCGCTCATGGCGGCGGAAAAGGTCAAGGAGAGGCTGCGCAGGGCCACCCGGGCACTCGATGGCGCTGGCGTTCCCTATGCCGTTGTCGGCGGCAATGCGGTCGCCGAGTGGGTGGCCCGCATCGATGACGAGGCTGTTCGCAACACGCGCGATGTCGATCTGCTGGTGCGCCGCGCCGATTTCGCCGCGGCCCGAGCGGCGCTCGAAGCCGCGGGCTTCGTCTACCACAACCGGATGGACGTGGATGTGTTCATCGACGGTCCGCAAGGCAAACCGAGCGCCGGCGTGCATCTTCTCTTCGCCGGCGAAAAGGTGCGGGCGGCCGACGAGTGTCCTTGCCCCGGACTCGACGAATCCGAACGGGCGGTCGAGTTCCAGGTGGCGTCGCTTCTTGCCTTGGTGCGGATGAAGCTTACGTCTTCGCGCGACAAGGACCGCACGCACCTACGCGACATGATCCAAGTGGGGCTCATCGACGGGACGTGGCCCGTGCGTCTGCCGCCGCCGCTTGCCGAGCGTTTGCAGAGTCCGTTCGATAACCCCAACGGCTGAGGGTGCCGGCGCACCTTCCGCTACGGCTTCGAGAGCTTAATAGCCAGCAGATCCAACTGGCTTTTCAGATCGCCCAGCAGGATTTCCGGTCCCGCCCCGCCGGCCCAATGGGCATAGAATGCGCTGGACGGACCGTGCGCAGTGTTCAGCAACGTGGTGGCCATCTTCAGGTCGTGGAGTTGCTCGTCGACCGTCTCCATCTTGGTGGCCGACCAGCGGCTGTCGCGCCAGACGCGATCCAATTGCAGGACCAGGCCCATCACCAGGGCGATCTGCCCGGCGAAGATGATCGGCGTGCCGATCGTCCAAAGTTCCTGGCGTCCCGTGTTCATGGACCAGGCCATCAGCGAAAGCCCGCAGACAAAACCCGAAGTCCCCAGCGACAAGGTCATCCAAGCCAGGAAGGCCAGGACGCGATCGCCCGGGGCGGGTTGCTGCGATTGGGCAGTCCGTTTTTTCTTCTTCCGCGGCCCTCGGGACCGTTGCATGTGCGGGGCTGGAGCATCGTGGCCCGCATCAAGGCGAAACTTGGGCTCGTCCGCCGGATCGCCGGATCGTTTCCGCGGGACCGCAGACCGAGCCCAGATTTCGGCCGGCATGCCGCAACTGCTCGTCGATTTCCCAGCCGTCGTAGAGCGGCGGTCGCTGGGCGGCAGTGCTAGCTGCACTAGCATTGGCACTTCTCCTGCCTTGGGGACGCCGACTCCGACGCGGAATCCGACGGATTCTGCGAAATGGAGGCCAGCGGCTGTCCACAGCGGGCGCACGAATACTCGCCCTCCTGAAGCGAGGGAATGCCGGGAACATCTTGTCCGCAGATTCGACACCACATGGTGCTCAATGAATCGGCACCCCGCGATGTTAAACTGTAGCGATTCCGCAGATTTTACGGAACAGCGGAGAGCTAGTCGATCTTCATCCCCAAATTCTTCACCAGGAACGCCCAAAGGTCGGCCGTTTCGGCGATCTTCTTGCTCGTCGGCTTGCCGCCGCCGTGGCCGGCGCGGGTGGTGATCTCGATCAGCACCGGCTTGTCGCACGATTGGGCCCGCTGCATGGCGGCCGTGAACTTGAAACTGTGGCCGGGCACCACGCGGTCGTCGGTGTCGGCGGTGGTCACCAGCGTCGCCGGATAACACGTGCCGGGCCGGATGTTGTGATAGGGCGAATAGGCCAGCAGGGCCTTGAACTGCTCGGGTATCGTCGGACGAGCCGTAGTCGTCGACCCACGTGCGGCCCTCGGTGAACTTGTGGAAGCGGAGCATGTCCATCACGCCCACCGCCGGCAGGCAGGCGCCGAAAAGGTCCGGCCGCTGGGTCATCACCGCGCCGACCAACAGCCCGCCGTTGCTGCCGCCTTGAATGGCCAGCTTCTCGGACCGCGTATACTTGTTGGCGATCAGCCACTCGGCGGCGGCGATGAAGTCGTCGAACACGTTCTGCTTCTTGAGCTTCGTGCCGGCCTGGTGCCAGGCCTCGCCGTATTCGCAGCCGCCGCGGATATTCGCCTGGGCATAGACCCCGCCCATTTCCATCCAAGCGGCGCGGCTGATCGAGAACATCGGCGGCACGGCGATGTTGAACCCGCCGTAGCCATAGAGCAGCGTCGGGTTGCTGCCGTCGAGTTTCAGTCCCTTGCGATGGGCGATGAACATCGGCACCCGCGTGCCGTCCTTGCTCTTGTAGAAGACCCGCTGGACTTCGTAACGCTCGGGGTCGAACTTGGCCTCGGCCCGGCGGATGAGGCGGCTTTCGCCCGTGGCCAGATCGAGCCGGTAGATGCTCGGCGGCGTGGCCAGGCTGGAGAAACTGTAGAACGTCTCCGTCTCGGTCCGCTTGCCGTCGCGGCGCTTGCCCGTGAAACCGGCCGCCGTGCCGATGCCCGGCAGCGGCACGTCCTGGACGAACTTGCCGGCCAGCGAGAAGAGCTTGACCTCGGTCGAGGCGTCTTGGAGATACAAGGCGATGAAGCGGTCGCCGACGAGGCTGACTTCGGTCAGCGTGTTTTCCGCCTGGGGGATGATCTCCTGCCAGTCCTTCTTCTTCGGCGTGCGGAGGTCGATGGCGATCACGCGGCGGCGGGGGGCATTGACGTCGGTCTTGAAGAACAGCCGCGGCCCGTCGCTGCCGAGGAACGTGAACTCGTGCTCGAAATTGTCGATCAACTCGAAGGGCATCGCGTAGGGCTCGGCCAGGTCGCGGACGACGATCCGCTGCCGGGCGTCGGTCCCCACGACGATCGAGATCACCAGGTAGCGGCCGTCTTCGGAAACCTCGCCTTCGTATTGCCAGTCGGGATGCTCGGGCCGATAGTAGACCAGCACGTCGGCCGCTTGCGGCGTGCCGAGGCGATGGTAGAAGAGCTTGTGGTTGAAGTTCAGCGACTGGAACTCGGCGCCGGGCTTGGGCTGCTCGTAGCGGCTGTAAAAAAAGCCCTTGTCGTCCTTGGTCCAGGAGGCGTTGGAGAACTTGGTCCACTTCAGCTCGTCGGGCAGTTGCCGGCCGCGTGGCGATTTCCAGGACGTGCCAGATCGACCAGTCGCTGCCGGCCTCCGAGCGGCTATAGGCCAGGTACTTCCCGTCGTCACTGAAGCCCAGTCCGCCCAGGGCGATCGTGCCGTCTTTCGACCAGGTGTTGGGGTCGATCAGCACCCGCGGCTCGGCCTTCAGCGATTCGGTGACATAAAGCACGGGCTGGTTTTGCAGGCCGTCGTTCTTGAAGAAGAAGTAGCGGCCGCCTTCTTTCATGTAGGGCGAGTACTGGGCGAAATCCCAGAGTTCGGTCAAGCGGCGGCGGATCGTCTCCCGCTGCGGGGATTGCGGCCAGGTAGGACTCGGTGAGTTGGTTCTCGACCTTGACCCACTCGGCCACCTCGGGCGAGTTGCGAACGTCGTCTTCCAGCCAGCGGTACGGGTCTTCGACCTTGGTGCCGTGGTACGTGTTGACGTGATCGACGCGGCGGGTGGGGGGTAGGCGAGGCGATTTTCGTCGGCGCGGACGGCGGAAAGGAAGATTGGAATCGTGAGAAGAGCAAGCAGCGGATGGAATGGAAGGACTGTCATGGGTTTCCTTGCGTTTGATATTTTCACCTAGTAACCGTATATGCTATAATGGCAGCACGGCTTCAACAAGGAGACAGTCGATGTTGCCTATCCTTTCTCAACCACCCGAAGACGCCCATATTGCCGCATGTGGCCTGTTTTGTACGAACTGCGGGGCGTTCAAGCGGAAGAAGTGCAAGGGCTGCCAGGTTGCCCCGAGTATTTCAGTCGCTGCCCAGTGAGGCAATGCTGTGCGGACAAGGGTATCACCGTCTCGCAGATTGCGACAGCTTCTCCTCTCCCCGTGATTTCCCGCGAGTGCAAGAAAGTGAACAGCTTCGTGGCAAAGTTGTTCGCCCTGATATTTCGCAGCAACCGGCCGGCCGCCTTGCGCCGCTCCGCGACCAGGGGCGGGATACCGATCTCCGCGAAAAGCGGCAAGCGGGAAGATGTGAATCGACATCTTATCAAGCTAGGTCTTTGCAGCCCGTTCCCCCACCAACTTCCGCAAAACCTTGTAATCCGTCTTTCCGGTGCCCAGCACGGGAATGGCCTCGATCCGTTCGACCGCATCCAGTCGCATCACGCCGCGCAAGCCCCACCTCGGCCAGGATGTCGTTGGCCTGCTTGAGCGAAATGTCCAGCGTGGTGAAAGAGCACGAATCCAGCGGCCGGGGGCATCGACGCCTTCAACGGCCGCCTCCCGGCCGTCTTTCCGTGGGCGGGTATTAGCAGGGTGGAGCGGCTCTTCCAGGCCGGCCACGAAACCATCTCGCCGCCGATCTTGAGGAACCGCTTCAGGCGGCCACGGAAATAAATGTAGCCGTCCTCGTCCATGACCCCCATGTTTCCGTATCCAATATCAAGTAAAGGTACATGGGGTCAGCACCCTGTTAAAAACAGTTTTTAGTTTTGATTTTTTAGATTTAAATAGGTGAGGTTTTCCATTCGGGTTTGTGCTCATCATACTTGAGGGAAAAACCGAAACAGGGCGGCAGGCTCATCAGTGAAGATTGAAAAGAGGCGGGGATGGCTTTTAAGCGAGCGGACAGGGTTTCGGAGGCGATCAAACGCGAGGTGAGCATTCTTTTGACCCAGGAAGTCAAGGACCCGGGGGTCCATTTCGTGACCGTGACCGGGGTGGAGACTGCCGACGACCTGCGCCACGCCAAGATTTTCGTGTCCGTGATGGGGGACGAAGCCACCCGCAACGAAACCCTGCAGGCCCTGAACCGGGCCAAGGGGTTCCTCCGGAGCGAGTTGGGACGCCGTGTCCAGTTGCGCTATACGCCCGAAATCCAGTTCCACCTCGACACCTCGTTGGACCACGCCTTCAAGATCAAGGGCCTTTTGGATACCATCAAGAACCAGGAAGTGAAAAAAGATGAGGGTGAAACCGAGTAGGCCCGTGAAAAAAATAAAACCCAGCCTCAAGAGCGCCTGGGGGCAGGTGCTGGAACTGATTCGGAAGAACCAGGTCTTCCTCTTGACCACCCACGTCAACCCCGATGGGGACGGGTTGGGGGCTCAGTCGGCCCTTTTTTGTGCCCTGCGGTCCCTCGGGAAGAAGGTGTTGGTGGTCAATGAGGACCGGCTTCCTCCCCGGCTCTCCTACCTGCCTTTCGCCTCCGTCTACCAGACCTCCCCCGCTATTCCCCCCCACGAAGCGTGTTTTGTCATGGACGCCGGGGATTTTTCGAGGATCCGGACCCAGGCCCGCCGGGAAGATTTCCGAAACCTGGTCAATATCGACCACCATTACTCCAATAACCATTACGGGGACGTCAACCTGGTGGACCCGGGCGCCTGCGCCACGGGGGAGATTGTGTACCACCTCATCCGCGCCCTGGGAGTGCCCCTGGATCACGGGGATCGCCGAAAGCCTCTATACCGCCCTGGCCACCGATACGGGAGGGTTTCGTTATTCCAACACCACCTCCCAGGTTTTGCGTTTGGCCGCGGAACTCATGGATGCGGGGGCGGATGCGGCCAAAATATCAGAGAGGATCTTCTCCTGTGTGAGCCCCCAAGCCCTGGAATTGGTTCGCCTTTCCCTCGCCAGCGTGGCCACCCATGAGAAGGGCCGCATCGCCTCCATCCAGCTTACCCACCGGGAACTGGTGGACTCGGGCGCGACGGATGAGGATTCGGAAAATCTTGTCAATTTCGTCCGTAAGATGGAAGGGGTGGAGATCGCGGTCTTCCTGAAAGAGCGTCCCGACGGGCAGGTCAAGATATCGCTCCGCTCCAAAACACAAGTGAACGTGGCCCTGGTGGCCAAGCAATTTGGCGGGGGCGGCCACAGTTACGCCGCCGGCGCGATCTTTTCCGGCCCCCTTTCATCCGCCTTGCGGGCGGTGCTGAAGGCCTGCCGGACCCTCCTGAAATAAGCCGGTTCGACCCTTGGACGGAGTCCTCCTCCTCGACAAGCCACCCCAATGGACTTCCCATGACGCCGTTGCTGTAGCCCGCCGCCTTTTCAAGGAAAAACAGATCGGCCATTTGGGGACTCTAGACCCCCTGGCGACCGGCGTTTTGGTCCTAGCCCTGGGAGCGGCCACCCGCCTCATCGAGTTCACCCATTACGACAAGCAATATGAGGCAGTGGGCCTCCTCGGCCGCGAGACGGACAGCGCCGATGTGACCGGACAGGTTCTCCGGGAAAGCCCTTGGGAGGCATCGGATCCTTCGGAAGTGAGGAAGGCTTTGCTCGCGCTGGAAGAAATCCGCGAGCAGGTTCCGCCCATGGTCTCGGCCGTCAAGGTGGGGGGTAAAAGGCTTTACCAGCTGGCCCGGGAAGGAAAGCCGGTTGAGAGAAAGCCCCGGCCGGTGCGGATTTGGGGTGTGGAAATATTATCCATGGATTTGCCCCGGATTTCCTTCCGCGTTTCCTGTACCTCGGGAACTTATATCAGATGCCTTTGCGCGACGATGGGGGAAAGACTGGGAGTGGGAGGTTGCCTGGAAAGTTTGAGGCGCCTGAGGGTGGGGCCATTTCTTTTGGAAAAATCCATTTCATTGGAAGAACTTGAGAAGGCGGTGGAACGGGGCCAGGAAACCGCGTTTCTCCGGCCCGCTTCGGATCTGGTCTCCCACCTACCAGCGCTATCCATGCCCGAGGAATCGTTAAAACTCTTTTGCCAAGGCCAGGCTCAAATAATGTCATCCGCCCCCATGGAACGGTTGCGGGTCTTGAATCAGGAGGGTAGACTTTGTGCCATCGCTGAGGCCCGGGAAGACCTGATCCAGCCTAAAAAGGTCTTCGGTTTGGAAGGTATCGCTTGAAACGGAAATCCTTCAAAAAAAAAGGTTTGGTTTTCACCATCGGGGTCTTTGACGGTGTCCACCTGGGGCACCAAGCCTTGGTGAGGGAAGCCATCCGCCTGGCGAAAAGATTACAGGCCGTACCGGAAGCCCTGACTTTCCATGACCATCCCCGCCATGTTTTAACTGACGGGGTCAAGGTTCCCTTCCTCCTGGACCGCAAGACCACTTTTGAAATGCTCAAGGCCGATGGTTTGAAGAACGTCCGGGTCCTCCCCTTCAACCGGGATTTTTCACTCAAAAGCCCGGAAGAATTCGTCCGATGGCTGGTGGCTCAAGGCCCCTTGAAGGGTGTGGTGGTGGGGCAGAATTTCCGCTTCGGCCGGGGAGCCCGGGGTGATGTGCGGCTTTTGACCGAATTGGGAAGAAAATACCGTTTTATCGTCAAGGCGGTTGCCCGGGTCCATAAGGAAGGTTCGACCGTCTCCTCGAGTTTTATCCGAGAACTTTTATCCCTGGGACAAACCGAGAAAGCCAACCGTTTCCTGGGCCGACCCTATTTCATCGAGGCGAAGGTGGTCAAGGGGCGCCAAGTGGGAAGGCGCATCGGGTTTCCCACAGCCAACCTGGGTGGGGTGACCCGGCTTCCTCCCAAGGATGGGGTTTACGCCTGTCTGGTGAAGTCGGGGGGAAACTCTACCGGGGTGGCATGAACCTGGGCCGGCGCCCGACCTTTCAAGATGATGACCATCATCGAAAGGCGGAGGTCCACCTGCTCCATTATCATGGGCGGCTTTATGGAAAAACTTTAAGGGTTTATCTGATGAAATACTTGAGGCCGGAGAAGAGGTTTTCCAGCCCCGAATCGCTCCAGCTTCAAATCGCAAAGGATTTAAAAGCCATTCAAAGCCTGTCTTTTTCATCGGTACTGATTTAACCACTCCCCAATTATTTTCACTTTTGAGAGTTTTGCCTTGTTTTTAAGGGTAAATTTTTAAACAAACAACTAGGTTAAACGATTATAATCCATTTTCATTCCAAAGGGATTTTGGGTACTTTCAAGGAGGATGTATGAATAAGTTTTTCGCCGTGATTTCAATCCTGGGCATGATGGTGGGAATTCAGGCTTTCGCGGATAATTCGGCCGCCTCGACCCAAAATACGTCTATTTCCACAACCCCCACTTCCTCAAGTAAGACCACCAAAAGCACGAAGAAAAAGAAATCAACTTCCCCGGCCACGCCCCAAGTAACCCTCAGTCCGACAGTGGTCGCCAGTCCGACTCCATTGGCCAAGATGGTCGCCACTTCAACTCCGACCGTTACTACGATGGTCAAGACCATGTCCTATCCCACGGCTACCCCCACCCAGCCGCCTTCCATCTTTTCCTCCAGCCTTCATTTATATGACAGGGTGGGTGCCCCCGGGGATCTGCGCAAGGCCGTCGCTTTGGCCTCCAAGACTTTGGGATCCAGTTTCTCCAAGCACGATCGATCGGTCTTTTTATGGCTGAGCCGGGTGACCGATGGGGAAGGCCGGGACGGAGCTTATCTTCGCTTCAGCCTCAATGGCATCGAACTCGGCGGGCCCCGGAAACCATGGATTGTCCTGACGGGGATGGTTTACGAGCAATCCGGGACCCTCTTAAAAGTTGGAAGCCCGGTGGAAGTGGCCGTGGATTTCCGCGACGTCAAGGTGGACTACGAGGGGACCAAGCTGGGTGAGATCCAAAAGGGAAACGACATCGCCGACCAATTCTTCGAGATGATGGCCACCCACAATACTTACCAATGGGTCTTGATGGTCCAAGACCGGCTGAAGGATACCGAAGACCTGAACCAGGTTCCGGCCTTTGTGGTCAACGCGAAAGAGGGCTATACCTTCCTGGAATCCGCAATTCCCAACCGGGAACATAACGGCGCTAATCCGGCCGACCACTGAAAAGGCCCGCCATGCGGCATCCAATGACCGGACTGCGATGTGGCATCTTGCTGGCGCTTCTCACCCTTCCCGGGTGGGGCCTGGCCCAGCAGGGAGTTTTAACGTCATTCACCAGCACCATTCCCATCGCGCAGTTGGTGAATTTCCCCTCCTTGCCCATCGCCATCGAGGCGGAAGGCATGGGCAACGCTGGGGTCGCGGATGGCTCCCTGATGAACAACTCTGCCATGAACCCGGCCCTCCTGGCCAACAAAGCTGACTTTGCCGAAATACGGCTTTTGGGAATCAATGTGGGAAACGACCCACTCGGTATGGCTGATTATTTAACGGGCTCCAACAACCTCACAAATCTTCAGAACTCCCTCCAGAACGTCAGTAGTTCCTTCCAGGATATCAGTAACGGTTTGAGCGGGAGCGGTGGCGTGAACGCCAATGAGTACAATGCGGGCGTTGCGGGCGTCAATAACGCGGTGACCAATCTACAAAGCGCCGTCTCGCATATGACTAACAAGGTGATCCAGCTGGGGGTGGAGCCCTTCAACTTCGCCTTTAAATTCGATGACCACTGGGGCTTTCAGTTCTACAACAACACTCAGATGGTGGTGGCAATTTCCAGCCAGGGTTTGGCCAAGCAGTTGTTGCAAATGAGTCTTCTCCAACCCTTGAATGTCAGCGGCTCCAACCCTGTCACGGGTAGCACAGCCCAAATAGCGGTGACCACCTTCTACAACACGGCCCAACCCATCTTAAACTCCTACCTTAACTCGAGCCAGCAGGCGCAACTCCAAACGGCGGTTTCCGTATTCGGAAGCTCCGATGGCGGGCCGACCGCCGTCCAGAACTTGGCCACCACCGTTACGGCGATCATGAACAGTGTGGACCCATCCGCAGCGAACAAGACCCTCTTCAATAACATTTCTCCTATCACGTCTTTGTTCTATACCGATACCGTCGCCATGGCCACCTACTGCACCCGACCGCTAGAGGATGACCCCGCCTTTTCATTAGGCGTCAACCTAAAATTCGTCAACCGGAGAATCACCTCCGTCTCATCAAGTTTTTTGATTAATCAAAACACCACGGACACTTCCAATATTGGTGACGACGTGAAGAACGACCTCGAACAAACGAATATGGTCTACCGATGGGGGGTGGACCTGGGATTACTTTATGATTTTGATGATCCCCAAGTTTCGGTTGGGGTGGCGGCCACGGACCTTTTGCATTCCTCAGGGGTCCTGAATACCAATCCGGGGGATCCTTTGAACCAGAACGGCGGCCCGGTGACCATCGATCCGGCCCCGACTGTGATCCGAACTGGGGTTTGCTGGCGGGTCAACCGGGACTTGACCCTGGATGCCGACGTGAATGATCTGTTCAACTCGACTTCTTATTATGTGGGGCTGGGTTTCCTCGATCACGTGGATTTCGGCTTCAATTACAACTTGTGGGGGATTCTCCAGTTACGTGGCGGGGTCACCAACGGCAATTTGTGCGGTGGTTTAGGGCTCCCCTTGGGGATCCAATACGCCTTCGCCGTGGATAATCTCAGCCAAAGCTATAACCATTATCTCCAGTTGATCAACATGGCTTTCTAAAGCTATTATCCCGATTAAAACCGGGTTGATTCCCGCTCGGAGGACCCCAGAGGGGGCCACTTGTCGCTTTTATAGTTTAATAAATGGTTTTTTGCGAGTCCCTCCCGTTGCTTCTTTACACACCTATTGAAAGTACCTAGAATGAGCCCCCTCTGTTACCCCCTATATAAGGGGGAGGGCAGGCAAGGCGATGATCCTTCTCTCGGCTTTCGTCCACTCTGACGAACACTTGGCGAAGGGGAGCCGACCTGGAATCTTTACCTTGAGGAGTTTCACCATGATGACGAAAGACAAGAAGACCCAGCTGGTTCAGGATTTTAGACAGAAGGAGGGTGACACCGGTTCCCCCGAAGTTCAAATCGCCCTCATCACCGAGCGGATTAAGTACCTTACGGAACATTTTAAATCCCATCCCAAGGACCATGCGTCCCGTCGTGGATTGCTCAAGCTGGTCGGGCACCGGCGCCGCCTTCTGGATTACCTGAAAAAGAACGACGTGAAGCGATATGCCGCGCTCCTTGATCGTTTGGGTCTCCGCAAATAACCACACATTCGCCTAAAACAATCCAGGAGGAACATTGATGGAACGCGTTAGTTGCGCTTTGGGACAATCGACTTTATCTTTTGAGACGGGCCGCATGGCCAAGCAGGCCGACGGGGCCATTCTCGCCCAGTTCGGCGAGACGGTCGTGCTGGTGGCTGTGGTCGGGGCGAAGGAGCCCATGCCGGGCAAGGATTTTTTCCCCCTCACGGTGGAATACAGGGAGAAGTCCTCTTCCGCGGGCCGCATCCCGGGAGGCTGGTTCAAGCGCGAGGGACGTCCCCGCACCAAGGAAACCCTCACCTCCCGCCTGATTGACCGCCCCATCCGTCCCCTCTTCCCTGACGGTTTCTTCAATGAGGTCCAGTTGCACGCCACGGTTATCTCCTCCGACCAAGAAAATGACTCGGATGTCTTGGCCGTCTCCGCCGCCTCGGCGGCCCTGGCGGTGTCCGACATCCCCACTTCCGACATGTTCGGCTGTGTGCGCGTCGGCCGCGTCAAGGGCGACCTGGTGGTGAACCCCACCTTCAAGCAGATGGAGGAAAGCACCCTGGACCTGGTCGTGGCCGCCAGCCGCAAGGCCGTGGTCATGGTCGAGGGCGGGGCGGACGAGGAGTCCGAGTCCGTTTTGTTCGAGGCCATCAAGATGGCCCACCAGGCCTGTCAGAAGATCATCGACATCCAGGAAGAGCTGGTGAAGAAGGCCGGCAAGCCTAAACGCACCCTCACCCTGGTGAAACCCGCCGAGGACCTGTCGTCCGCCGTCAAAACCTTCGCCCTTTCCAAAATGAAAACCGCCATGGCCGAGAAGGACAAGCTCAAGCGCCAGGAAGGCATCCACCACGTCGGCCACGAAACGGTCGAGGCCCTGAAGGAAAAGTTCCCCGGGCAAGAAAAAGAGATTCTGGGGCTGATCCACGGCATCGAGTCCGACCTGGTCCGCGAGGCCATTTTGGACCGCCACGAGCGCCAGGACGGGCGCAAGTTCGACGAGTTTCGCCCCATCACGGCGGAAGTGAAGGTCCTGCCCCGCACGCACGGGTCCTCGCTTTTCACCCGCGGGCAAACCCAGGCCCTGGTGGTGACCACCCTGGGCACGAAGGAAGACCAGCAGATTTTGGAAGAGCTGGAAGGCGAGCAGAAGAAGCGCTTCATGCTCCATTACAATTTTCCCCCCTACTCGGTGGGCGAGATCAAGAGGCTTTCCGGCCCCGGACGGCGCGAGATCGGCCACGGCAATTTGGCCGAAAGGGCGCTGGAGCCCCTGCTTCCGTCCCTCGACGATTTTCCCTACACCATCCAGGTGTCCTCCGACATCCTGGAGTCCAACGGCTCCTCCTCCATGGCCTCGGTGTGCGGCGGTTCCTTGTCCCTGATGGACGCGGGCGTGCCATTGAAGAGCGCCTGCGCGGGCGTGGCCTTGGGGCTGGTCTCCAGCTCCGACATGTCCAAGTACGCTATCCTCACTGACATCCAGGGGTTGGAAGACCATTTCGGCGACATGGACTTCAAGGTGGCGGGGACCCGCAAGGGCATCACGGCCATCCAGATGGACATTAAGATCACCGGCCTACCCTTTGAGGTCATCGAGAAGGGCCTGGCCCAGGCCAAGCAGGGCCGTTTGACCATTTTGGACATCATGGACAAGACCCTGGCCTCCCCCAACAAGACCCTGTCGCCCTACGCCCCGAGGATCGTCACCATCAAGGTGCCGACCGACAAGATTCGGGACATCATCGGCAAGGGCGGGGCCACCATCAAAAAAATACAGGAAGATTTCCAGGTGGAAGTCAACGTGGAGGATGACGGCTCGGTTCACATCGCCTCCCCCAACGGGGCGGCCATCGAGAAGGCCAAGGCCTTCATCGACGGCCTCATGGCGGAGGCCGAGGAAGGGAAGATCTACTTCGGCACAGTCAAGAAGATCATGGATTTCGGGGCTTTCGTCGAGATTTTGCCCGGGACGGATGGGTTGGTTCATATCTCACAACTCGCCAAAAGCCGTGTTGAGCGGGTGGAAGATATTCTGAAAGAGGGGGACGAACTGCTCGTGAAGTGTATCGGCATTGATCCCAAAACCAAGAAAATCAAGCTATCCCGGAAGGACGCCCTGGATCTCAAAATCGAGGATTACCGGAAGAAATAAAGCGGATTTCCTGGCCCTTCCCCATTCTTACGGGGAAGGGCTTTTTTTTGTCCCGTTTTTTTGGGGTCAAATTAAAAGGCTGGGGAGCTTATGAAAGTTGTAAAATTATTTTACGGTTTTGCTTTCAAGGTCCTGAGGGGTCCAGTTGAAGAAAACAATGCTTAAAAACGTGGATTGGGGGGGGTTGACCATCGTCAATCTCCTGGGTGTCCTGGCCTTCCCCCCTTATTTTGTTTATCTCATGACCATAGCGGCCCTCACCGCCTACGGATTTCTCTATACGACCCACCTCTCGGAGGCTGAGCAACAGAGGCTCATTGAGTTCGAGAAGGAATTCCGGAAGGGATATAAAAAGGAAAAGGAAGGGGATGTCTCGGGGGCACTGACCTGGTACAAGAAACTGGAGAAGGATTTTTCGGACCTTCCGCAGGCCTCCAAACTCGCCGAATTGCAGATCCAGAAGTTGGAAAAAGGGGAGAAAGAAAAAGCCGGTTCTGCCGCCCCAACCAAACTTTTGCGTAAACCTCGTAAGGCGAAACCGTGACCGCTCCCTGCCGCGAGTGCGGCCAGCCACTGGAAGAAGGCCACCGCTTTTGCCCCCTTTGCGGGATCGCCCAGCTCCCCGCTTCCCGAATCACCCAGGAAGGGATCGAAGCTTTCGAGCAAGGAGAGTATGAAAAGGCCCTTTCCCTGTTCAAATCATACGCCCGTAAGCACCCGAAGGATGTATTCGCCTGGAGGGATGCGGGTCACGCGGCTTTCCATCTTCAGGATCATATTCAAGCCTTGGAAGCCTACCAGAAAGCACTTCTGATTCAACCCAAGCTTCTGGATGTGCAATACAACTTAGGGCTGATCCATCTGCAGAGGGGGAGGGTACATGACGCCATGTACGCCTTTTTAGAAACACTGGATTTAATCCATCCCCTGACTCCCGGCGCCTATTACCTCGGCCTCTTTCACAGCGCCCCCACCCTGACCGTCCAATGCCGACTGCACCTCGGGGGACTTTTCAAGGAAAGGGGAGAACTGGAAAAGGCCCTGGATCAATACCGGGTGGTCAGCGATACCTGGCCCCGCAATGTCTTGGCTCTCGGAAGCCTGGGAGACTGCCTGATGGCGCTAGAAAGGTTTGACGAAGCCGTTTCGATTTACAAAAAAGCATTGAAACTAGTGCTGGAAGGACCGGAACAAATCAATTTTAAAAACGACTTAGGGGTCGCCTATTTCCGCCGGGGGGAGATGGAGAAGGCTGTGGAAGAATTCAAGTCCGTCCTGCGACGGGACCCGGCGCACACGAACGCGGCGTACAATTTGGGGCAGCTTTACCGGCAGGAAGGCCAACAGGAGCGCATGCGTCAGGATTTCGAGGAATTCGCCAGCGACCCGCATCAAGGTGCCGCTATCCTTTTTACCTTGACCCAGTCGATGGTTTCCACCGCGGCCACGGCCTCGAAAAACCCGGCTCCGGAGGATTCGGGACTGGTGGGGGCCAGCCCGGCATTGAAGAAGGTCGAGGACTTGATCAAACGGGCGGCGACGGCGGACGCCACGGTTTTGATCCTGGGCGAGAACGGAACTGGAAAGGAAGTGGCCGCGAGGACCATTCACCAACAGTCCTCCCGGCACGACAAGCCATTTGTCCCGATCGCATGTTCGGCTCTTAGTGAATCCCTTTTGGAAAGCGAATTATTCGGGCATGAGAAGGGCTCCTTCACGGGCGCCCAGGATCGGAAGTTGGGAAAGTTCGAGGTTGCCCAGGGCGGAACGGTTTTCCTGGATGAGATCGGGGAACTGAACCTTTCCATTCAAGTGAAACTTCTTCGGGTCCTCCAGGAAAGAGAATTCGAACGGGTGGGCGGGACAGAAAGTATCCGGGTGGATATCCGCGTTATCGCCGCCACCAACCGGGACTTGAAACAAGCCATCCAAGAGGGCAAGTTTCGGGAGGATCTTTTCTACCGGCTGAACGTGATCGCGGTCCAAATGCCGCCCTTGAGGGAGCGGGAGGGGGATTTGACCTTACTAATCCGCCATTTCCTTGAGAAACAGCGTCAGAAAAGGCACCATCGTTTCGAGGGGATCACTCAAAACGCATTGGAAATCCTGAAAAGGTATCGTTGGCCAGGGAACGTTCGTGAGCTGGAAAATTTAATCGAGCGGGTAGTGACACTCAACGATGACGTTATGATTCGCCCGGAGCATCTTCCCCTCGATATGACGGGCGAAGGGCCTTCCGCTATCTCGGGATTGGGGTTCGCCCAGTCCGGCGTCCTGGAAAGCATGGAGCGGGATATCATCCAAAGGGTATTGAAAGAAACTAAGTTTAATAAACGCCGGGCTGCGGACCGATTGGGTATCAGTCGGCCGACCCTCTATTTGAAATTGAGGAGATATGGGTTAAATCAAAAAAAGGAAAAAGTGTAAAATATATATACACCTAGAATAAAGTGTAAAATAATATTACACTGTAGATCAGGATGATTGCCTTGGGAGTTCGAAAAAGGCATAGTTTTAAATGATTATCAGAAGTTCTGTTTTGGCATATTGATTGCATAATAAAGAAACGACTGGCTGGAAACAGTTAGTCATTAAACGAATCAAAAAACTCACCTCCTAGAAAGCCCCGGATTGACCCATCTGGGGCTTTTTTTGTTTTCGAACATGTGTTTTTTCCTTGTTATAGTGCCTTCCCACGATGCCTTGGAGGATTCCACTGATTACTCCCATTTTAATCGCTGTTACGGCTTTTTTTCTTTCCGTTGGGTTAACGCCCCTTTTTCGGAAAATAGCACTTAAATCGCATTTCTTGGATAGCCCTTCCGGACAGCTCAAAAAGCATACCGCGCCTGTTCCCTACATGGGGGGGTTGGCCATTTATTTTTCCTTTTTATTGACCCTTTTCGGGGTTTTGGTCCTAGCGCCTCCCTTGGAATGGGCCCGGGTTTTGGCCATCTTTTCCGGGGCCACGGTGATGGTCCTTTTGGGGTTTGTCGACGACCTTTTTTCGTTACCCCCATGGGTCAAATTCATCTTCCAATTTTTAGCCGCGGGACTGCTGGTGGTCTTCGGAGTCCAACTCGAATTTTTGCCGGGACATCCAATCCTTGCGGTCATCTTAACTTTGTTTTGGGTGGTAGGAGTGACCAACGCCATTAATCTCATTGATATCATGGATGGTCTTGCGGGCGGTATCACCACCTTGGCATGCCTGGGATTTGTATTGGTTCCTTTTTTAGGAAGTCAAAGCTATGTACCCCTCGCCGCCGCCGCATTGGGGGGGAGTGTGCTGGGATTTTTGCCCTACAATTTCCAACCCGCACGGATTTACATGGGCGACTCGGGAGCCCTTTTCATCGGGTACACCCTGGCGGGACTCGCCATGGGCCACGGCTACAGCCAAGTCAATGTGCTGGCCCTATGCGCACCGGTCCTGATCTTAGGTATCCCGTTGTATGACACATTGCTCGTGATGGTCTTAAGAACCATCAAGGGCCGATCTATGTTCAGGGGATCGAACGACCATTTGGCCCTGCGCTTTCGCCGTGTCGGTTTGACGGTCCCTCAGACCGTCTTGACCCTTTGGGGGCTCTCAACCTTGCTGGTGCTTGGATCGGGATGGTTGGTCCGTCTCACGGAAAAAAGAGCCTTCGCCTTTCTGCTTGGCTTATCCGCCCTTACCCTGATTTTCACTCTGTTGATCGCCAATGTGCCCATGGAGGATTCCACTCAAGCCGTTTCTTCCGGGCCGCGTCGGTCCCCCCGCCGAGGCGACCCGAGCGGTCCCGATACTTCCCACCCTCCTCCGCCAACCCCCGCCCCGTCCCGATCCAAACGGAAAAAGAAAAAGTGAAAACAGAGACGCTGGTGGCGGGAGGAGGCCTGGCGGGGCTTGCCTGTGCCTGGGCCCTGGCCCGAGTCGGCCGTCCCTATTTATTGGTGGAACGCGAAAAGGAATTCGGAGGGTTGTGCCGGTCGATCCAGTCCAAGGGGTTCACCTTTGATTACACGGGCCACTTTCTTCATTTTCAAGATCCACACATTGAAAAATGGGTGAAGCATCTCACGGGAAAAAAACTGAAACCCCGGCTCCGACACGCGGCCATCTACAGCCATGGCGCCTATACGGAATACCCTTACCAGGAAAACAACGCCGGATTACCTTCCTCCGTCGTTCGGGACAATCTCACAGGATACCTGGAAGCGGTGCTCCGACAGCGATTTCAATCTAATTCTCCCGATTCGTCCCATTTTTTGGATTGGTGCCTGAGGAATTTTGGGCCCGGAATCTCACGTCATTTCATGATCCCCTATAATTCCAAGCTGTGGAAGACGCCCCTCGACCATTTGACGACCCATTGGATGGGCCGTTTCGTTCCCCGTCCGAAAATTCGGGAGGTCTTGGAAGGGGCGATGAAACGCCGTCCCTCAAAGGCGGGATATAACGCCACCTTTCTCTATCCGGACCAGGGGGGGATCTCCGTCCTGCCGCTGGCCATCGCACAAGGGCTGCCCCACCTCTGGCGTGGTGTGGGTTTAAAGCGCCTTTCCTTAAATAAACAGAAGGTACTTCTATCCTCCGGCTTGGAGGTGGGTTTCGACCGGCTGGTCTCCAGCCTTCCTCTAAAATCGCTCGCCGCCTTGACCCAAGACCTGCCCTCCTCCCTTCAAAAGGCGGCGGCTTCCTTGGAGGCGGTCTCCATTTACAATATCAATTTGGGGGTGCGGGGGTCGCAAAGGATACCCTTTAGCTGGGTCTATTTCCCGGAGCCCGAATTTGAATTCCACCGGGCCGGTTCCGTCAGCGCATGCGTGCCGTCCGTGGCCCCGCCTCGCCATACCTCCCTCTATGTCGAGTTCTCCTACCGCGGCTCCCGGCCCCATCCCGCCAAGCTTTACCGGCACGCCTTGAAAAAGTTGAGGGAGATGGGATGGTTAAAATCCGAAAGGGATATATTGACCCGGGTGGACCTGAATCTTCCCGGCGCCTACGTGGTATATGATAAAAAGAGGGAGGATAACGTTGGGGCGCTCCTGGGTTATTACCGAAAAAAAATATCCTCTCCGTGGGTCGATACGGCCTGTGGGAATACGGTAGTATGGAAAGCGCCCTGAAACAGGGCTTAGCCGCCGCCCGGCTCTAAAGCCCCCGGGGAATGCCCCCCCTCGGATGATATAATGCCTCCTGTTCTAAAAGACGGTACAGAGATATCCCTAGAAATGAATAAATGAGGTTCCATGCCAACACCCATCGATCTTGAGTCATTAAAAGCCATCCCGCTCTTCAAAGATTTCACGATCCAGGAATTGAACACGGTCATCACCCTTTTCTTTGAAAAGGCCTACGGTAAAAATTCCACCCTGTTTGTCGAGGGAATGACCGGGGAGATCCTTTATGTTGTCAAGAAAGGGTCGGTTCAAATTTTAAGAAGTTGGCCCCCAATCAAGAGGCGGTCCTGGCGACCCTGAAAGACGGAGAATTTTTGGGGGAGATGTCGCTTGATCGATAACCGGCCCCGGACCGCAACGGCCCGGGTCGGAGAAGAATCGGTGCTCCTGGTCATGACCAAGAAAGCTTTCAACACCATGATGGAAAAACATCCGGAAATCGCCTTGAAAGTGTTGATGTGCTTCCTGAAAATAGCAAACGATCGTTTGCGAAAGCGCTAACGAATCCATCAAGCAAGTCTAAACTTCCCGGAACTAACCATGAAACCGAAAAATCCAATTTGATCGTCCGTTTCCTTCCTTTAGTTTCTCCCGCCGGAGTTTCGGGGCCGACCTGATGTGGAGGCTCCATCGACAATCAAGCCCGGGCCTACTGGCATTACGCCATCGCCCTTTTTCGCTGCGCAAAACCGGCCGGAGCAATCCCTGGTGGAGTTCGAGCAGGCGGCCCGCTATGATCCGCAATCCACCTCCATCCACAAGCACCTGGCCTATAACTATTACATGGAGGGGCTAGAGAACAAGAGCGTGGAGGAATTGCAAAAATCCCTTGAGCTCAATCCCGAGGATGTCGAGACCCGTCAGCAAATGGCTGACTTTTGGCGACTCAGGGCGAATATTCGAAAGCCCAACACCAGTTCGAGCACTAATCCAGAAGAGTCCGGCGAATATCAAGGCCCATTACGAACTGGCCGGGGTGCTGGCCAGCCAGAACAAATTTGAGGAGGCCTTGGGGCCTATCAGAACCTCCTGACCCTGGACCCTAAACAGGGCGAGGCTTATTACAACATGGGCCTACTCTATACCAGGGCCAACCAGGCAGTAAAGGCCGAACAATATTTCCGGAAAGTCCATCGACACCGACCCGACTTTAGAGGCGGCCTATGCTTCCCTCGGGCCTCATTTTACGAATGGGAGAAGAACGACAACCAGGCCATCGCGACCTACAGGCCCTGGTTAAGATCAATCCCCGGAGCACCCAAGCCTTCCAGGCGTTGGGGGAACTTTATGGTGGACAAAAGAAGGACGCCGAAGCCCTGGAGGCTTTTCAAAATTATGCCCAGTTGAAACCGGAGGATGCCTCCGCGTTGGACAACATCGGCATCTGCCAGTACCGGCTTAAGCAATTACGGACGCGCCATTCGATTCCTTCCAGGCCTTCCTGGCCAAAGAGCCCCGGAATTCCCTGGTCGGTTTCACTTGTCCGCCACCTATGAGGAAAAAGGGGATACCCCCTGGCGGAGGAACAGCTCCGGACGGTCCTGTCCAACGACGACAAATCACCCGAGGCCTGGGTGAGGCTGATCCTTCTTCTGGGGAAGGAAAAAAAGGACCCGGAAGCGGACCAGGCCTTGAAGGACGCCCTGAAATCCAACCCGAACAGCCCGGACTTGATCCTCATTGAAGCCATGGTGGAGCACGAAAAAAACAACCTGGCCCCGGCGGAGGAACATTACCGAAAAGTTATTCAACTGGACCCCCAGAACGTCCAGGCCCACTTCAACCTGGGAATGCTCCTCGACAAGAATGGGAAATTCGACGAGGCTATGGAGGAGATGCAAAAGGTCATGAAGATCGACCCCCAAAACGCCGAGGCCTTCAATTATGTGGGTTATTCCTACGCCGACAGGAACATCCGCCTGGATGAGGCGAAGAAGCTGTTGGAAAAGGCCATCGCGCTGGAACCCCACAACGCCTATTACCTGGACAGCCTGGGATGGGTTTATTACAAGAGGTCCGATTATCCCTCGGCCAAGACCCAGTTGGAAAAGGCGGAGGGTTACCTGAGGGAAGGGCAGAAGGACAACGCGGTGGTCTATGACCACCTGGGGGAAGTTTTCATGAAGCTGGGGGACAAGGAATCCGCCATCCTGCAATGGCAAAAGGCCGCCCAATTGGACCCGGACAACAAGGATTATCCGGCTAAACTATCCAAGGCTCAAACGGCCCCGTGACCCGTTCGACGCGCTTCCTCCTACGCCGAGGCTTCGGAGGACCGGTCGGCCGCTCAGGTCGGGTTCGATAGCATGTCCCTCCGTATGAGGGCGCCCGCCAAGATCAATCCGGTGCTGGAAGTCCTGCAACAAAGGCCGGATGGTTACCACGAGTTAGCCCTGGTTTTCCAGGCTGTTACCCTCTACGACGACCTCTCCCTCGAGAAGATCCCCTCCGGCGTTGAGTTCTCCCTTAATCCCCCGGCTCCGGGCCTCGGCCCAGCGGATTCCAATTTGGTCGTGAAAGCCTCCCGGCTGTTCCTTGCGGAAACTCTGGAGGGAAAGGGCGGCGTCCGGGCGGTCCTGACCAAAGGGATTCCCCTGGCTGCCGGATTGGGGGGAGGATCCAGCGACGCGGCCGCGGCGCTTTTAGGGCTTGAGGTCCTTTACCAGACCGGTTGCGGGATGGAAAAACTGCGGAGCATCGCCTCGAAGATTGGTTCGGACGTGGCCTTTTTCCTGAAAGGCGGGACCGCCTTAGGGACCGGCCGGGGCGAGATCATCGAGTCCTGGCAACCGGGACCGGCCTGGAACCTTGTGCTGGTGAAACCCCCCGAGGGCCTTTCCACCCCGATGGTTTACCGTTCGAGAAAAGCGAACTTTACCGACGGGGCCCGGGCCCGGGCCTTTCGGGAGACGGCCCAGAAAGCCGAACCCCGTGAAATCTCGGCTTCCCTCTATAATGGCTTGGAGGAAGCGGCGATCAGCCTGCTTCCCTCAATCAGGAAAATAAAGGATGAAATGATGGAATTGGGCGCTTGGGGCACCTTGGTCTCGGGAAGTGGTCCGACGGTCTTCGGGGTTGTTGAAAACAAGACAAAAGCCCAGGAATTAGCCGGCAAGTTCCAAAGGGAAGGCTGGACCAGCCAGGCGGTTACGACCACCCCCTTGGGAGCCGAGGCCCTATGAGACCGGAGCGTAAAACGAAAACGCAACAGCCGCCGGCTCCTCAAAAGGGGCCGATCATCACCATTAGCCTGGCGGTGGTTTTCTTGGTGGCCGCCTCCTACTTCATCTATAACGTCATCCCCCAAAAGGTTGCCCGGGGGTTGGTGCAGGCCGCAGGGCATCCCCACCCCCTTTCCAAAAACCCGGGGCAGGCCGGGCTCAAGTACCAGGATGTGTCGTTTACGACTTCCGACGGCATCACCCTCAAGGGCTGGTGGATTCCGGCCTCCGTCCATCCCGCCCTGGGAACGGTGATCCTGGCCCACGGGCTTTTCCATAACCGCGACCAGGTCCTGACCCGGGCGGTTTTTTTGCAGGAAGCGGGTTACCAGGTCCTCGCCTTTGATTTGCGGGGCCACGGAGAGAGCGGCGCCAGCCCCCTTTCCGGGGGCTTCCTGGAGTCGGGCGACTTTTTGGCCGCCTCGGCTTTTTTGACCCAAAAACATTGGGTTCAGAAACCGCTGGTGTTTTTCGGTTTTTCACTGGGAGCCATCTGCGCCATCCGGGCCGGGGCCGTTCAGGCCGTGGACGCTGTGATTGCCGACAGCCCCCTGCCCAACGTGAAATCCTACGTTTCCCGAAGGACCTTGGGGGCCCCTTTCTCCCGGCTTCCGGGTTTTCTTTCCCGGTGCCTCCAGGCCTACAATTCGGCCACAGGATTGAGTTTGGAGGAGAAGGACCTGGATTTGGCCCCCGTCATCCGCCAGATCCAAACCGTTCCAGTTCTCATATTCTCCGGAGAGAAGGATGACTTAGCCGTCAGCGGGGAAGTACAAAAACTATTCGACCAATGCCCCTCCCCTCACCGGCGGCTGGTCTTTATTCCCGAAGCGGGACATGAACAAACCTACTCCCAGTTTCCTGTCATTTATGAAAAGGCGGTGCTTGATTTTCTAAAGGATGTCCGGGAGGGGTTTCCGAAAAGGCCTGATAACGCCTGGTTTCGGCCAAAATCCGAAATCCATCTCAATGACCATCCCACGCCCGCCATTTTCTCGGGCTCAAAGACAGTGACATTGACGAATCGATAAAGTCTTGGTTGGAAAAGAGTTTAACTATTCAACGCAACCAATGAAATAATGGCAGGTATAGCAGACGATTTTGCATTTTTTCGTGACCATGGGATGGCCGCATTGAGGGCAGGTATAAAAGAGGGCTTCCTCAACCGTCGGTTGGGTTTTCGTCTTAGGGCTTAAGTCAAGCAAGGAAGGAAGGCGTTGAAGGACGGGTGAGTCGGGGTTGGGTTCCATAATTGAAGAGTAACAATGGTTTTCCAATGATTTCAATGGATATTCCTCTATTTGTGGCTTGAATAAGCCCATTTCCCGAATTAAATTACCCCCCTGCTTTTTAGAGGGAGCTATTTCCCTTTCAACTGAATTGGGGCGTCGACAAGCGGTAAGTCACCAGATTTTGGATCTGGCATTCGTAGGTTCGAATCCTACCGCCCCAGCCATTTTTTCCTTATAAATCATCAAATGTGAAAATGACTTGGCCAGAATTCCAAAAAGGCCTTATTTCCTTTGTTTTTTTGGAAATTTAGAAATCGAAGTTCATTATTTTTCATCCAAGTCAGAAATATTTTTTCTTTAGTGCTTTTAAATCCCTGATTTTTCCCCATAAATAAATTAACTATCATGAAACAACTCTATTTTTTTAATAATCCTTTAATTTTGAAGGTTTTTGAAGATAGATGAAGACCATTTTCAATTAAGACTTATTTATGTTGAACAAGGCAATTTTAAAAACTAGAATTCGGGAAATCGATGCACCTAGTTGGTTGGGGAGAACGGTACTTCGATTTCAATAATTGATTCACGATTTATTTCAACTCCCTTCATAACCCCTCTAAACCCTCAACGCCAATGCCTGTAC
>CAWKIF010000120.1:0-9309 GCA_963849485.1 candidate division FCPU426 bacterium | reverse complement strand
CACAATGTGCTGACTTCTTTTTTCCAGGAGCAATGATCCTCGTGCTTCTCGTGATTGTATTTTAAATGATGAGAATAATACATGTTGTACACCAATGCTCATGATCCTTGATTGTACTTCTTGTGTTGTATTTTAAAAAGAATAATAATTTTCCCCCCTGGATATTATCTTCTTGACACTCACACTCGCACTCGCCTCACTCGTACACACCTCACACTCCCAACACTCACACTCATTCACACACTCACACTCACCACCCCCATCACACTCATTCACACACACACTCATAACTCATTTACAGAAACATTATCTCCTATGAGGTTAGTTTGTGGATGATTTGATGATGATCATGACGATGGTGATGATAATGTAATGATGATGATGATGATGACGATCACGTAAGGCTTAATGACTATGAAGATATCAGCTACGACAAACGACGCCACTGACGACAGACGACGTTTTATGATTATTTTATATATCATTCTGCAGTGACTGTCTTCTACTTTTACTCGTTTCTGCGGGAGGCTCCTCATGCTCCGAAGAAAGAAATGCTTGTAGTTTCTTTAACAACTCTGCCTCGGGTTTCTTTTCCAACACATTTCTTGGGTGGATTTCTCTGGTTTTGGTAACGACGAGAGTGTGCAATTGTCTCGTATGGTATCGAATATGAGATCAAGGCTCCTGTGCCCACTCTCTATATGAGACCTCCTAGCTTGAGCTGCCGAGAATTTGTACGTAGTCATCGTGGGATTAGCCAAAAATTGCTTAAATAATCAATTTAACAAACTATATTAATGGTGACGATGACGATGACGATGATGACGACGATGACGATGATGATGATGGTGATGGTGATGGTGATGGTGATGGTGATGGTGATGGTGATGGTGATGGTGATGGTGATGGTGATGGTGATGGTGATGGTGATGGTGATGGTGATGGTGATGGTGATGGTGATGGTGATGGTGATGGTGATGGTGATGGTGATGGTGATGGTGATGGTGATGGTGATGGTGATGGTGATGGTGATGGTGATGGTGATGGTGATGGTGATGGTGATGGTGATGGTGATGGTGATGGTGTGTGATGGTGGTGGTGATGGTGGGTGGTGATGGTGAAATTTTTATAGTGGAAGAGGGTTCATACATGAAAAGCCTTTTAGCCAGATCTTCACAAGGACAAACGGGATTATAAGGGAGGTAGAAATGTCCCTCAGTTAGGTGGAGAGATGGAAATAGATAGCTAGCAATTTTTCCCCCTCACACACAGCTGACATAAATGATGCAAAAGCACATTCGGAACGATTTGGCTTTTCCTTTGATGGGTAATATTCAGAAAGAACAATAGAAGTACAATTAATATTAAGAAAAATACCATTGCCTAACGAGTTCACAAGCTCCACGAACTGATAGGACCAACGCATGTCTTCAAGTCATACAAGCCTTGCCTGTCATCGGACAGTCATGTTTGCCTTTGATATAAAGGGAAAGAATAGTGGCTATAAGATATTGGGTACCATATAATATGCAAATGCCTATACCATATTATATGCGTAGAAAAGGGGATCATTATCGTCATCCTCATCCTCATCCTCATCCTCATCCTCATCCTCATCCTCACCCTCACCCTCACCCTCATCCTCACCCTCACCTCATCCTCACCTCTCTCCTCTCACCCTCACCTCTCACCCTCATCCTCACCCTCATCCTCACCCCTTCACCCTCACCCTCACCCTCACCCTCATCCTCACCCTCACCCTCACCCATCCTCACCCTCACCTCACCTCTCACCTCATCCTCACCCTCACCCTCACCCTCATCCTCACCCTCACCCTCATCCTCACCCTCACCCTCACCCTCACCCATCCATCCTCACACCTCATCCATCATCCCACCCTCACCCTCATCCTCACCCTCACCCTCATCTCCCTCTCACCCGCCACTCACCCTCATCACCTCACCCCTCACCCTCACCCTCACCTCACCCTCACCCTCATCTCACCTCATCCTCACCCTCATCCTCATCCTCATCCTCACTCATCCTCATCCTCACCTCACCCTCACCCTCATCCATCTTCATCTCGTCCTCATCCTCATCATCATCATCCTCATCCTCCTCTCATCATCATCATCCTCATCTTTATACCTTGAAAAGGGAACAAACAAATGCAGCTGTTCGGGAACGAGGTTGATTGTTATAGCCATATCCTATCGAATAATACGAGTGCGAGGGCGGCGGTGGAGTTCAGCGGCTCTTTCAAGCCTTCCCATCCCAGGAAAGGCGGCAGGGGCCCGGTGCCGCTGAAACTGCGGATGGGTTTCTTGGAGGTGTCCTCCAAGGAGAGGCTCCAGCCCTTGATGTCCGGGGACTGGTCGCCCGGGAAGGTGAAGGTCACCGCTTTTTGCCGACCCAATGGCGAGAAGGAGGCGGGCTTGATGACGATCTCCAGTTTGCGCAAAGGCTCGCCGGAAACGGGCCGGCCCTCCTGGGGCGTCTCGGTTTCGAGGGTCGAGGGTTTGGAGAGGTCTATTTCGGCCTGGGAAGTGGCGGGGCCGGGAGTTTTTTCAGGGGAAAGGGTCTCAAAGCGGTAAATAAAGTTCAGGGTGTGGGCCAAAGAGTCGCCATTCACGGGGATTTGGAGGGCGTAGTCGAACTCATAGGGCTGGGCGGGATGGTAACCCGCTCCCAAGGAAAGGATGCCGTCACTGTTGAAGAGCCCGTCATAACCCAACCGGAAGGAGAGGTTTTTTTCCTGGAAAAACCTCTCCGCGCCGATCCGGAGGCGGTCCGACTGACCGGTGGTTTCCAGCACCTGATCGTAGATAAGGTAGTCCATCTCCAAGCGTGTATCCTCGATCTCTTGGTAACAGGCGCCCAGGGTGAAACTGCGGGGCATGGTCTCCTCCGAGTCATCGTCGAAGCGCAGCTGGGTGTCCACGTTCTGGATGGCCAGGGCGAAGGAAGCCAGCGTGCCCTTGGGATTCCTCAAGTCGTAACTCAGGCCCATGTCGAATCCTAAACCCCGTCCATTCAGGGCCGATCCGGAGAGGTCCTGCCCAAGGGCCAGGTATTTCAGGTTCACACCCAAAAGAAAATCCCTGGAAGCGTCCAGGGGAAAGGCGAAGGAGCCGATATAAGCCGTGCTGGAGGAGCCGGAAGGAAAATCGGAGTATTGGGAAAAACCCAAGACCGTCCCGTCATTTAAAGGGTAAAGGAAACCTAAGGTAAATTGGGAATCCATCGGCCCGGGCAAGAGCCCCACCCCGCCCTGGATCATGGGGACCAGGTCGCGGGCAATCCCGGCCGGGTTATAGGGAATGGCTTGGGTTCCCCCGGCCATGGCGGCCACGGCCCCGCCCATGCCCAGGCCAAAGGCATCCTGATACATATTCAAGTTGGCGGCTTGTAAGTAAGGAGAGAAGAGGCCCGTCAAGGCCAGGATCACCAAAAATAAAGTTTTACGG
Source organism: candidate division FCPU426 bacterium (assembly GCA_963849485.1). GTDB lineage: Bacteria > Oederibacteriota > Muellerivitia > Muellerivitales > Muellerivitaceae > CAVTWJ01. The sequence goes on along the minus strand of CAWKIF010000120.1, from coordinate 5,842 downwards.
CCTCTGGAGGCTGGGCGGCGAGAGGTTGGGTGGGCGCTTGGGAAATGTAAATGTATCGTCAGCATGTAAATTAATATAGGCCAATTAAGGGCCTATTCCAAAGGCTTTATTGGGCGGCCATCGTGCTCAGGGAGACCAAACCATAATCGATCAGGCGTTTAATAAATTCCAATGTAAAAAAGGCGAAAATCGGCGATATATCCAGCCCCCCCAGTCTCCAGGGAGGAACTAATTTTCGGAATGGGGCCAAAAAGGGGATCAGCGATCCGGTAAATGATCCCGACAAAGCCGTTATAGGGATCGGCATTGGCCCAGGACAGTATCACCCGGATCACGATGATGATCTCCAACAAGCCGACCAGGGTGTTGGTCAGCCCTATGAGAGTGTCTAAAAAAGCCCTAATGACGAACATGATCACGCTCCTTCAAACTGTTTTGGCGGTTTACTTCCTGCCTTCGGATGGGCCGACTTCCACCCAAGTGGGGCGGGAGGCGAGCAGGTACTTTTTTGCGGCGGCCTGGACTTGGGCCGCCGTCACCGCCCGCACCCGGGAGGGCAGGCGGTCCATGAGGGTCAGGGGCATCCCTGAGAGGGCGTACCGGCCGTAGGAATAAACCTGGGAGCGGTTGGACTGTTGGTTCATCTGGTATAGGCCGACCAAATAAGTTTTCGCCCGGTTCAAATCCTTCGGGGAGGGAGGCTGTTGGGTGAAATCCCGCAGAACCTTCACCAACCCTTTTTTCGCGTCCGAAACCTTGGAAGGGGAGCAACCCAAGTAAACCTGGAAGATGCCCTCCCGCAAGGCCGCGTCATGAGAAGCATGAACAGAATAGGCCAGGCTTTTCTTGTCCCTCAATTCGGAGAAAAGCACCCCCCCCATCCCCCCCAACAGGGTGTTTAAGACCCGGAAGGGGATATAGTCGGGCGAGAGGTAATTGGGAGCCTTCAAGCCAAAAACCAGGTGGCTCTGCTGGCTATTTAACACCTCGCGGAATTCTGGTTTGGGATGGGGAGACTGCTTACCAGACGCAGCTATCTTTCCAATGGTTCGTGGAAATAGAAAGGTTTGTTCCCGCAGGGTTCGGATCAATTCCTCCCTTTGGAAACGCCCCACCGCCACCCAGGTCAGGTTGGAACGGCGGACAAAAGAGCGCTGCCAGTGGCGAAGAACCGATTCGTTAAAGCGGGGCAGGGTTTTCAAGTCCCCCAAGGGATCATGACCGTAGGGATCGGGGTGGAAGGTCAGCAGGTCCGATTGTTGGAGCGCGTATTCCCCCGGGTCGTCTTTCTGCCGCCGGATCGTGGAAAGCTGCACCTTCTTTTCTTTTTCCACCTCGCTCCTGAGGAATGCGGGCCTCAGGAGGGTTTCCATGAGAAGGGGAAAGGCTTCCGGGAACCGGGTGTCCAGGCAATCCAGGGTCATCCCCCAGTAGTCCTTTTCCATGAAGGGGTCCAGGTGCGCCGCCAATCCCTCGATACGGGAGGAAAACTCCTCGAAGCCCCGGACCTCGGTTCCCTTCGTGAGGCAACGGGTCAGCAGGTGCGTGAGGCCCTGCCGATGATGTCCCTCCGACACGAACCCTCCCTTGAAGAAAAGACCCAGGGAAAGCAAGGGCAACTCGGGACGGTATTTGAGGAAGAGCGACGACCCCCCCGGTAGCCGGACCCTCTCGACGGTAGTGGAAGAATGTTCGCGGACGGATTTTTTGATTTTCACGGGCCGGAGAGCGCGCTCTAAGTGGGCTTGGCAGGAAACGGCGTTCAGCGGAAATTCCTGTTCCTGAGGCTGATAGACCACCAGCGTTCCACGCGACGGTTTCAAATATTTTTCGGCCACCCTTTGCAGGTCGGAGGAAGTGACCGATTCCAGGGACCGGAGGTAGTCTTCCTCCTTGCGGTAATCCCCCATCAGCTGCCAATAGCCCAGGGACTTGGCCTGTCCATCCACGTTTTGTTTCTCAAAAACCTTGGAAGCGCGGAGTTTGGTTTTCACCTTTTGGAGCTCCTCCGCCCCCACGCCTTCCCCGAGAAGGGTCCGCACCGAGGCCATCACGTCCTCCAGAAAGCGGACGCACCGGGTCTTGTCCGTCAGGCCCTGGAAAGTCAGGGCGCCCCCGTACTTGCCCATGAAATGATCGCTTCCCACCTCGTCGGCGGAACGGCTTTTTTCCTTGATGGCCAGGTTTAAACGGCAGGCATGTCCGTCTCCCAGGATGGAATCCAAAACTTCCAGGGCGGCCCCATCCGGATGGTCTTGAGGAACCGTCGGGAACCCCAGGGAAAGATAAGTTTGCAGGATCTCCCCCCCATTGCAAACCATTCTTAAAGCCTTGGGTTCGGGATCGGTTTGGAATATTCGGCGGGGAGGGGCGCCCGGCGGGGCGGACCCAAAACTCCTCCGAACCCACTCATGAACCTTACCCGCTTTTACATTGCCGACAATGACGATGACGGTATTCCGGGGGGTGTAATGGCGCCGGTAATAGGCCATCAGTTTTTCCCGGGGAACAATCTTGAGGATCCTCGGGTCGCCGATGACCGGCCAATGGTAGGGGTTCCGGCGGAAGAGTGCCCCAAAGAGCAGTTCCCAAGACCAACTCCAGGGATCGTCCCGGCGCATCCGCATTTCTTCGAAGACGACTTCCTTTTCCTTTTCCAGTTCGGCGGCGTCGAAAGCGGAATGGAAATAGGCGTCGAACTCCACATCCATGGCCTTGCGGATTTGATCGGCAGGCAGGACGACGTAAAAACAAGTGTGCTCAAAACTGGTGAAGGCGTTCAGGTAGCCGCCGGCCGCCTCGACTTCCTTGGAAATCTGGCCCACGCCCCTCTTGGAGGTGCCCTTGAAGATCATGTGCTCGATCAAGTGGGCCATTCCCCGCTCGTCGGCTTTTTCATCGATCGAACCGGCGTCCACCCATAAATTGAGTGAAACCACGGGCGTGGAGGAGACTTCCTTGACGATGAGGACGGCGTTGTTGGGAAGATGGAAACGAAACAGACCGGCCTCGGAGGAAGAAGGGTCGGTGTTGGGCATGGTAGTGATCCCGGGGTAAAAAAATGGTGCGGAAGGGGGGAGTTGAACCCCCATGAGGTTGCCCCCGCTAGCACCTGAAGCTAGTGCGTCTGCCAATTTCGCCACTTCCGCACGTGAATTGAAGTATTAAGGCGGCAAACTTGAAGGGCTTGTCTAACGAGGTCGCGTAGTATAAATTAACATTAAAATAACTGTCAAGCGATGGTCATTCGCGATAATGAGGCTTTCCAAGTCTCCCGGGCATGTATCAAGTTCTCTTGAACCTCTCTGACTTCTCCCGAATCCCCCCATTGGCTGAACAACCTAAAGGAAAACCGATTGGCAAGAAATAAGCACAGGCACCACGCCTCAAGTCAAAACAAGCAGAAAAAACACTGGCACGACCCCCAGGGGCCCAAGCAGCGGACGACCACTGTCCCTGCCCACCCGCCGCAGGATAAGAAACCCAAACCGAAGAAAAGAGGGGCGCTCAAGCGCTTCTTCGATTCCTTCGGCCGAAACTCCACCGCCGAGCCGGAAAAGCCCGTCTGGAACGGCCCCGCGGGACAACTTGTCGCCACCGTAGCCCCGGAGCCCTACCGCCTGGACGCGGGCCAACACTCCCGCCGGTCCAAAGGGCCTAAAAAACGTTTTGGCCGCACGGGTTCGGGCAAAATTATCCCTACCCCCGGCCGTTTCGATTTCCCCCGCGGAAAAAAGCAACACCGCCCCACCCCCGGCGGGAGCGGCCGGGAAGTCGTCGGGACCGTGCAGGCCCATGAGAAGGGTTTTGGGTTCCTGGTCCCCGAGGACGGAAGTCCCGACGCCTTTCTGCCTCCCCCTGAAATGCGCAACATTTTGAACGGCGACAAGGTGAAGGTGGAAATCTTCCCCGATCCCCGCCAAAGTGAACGTTTCAACGCCCGGTTTATCGCCATGGTGGAGCGTAAAAACCGGACCATCGTCGGAGTACTCACCAAACCCCATGGTAGTTTCGTCCTCCGGCCCGACGACCCCAAACTTCCCGTCGAAGTACCCGTGGAAATGGGGACGATGAAAGCCGAGCCGGGCCAGAAGGCCGTGCTGGAAGTCACCCATTGGCCTCCCCAGCACCAGTTGAAGGGCCGACTCGTCGAGATCCTGGGTTTCGCCAGCGATCCCGGTGTTGAAATAATGTCCGTCATCCGCAAGCACCAGTGGCCTGAGAGCTTTTCAAAAAATGTTGAAACCGAGGCGCATCGCTATCCAGCGGACCCGACGGAAGAGGATTTTCGGGACCGGCTGGATCTTCGCAAACTTCTCACCCTGACCATCGACGGCGCCGACGCCAAGGATTACGACGACGCTATTTCTCTCGAGAAACAACCCAACGGCCATTACCGTCTGGGGGTCCATATCGCCGATGTGTCCCATTACGTCACGCCGGACAGCCCCATCGACAAGGAAGGCCGTGCCCGGGCGACCAGCCTTTACCTGGCGGACCGGGTCCTGCCCATGCTTCCCCATTCCCTATCCGACGGCCTTTGTTCTCTGCGGGAGGAAGTTCCCCGCCTGGCCATGACCGCTTTCATCGAATACAACCCCCAGGGACATGTGGTCCGGACCGAATTCGCCCCCAGCGTCATCAAGAGCGCCCGCCGGGGCATCTACAAGGAAGTGCAGCAGGTCTTGGACGGGACTGCCGCGCCCCCGTTGGAGCAAAAATACGCCCACTTGAAAACCATGTTGTTCGAAATGCGGGACCTGTCCCGGCTCATCCGAAAACATCGGAGTCTTAAGGGCGCCCTGGATTTTGATTTTCCGGAAGTCAAGGCCGTTTTAGATTCTGAAGGCAGGGTGGCGGGCGTGATCAGCCTGGAACGTCTGGAAACCCACCGGCTGATAGAGGATTTCATGGTGGCGGCAAACGAGGCTGTGGCCACCTTCCTCTGGGAAAAGAAAATCCCGGCCATGTACCGCATCCACGAGCCCCCCTCACCCCTGGATCTGGAAGATTTGATCGCCTTCTTGAGGGCTTATCACATTTCCTTCAAGCATCTGGACCTTTCCACCCCCAAGGGGTTGCAGGATCTCTTGACCTCCATGAAGGGCGAACCCCTGGAGCCGGTCGTTTCCATACTGGCCCTGCGGTCACTTAAGCTGGCGGTCTATTCGACCCAAAACCTCGGGCATTTCGGCCTGGGTCTGGAATCCTACTGTCATTTCACCTCGCCCATCCGCCGATATCCAGACCTCGTAGTGCACCGTTCCCTCAAGAAAGCCTTGGGCGCCCCGGGAGGAGTCGCGAAGGGGGATGGAATGGCCGTTCAGGCCTCCCATTGCAGCCTGCAGGAGAGGGCAGCGGAAAAAGCCGAGCGCGAATGCCAGAAATTGCTTCAACTAAGGTTTATGGAGGACAAGGTGGGCCTTTCTTTCACGGGAGTCCTGCGCCACGTGACCCAATACGGGGCCTACCTGGAAATCCAGCCCTTCGGCGTGGAGGGCTTTTTGCCGCTTGAAAAACTGGGCCAGGGCTACAAGTACGATGCCCAGGGGCTCTGCCTCTCGACGGCCTCGGGTTCCCACTTGAGGCTGGGGGATTCCATGATCGTGACCATCCACTCGATCGACCGGATCGTCCAGCGCATGATTCTGGAGCCCAGTCGTGCCTGAACGCGCCCCTTCCCTGCTCAACCGGAAGGCCCATTTTGATTATTTCATCATGGAAAGCCTGGAAGCCGGCATCGCGCTGGAAGGCTGCGAGGTCAAATCAATCCGCCTGGGCAAGGCCAACCTTCAGGACAGCTTCGCCCGGGTGGAAGACGAGGAGGTGTTCCTTTACGGAA
>CAWKIF010000119.1:0-5625 GCA_963849485.1 candidate division FCPU426 bacterium | reverse complement strand
TGGAAAGTCACTTCCAGCGTGTTGAAGGCCGTGGCATCAAAGTCCATCCGGCAAACTTCGCAGTTTCCTCTCTTGGGAAGTTGTCCCAGGCTGCTGATTTCTTCCCTGACCCCCCGGCAATGGGGGCAAAGAACGTCCCAGGTCAGGTTGAAAAGCCCCAGACGGGTGGCGTTGAGGAAAGCCAGCAATAGGTCCTTTTCATTCACTTTCCATTCCCTCGCCAGGGTCCTCACCCGGACGCGGTAGAGTGTCTCATCCGGTTCGGTGGCCACGTAACGGATAAGCTTTTCCGCGATCTCCAGCCGTGTCCCGCTTTCCAGCAGTTGAGCCTTCAGGCCCTTCAGCTTTTCCATGACGGAAGGGGGCAGGGGCGCCGGAGGGACGGGGGGTTTTAAGGCTTCTTGTTTTTGGATCGCCGTAGTGATCTCTCCCAACGCTTTGGTGTAACCCTTTTTCATTTGGGGGAGGCCGATGTTGAGCTTAAGTCGGCTGACGGGGCCCCGGGGAATAAAAGAAAGGTAGGCGTAAAGGCGGCTTTGCCCCAGCCCCTTTTCCTCGAACAGGTACCGGGCCCTCATGTAAAAAGAAAGGCCCTTTCGGTAGACCCTCGCGTGGCTGAACTGCTGGCCGTATTCCCATTCCCAGGGGACCTCTTCCCAATCCTGCTCCGTTCCCCCGTTGACCGAGAAACCCTGGAGCCTGCCGTTTTTTTCGGTGAATTTCATCTCTCCCATCCCCACCCGCTTGTTGAAAGAGGAAAGATCGGCCACGTAGGGCCAGAGTTTCCCGGCGGGCACGGGCAGGTCGAATTTCCAGAAGAAATGTAGGGGTTGGCCCTTTTTCAGCCACTCCCCGGGCCAGGGATAAAGCTTGAGAAACTCCTCCAAGGTCAGGTCTTTGGAAATCGGTTCGGTGGTAGGCACAGGTTCTCCCCAATAAGTTTTGAGTTCTTAGTTCTGAGTTTTTAGTTAAAGTTGATTTTCGTTGGTTTTTCCAACGAAAATCTTCCATTACTTAAAACTTATAACTCAAAACTTAAAACTAGTTTTCTAGAAGTTGATCGATTTTCGCCGCGCAGATGAAATCGTTCTCGCTCATGCCGTTGATGGCGTGGGTGTGGTATTTCACCTTGCAGGCCCGGTAGCCGACTTCCAGGTCGGGATGGTGGTCCTCCCGGTTGGCGATATAAGCCACTGCGTTGACGAAAGACATGGTTTCGTGGAAATTCTGAAAATGAAAAGTTTTCACGATTTGGCCGCACTGCCCTGAGGGCCCCGAAGGGGCGCTCGAAGGGTCGTATTCCCAGCCGGGAAGCCGGGTCAGGAAGCCCTTGATCATGACGATATTCAGGGGCTTGGTACCGCCTTCGCAAGGCACGCATTTTTTCTTGAGGATTTCGTCTTTGGATGGTACTGGGTTTTCGATGGCGGGCCTCCCCGTTGTTCTTAGAGACACTAACAAAAATCAAAAACAAAAGCATTTTTCACCGCCAAGACGCCAAGTACGCCAAGAAAGACGAATCAAAAATTAAGATTTTTAGACCTTTCTTTGTTTTTCCTATCCTTAGTTGTTCTTGGCGGACTTGGTGTCTTGGCGGTTAAATGGCTTTTTGTTAGGGCCTTTTAATAGTTACGGGGAAGGATGAAAGGAAGTTACAGGGAAATCAAGACGTGGAGAGTAAACCACCGGCAGGGGCCTACCACCCGCTGTCCCGGGCATAAACGACCAAGTTCATGTCGTTATAGACTGCCCGGGGGGAGGTGGCACCCTCCGCCACCCAGACGCTTCGGAGTAAGATTTTACGTCCGTTCGAGATCCCGCCCGAAACCACCTCGAATCCGCTGGGAAAGGCGATTCCGGCCGTGGGGGCCGGCGCGAATTCGGGTACGGGAACCGGACATTTATTCCAATTGACGTTGTTGGGCGCGATCCCGTACCTGAACCCCGAGGTCAGGACGCCCATCTGTGTTTTCGTGACGTTGGTGTAAGTTTCCATGGGAATCTTATAGGTGGCGTTCACGGTTGAAGCCGTGGTACTCCCGAAGGTGGCATTGAGGTTGGAAAAGGCCGTATTGGGTGTGGTTTGTGTGGGGTCCCAGCCCTCGGTGACCCCCAAACTATAGAGACCCGCCATGATGTTTCCTTCCAGGGTCGGATCCGCAGCGAAAATTGTCGATCTCATACAGATCGGCCAGCCGGATGCTTTGCCATTCGATCAAGCTGTAATCGGTGCCGTCAAACAGCTGTTTCGTGTTTTGCGGTGGTGAGGTAGTAATAATAGAAGCGGTAAAGGTCGATGATGACGGTTTGCGCCGCGTCGGAGGAATTGGTGACCGACCCGCTCCCGCCCGACGACGTGACGGCGTAGGTCGAGACAGTGATGGGGGAGTTGGTGTAACCCTTCCTGATACTGTTCCAGGGATAGGTCACCGTCTCGGGAACATCGTAGGCGGCGAACAGGAGGGAATTGCCCACGTTGGTGGCCGCAAATCCCGCGACGTTAGGGCTCAAGGATTGAATCGTGGCGAACCCGAGCCGTTTGTCTGGAGCTGGGAAAGGGAAGTGCCCGCGACCGTGGCCGGCGCCGTGGCCGAGCCCGAGGTGAAGTTGAGGACGCCGATGAACGAAACCCCCGACGCGTCGCCGAAGAAGCAATGCTTATTGGACGCCAGGCGGATCCGGATCCGGTTGAGCATATTTTGGTTGCCTTGCTGGAGGGACCCGTGCATCTCATCCGCGGCCATGCCCTGGGTGATGGAGGCGTAAAGGCTGATGACGGCCGTGGTAACGATGGCGATCAAGGCGACCGAGATCATCAGCTCTACCAAGGTGTAACCGCCCGAGGTGAGTTTTCGCCGGGAAAAGGGCATCAATCCGCCTATCTCGTGAAGAAGAGCTGGGTTTGGTGGTAACTGTAATGAAGGGGATAACCCTGGCGGTAACCCTCCACCATGACGTAGTAATTTCCCTGGGGAAAAGTGGAGGTAGGGGTGGTCCAGGTGATCCCCATCTGCGTTGTTTGGTCCGTGACCGGGGCGTAATAGTTGCCAAGCACCGCCGGGGTATTATCGACAACATAATTCCAGGTACTGCTGTTGGAGGAACGCCAAAGGGGTACGTAAAACATCGTCACCGGTTCGCTGTAGGTGCTGGCGGTCACCGGTGTCCCAATGGTGACATATCCCGGATATTCCTCGGTATACCAGTTGGCCCCTCCCGCGAAACCCGCGTACCGCTTCCAAATATCGGTCACGGGGCCGTAGGCCGAGGTCACCGGGGCAGACCAGGTCAAGGTCACCGCGGAAGGGTTGGTGAATTGGTTGGCCGGGTTGCCGGAATTGACCTGGAAAAGCGGCAACTGGGGAATATGGCCATTTGTTCCCGCCGCGTGGAGAATGCCGCCATCCAGGAAGGTCCGGATCATGGAATCGATACCCAATTGGGCCGTCATTTGGGCCCCGGTTTCTCCCGAGGGCGCGATGGCGGAAAGGTTGAGGTAAGCGGTCTCGTCAACAGCAGCTCCAGAGGGCTTATAATCCATCTCCACGGAACCCAGGCCATACCATAACTGCGGCGCGATTTTAATATCGGACGCGTAATTGGTGCCTGTACTGGCGTAAAAATCACGAGCCACGCTGGCTCCGCCATAGGCCTGGGAGGTGGTGGCAGTGATCGAGGGCATCCAAGTGGTGGTTCGGAGGTTTTGATAAAAAGGAACGTTCCATTCCTCCGGAAGTTCGCTATAACTCCCCAAATCATATTGGGTCAAATCAAAATAGGGGTTCCATGGCCTCATGTAAGTGCCGTTCCCTAGGGGAGTTCCCATGGAGAAATTGGTGATAGTGTAAAGATTATCCCCGAGGGGCGTTATCGTGCAGGGTATATTTTTTGTATAGTCCGCTTGTTCACAGACCAAACCCAAAGTGGCGGCGCCGGACCCGAGCGCCAACCCGTTTGTGAAGCCCGTCGAGCTTCGATAACCGATCAACTGATCCATCATTCGGTTGTCAAACCCGTTATTGTCCGCGGAGGCCTGAAGCGATTGGAAAGGCACGCGCCAAAATTGGGTCGTGGGCAGGTTGCCTTGGTTCACCCAGGTGACAGCGTAGTTGATGGTTACGCCCCCGGCGGTGACCGGGTTATCGGGATAGATTTCCCCCAGCCACCATTTGCCGTACCAGGCCTGGGTGGGGTCCAACGTCGTGCTTTTGTTGTAAACGACGTCATGGACCGTGCAATGTGTCGCGTTCCCCGTGATGACCGATGGATTACTGGTATTGTCATCTTGAATCTCGTCCGTCATGGAAACCCCGCTGGAGCTCGGCCACCAGGGGGTAAAAACCATGGAAACCCCGCCCCCAAAGGGATCTTGGTATCCGCCGAATTCCGCCCCCTCGCTGACGTCGAAAGCGAAATCGCCGTTAGTGGCGGTATAGATGGCACCGGTTTGGAGCAAGCCGCGACGGAGGGTATACCAGTACTTGGGGACGTCCCGGTTATCCCCCTCGTCGGTACCGGTCGTGTTGTTGTAAGAACTTCCGTCCCAGGGGTTGCCCTCGTACCCGTTGGTCGTGGAGGTGAAGCCCGTATAACCGTCGGGGGACGATGGGGTACTGTCGCTTCCGATGCTATTGAAATACCAGTTGTACCCCCCCGAGGCATCCTCGATCGGTGCGTATAAGTTTTGACCGTTTACGTTGACCGTGATGGGCAAGTCGCCCAACGCGATACTTCCGAACTTGACGTCCTGGTAGGGGCAATGCCGGGGGTCGCCGTTGTACTGGTAGCGTTCGGTGAAGGGCGTGATCCCGGGCCCGCCCCAGGTCATGCTGTTGTTGTTTCCGGTGCCGATCCATACGTAGGTTCGTGAAAGGTCGGACATCAGGCTGACTCCCGCCCCTGCGGTCGGGGCGGGATAATTACCCGTCGCCAAGTTGGCCCCTAAACGCGTTTCTACGGCATATTGGCCGTTCGTGACGGAGGTGACGCCCGCGTTCACGTTATTAATCCTAATAACCCAGCGGGCCGTGTTCATGGGGCCGGGGTTGTTTTTGACCGTTAAATCCGTCCCGTAATTGTGGTTGGGGTCGGTGTCCACGGGGCAGGGAATATATTCGGCGTTGAAAAGGCGGCAAGTGGACGCCAAGCCCGAAACCGTGGTGACAAGCGCGCTGGCGGGCCCGCTGACCGTCGTGACCGCCATGCACCTTAACGGAGTATTGAATAGGGTGATGGCCGTGGAGGAACTGGTGGGATAACCGACGGCCCAAGACATGCCCATGCTGGCGGCGCCCTGGGCCAGGCTCACGGAGTTATAGGCGACCGTTACACCATTGACGATCCCGCCCACAATGGCGGATACGCCAATATTGACCTGGGTAATCGCCAAGCTGGGGAAATAAAGGGTGATCGTGCTGGCCTCATTGGAAATGGGACTGGAGAGGTTTGATTCATGGGTAGAGGAGTATCCAAATTGGATGGGTTCACTAAGCCGTCGTAATAGGCGTATACCCGAAAGGTCATGGGCATATTGGCGGCATAGTGGATATTCGTCGGATGCGTCACCACCCGGATATTGGCCCCCCCGTACCCGCTGGCGTTCAAGGGTCCTTGGCGGCGTCGGAG
>CAWKIF010000118.1:0-21096 GCA_963849485.1 candidate division FCPU426 bacterium | reverse complement strand
GCCATCGTCCATCATGACAAGCCCGTCCACACGGCGTCCCTGGACCCGATTGACCCCCATAGCGCCTATTACGAAGGGGACAGGAAATGACGAAGCCGGATAAAGACATCCCCCCGAAGGACCCGGAAAGTTTCAAAAAAGAGGTCCTCCAGCGCGTCCTGCGGGTGCACATGGTGCGGCTGGCTATGCGCCGGCCCATCACCATCGTGGTTTTATCAGCGGCCCTGGCGTTGGGGGCAGTGTGGTCCCTGTTCAACATGCAGTTCGATATCTTCCCCAACCTGGGCACCCCCCAGATCTACGTGGTGGAGCCCTACGGGGGCATGGACCCGAAGCAGATGGAAAGCTTCATCGCCTACAACTTCGAGAAGCAGTTCTCCTACGTCAACGGCATCCAGCACATCGAGTCCAAGAGCATCGGGGAAGTGTCGGTGGTGAAGCTGGAGTTCTACCCCGACACCAACATGTCCGCGGCCATGGGGGAGGTGGTGTCCCGGTCCACCCGGGCCCTCAAGAATATGCCGCCCGGCACCCTGCCCCCCCTCATCATTCGTTTCGACAGCGGCAACCTGCCCGTGGGGGACCTGGTCTTCTCCAGCCCCGGCCGGGAACTGGGCGAGATCGAGGATTACGCCCTCAACTACGTGCGTCCCCTGGTGGCCACCCTGCCGGGACTTTTGGTGTCCGACTCATTCGGTTCCTCCCCCCGGGCCATCGTCATCCGGGTGGACCCGGCCAAACTGCGGAAATACAACCTCTCCCCTGAGGAGGTGGTTCAAGCCCTCGCCAAATCCAACCAGATTGAGCCCTCGGGCCATGTGAGGATCGGCGACATGTACCCGGCCGTGCCCATGAACTCGATCGTTGAGAAGATCGACGAACTTCTGAAGGTGCCCATCCGCCTGGGGACTTATCCCACGGTTTTCGTGGGGGATGTGGGCACGGTGAGGGACATGACCGACATTCAGGTGGGCTACGCCCTGTTGAACGGCAAGCGCACCATCTACCTGCCGGTCATCAAGCGCTCCGATGCCTCCACCCTCACGGTCGTGAAGGAAGTTAAGGACCACCTTCGGTTGTTCCAGAACGTCCTGCCGGATGACATCAAGGTGAGCTACCAGTTCGACCAGTCGGGGGCGGTCAAGAATTCCATCAGTTCCCTGGCCTTCGAGGGGGCCATGGGGGCCCTGCTGACCGGCCTCATGGTGCTGTTGTTCCTCAACGACTGGCGAAGCGCCCTCATCGTCGTCGTCAATATCCCCCTCGCCCTTATGGGGGCCATCCTCAGCCTTAAGGCCGTGGGCCAGACCATCAACATCATGACCCTGGGCGGCCTGGCCCTGGCCGTGGGCATCCTGGTGGACGAGAGCACGATCACCATCGAAAACATCCACGTGCGCCTTTCCAAGGGGGAAAAGCTGGCCGCCGCGGCCCTGAACGGCACCAGCGAGATTTTCAGCCCGGCCCTGCTGACCATGCTTTGCATATTGGCCGTGTTCATCCCGGCTTTCTTCATGGGGGGCATGTCCAAGGCCCTATTCCTGCCCTTGACCCTGTCGGTGGGTTTTTCGGTGGTGTGGGCTTTTTTCCTCTCGATGACCCTGGTCCCGGTGCTGGCCACCTGGTTTTTGAGGAAGGAGCAGGTTCCCGTCCACGGGAAGGAGACGGCCCTGGACCGGATGAAAAAAAGGCACGGGAAGATACTGGAGTTTGTTTTTAACCACCGCAGGCTGGTTTTAGGGACTTACGCAATTTCAACCGTCTTGCTCGTGCTTATCCTGGGAAGCCAAATCGGCCGGGAAATTTTCCCCCGCGTGGAAAACCGCCAGCTCCAACTGCGCTTGCGCGCGCCCACGGGCACCTATATCGATAAAACCGAGCGGATTCTTCTGAAGGCCATCGACCTGATCAAGCAAACGGCGGGGGAGGGAAGCGTGGACACGACCCTCGCCTACGTCGGGACCCAACCCACCCAGTACGCCATCAACACCGTTTTCCTCTGGACCGCCGGGCCCCAGGAGGCGGTTCTTCAGGTGGCGTTTAAGAAGGATACCAAAGTTTCCACCGCCGAACTCAAGGAAAGGCTGCGGGCCCTGTTCAAGAGGGAACTGCCGGACGTGGAAATCTCCTTCGAGGCCGGCGGGCTGATTGACAAGGTCATGAGCGCGGGCGCGCCCACCCAGATAGAAATCGACGTGAACGGACAAAACCTGGACCAGGACCGGAAGGTGGCGGCCCAAATTAAACAGGCCCTGGCTTCCTCGCTTCCGGCGGCCCGTGACCTGCAATACGGCCAGCCCCTGGATTACCCCACGCTCAACGTGGACGTGGACCGCCGGAAAGCGGGGTTGCGCGGGGTGCACGTCACCGACATTGGGAAGGCGCTGGTACCCGTGACTTCCTCCAGCCGCTTCACCCTGCCCAATTACTGGGAGGACCCCAAGGACGGGGTGAACTACCAAGTGCAGGTGGAAGTGCCCGAAAACGACATCCGCTCCGCGGCGGACCTTGAAAAGGTGCCCATTCCGGTCAACGAGGGCTCCCTTCCCCTGGACACCTTCGCCTCCGTTACGCCGGGAACCGAGGTGGCCGAGTACGACCGCTACAACCTGGCCCGAATGTCAACGGTCACGGCCAATTTGCAGGGACTGGACCTGGGTCACGCGGATGGGCGGATCGCCCAAATTCTGGAGCCTATTTACCGCTCTGTCCCCAAGGGAGTCCAGGTCAACGTGCGGGGCCAGGTCGCCACGCTACGGCAAATGACGGATGGCCTGGTGGCCGGCCTGGTGTTCGCTGTGGTGGTCATGTTGCTGCTTTTAGCGGGAACTTTTGAATCTTTCCCTATCGCCTTAATCGTTATTTCCAATGTTCCGGCGGTTTTGAGCGGAGCCCTGTTGGCCTTGGCCCTCACGGGCTCCACCTTGAACATTGAATCTTTCATGGGAACGATCATGGCGGTCGGGGTATCGGTGTCCAATTCGATCCTGCTGGTGACCTTCGCGGACCTGACCCGCCGCGCGGGATGGCATTCCCTGGATGCGGCGATGTACGGGGCCCAAAGCCGGCTCCGGCCGGTACTGATGACGGCCATCTCCATGATCGTGGGCATGGTTCCCATGGCGCTGGGACTTTCTGAGAGCGGTCAGCAATCCGCGCCCCTGGCCCGGGCGGTCATCGGGGGATTGGCGGGCTCGACCGTCACCACGCTCCTCATCATGCCGGTGATTTACGCCCTATGGCACCAGAATAAACCCACTTATACGGCGTCTTTGGATCCACAGGATCCCCACAGCGCCTACTTCGAGGAGGAAGTGAAATGAAAAAGGATACGTCTAACCCAAAGCCACTAAGCCACGAAGGGAAGCATGATTTTCAAACTGAGAAAGCCGTGGATATTTACTGCCCAAAAAATTCGCGGGTCGAAGAAAGAGAGTTTTTTGAACCCAAATTTTGTTTTTTGCCCTTCTTTGTGTCTTCGTGGCTTCGTGTTTGCTTTTGGTTTTTCTTTTTGTTGACCCTGGGCGCGGCGCAGGCGCAGGAGGCGCCGGTCAAGATGACCCTGGGCCAGGTTTTGCGTTTGGCCGAGAAGAACAACCCTACCCTCCTGGCCACCCTGTCGCGCGAGAAGGAGGCGGGGGAATTCACCCGCGTGGCGGACGCAGGGTTTTACCCGGACTTGGGTTTGGATGCGGTGGATTCAACGGGTTTCCCCGGATCGTCCTCAGGCTTCGGTACCGCCGGCTTGAATAGTTTTCCAGGTTTAGTGGCCTCGCCCTACCGGCAGGGCCCTGGGGCGGGGGCCTATGCCAAATGGGACCTCCTCGACCTGTCCGTCTGGCACCAGTCGGCTTCGGCCCGTTATGAGTATGGCGCCAGCCGCCAGAGAACCCTGTTCGAGACCGAGCGGGTGGACGAGCAGGCGCTTGGGCTTTACCTGGACGCGGTACGCCTAAGGGGGAACCGGGAGGCCTGGCAGGGCCTGGTGGAACAATTATCGGGAGTTCGCGACACGGTCAAACGATTCGTGCGTAACGGCCAGTACTCCGAGGTGCAGGACTACCTGATCGAGGACCAACTCTCTGACGCGGCCATGAAGACGTCTGATTATGACCGGCAATACCAGGCTGCCTTGGCGCGGCTGGCCCTCTATACGGGACAGTCCACGGGTAATCTCTCCTGTCCGGCGCCGATGGATTTGCAGGACACCCAATTGGATAGACTTCAAGCACCTAGCCGTCAGCCCGCTCGTCACCCAAGCCGAATTGGAGACCAAGTCTGCCAATGAGAAGGCTTCCCAATTTTCCGCAGAGAACCTGCCGGTCCTGGAGGTGGCGGGGAGCGCTGGATACTTGGACGAAGCCCGGCTGGTTCAGTCCCAGGATTACTCGCTTTTCATTGGGATCAGCCTTCCCCTCTTTGAGGGTTTCCGTATCGACGCCGAGGAAAAGGCGGCCCGGGCCGAGGCCCAGGCCCGCCAAGCGGAGGTATCCGCCGACCAATTGTTCCTGGGCGACCTGAACGTCAAGTTCGCCGAACAGATCGCTGAGGCCCGGGAGGACCTTCAGACCCTCTCCGGGGAACAGGACCGCTCGGCCAAGGCCGTGATCCTGGCCCGGCAGCGCTACCTCTCGTTCCTGGGGCCCTTGTCGGACCTCCAACAGGCCCTCAAGGATATGGTGAACGCGGGCCTTCAAATATCGGACGCAAAAACGAGCCTTTGGTCGGCCGCGGCCGGGCGGTACTTTTTAAATGGCGGGACTTCGGACGCGTTGAAGTAGAAGTCTAAGCTGGATCAAAACATCAGCTTCCATCGGCTGGGTATTTCCAGTTTCCCGACCCTTCTGGATGAAAAAAGGGTTCCTCGCGTTCTATTCGCCCCTGCCTTATGAAAGCCAGCAATGTCAAAAGCCGAATCCAATCCGCCTCAGTTGAAATACGCGTTTTTACCCGCCTGGTCCCATCTTGTTTTCCCGCCCACTGATGAAAAACTGTTGGATTGTTGTCCGTTGAACGTTCTAGGAAAACTTTTTCCCATTTTTTTAACGAATTTTCTGGAATCCAATAAATCTTAAAAGTAGGATTTTCTTTATCTAGGGACACCCATTCCTGTATGGGAATGGGTACAACCAAGACGCATCCACCAACTTCTGGTTGGTGGATAGGGGAGATATTTCCATTTGTATGGAGGTCTCCTTATGTCCGTCGACTCCCCTGCCGCCCAGCCCAAGCCCGCCAAGATCCTGATGGTTTTCTTCAGCCGGCTTTATGTCCCCGATTGGAACCCCCGGAAGTTGATTGATGAATCGGCCTTGGGTGATCTTGTTAACTTCATGCGATCGGGCAGCCCGGTGCCCCGCATCATCCTCTGGTGGGACTCGGAAAAGGGCCTTTACGCCATCGTCGAAGGCCAGATGCGCTACCTGGCCGCCACCCAACTGGGGTGGACACAAATTGAGGCCGAGGTGATCGACTGCACCCTGGAGGAAGCCAAGGACCGGGCGAACTTCTCCAACAACCATAACCCGCCCTTCTGGCTGGATAAGTACGAGGGGTGGACCGCCCGGTTCGCCGCCCATCCCGAATGGAAAACTCAAGCCGATATGGCTGCCCATTTGGGGGTGGCTGATAGATGGGTTGGCCGGTCTATTAACCTTCTGGATGTCTTAAACGAAGATGCCAGGAGGTTCATTAAGGAATCGGCGGGTAATGGTGAGGGGGATAATGGATTAAAATTGTCAAGAAAGACCTCTAATCTGCAAAATTTGCAGATTACGAATGAGCATGACAACGAAAGCGCGGAAAGTGACACGGAAAAATGGGAACTACTTGAGGATCATGCCTTCCAACTGACACGACTGGTTGGTAACCGGGGTCTTAGCAAGGCGGAGAAGTTTGGTATTCAGGCCCAAGCGTTCAAGATTCTCCAAATTGCCTCATCCCGTCAAATGAAAGCCCGGCAGGTGGGGGAGGTGGCTAGGTGGGTCAAGGCCGGAAACCGGCCCGAGGACTATAACCCTCAAAAGGTCTCGGAGTATTTAAAAAGCCTAAAACCAGTGACGTCTCCCAGTATTGAAAAGGGTAGGGGGGAATCCCTTTCGGGGGATGAACTCAACGCTCAACCCGCCCCCAATGTAGAGCCTAACCCCGCACCCCGCCATCCCCCAACCCAGGGCCACGAGTTGATTGTCCCAGGATCAAAAAAAGATCCTGGGGCATCTGGCCCGAACCCGCAAGGTGAGGGCCACGAGTTGATTGTCCCAGGATCAAAAAAAGATCCTGGGGCATCTGGCCCGAACCCGCAAGGTGAGGGCCACGAGTTGATTGTCCCAGGATCAAAAAAAGATCCTGGGGACGTCTCGGTGTTTTGGGGCACCTTGGCGGGCATTCCTTGGATCAAGACCATACGGGCCAAGATCAAGGCGGGCCAGGACCCTGCTCTTTGGGAAAAGCTCTTTTTAGCGGCGGCCTTCCTGTTCCGGTCTCTCGTCTGGGTTTGGGATAAGACCTGGCCCTGGGTCAAAAAGTTCTTAGGATGGGTTTTAGGGTTCCTGAAAGAATCCGCCCATGGCATCCTTCGGTTCGTCGGCAAGGTGGTCGGCAAGCCCGTGGAGCAGGTCCTCCAGATCCTGGTATTCCTGGGCATCATCGCGGGGTTGGTGATGTTCTTCTTCCACCCGGCGGGTTGGGGGGCCTGGAGCAAGAACCTAGTGGGCCGGGCCTGGCATAGCGCCCTGACATTTACGGCAGGTGAGAGGAACCCAGTCACCCCCGCCCCGGCGGCGCCTGCACCTGCCGTGCAAGCACCCACGGTTCTACCCCAGCCAACCCCGGTTCCTACGATAGTGGTAGCCCCACCATCCCAACAAGTTTCCACACATAAGGCTAAGGTTGGTCCCAAGGTCAAGGTTAAAACTCATAACTCCTCACTCCTAACAACTAACTCTACAGTTGCCGCTATTAATCCAACGCCCGTTATTGCCCTATCCACTACCTCAGCGGCTCCAGTAAGCCCGATGGATGCTGATAAGACGTTTGTTCTGAATTTCGCGAAGGCTCTCTACAGTATTGGGTACCTCAATTACGAAACCCAAGAAACCACCCTCTTGAGTTGGGTGACGAAGGATTACGGCGGTGATCTCAAAGGCCATTATTTCAACCCCTACGTTCTCAAAAACATGGTAAGCATTCACCGTACCAAGGCCTTCACCCCCGACGCGCCCGTAAAATGGATTTTCTCCAACGATACGACTGAGGAATTTATGATCTCAGGAACAATTACCCTCCAGGGCGGGATGAACACCATGATGTCCATGACATCGACTAAACATGTCAAAACGAAAATTGATGTGACCCATGACTTGAAAGGGAACCCGTTGGTTAAAAACATCAACGAGGAGAGTTCAGATTAAAAAAATTGGAAATAGCAATGATTCAATTAAAAGCCCCTTAATGACGGCGCGGTTACAGGTAGCGTGGACCGGGCGGCGGATATGGGATCCAGCCTTTATCTGCCTGGAAAAATCACGTTCATTGAACCCATATAGGACAAGCTGTAAAATCCCTTATGCCTGAATTGAGCCGTTTTTTAGGGATCGTGATCGCCATGTTCTATCGTGAACATGGGCCGGCCCATTTCCACGCGGTTTATGGTGATTACAAGATTACGGTTGAAATTGAATCGGGCTTGGTGAACGGCGAGTTTCCTCCCCGGGCCTTGCAACACGTTCAAGAGTGGAGGATGCTGCATCAAGAGGAATTATTGGAGGATTGGAAGCTCATGTTGGATCGGCGGCCCCTTAAAAAAGTGGCCCCATTGGAGTAAACAAAATGATTTATTCGGTCATTGAAGCGCATTATGTCCGCGACTACACCATCCACCTGAAATTCAACGATGGCTTGGAAGGCGATGTGGACCTGAAGAACGAACTGGATGGGATCATCTTTGCCCCCCTAAAGGAATTGGCCGAGTTCAAAAAATTCAAGGTTCACCCTGAACTGCAAACCTTGGTTTGGGACAACGACGCGGATTTTGCCCCTGAATTTCTGCGCGGAATCGTCCGGATTCCAGCTTAATATTCCTGCTGTTTTTTGCGGGAAAGGCGCTTGAAAATATTACCAGCAACTATTGACATTTATTTGGGCCATCGGTAATCTTCGAAACATCAACGCGAGGCTTTAACAGGCGGGTCAAAATCCTAAAAACGGATTTTTGTAGCTAACGAACAAATCAAAAGATTTGTTCTTATCCCCTGACTGTTACAGACCCATAGGGTCTGAAACGTCCAACTTGCCCCGGCGTTTCCCGAAAGGGAAGAACAGGGAGCTAAAGCGGTAAAAGTTTAAGAGAACCCTCCTAAACCCGATCCGCCCAAAGTGGACCGGGTTTTTTGTTTTACACCGAAAAACCCTTTAAAAACTAAGTTTTTGCCCCACTGGTTCCTTGAACCGCGGGGAAGGCAAACATTGTTTGCCACCGGCGAGGCTTTATTAACCTACTTGCCCCGGCCGGCTTTCGTTGGATGTTTCAACGGAGGGAACAGGGACTAAAGCGGTGGAAGATTATTGGAACAACCATAATCCCAAACCGCTGAAGCAAACGGTCTGGGATTTTTTTATTCCTAGAAGTTTCGATGTGGGGAGGATTGAGCAGTAAAAAGTTCAATTTTGTACGGCGGGATTTAACAGGCGGTGAAAAAGCCTTCAACCGGCTTTTTCTTTCTAGTGTGCGGGTCGCAGGCGACCCGTCCTAGCCCCTGGCTTTTACGGAACGTTACCAATCGCGGTTTTGGATGGTAACCCCCTGAAAGCACCAACTTGCCCCGGCCGGATTCGTTTCAGCTTTTGGAATGGACAAACAGGGAGCTAAAGCGGTATCGCGATGAAGACTTTTTCATCCCGGCCCGCTTAAGCAGTGGGGCCGGGTTTATGGCCCCGGGTGAACTGGACACCTTAAAAACCCAGTAAATTTTTTAAAAAAGGGGCTAAAAATGAAAAAGTTATTCGCTTATTGGTTGGTATTACTGGCGGGTTTATTCCTGACGACCGCCAGGGTTGGCGCGCAGGAACCATCTTCGGTTGGAAATTCGAAGCAGGATGCTCCTTCGACGGATACCCCGGCGGCGGTCTCGGCTTCGGATATCGAAGCCCTGAACAACCGGCTCAACGCCCTGGAAAAGGGATCGGTCGTGTTGTCCACCGAGCATAATTACCTCGATATTGGCACCCAAAAGGGCGATATCGTCTTTAAGATCGGCGCGGTAGTGCAGGGGGATTACCGGTCCTATTTCTACCCGGCTTCCAGTTATGACGAAAACCTGCCGATTGGGGCCGCGGGCGGCGGTGTCACGAATTTTGAGGAGGGGGCGACGGCGGCTTCGGTCAACAAATCCAGCAGTACCTTCCTGGACCGCAAGGTCCGGTTGGACCTGGTTGCCCTCTTTGACCAGACTGTGGGTTTGAGATACCAGGCCGAATTTGGCGCCACGGGTTACGCCATCCAGGACGCCTACGCCTTCGTAAAGGCGGACCCGGCTTTCCAATTCCAACTGGGAAAGTTCAAGGTGCCTATCGGCCTGGAACGCCTGCAAAACGACACGGATACTCTTTTTGCCGAGCGCGCCCTGCCCACCGACCTGCTCCCCAACCGGGACTTGGGCGGCCTTATCGGCGGGACGGTTCAAAATTATGGCGGCTACGCGGTGGCCTTGACCAACGGGACGCCTGACAATTACACGCCCAACAACGCCGATGACCAGAGCCTGACCGGCGGTAAGGAATTATCGGGAAGGGTTTTCCTGACGCCTTTCCAACCCACCGATTCCTTTCTCAAGAACCTTGGGGTTGGAATCTCGGGGTCCTGGGCCTGGAACGTGAATTGGAACAGCAACGCCTATCCCAATTATTTCGTCACCTCCCTGGGCCAACAGCAATTCTTCGCCTATCGGACGGGCGTTTCGCCCCAGGGCGATTTTTACCACCTATCCCCCCAGGGCTACTTTTATAACGGTCCCTTCGGATTGTTGGGAGAGTATGTCCAGTCCACCCAGAACGTCGGGACCTCCGCCAAGACGGCGGCGAGCCTCAATAACCAGGCCTTCCTGGTGCAGGCTTCATGGGTTATTGGCGGGAGGGCTTCCTACCAAGGCGCGGTCGCGGATAATGACTTGGATCTTTCCAAGGGCCGTTGGGGTGCTTTGGAGGTGGGCTTTCGGGTGCACCAATTGACCATCGACCCGAATGCCTTTAGCGCCACGGAAGCCTCGGATGTGGCGGCCACCAATTCGGCCCAGCAGGCCACGGCTTACGGCGCGGGGTTGAACTGGATTTTTGACCCCCACTTCAAACTGGTCTTCGATTGGGAGGAAACGGATTTCGTGGAAGGGACCCAGGTGACACCGAACATTACCGGCACCGTTACGACCCTGCATCCCGAGGATGTTTTCACCATCCGGGCCCAGGCCAACATTTAAATAATAAGGAGAAAAACATGAAAAAAATAAATCTTAGTCTCGGATTGCTGATGGGTCTTACCGCCGCTTCCTGGGTTTATGCCCAGGAGGCCCCAGTCGGGAAAACGGGGGGCGCGGTTAGGATTCTCAACGTGTCCTACGACCCTACGAGGGAATTTTACGCGGATTACGACAAGGTTTTCGCCGGCTACTGGAAAAAGAAAACGGGGCAGGATGTGACCGTGGACCTTTCCAACGGGGGATCGGGCAAGCAGGCCCGGGCCATTATTGACGGCCTGGAAGCCGATGTGGCGACTTTGGGGCTTTCGGGCGATATCGACGCCATCGCGGCCAAAGCCCAGCTGCTTCCCGACGATTGGGAAAGCCGGTTGCCCGACCATAGCGCCCCCTATACCTCCACCATTGTTCTTTTGGTGCGCAAGGGGAACCCCAAGGCCATTAAGGATTGGGACGACCTGGTGAAACCCGGGGTGGCCGTGATCACTCCGAACCCGAAAACTTCCGGCGGCGGCCGATGGAACTTTCTGGCCGCCTGGGGATGGGCTCTTTCCAAATATGGAACGGAGGATAAAGCCAGGGAATTTGTAGGCAAGATCTACAAGAATGTCCCGGTGTTGGATTCAGGCGCGCGGGGTTCCACCACCACTTTTGCTGAAAGGGGCCTGGGAGACGTTTTGATCGCTTGGGAAAACGAGGCCAACCTGGCCGTCAACCAGTTGGGGAAGGACCAATTCGAGATTGTTTATCCATCCTCCAGCATTTTGGCCGAACCTTCAGTGGCCTGGGTGGACAAGAACGCCGCGAAACACGGTACGACCGAGGTGGCGGAGGCCTACCTGAAATATCTCTACAACCCCGTGGGGCAGGACGTCATAGCCCGCAACTACTACCGGCCCCGGTCTAAAAAGGTCGAGGAGAAATACCGCAGCCAGTTTCCCGTGATCAAGCTCTTTACCGTCAACAAGGTGTTCGGTGGTTGGAAAAAAGCCCAGCCCGCCTATTTCAACGACGGCGGGGTCTTTGACCAAATCTACCAACCTAAATGAACCAGTTGGCAGTCCACAGTTCGCAGTTCGCAGTCAAGCGGGTAACACCCTATTCCCCATGGAGTCTTTATCGAAGGGGTTATTTTCGGGAAGCCGGTTCATTGGGAGACGGCTTTTCCCCAAACCAAAAAGGGTTGGAATCCATGGCCATCATCGAATCCATACCGGTATTAAACCGCTTAGGGCTTCATCTGCGGGCTGGGGCCGAATTGGTCAGGACTTGTCCCCGGTTCCAATGCAAGGTGAGGGTGGGGCATGGCGGAAGGTCGGCCAACGCGAAAAGCCTGATCCAACTCTTAACCCTCGGCGCCCTTTATGGTACGGTACTGGAGTTTTCGGCCCAGGGCGAGGACGCACCGGAGGCCATCAGGGCGATCCAAAAGTTATTGAAATCTTGGGAGGAGTTGGAAATTGACGAATAACAAATCATCTTTCACCACCAAACACTTCGGCCCGCAACCGAAGTGTCGATGACCAAGGCACCAAGAACAACAAAGCCAATTAGATTAGGAACAACCGAAACAAAGGAATTGGGTTAGAACCGATAACAAAACTAAGATGTAATATTAACCACTAAGGCTCAAAGACGCCAAGTAAAGCAAAAGGTTTGGATTTACTTCGTTTTTCTTCTGCCAATCTAACGAAGTTCTTGGTGCCTTGGTGTCTTGGTGGTGAAAAAGAGAGTTAAGTGACTTGGCGTCTTGGTGGTGAAAAATTTTAGGTGGTATTAAATGAATTCTAAATCTCCTGGTGTGCTCCCGGGGTTCCGTCTCTCCATGGGCTACACCCTTTTTTACCTGGGCCTCATTGTTTTGATCCCCCTGGGGGCGATGGTTTTGAAAACCACCCAGCTCACCTGGGCGCAATTCCTGGCGGTGGTCCTGAGCCCCCGGGTGCTGGCTTCCTTTCGGTTGACATTCGGCTGTTCCATCATTGGCGCGGCCATCAACTCAATATTCGGGGCCATCGTGGCCTGGGTTCTCGTGCGCTATACCTTCCCGGGGAAACGCCTCTTCGACGCTTTGGTGGACCTTCCCTTCGCCCTGCCCACGGCCGTGGCCGGCATCACCCTGACCGAACTCTATTCCCCCCAAGGCTGGATCGGCCGATGGCTGACTCCCTTGGGAATTAAGGTGGCCTATACCCCCCTGGGTGTGGCGGTGGCCCTGACTTTCATCGGGTTGCCATTTGTGGTACGCACCCTCCAACCGGTTCTAGAGACGATGGATAAAGATATGGAAGAGGCGGCGGTGAGTTTGGGAGCGAACCGTTATACGATCGTCACGAAAGTCATATTACCCAGCCTTGTACCAGCCTGGATTACCGGGTTTTCACTGGCTTTTGCCCGGGCGGTGGGGGAGTACGGTTCGGTAGTGTTTATCTCAGGAAATATGCCCATGAAAACCGAAATTACGCCCCTTCTGATCATCTCTAAATTGGAACAGTACGATTACGCCGGGGCTACGGCCCTGGGGGTCGTGATGCTGGTGATTTCCTTTGCCATGCTGCTGACGGTTAATTGGCTTCAGGCAAAAACCGGTCAACACCGAATCCACTAAAACTTCAAAGGATCACCACCAAGACACCAAGTAAAACCAAAGGTTCTTGGATTAAACATAGAAATATTTGTTTTATGCCTTCCTTGGTGACTTGGTGTCTTGGTGGTGAAAAAAACATTTCGGGGGAAGCGTTGAGCCAGGAAACGATTATCATTAGCTCAAAAGGGACGAATTCTTCCCTGGAACCCATTCGGGGTTTGACCGAACCGGGATGGGTGAAGTTCGTCTTGATCGGGATCTCGATCCTGTTCTTGGGACTCTTTTTAGTGGTGCCCTTGGTCGAAGTTTTCACCTCGGCCCTGCAAAAGGGAATAAGTTTTTATTTCGACGCCATTCGGGAACCCGCCGCGCTTTCGGCCTTGAAATTGACGCTCCTCACCGCTTTTTTCTCCGTCTTTTTCAACTTGATCTTCGGTTTGGCTTCGGCCTGGGCCATCACGCGTTTCGAATTTCCCGGCAAGAATTTGCTCATCACCCTCATCGACCTGCCATTCACCGTCTCGCCTGTCGTGTCGGGTCTCATTTACGTATTGATGTTCGGCCTTCAGGGATGGATGGGGCACTGGCTCAGGGACCACAACATCCAGGTCATCTACGCTACTCCCGGTATCATCTTGGCCACGATTTTCGTGACCTTTCCCTTCGTATCCCGTGAACTGATTCCATTGATGCAGGAACAGGGTTCGGAAGAGGAACAGGCGGCCCTGGTATTGGGAGCGAATGGATGGCAAATTTTCTGGCGGGTGACACTGCCTAATATCCAATGGGGCCTTCTCTATGGGGTCATACTTTGTAACGCCAGGGCCATGGGTGAATTCGGGGCGGTCTCGGTGGTTTCAGGCCACATCCGGGGACTGACCAACACCCTGCCCCTGCATGTGGAGATTCTCTACAACGAATACAATTTCACGGCCGCCTTCGCGGTCGCGTCCCTATTGACCTTTTTGGCGCTGGTGACCTTGGTCGCCAAGGCGATTGTGGGTGCGCGCACCCTGCAAGAGAAGGAAATCCATTCGATCTCCCGTGAAAGCGAGCCCGCCCTATGAGTATCGAAGTCAGGCAGTTATCCAAGACCTTCAATGGGTTCCAGGCGGTAAAGGATGTCAACTTGAAACTGGAGACCGGGTCTTTGACCGCCCTGCTGGGCCCTTCCGGCTCCGGCAAAAGCACCCTGCTTCGCATGATCGCCGGTTTGGAAACCCCCGACGCGGGCGAGATTCATTTGACCGGCCGGGAAGCAACCTATGTTTCCGCCAAGGAACGCAATGTCGGCTTTGTATTTCAGCACTACGCCCTTTTCAAGCACATGACCCTATTTGAGAACATCGCCTTTGGATTAAGGGTCCGTAAATATGGGGAGAAGGACATTAAGGACAGGGTTTTCGAGCTATTGAACCTGATTCAACTTCAGGGGCTGGAGAAACGCTATCCCAACCAGCTTTCCGGCGGCCAGCGCCAGAGGGTGGCGGTGGCCCGGGCCCTGGCGCCCCGGCCCGAGGTTCTTTTATTGGACGAGCCCTTCGGGGCATTGGATGCCAAGGTGCGGGAGGAATTGAGGGAATGGATCCTCAAACTTCACGAAGAGACCAACGTGACCACCCTTTTCGTGACCCACGACCAGCAGGAAGCCATGGAAGTGGCGAGCCGGATCCTCATCATGAACCACGGGGTGATCGAGCAGGATGGCACCCCCATTGAGATTTTTGACCGGCCCGCGACCCATTTCATCGCCCAGTTCGTGGGGGAAACCAATTTCATCGACGCCGAGGTGACCGAAAAGGGGCTGGCGATTTGGGGGCCTTTCCGGTTCGCGGTGACGCCCTTTTTCAAGGTGGGGCAAAAGATACGCATCTATTTCAGGCCTAATGATGTTTACGTCACGGGACAGTTCGAAACCTTGCAGGTGAAGGCCAGGATCGCCAAGACCCGGTTCAAGGGCACGACCATCGAATATAAACTGGATCTGGGTGAGGGCAGGGTCATTTCGGCCCAACTTCCCAAGGGAGTGGCGCTCGCCAGCGGATTTAAGGAAGGATCGGAAGTTTTCGCGGCCATCACCGCCTTCCACGTTTTCCCCCTCGATTCCAAATAATCTTCAGCCTAAAAAAACATCCAACACATGCCGACCTTCTATGAGTCTTTTAAGGAGGTCGGTATAGTCCCGCTTTCATTTGCTCCTATGGAGCAAATGGGGACAAAGGCACGAAGATACAAAGTACGGCAAAAGAAAGATTTGTTTTTAAAAGTAACGAAATTAAGGTTCGTTTTGTCTTTCTTCGTGGCTTTGTGGCTTCGTGTTGGCTTTAGGTTTGACGGGCCTGAGGGGTTGTCTTGGCTGTTAAAAACGTGTAATTTTATAGCCCTTTTGGGGTTGACTTGAAAATCTTGGTGATTTGTCCAAGTGTATTTAAAAATTCGTTGGGGGAGAACCCGTTGACGACGCAGGACACTAAAACCTTATCCCACCTCAAACAACTGGAAGCCGAGAGCCTTTTCATCATCCGGGAAGTGGTTTCGGAATTTAAAAACCCCGTGATGCTTTATTCGGTGGGGAAGGATTCTTCCGTGATGCTTCGCCTGGCCCAGAAGGCCTTCCACCCCGGCAAGATCCCCTTCCCCCTGATGCATGTGGATACCAGCTATAAATTCCCCGAAATGTACGAATTCCGGGACAAGCTCATCCAAGAACTGGGCGCCAAACTGCTGGTGGAACGCAACGAGGAGGCCATCGCCGGAGGTTCCAGCCCCTTCAAATACGGGGTGGACAAGTGCTGCGCCCTGTTAAAAACCCAGGGTTTGCTGGACGCCTTGACGAAACACGGCTTTGACGCGGCCTTTGGGGGGGCGAGGCGGGAAGAGGAAAAATCCAGGGCCAAGGAAAGGGTCTATTCCTTCCGGGACGCTTTTGGCCAATGGGACCCTAAGAACCAAAGGCCCGAGTTGTGGGACCTTTACAATTCCAAATTGAACGGGGGGGAGTCCATCCGTGTTTTTCCCCTTTCCAACTGGACGGAGCTGGATATCTGGCTTTACATCGAAATGGAAAAGATTCCGGTAGTGCCCATCTATTTCACCCATGAGCGCAAAATCATCAAACGCCGGAACCTGCTGATCCCCTTCGCGCCCCATATCCCCATCCTTCCGGGGGATGAGGTCAAGCAAATGCGTGTCCGGTTTCGTTCCTTGGGTTGCATGTCCTGCACCGGAGCCATCGAGTCGGAAGCCTCCACTTTAAGGGAAATCATTGAGGACCTCGTCTTGACCCGCAAAAGCGAGCGCGAAAACCGCATTATCGACCATGGCTCGGACAGTTCGATGGAGCAAAAGAAAAAAGAAGGCTACTTCTGAAAAACAGTCGACAGTCAGCAGTCCGCAGTTCGCAGGAATGGATGAAAACCGGAAACAGCAAACAGTTGACTGTCGACTAATATGGGAGTCGTAATGACGATCGACGAAAAATCGGAAATCAGCTACGCCAATATGGGACTGTTGCGGTTTTCCACAGCGGGATCGGTGGATGACGGCAAGTCCACCCTCATTGGACGCTTGTTGTTCGACTCCAAGGGCGTATTTGAGGACCAGTTGGAGGCAATCCGAAAGACCACCCAGAAAAAGGGTGGGGAAGAGATCGATCTGGCCCTCATCACCGATGGTCTAGCCGCGGAGAGGGAGCAGGGCATCACGATCGATGTGGCCTACCGCTATTTCGCGACCCCGAAGCGCAAGTTCATCATCGCCGATACCCCCGGGCATGAGCAGTACACTCGCAACATGGTGACCGGGGCTTCTACCTCTAACCTGGCTATCATCCTTCTGGACGCCCGTAACGGGGTGCTGACCCAGTCCCGCCGCCACGGTTTCATCGCCAACCTTTTGGGGATCCCCCACTTGGTGGTGGCTATCAACAAGATGGACCTGGTTAATTACTCCCGGGAGGTGTTTGACAGGATCAGTTCCGAATACGAAGCCTTCACCCGTGAAATTAACGCGCCCCAACCTGTGGTTATCCCTATATCGGCCCTGAAGGGCGACAATGTGGTGGAAAGAAGCCCCGCCATGCCCTGGTACCAGGGGCCGGCCCTCCTTGAATATTTGGAAAAGGTGGAGATCAGCGGTGACCTGAACCTGAAAACCTTCCGTTTCCCCGTCCAGACAGTGCTGCGCCCCAACCTGGATTACCGGGGTTTCGCCGGGCGTATCGCCTCCGGGGTCATCCGCAAAGGCGACCGGGTGGTGGGTTTGCCTTCCGGAGTCGAGACCAAGGTCAAGGCCATTGATACCTTTGAGGGGGAACTGGAAGAGGCATTCGCCCCCATGTGCGTCACTTTACGATTGACCGAGGAGGTGGACCTGTCCCGGGGGGATATGCTGGTTCATCCCGACCATCGCCCTCAAACCGCCACCCAATTTACCGCCGATTTGTGTTGGATGGTCCAGGAACCGATGACCCTCAAGAAAAAATATTCGTTGAAACATACCACCCAGACCGTGAAGGCGATGGTGACGGAGATCGAGTACCGGACCAACATCAATACGCTGGAAAAGGAAAAAACAACTCAACTGAGTTTGAACGATATCGCGAGGGTGAAGATCCAGACCCTCAAACCCCTTTTCTACGACCCCTATTCCAGGAACCGGAATACGGGGAATTTCATTTTGATAGATGAGTTAACAAATAACACCGTTGCCGCGGGGATGATCGCTTTGTGATTAAGAATCGAAAAAACGAATGTTTACCACCAAGACACAAAGACACCATGCCGACCTTCAATAAAGCATTTTAAAGAGGTCGGTATAGTACCGATTCCCATATAGATTTTTATGGGATATCGGCACAAGAAAAGCTGAAACAAAGGTTTGGATTTAGGTTGTTTTCAATCACTATCCTGTGAAGTTCTTGGTGCCTTGGTGGTGGAATTGTATTTTGACTTTTTAATACGTTTTCATACACTTTTCATGGTTTATAGTTAAAATCTAGCTTTCCAACGCCTACCGTCAGCCGATAAGTTAAAAAATGGATTTGACCGGTACCCAACAGGCTTTACGAACCCCTTTTCCCGGCCCCATCCACCACTAAATGAGGAACCATGCCGACCTCTCTCGTTATTCATGGCCATTTTTACCAGCCTCCCCGGGAAAACCCCTGGACCGGGGTGATTGACGACCAACCCAGCGCCCAGCCCTTTGCCAATTGGAACGAGAGGGTCTATTACGAGTGCTACCGGCCCAACGCCTTTGCCCGGGTTTTTGACCTTAAAAGCAACCGTATCGAGAACATCACCAATAACTATGAGTTCCTGAACTTTAATCTCGGCCCCACCCTGCTGTCCTGGATGGAAACCTACCATCCGGGTACATATAGGAAGATATTGGACGCCGACCGGGAAAGCCGACAGCGTAACGGAGGCCATGGCAACGCCATCGCCCAGGGCTATAACCACGCCATTTTGCCCCTGTGCAATGACGTCGACCGGATTACCCAAGTAAAGTGGGGAATCGCCGATTTCAAACACCGTTTTGGCTGGGACCCGGAATCGCTCTGGTGCCCTGAAACCGCCTGTGATGACGCGACCCTGTCGGTCCTGATCGACGAGGGGATGAAATACGTCATCCTTTCACCGGTGCAGGCCCAAAGGGTGAGGCCCCTCTCCGGCGGGGATTGGCAGGACGTGTCCAACAACAGCATCGATCCCGGCGTCGCCTACCGATATTTCCACCGGGACGGGTCCAAACGGTCCATTGACATCTTCTTTTTCGACATGAACATCGCCAAAGCCATCGCTTTCGAGGGGGCCTTGATCAATTCCCAGGCCCTTTTGGACCGGTTTAGCCGGGCGGGCGGGGGCGAGGGAAGGGTGGTCCAGGCCGCGACCGACGGGGAATCCTACGGCCATCACACCAAGTTCGGCGACCGGAGCCTGGCCTACGCTCTGGAAGTCGAGGCCGCTAACCGGGATTATGTGGTCACGAATTACGGGGCCTACCTGGAAAAGAACCAACCCAAAATAGAAGTGGAGATCAAGGCGGGCGATGAGGGAAAAGGCACTTCCTGGAGCTGCGCCCATGGGGTAGGACGCTGGTATAGGGATTGCGGCTGCCAAACGGGCGGCGGGGAAGGATGGAACCAGAAATGGCGGGGCCCCCTGCGCCGGGCCTTCGATTACGTGCGGGACACGGTGAATCTCTATTTCGAGGTGGAGCAGGGGAAGCTGTTCAAGGACCCCTGGGCGGCCCGAAATGACTATATCCACCTGATCCTGGACCCCTCCGCCTCCCGGGAAGAGTTCCTGGAACGCCATGCCGGGCGCCCCCTTTCCCCTGAGGAGAGGGTCAAGGCGCTGACTCACCTTGAAATACAACGAAACGCGATGCTCATGTACACCAGTTGCGGTTGGTTCTTCACTGAGATCACGGGGATCGAGACCACCCAGGTCATGAAATACGCAGCCCGTATCTTTGATTTCGTCACGGATTTGGGGCTTCCTTCGCCCGAGAAGCCCTTTTTGGATATTCTCTCGGAAGCCAAGAGCAACATCCCCGAATTCGGCACGGGGGCGGAGGTTTACCACCGGTTCGCCCAGTGCAGCCGCGTGACCCCCGAAGGCGTGTCCGCCCACCTGGCCATTTGCGCCCTGGTCAACCACCCTGCCGCCCGGGACCATGTGGGGGGGTTCTCCTATGAGATTAAGGATCAACGCAAGGAAACCCATGGCCGCTACACCCTTATGACCGGAAGCGTCACGTTGGAAGAAACCATGTGCCGCCGCCCCTATACGTTTGCCGTGGCCGGCTTGCACCTGGGGGGGATCGATTTTTATGGGGCCGTGAAACCCTATCCGGGGGAAGCTTCCTTTCTCATGGCCTCCGAGAAGCTTTGGGAAGAATTCTACGTCGCCTCCCTGCCCAAGCTCTTAAGGCTGATCCAGGAACAGTTCGGGCCCGAGGAGTTCGGGGTGGAACAACTTCTGCCCGAGTCCCGCCAGCGCATCTTCCAAGGCATCTACGGAACCCTGGTGGAGCGTTTCTCCGAGCAATACGTGCGGCTTTACGAGGACAACCGGCGCAACTTGGAGATGCTCCAGGCGGTGGGTTTTGAGCTTCCCAAGGAAATCCGCGCCGCCGCCGAGTTCACTTTCGGCAAAATCTTCGAGGAGCAGATCCAGAAGAAGGAATGGTTCAAGGACCCGGAGGCCTACCGTAACATGCTGGATCTGGCCGATCAGGTCACCCAGCACGGCTACCAGGTGGACCGTTTCGTGGCGGAACACACCTTCCGCAATCTCATCACCGAAATCGTTGAAAAATCGGTGGCCGAGCCATCTCAAGAGAACCTGCGCGCGGCCTTGGCGGTCGTGCATTTAACAAAGAAATTAGGGTTGAACCACAACCTTTACCTGGCCCAAGAGGCGGTTTTTGACGCGGCTGAAAAGCCTATCGATTTTTCGCCATTTATCCCTCTCTCAGACGCCCTGGACCTGCGCACGGACCAGTTGATGGCCAAGAACCAGGCGCATTTGCCCACCCAGGTCCCAGTCGCCTGAAGAAATATTTCACCACCTAGACGATAAAAACTTCACTGGAATGGTGTTTGAAATGGTGCTAATCCTAACCTTTATTTTGGTTTTCTTGGCGTCTTGGCGCCTTGGCGGTGAAAATTCGGTTTTTGTTTTTCAACCGAAATTTCATGTCGGGTCCCGATGTGTTAATCTGTTCATGAGTTAGAATCCCTAGGAGGCCCTTGTGCCGGCTCCCCGAAAAAAATCCGCGAAACCAAAAACCGTTAAGGTTAAGAAAGCCCCGAAAGGGGCCAAATCCAGCTCCGCTTCCAGCAAACCCTCCCTTCCTTCGTCCGCCGGAGCCATCCTTCATTTCAATCAAAGGGACCCACATTCTTATCTCGGCCTGCATCCTGATAAATCGGGAGTGACGGTCCGGGTCTACCGGCCCGATGCTCTCTCAGTGAAATTGTCCGGTAAAGGGCTGGGCCCCCTCACTTTGAACCCCTTGGGACAGGGCTTT
>CAWKIF010000117.1:0-18879 GCA_963849485.1 candidate division FCPU426 bacterium | reverse complement strand
TTTTTGGTCCGTGGTCAAGGTGACACCGCGCGCCCTCAGCGTCGCGAGGTTCTGCGCCTGCGCCGTGCAGTCAATCGGGTTGCCCTCAATCACGATGCCGGTCCCGTAGCCGAGGGCGACGTTGGCGACCAAGGGAGACAGGTCCGCCACCTGATTGCCACTCAGGTCGAGACTCCGGAGGTTCGCAAGTGCCGACAACGACGAGATGTCTTGAATCTGATTCAGCTGAGATCGACGTCCGTCAGAAGGCTCAGGGGCGCGAGAATCTCCGTCCTCTGCCAATCTTCCGTTTCGCGGTGGTCTTTCCGGCCAAGTAAGCGGTCAGCTTCGCATTATTGCCCATTGAGTCGGTACACGCACCACAAAGCCTGTCATTGGCAGCTTCTTCGATGCATTCGTGGGCGTATCTCGCGAGCAGTTCCTACGCATTCTTGCCGACATCCCTCGTCCTCGGTACCATCCTTTGCGAACTAAGCCGCCAAGATCCCATGGCAGAACCTTCGGCAACTTCGGAGTGCTTGCGGCATTTCTCCTCCTCCGCTTCCAGAGCAAGCAGCTCTTTCTCGCCCTTGATTTTAACCACACTGTTGAGCGGCACTCCAGGGAGACGCCGGTTGCCGCTACTCGTGGCGCTTGCTTCTTCGCTGGTCGGGTGAAGTGCCGCTGCTCTTTGAGTGCGGCTTGCTTCTCGACGGGAGCAGAGCAAGCCAGCTTCCAGAACCGACTGGGTGAAATAGACGCGTGATCGTCCGTTTCTCTTCCTCCTTGTGTCTGGTCTTGTCCGTCCGCTTTTCATCGGCGGAATCCTCTCAGGACCGTTTTCGTTCAGTTCCTGGAAATCAGTAGAATGGCAACGAGTAACGTTGCATTCGGCGCATTCCTCTTTCTTGTGCTTTCTCACCGGCTGAGAAAGGTTTCTCCAGAAGATAGCAGCGTGGGTTCGGGCATTAGACAGTTGCAAAATTAACGTATGCTCCGTCCGCCCGCATTTTGGCAGCGCATTTCTCCTCCTTTGTATGAAGTTTCCTGCTTGGCACTCCCGCGTCCCGCACCAGCCGGCCAGACCGGCAGAGTCGAGCGGTTAAGAGCGGGAGGGCGAGTCGTTTGGTCGTCCCGTTTCTCTCCCGGTGCGCGTGAGTTGCTCTTTGCCGCGCTAGTCTCAACCGGTTCTTTCGATTTGCGGTGTAAAAACTTAATATTTTGCGTTTAGGTTCATAACGGCACCATTTAACGTCTTTAGAGAGCATTCCGGTTGCTGTGCCACACCGGGGGTGGGGCTTTGGGTTTGGTTTGCCTTTCTCTGTATCGTTTTCGGCTTTGCTCATCCTGCTTCTCCTTGGTTAGGGTGGCGTAGACAACTTGTCGCTCCTTGCCCCTGGGGGCGCTCCTTCTCTCGCGTGTTCCTGTACGCGGGTGTGCCGCGCCCCTCACTCCCCGCCGATCCCCGCTCTTTTGACGACGCCGCCAGGAAGTATCGTCTCCTTGTGTCACTCGCAATTATTCCTGTTCATCGTTAATTTAAGCAGCCCAAAATAACAGCATCACAAGGGAAGGAGACGCTAAAGAGTGGGAACTTGCAAACACGGTGGTTGGTGTTTCGGAACCACACTGGCGACGGATTTCTATCCTCTCCGTCTTCCGGACGGTCGGAGATCGGCAAGGATGTCTTCGTCC
This sequence comes from candidate division FCPU426 bacterium, assembly GCA_963849485.1. Classification (GTDB taxonomy): domain Bacteria; phylum Oederibacteriota; class Muellerivitia; order Muellerivitales; family Muellerivitaceae; genus CAVTWJ01. Next base: position 17,205 of record CAWKIF010000117.1, on the reverse strand, counting down.
ACGGCGACCAAAAATGGAGAAGATCATTTGTCGTCGATGAGCTACTGCTCTTGGTCTCCTCCACGGCTATTTGCAGCCTGACCGGAACCTTTCTCATTCCTGCGAGACCAACGATGGTCCCGCGCCACTGGCCAGCATTACGTAAATAGAAACGCTACCCCGAGACTGGCCAAGCTGCACTTTCGACATGGCGACGGCTTCCGGCTAAATCCTGAGGCGGAAACGGGCGGAGTTCGTCTCAGCCTGCCGGTGGGGACGATGGCTTTAATCCAATTGGCACGCATTGGGTTCCGGCCAAGTTCCTGCCAACGGTGAGAAGGACGAGGCGGAAGCCTTGGCTCTCTTCGAGGGAGTAGAGCTTTCTCATCTGGTAAACCGTGGTGCGGACACGGACCGGCGCTCGTTCGGTGCTTGCGGAGAATCGAAATGAGCGAGGCGAACGGAGAAGCTGATTCTGAGTGCTTCACGGCTGAGTTGGTTTTATAGCTTCTTCGGAGCGGCGGAAGGGCGCCCCGACCAGCGAAGACAGTTGGGAGACACGGCCGGTGGTCGAACTAGAGCTCGACGCAATCCGCGAAGAACGCGAAAGTAAGAAATCACTGATGAAGTAATTAGCCGAGTCTGGAACGTCTGATAAATCAGGCCTTCTCGTCCGTCCGTGGTAGAGTGGACACCAAGGCGATCGAGGAAAAGCTAGCGGAACAGAGCCGGACTTGGTTCGGCGCAATCGTCGCAATAGCCCTGGCCTTTTGGGTCGCCGGCGGGCAGTGGCTTCTTCTGCAATCGGTGGCCTGGGTCAACATGGTTCGCGATTATTCCCAAAACCAGACCCTTTGCCAGGCCCTCACGAAAACCTTTGACGGCAATCATCCCTGCCCCCTCTGTCGCTTCATCCAGAAAGAGAAAACGGCTCAAAGCTCACCTAAAACCTTGATTTCCATTCAGAAGAACCCTTTTCTAACCGTTCCTTTCGGCATTTTACTTGTGATTTTCCTGTGCCATTCCATCACGCCACGGATTCAAAGCACCCTTGCCAGTCTTTTTTCGCCCCCACCCTACCCACCTCCGAAACCTTTTACGCTCTTTGCCGCTAATTAAGTAAAAGCCCATCCTATCCGGTCTGAATGCTTTCGTTCATGGCCATACTATTTATGCGAACTAACCATCGGAGAGTAATCAAAATGTCCAAAATGTTAAGTCGTTTAGGCATCATAATTTTCATATTTACAATAGTTTCAATTTTCTTTGTAAACCCCTCCTCAGCTTGTTCGGTTTGCGGCTGCGGTGATCCCTTGGCTTCTTCGGGAAGCGCACACCCTCTGGCGGGTTCCTTTCGCCTGGATTTCGAGAGCATCTATCTCACCGCTTCAGCCTTGGGGGATGATCCAGGCACCAATCAAACGGAATCGCTGGTCCAAGTTAACCTAAACACCACCTTGAGCTATGCCCCCACCGACGATATTTCGCTGATTATGATGGTGCCGATCGTTGAGAAATACTGGTCGCTTGACGAAGGGCCGAACAATGTAGATGCCCCTTCATCCAGCCCCAACGAAAGCATCGCCGATACGGGTACGCCATTTGGTATTGGGGATATCAATGTCGGCGCCCGCTACTTTTTTTGGCAAGAGACCGACTTTAAGGAAAAAACGCACCAGGCCTTGGCGCTTTCGGTCGGCTCGTACCTGCCGACCGGCGGAACCAACATCATTTCCGGCATCACGGGACTGCCGATCGATACCCATGCCCAGTTGGGGACAGGTGCTTTTGGGCTTTATGGCGGCTTCTTATACAATCATGTCTGGGATGATTTTACTTTAAGCGCGAATGGCAATGTGGTGGTGCATACGGAAGCTTCCACGAATGATGTCAATTCGGCTGTTTATGAATATACCTTCGGGACCTCCTATACCGGCGGGCTTTCATGCCAATTAACAGTCACGGATACATTGGCCCTAAGCTTGGCGGTGGAAGGCCGATATACGGATTCCGATACCGAACCCAACCCCTACGATACCTATGGGCCTGGAGTTCCGACTTGGGACACACCCAATACCGGCGGTACGGTGATCGATTTTTCCCCTTCGGTTTATTGGAATGTGTCGGGAGATTCAACTCTATACGGCAAGGTTCAAATCCCGGCTATCACCGGCTTCAATGGCCAGCAGACGCTGGGCCCCACTTATGTTTTTGGTACCCAGTTTTTGATCCATTGATGCTAATCCGACAAACCGCTTGGTATTTCCAGGCGTCCTGGCATAAATTTAGGATTGGAGTCTTGTTTCGGGTTTGAAACCTTCTTTTTAAATGAGAAAGGCGAAAGATGGATATCCTGAGTCAACGAAGCGACAAACGAATGCCCGGCCTATCAGCCCTATTCTTAATTTCATTTCTTTGGATCAGTCCCGCTTGGTCGGGGGAAATACAGGATGATTTCACTAAATCAGCCTTGCCCATCCTGCGTCAAAGCTGTTTTGCCTGCCACGGGCCTAAACCCAACAACCCCGACAGCATTCAAGATCCGGACCTGAGGAAAAAAGCCATAAAAACCATAATCATGGCCCAAAGGGAGTTTCCCATGGCGGAAACCTTCCCTTTTCCTGACAGTGATGACCCACCTGAGGATTTAAAGCTACTTGCAAAAATCCTCAAAAAAGGATTGATGCCCCCCAAGGATCAAAAACAATACAACTTCGGCTCACCCTTGGCAGAAAAAGAAAAGAAGGCGCTCCTGGATTGGGTCGCCCGTTGCCAAAAAGTCCTCCACTAAACCCTACATCAGCACGCTTACGGCTTTTCTTTCCGTCCTTTCGACCTTACAATCTGCTTCCTTAACAGGGTGCTGAAAAAGTATTTTTCAGCACCCTGTCGACAGCCATGTGATGGAACGAGCCACTTAAAATATGGTTTTATGTGTTGTGGCTCGTTCGTAAATAGGAAAAAGTTCGTTTCTCGGACTTTTTCAGCATCCTGTTAATTTATCTTTGGGATGATCCATGTTTGAACAATTGACTGAAAAAATCCAAAAGGTCTTCAAGGACCTGCGTGGCCAGGGAAAACTCTCCGAAAGCAATATTGAGGAAGCCCTGGGTCAAGTCCGTGTGGCCCTATTGGACGCGGACGTGCACCTGGATACGGTCAAGATTTTCCTGGAGAGGGTCAAGTCCCAAGCCCTTGGCCGTGAGGTGTCCCTCAGCCTGAATCCCGGCCAGGTTTTTATCAAGATTGTCCATGAGGAGCTTATCCAACTCCTGACTCCCAAGGACCGGAACGCCACGAAGCTGAAATTCGCGCCCGCCCCGCCTACCCTGATCCTCCTGGCGGGTTTGCAAGGCACCGGAAAAACCACCACCGCCGCCAAAATCGCGCTTTGGCTCAAGAAGGACGGGCGCAAACCCGGCTTGGTGGCCGCCGACCTGGTGCGCCCGGCCGCCATCGACCAGTTGGGGGTTCTGGCCGGCGAGGTCGGGGTGCCTTTTTTCAAACCCGAGACCGGGGAAGGACCCCTGGAAGTCTGTCAAAGGGCTGCCAAGACCTGCCTGCAAAACGACTGCAACATTCTGGTGCTCGACACGGCGGGCCGGCTTCAGGTCGATGAGGCGATGATGGCCGAAATCTCTGCCCTGGCCCAAAAGCTCAAGCCCCAAAACATCCTTTTCACGGTGGACGCCATGACGGGTCAAAACGCGGTTACCGTCGCCCAGGCGTTTCATGATCGGCTTAAGCTTACCGGTCTGGTCCTGACCAAAGCGGACGGGGACGCCCGGGGCGGCGCCCTCTTTTCCATCACCTCGGTGACGGGCCTTCCCATCCAATTCGTGGGAGTGAGCGAGAAAATGGAAGGCTTGGAGCCTTTTTACCCGGATCGCATGGCTTCCCGGATCCTTGGAATGGGCGACCTCCTTTCCTTGGTGGAGAAGGCCGAGGCCGTGGCCCGCCAGGCCGCCGCCGATAAGATGAAACCCATCAAACCCAATGATTTCAATCTGGATAACCTTCTGGACCAAATCCGCCAATTGAAAAAAATGGGTTCGATGGAGGATATGATCTCGATGCTTCCGGGCGACTCAGCCCAAAAAAAGCAGATGTTGGCCCAGGCTCCAGACGAGAAAAAAATCAAGCGGATGGAGGCCATCCTTCTTTCCATGACAGCAAAGGAAAGGCTTTTCCCGCAGCTCTTGGACGGGTCACGGAAAAAACGCATCGCGGCAGGTTCCGGCACCCGGCCCGATGAGATCAACGTGCTCTTGAAACAATACGACATGATGCGTAAGGTCATGAAAAAGAGCCTAACGGGTAAATTCCCCCCCATGACGGGGGGAGGGTTCCACCCCGGGGCGGCCTTTCCTCCTGGTTTTCCTCGATAATTTCCGGGTAGGAGACACGTTCTTTCCCTTTTATCTTACCCGAAGCTTAGCCTCGCCCAGCCGGTTCGGGATCACGTTGACGTCCAAGAAGAAGCGAGGCTAGAATGTGCCCCTCCTTATTCCAACTCCTCAATTTTTCCAGGGTTAAACGGCCAAAACATGGGACTCTTCGGCAGCAAAGACGACAAAAAAAAAGAACTCTTGGAGACAGCCGATAAACTGGCTTCCCAGGGCGAAACCACCAAAGCGCTCAAGGAACTCCAAAAAGCCGTTGAACTGGACCCCCAATTCAAGGAAGCCTATACCGCAATGGCCTTCCTTTATTCTGATTTGGGCCAGCCCGACAACGCGGTCGAGCTTTTTAAGAAGGTCATTTCCATCGACAACAATTCCCCCGAGGCCTGGAACAATTTAGGGCTCACTTACGCCCGTGCCGAAAGGTATCCGGAGGCCATCAAGACTTTCGAGGACGCCATCTCCCGCAACCCGAAAGCCGCCACCTTCTATAACAATTTGGGGAACGTTTATTACGAACTGGGGCAATATACCCAGGCCATGCAGGTTTTCCAAACCGCAGTGGAACTCGACCCTTCCTACGCCGAATCCTACCACCGGCTGGGGATCGACAAGGATACGGCCGGCAACATGGAGGTGGCCCTTAAGCGCTTGGAGGAGGCGGCCAAAACCGGGAAAAACAAGGCCAAGGTGGCCTTTGACATGGGCACGCTTTACGCCAAGCAAGAACTCATGGACAAGGCCGTGAAGTCATTCCAGGAGGCCTGCCGCCTGGATCCCCGTTTTGAGCAGGCCTTCATGTCCCTGGGATTCGCTTACGAACGCAAGGGGGACCTCCAGAACGCCCTAGAAACCTTCGGCATGGTCATCACACTCAACCCCCAAAGCGCCAAGGTTCACAACACCATGGGCTTGATCTTCGACAAGCTCAAGCTCTACAGGCAGGCCATCAACGAGTACCGTGTCGCTATCAAGCTGGAACCCAGTTACTCCAACGCCCACTTTGTTTTGGGTCAAGTTTACGAAAACAAAGGAATCAACGAAAAAGCAGTAGCCGAGTACGAGAAATTCGTACGGATTCATGAGACGGGGGCCATGGTGGAGGAAGCCAAGTCCCGCATCTCCCGGATCCGAAACATTTCCATGGAAGAAGTGGAACAATCCCTGGCGGTAAAAAAACAGGACGCGGCATCGACAGGCGCGGCGGAAAAAGCCGCTTCCCTTTCATCCTCCTCCGTCCACGCCTCCGGAACAGCCACTGCCACCCCGGCTGAGGTCTCCTCCGCCTCAACCACGGAACCCGGTGGCGTCAAGTTGACCGATCCCAAGGAGTACTTGAAACAAGTACTGGCGAAGGCCCGTGCGGCTGAAAAACCACGCCACCCGCCACCGCCTCCTCGCCCACGGCCGCCCCACCCGCATCTTCCCCCGCTCCTGCACCCGTCCTGAAACTCCCTTCACCCCTTCCCGAGGCGGCTCCCATAACTCCGTCCGCACCAGAGGCGGCACCTCCCCTTTCGATCGCCCCAGCAACGGCCAGCGAAGAACCGCCCATCGCCGCCCCACCCCCGGTCGAAATTCACGTTTCCCTTCCAACAGAAGCTCACCCGGCCTTACTTGATAAAGAAATACCCGCTTCCTTGGTTTCCCATCCGGAACCCCTCTCCACCCCGTTCGACGCCCCCTCGCCCGTCCAGGGGCACCCAAGCCCTCCTTTGGTTTCCCCGGCCCCAAAACCAGCTTCTTTGTCCCAGGCCCCGACTGAAACGGAATTCAGTTTTGACAATTTGCCCGCATCGGCGCTGGATGGTTTTCAACTCGACGAGCAGGACGTGCTCGACGCCATAGCCAGGGTGGATACCCAAAGCGTTGAGCAAGAAGCCCAGGTCTTGGAAACCGTGGAGGCCATCGGTTTGTCCTCCTCGGATGAGTTCTTGGAAGACGCTGTGGAAAATCCTGCCCTTTCCATTCCCACAACGCCCACCTTCCCTCCTCCCCTCCACCCTTCCGAAAACCCGGAAGCCACACCCCCCGGGGGTAAACCAGTAATCCGGCGCGGCTTTTATTGAAAGTGCGGGGGTTTTTCTTACTCCACCGCGGTTAAAATCTTCTTAAATTTTCACGGGGATAACTCCAATGAGAATTCCTTGTTTCGTGATTTTTTTTTGGGGAAACGGTATAGCCACTGAAGGGGTTACAGCCTATATTGGCTTTTAAGCCGGTTTCCGTGAGCGTCCGAAACTCCAGGAAAATAAAACCCAGGTATGGTTTTTGTCTTTCGAACAACCGGAGATAGTATTTTAGAAAATTCCACTCAAAGGAGAATTTCCAATGCCCGATGTGACTTACTTAGCCAAATATCCACCCTTTAAAACTTTTGACGGAAACGACCTGGATGCGCTTGGAAGCTTCGGCCTGGAAAAAACTATCAAGAAGGATGAATTAGTATTCGACGAGGACTCCAAGGGTGACAGTATGTATATCCTCAAGACGGGATCGGTCAAGATTCTCAAGAAGGTCAAGAACCAGGAAAACACTATCGCGGTCCTGAGCCCAGGTGAATTCTTTGGGGAAATGGCCCTATTGGACGGACTCCCCCGGTCCGCCGCGGTCCGGGCCACGGCCGATAGCGAACTTTTCCAGGTGACCCTGGAAGGGTACCAGAAGCTCCGCCTGGAAAAGCCCCACACAGCCCTCAAACTCATGGATATCATCATCAAGGTCCTTTCCAACCGCTTGCGGCAAGCGAACAAGAACCTGGAAGTGATCAGCTTCTGGATCGAGTAACACCAGCTGATAGCTCGCAGTTGGCAGCTTGCACCCCTTCGAGAACCCAGTGGCGGCCTGGCTGTTTAACGATGCATTAAGTTGGATCATGATTTAATCTTAGTCTTGTCTGCGAACTGTCGCCTGCTGTGAACCCACGAGGCGAACAGCGAGATTAGGTGATCCCAATTCTTATTGGAATTGGGGCCGACTTCAGTAAATAAAAAAACCCCGGATGGGGTCCGGGGTTTCGGGAGGGGGGATTCCCCTCGGTGCCCGGCTGGGGAGCCGGGACACGAAATTCAGTAGAGATGAAACTTAGTTGGTTTGAGTCTTCTCCTGTTGCTGGACGGCTTCCTTTTCCAGCTTTTGCTGCTGGCGCCGGGTTTCCCGGTCCAAATCATCCTGGGCCGCGGTCAAGAGGTTCGCGATGCGGGCCTGTAGGTTGCGCAGGGCCCGGTCCTTCCCCCCGCCCAGGTCGGGTACGGTTATCTCGCCGATATGGTTCACGTAGGCCCGGGCGAAGAATTTGCCCTTTTCCTCGAACAAGCTCACTTCGAATTCCTTCTCATGGACAGTGACTTTTGATTTTTCAACCGCTTGGTTCATTCCTGAGGCTCCTTAGGCTTTCATTGGGAGCGACATCCTACCCTCCCCCCGGGCCTTTTTCAAGTTTTTGGCTGTTTCCCACACCTAAAACCGCCTAGTTTTCCTTGCATGTTTTTCCGGCCCTGATAACAATAACCCCGTTCCATCAAAATCTATGAAGGGTCGTTTTTATGCTCGCGAATATCCGAAGCGCCGCCCTCCTGGGCATCGATGCTTATCCCGTCGAGTGCGAGGTGGACATCGCCCCAGGCCTTCCCACCTTCCAAACCGTGGGTCTTCCCGATTTGGCCGTCAAGGAATCCAAGGACCGGGTCAAGAGCGCCCTGACCAACAGCCAGTTCCCCTTTCCTGTTCAACGCATCACCGTGAATTTGGCGCCCGCGGACACGAAAAAAGAGGGACCCTCGTTCGATTTACCCATGGCCGTCGGGATCCTCGTGGCCTCCGGTAAGCTTCCCTCCCAGGCCGTGGAAGGCAATTGGATGGTGGGGGAACTGGCCCTGGAGGGCAAAGTGCGGCCCATCCGGGGGAGCCTGCCCATTTCGCTCGCGGCCCGGGAAGCCGGTGCCCGGGCCCTGTTGGTACCACTCGAAAACGCCAAGGAAGCGGCCGTGGTGACCGAGACCCCCGTTATCCCGGTTCGTTCCCTCCGGGAGGCCTATGAGTTCCTTGCCGGCTTCAAAAAGATAACTCCTTTGAAAGTGGACTTGAACGAAGAATTTCGCCATCACTCTTCCTACCGGGTGGATTTTTCGGACGTGAAGGGCCAGGAAAGCGCCAAACGGGCTTTGGAAGTCGCCGCCGCGGGGGGCCACAACATCCTGCTGGTGGGCCCTCCGGGCTCGGGAAAAACCATGCTGGCTAAACGCCTCCCCACCATCCTGCCTCCCCTCACCCTGGAGGAGGCGATTCAAACTACTAAGATCCATTCCATCGCAGGTATCCTCAGCCGCCGCAAGGCCCTATTGGCCACCCGCCCCTTCCGTTCCCCCCACCACACCATCTCTGACGCAGGCTTGATCGGCGGAGGGACGATCCCCCGGCCAGGGGAAGTGAGCCTGGCCCATCACGGGGTGCTTTTTCTGGACGAGTTTCCCGAGTTCAACAAAAACGTTTTGGAAGTCCTGCGCCAGCCCCTGGAAGACGGCATGGTCACCATCTCCCGGGTCCAGAGCAGCCTCACCTTTCCCGCCCAATTTATGTTGGCGGCGGCCATGAACCCCTGCCCCTGCGGCTATTACACCGACCCTTCCCGGGATTGTGTTTGCAGCCCCCGCCAGATACAGAAATACGTGGGGCGGATTTCCGGGCCCCTGCTGGACCGCATCGACCTTCACATTGAGGTGCCATCCCTTCGATGGAAGGAGATCGCCGATACCACACCCTCCGAATCTTCCGCATCAGTTCGCGAAAGGGTCTGCCAAGCCAGGGCCATCCAGGAAAAAAGATTCGAAGGAACCGACATCCATAACAACGCCCAAATGCCCCCGGCCCTTTTGCGGATACACTGCCGCCTAGATGGGCCTTCTCAAGACCTGCTCCAGGCCGCCATGGAAAAATTCGGGCTCTCCGCCCGGGCCTTTGACCGGATCCTCAAGGTTTCCCGAACCCTGGCCGATTTGGAGGCTTGCGCAAACCTGGAATCCCGCCACATCGCGGAGGCCATCCAGTACCGCAATTTGGATCGCAGCGCTTGGAGATCTTAAGGAAAGCTCAACATTCACTGAAGGCCGACCAGCGACGAGCCAACCAGGCGAGGAGCAATTATTGGCCGGCCCATCCCAAGGGGATGGGCCCGAGGCCATCCAGTACCGAAATTTGGATCGTAGCGCTTGGCGTTCCTAGAGCTTTTATCAACTCCCTTAACCTAAATAAGGTTGAGAAACCCCTAAATACACCCCTTTTAATAATCATTAAATTACGAAATGAAATAACCCTTTGTAGAGCCATGGAGGATTTAAAATGAGGGGGTCTTTCACTTTGCCTCAAAAGAAGACCATGACCGAAACCCTCCTCCGCCGTTCCCAAAACCCTTTCTTGATTGGGATCATCCTGGCCATCCTGGCCTTTTCCGGAGTTGGGGTCTTCACCTTCCTGACCATCAGCCGGAACCAGGATTCCTCCACCTGGGTCGAGCAATCCTACGAGGCCCTTTCGGCCCTCCAAAAGATCCCCGCCGACCTGAGGACCATGGAAAGCGGCAACCGGGGCTTTATCCTGACCCATGATCCCAATTTCCTCGCCCCTTATTTTTCCGCCCACCGTTCAATCCAAAACGACCTGCTTCAGGCCCGGAACCTCTCCCACGACATCGCCGATTTGGCCCCCGCCTTCAACCAACTTTCCCCCCTCGTGGCGGAAAAGCTGACCTTTCTCGAACAATCGGTGCGGCTGAGCCGCCAGGGAAAGTTTGACGAGGCCCTTCAAGTGGTGAAAAAAAACAAGGCGAAAGCCCTGATGAACCAGGTGGACGCGACCATCGACAACCTCCAAACCCAGGAACTCCTATTCCTCCAAAACCGCAAAACCCAAGAATACGCCAGCCAGATCAAAGAATTATGGACCCTATTTCTTTCCGGTTTTTTCGTGATTCTCCTCATCCTTATCGGCGGTCTTTTTCTGCTTCGCCAGGCGCGGGAGTCCCAGGCCACCGCCCTCAAACTCCTTTCCAGCGAAAAAAGATTCAATTCACTTCTTCAATCCACACCCGACTCCTTTATCACCACCAACGGCGAAGGAATCATCGTGGACGTGAATCCCGCCACCGAGATGCTCTTCGGCTTTACCAAAAGCGAACTGACCGGCCAGCCTCTGGAGATCGTACTGGAATTAGAGCCCAGGGGAATGGAGGCCGCCAAGCCCTTTGACCGGTTCCGGATGTCCGCCGAGACCTCCCGGGGCGCCGGGGCCATGGAAATTAACATGAGACGCAAAGACAAGACCCTTTTTCCGGCGGAGGTCTCACTGGCCGCCTGGAAAGCCCCCGAGGAAACCTACTACACCATCATCTCCCGGGATATCAGCGAGCGGAAATTTTTCACCAAGATGCTGATGAAAAACGAGCACCGGCTGTTTCAGTTCCTGGAGGCCATCCCTGTGGGGATCTTCGTGTTGGACCGCCTCGGCAAACCCTATTACGCCAACCAGGCCGCCAAGGATCTCTTTTCCAAACGGGTGGAAGCCAAGGTTGCCCCCGAAAAGTTTGCAGAGGCCTACGGGCTCTACCGGGCCGACCAAAAACAATTCTACCCCTCCCTTCAGCTCCCCTTGGTGCGCGCCCTCCAGGGAGAGCGCTCCACGGTGGAGGACCTGGAATTGAGGGACGGCGGGAGGGAAATCCCCCTCCAAGCGTGGGGCGTTCCGATTCTGGACGAGGCGGGAAAGGTGAAATATTGTGTCGGGGTTTTTTTGGACATCACCCAGCGCCGTCAAAGCATGCGGGCCCTCCAGGAACGGGAGGAATTCTTCCGCACCCTTTTCGACGAGAGTCCGATTGGAATGACCCTCGCCTTTCCCGATTCCTCCCTCATCAATGTCAACCATTCCTTCACGGCCCTGACCGGTTTCACTTCCGATGAGTTGGTCGGGCGTTCCTACCGGGAACTTTCCCACCCCTTTGACGCTGCCATCGAGGCCGCGGAAGACCGCAAATTAACCGATAAGCGGATTCCCCAATACACCCTGGAAAAACGCCTGCGCACGAAGGCGGGTCAGACCCTCTGGTGCAAAAAATCCTCCTCCCTGATCCTGGGAGCCAACGATGAGCCCCTCTTTATCCTGGGCATTGTGGAAAACATCAACGACCAGAAGGAAGCAGAACTAGCCTTGAAAAAAAGCGAGGAGCAGTTCCGGAAGGTCTTTGAGGAAAGCCCCCTCGGGATGGTTTTCGCCGACCCCTCCGGCAAGCCTTTGGACGTGAACAAATCCTTCTGCCAGATGCTGGGTTACAACCGGGAGGAAATGCTCCAGCTCAACCTGCAGGATGTCACCCATCCCGATGACCGGGCCATCAGCGGTTCCATCCCCCACCCCCCCCCGGGTTCCCAGGCCCGCAGCCTGGAATTCCGGTCCTTGACCAAGGAGGGTCGGATCGTTTGGATCAAGGTGGTGCCCCTTCTGATGGAGGAAAACGGCCGGACCCAAGTCTTGAGCATCGTGGAGGACATCACTGAACGAAAGCAAATGGACGACATGAAGCGGGATTTATTAGCGGTGGTTTCCCATCAGCTCAAGACGCCCGTGGCGGAAATCAACGGCTACCTGGAAAACCTCCTGGACGGCGTAGCCGGGGATTTGACGGAGAAACAGCGTCAGTACCTGAGCGACATGCGGGAGATCGGCGTGGAAAACTACCGGCTCATCTCCGACCTTCTGAATATGTCCAAGATCGAGCGGGGGGTGGCCTCGGTCAACCTGCAATCCTCATCCCTTTGGAGGATTCTGGATCTTTCCCTGCGCGATTACGAGGCCTCGATCCAGCGTAAGGGTCTGGATCTAAGGCTGGAAAGGGGATCCCGGGACCTGGAATTGTGGGCCGACCAGGACAAGACCGTGGAAGCATTACGTAACATTATCAACAATGCCCAAAAGTGCACTGATCGTGGCCATATCGGACTGCGGGCCCTGGAAGAAGGTGATTTCGGCGTAATCGAAGTGGAAGATACGGGTATCGGGATGAAACCCGAGGTTCTGAGGCGCCTTTTCACCAAGGAGAGGGTCATGGGGACCGAAGCTTCCCGATCCGGCTCCGGACTGGGGCTCTTCATCGCCCGCAGCTTCCTTCAATTACAGGGAGGCGATATTACCGTCCAATCGACGGTGGGACAAGGGAGTGTCTTTAGGGTTAAAATACCGAAAGTGAAAAGGAGCTAACATGGCCAATAAGACCATCCTCATCGTGGAAGATCAGCCTGGCTTTCGCCGCATTTACAGGGATATCCTGGAGGCGGACGGTTACGACGTGCTCGAGGCTGAGGACGGGGAGGCCGGCTGGACCATGGCCAAGGGACACAAGCCCAGCCTAGTCCTATTGGACCTGGGACTTCCCATTCTGGATGGTTTTGGGGTCTTGAAAAGAATCCGGGGGGACGCGGAAACCCGCAACTTGCCCGTTATTATTTTTTCCGTCCTGGGGGAACAAAAGGATATCCAGCGGGGGATGGAATTGGGTGCCAACGATTATACCGTCAAGGGTTTCTATACCCCCCGTCAGATACTGGCGAAAATCAAGGACCTCCTGGCCAAGTTGCCCCCCCCCGCCGAGAGCACCCTTCCAGCCGCAGGGGCCGCCCCGGCTCAGCCCGTCCAACCCTCCGCTTACAAGGTCCGCATGACCGCGGATTGGGGGGAGGAACCCCGCTTTTGCTCGGACTTAGGATTAACACCGGGACATCCTTGCCCACACTGCAATACCGAAATGGTCTTAGAACTGATTCCCGACTACCAGCGCACGGAAGGCCATTGGTTTTCCGGTCACCTGACTTGCACCAGTTGCCATAAGAATTTTTAGATCGGAGCGTAGGAAGCATGGAACTATCTCATATCCCAGAAATAACGACTCCCGATCCGGAAATCCCCTCCAAGGGCATTATTTTAGTCTGCGATGACCAGATGGGGTTCCGCCGGATCTACCGGGATGTCCTGGAGAAAGATCACTATCAAGTGGTGGAAGCCACGACGGGCGAGGAGGCCTGGGATGCCATCATCCAGTTCAAGCCCAACCTCGTCCTGCTGGACCTGGGGCTCCCGGTGTTGGACGGTTTTCAGGTTTTGGAAAAGATCCGCCGCAGCACCCAGACCAAGGACATCCCGGTCATCATCTTTTCAGTCCTGGGGGAGCCCCGGGACGTTCAAAAAGCCCTTCAAATGGGGGCCAATGATTATACCGTCAAGGGTTTCTACACCCCCCGGCAGATCCTGAGCAAAATCAAGGAACAGCTTCACAAACAACATAAAAGATCCGCGGCGACCTCCTATCACCTGGATATCCAACGCGAACTCAAGGATGAGCCTTTCCTCAGGCAGGATCTGGGACTGGAAAACGGCTTAAGCTGCCCCTCCTGTCATTTCCCGCTGGAGGCGGAATTTTTCCCCGATTACGCCCGCGCGGACGGCCATTGGTTCGCCGCCCGGCTCATCTGCGCCCGCTGCGGCAAACCTTTTTAAAATTACGGAAAATCTTAAAATTTTCACTCCGCGCAAAGTGCGTCGGCAATCCCCCATCCCAACATAGCGTCAGAGAAAACAATTAAAAGAATGTCAAAGTCCGAATTTCAGAATCCACAACCACTATTACCCCCCGCAAGGCCAATTGTGTAACGTCCCGTTCCACAATTGGCCGATCATCAAATACTACAAAAGAACGATATCCTTCCCCTGTGCTCAACGCCTTTCGGCATCAGCGGAATCTTCACATAGGTACCATTGACCAAGCTTCTTCTGCGGTTCATCCCGGCGTACGCGGGGAACGCTGTAACTCTTCCACTCGACGTGCGAAGTTTTACGGTTCATCCCCGCGTACGCGGGGAACGCTTCTTACTTCTTCTTCTTCTTCCGGTGTACGGTTCATCCCCGCGTACGCGGGGAACGCTCCCTGAAATGGGAAAAAACTTTAAGCGAGTACACGGTTCATCCCCGCGTACGCGGGGAACGCTACTCGGGATCCATTGGATTCTATATAAGTAATAGTCTCGACCGGTTCATCCCCGCGTACGCGGGGAACGCTTCTTTCTTTCGGTCTTTCTGTTCTTCCAATGTACGGTTCATCCCCGCGTACGCGGGGAACGCTATGGCGGTTGCTGGGCGTTGGCCCACTAACCCCGGTTCATCCCCGCGTACGCGGGGAACGCCTTTTTTTGTTTTAAGGAGCCGAGATGTCGGACGGTTCATCCCCGCGTACGCGGGGAACGCACGATAAATCCGATGTGTCCCCCCGCGCTTTTCGGTTCATCCCCGCGTACGCGGGGAACGCTTCTTAAACAGTGACGAAGTGACCCCAACGCTCGGTTCATCCCCGCGTACGCGGGGAACGCAATGGCCGTAACGTTGGCCGTCAATCCTGAGCCGGTTCATCCCCGCGTACGCGGGGAACGCTATGCCTGGGTCTGCTAATTAGGATCCGTCCTACCGGTTCATCCCCGCGTACGCGGGGAACGCTCGTCCAATTCTCAGGTATCGTGAGCTCTTACTCGGTTCATCCCCGCGTACGCGGGGAACGCCCCAACTACGCGGGACGGTTCTCCAGTAACCATAACGGTCATCCCCGCGTACGCGGGGAACGCTCAATGGGGGCCGAAATTATTTCTGAATGGCGGTTCATCCCCGCGTACGCGGGGAACGCCTCGCGCTGGCTTGGTGGGGGTGGCCGTCTTCGGTTCATCCCCGCGTACGCGGGGAAGCGCCATGATTCTCTAAGAACGGCGGTTCGATTCGATTCCGGTTCATCCCCGCGTACGCGGGGAACGACCCATCTTCTGCATCGAATGAAGTGAAGGCAGAAACGGTTAATCCCGCGTACGCGGGGAACGCTGACGGACTCTTATTGTCTGAATGATTCATCGGTTCATCCCCGCGTACGCGGGGAACGCCTTAGTTAGCCTTTATGCGCAAGGATTAATTCGGTTCATCCCCGCGTACGCGGGGAACGCAAATAGTTCTTTGAGTGTTCTTATTCGTTTTCTCTCGGTGCAGTCCCGCGTACGCGGGGAACGCTCGGTTTTACCATGTTCGTTAACCCGGTTCATCCCCGCGTACGCGGGGAACGCAGACCCAATTGTTTGATACCAGCCCGATGTCGAATCGGTTCATCCCCGCGTACGCGGGGAACGCGAAATTTAAGTTAAATTATGTTCCTTCCTGGAATCGCGGTTAATACCCGCGTACGCGGGGAACGCTTCACCCTTTTTTTAACTAATGTTTTCAATTCACGGTTCATCCCCGCGTACGCGGGGAACGCTTTTCAAAGACGGGGAAAACATATGAAGGGAAATTCGGTTCATCCCCGCGTACGCGGGGAACGCACATAGAGGTAAAACGATTTGGCGTTGATGGGCGGTTCATCCCCGCGTACGCGGGGAACGCATTTCAATGCCGTTACTGGGGGTGTTTTTGAAAATCGGTTCATCCCCGCGTACGCGGGGAACAAAGCTTGCCATGCCTCAAGAACTAGATGGTGGTCCGATCTCGGTTCATCCCCGCGTACGCGGGGAACACTTTTTAACCATATTGGGAACGAACTTTATCCGCTCACGGTTCATCCCCGCGTACGCGGGGAACGCCATGGAGCAAGCGTTTTGACAGGGTATTGAATTTCGACGGTTCATCCCCGCGTACGCGGGGAACACACGGTTATTTTGTGAGGTGTTATAATAGAGGGCGCGGTGCATACCCCGCGTACGCGGGGAACGCCAGGAGAAAGAAAGACAACCGAAATGAGCAAAGGTCGTACGGTTCATCCCCGCGTACGCGGGGAACGCAGTCTAACAGTGATCCCGCCCGGTCCGGACCCCGCCAGGTTCATCCCCGCGTACGCGGGGAACGCAACTAAATTAAAATATCGCCCAAAGCATTGGCCAACGGTTCATCCCCGCGTACGCGGGGAACGCCCTACCAGCAAGCCCCCGGGGAACCTATGAGGGGGCGGTTCATCCCCGCGTACGCGGGGAACGCATGGGATATGGCATCACGATAAAAAGAAACAGACGGTTCATCCCCGCGTACGCGGGGAACGCTCAAGCCGCTCTCGGCTGTCCTATCCAGCTATCCCCGGTTCATCCCCGCGTACGCGGGGAACGCTTTCTCGTCGGAGGGGCGCCCATACCTAGGCGGGCTCGGTTCATCCCCGCGTACGCGGGGAACCAGCGAGCATTACCCACGAATCCGGTAACCGATTGGGACGCGGTTCATCCCCCGCGTACGCGGGGAACGCCCAAGACCCTCGCCTACGAGCAACCCCCTCGACAAACGGTTCATCCCCGCGTACGCGGGAAAAATTTGATTAACTCCTTGATGGTCTCCTCGTACCCGTCGGTTCATCCCCGCGTACGCGGGGAACATCCGAACGTCCTCGTGCGCACCTCCGCAATCGGTTCATCCCCGCGTACGCGGGGAACGCCTTTATTAATATCCTGGGGGTTATTGTGCCACCCGTTGATCCCCGCGTTCGCTGGGGAACGCCTGATTACTGTGTGGGGAAATTCATTTTTTAAACGGTTCATCCCCGCGTACGCGGGGAACGCTAGGCGCGAGAACCAACGAAAATTGACTAGAGCGGTTCATCCCCGCGTACGCGGGGAACGCATTTTTAATTTGGGTTTCTGGTGGTTGTGCAACGGTTCATCCCCGCGTACGCGGGGAACGCAATAGAGGTTGTTGTCCCTGATTTCCCCTAAATTCGGTTCATCCCCGCGTCGCGAGGGACGCAGTGCACCTTCTAAGTCCGATTATCGAT
>CAWKIF010000116.1:0-5422 GCA_963849485.1 candidate division FCPU426 bacterium | reverse complement strand
ATTTAGCGGCCGCCGCGAATCTTTCAAAAAAAATTTATGGGATCCAGTTCCATCCCGAAGTGGTACATACCGAAAAAGGAACAAGAATCCTGGAGAATTTCGTCAAGAAAGTCTGCGGCTGCAAAGCCACCTGGAACATGGACGCTTATGAAAAGACCGCTGTGGCCGAAATTCGGGCCAAGGTGGGGAAGGGCCGGGTCTTGTGTGGGGTTTCGGGAGGGGTGGATTCTACCGTCACCGCCGCCCTGTTGCACCGGGCCCTGGGCAAGCAGTTGACTGTGTTTTCGTGAATAATGGTGTCTTGAGCCTGGAGCGAGGCCGAGCAGGTCTTGGCCATGTTCCGCAAGGAAAATGGACATTTCCCTCTATTACGCCGACGCCGAAAACGAGTTCCTCAGCAAACTCAAGGGCGTGGTGGAACCCGAGAAAAAAAGAAAAATCATTGGCCGAACTTTCATCCATATCTTCGAGCAGAAGGCCCTGGAACTGCAGAAGAAGCGGGGCAAGTTCGATTTCCTGGGCCAGGGCACCCTCTATCCCGACGTCATCGAGAGCGTCTCGGTTAAGGGCCCCTCGGCCACCATCAAAAGCCATCACAATGTGGGCGGTCTGCCGAAGCGAATGAAGTTCAAGCTGGTGGAGCCCTGAGGGAATTGTTCAAGGACGAGGTCAGGGTCGCTGGGCAAGCGATTGGGTATCCCTGACGCGCTTTTGTGGCGCCAGCCCTTTCCGGCCCCGGCCTGGCGGTCCGCCTGATCGGGCCTGTTTCCAAAGAACGCCTGGATATCTTCCGCAAGGCCGACGCCATTGTGACCGAAGAGATCACCAAGGCAGGGTTGCAGAAATCCATCTGGCAATCCTTCGCGGTCCTCACTCCGGTCAAGAGTGTGGGGGTCATGGGGGATGAGCGACCTACGAGAACACTTGCGTGATCCGGGCGGTGCATTCCACCGACGGCATGACGGCCGACTGGGTGAAACTGCCTTATGACCTGTTAGGCCGCCTTTCCAACCGCATCATCAATGAGGTCCGGGGAGTGAATCGGGTGGTGTATGACATAACAAGCAAACCCCCTGGAACTATTGAATGGGAATAACTTTTATTAATTAAAACATTAGGCAGACAAAATCCGCTCCCTAGGGATCTATCAATTGATGCTGATGATCCATTTAAAGGAGTTTGTCATGAAACACGGGCATTTTTTCGGGGTTTTCGCGGCGGCTTTTTGGTCCATCCCCTTCTATTTTCTATGGAACGCCTTGGCCCCGACCTACGCATATTGGATTCCGGCGATTTACCAGCATCTCCCCTTCTGGCATTGCATGGGTCTTTTCGTGTTGATTGCCATCTTGAGGAGCCTCCTCTTTCCCTGGCGGTCCTTTAATTCTTGGAAATTCAACTATAAGGGCTGGCACCGGCACGATTAACAAATGTTGAAAAGGGGGCTTCTGGGCTTTCGGCAGGGGCCCCTTTTCCTATAATACGGGCCATGAACCGATCCACCTTCATTCACCTTCACCTCCACAGCCAGTTCAGCATCCTTGAAAGTACCATCAAGTTTGACCCCCTCTTTGCCCGCCTCAAGGAACTGCACATGCCCGCAGTGGCATTGACCGACAAGGGCAACCTCTTCGGGGCCATCCCCTTTTACCAGGGTTGTAAGGCCAACGGTCTCAAACCCATCCTGGGGCTGGAGGTTTTAGTCGCTACAGCTAGCCGGTTTGACTCCATTGAGGGGCCCCGCAAGGCCGATAAGGTGCATCCCCTCGTGCTTTTGGCTGAGGATTTGGAAGGCTTCAAGAACCTCATGGGGCTTTCTTCCGCCGGGTATTTACAGTCTCCCGGCGACCCTCCCCGGGTGGATAAAGGCCTTTTGGCCCGCCATGCCAAGGGTCTGATCGCCCTTTCGGGCGGGGAAAGGGGGGAACTGGACCGCCTGCTTCTCAAGGGCGAAACGCCCCTGGCGGTCAAAGCGGCGGGCGAGTACGCCGAGATTTTCGGCAAAGAACGCTTTTTCCTGGAACTGACCAACCACGGTAAGAGCGACGACCACTTGATCCTCCAATACCTACTGGAACTTTCGGGTAAAACCGGCCTTCCGGTGGTAGCGGCCAACGGGGTGGGTTACCTCCTGCGCCGGGACGCGGCCCCCCACGAGGTTTTGCTATGTCTAGGGAAGGGTCAGGTCTTTTCCGACCCGAACCATTCCAACTGGGGCTCGGAACAGCATTACCTCAAGAGCCAGGAGGAGATGGCGAGCCTTTTTGGGGAAATCCCGGGCGCCTTGCGCAACACCATCGAGATCGCTATGCGCTGCAACGTGGAATTGGAATTCGAAAAAACCCGAATGCCTTCCTTCCCCCTCTTGCCCGAAGGCATCACCGCCGATGATTACCTGGAAAAAGTCTGCCGGGAAGGTCTCCCTGCCCGATATGGCGATAAAGCTAACGAGCCTGAGGTCCAGGAAAGGCTGAAGGAAGAGCTTTCCGTGATCAGCAAGACGGGCTTCCCGGGATATTTCCTGATTGTTTGGGACATCATCGCCCAAGCCAAGAAAAAGGGAATCCCCGTGGGGCCGGGCCGGGGTTCGGCGGCGGGAAGTCTGGCGGCCTACCTGGCCGGCATCACCGATGTGGACCCCTTGAAATACGATCTGCTCTTCGAGCGTTTCATCAATCCCGAGCGGGTGAGCGCCCCCGATATCGACGTGGACGTAAGCGACACCCGCCGGGGGGAAGTGCTGGATTACATCACCCAGACCTACGGCAAGGAAAGGGTGGCCTCCATCGTGACCTTCGGCACAATGGCCGCCAAGGCGGTGGTGCGGGACGTAGGTCGGGTTTTGGAAATACCACTCCCGGAAGTGGACCGCATCGCCAAGCTGATCCCTTATGAACTCAAGGTCACCTTGAGCGATGTGGAAACCCGGGTCCCCGAATTAAAAGCCATCGCGACCGAAGAGGGTCCCCACCGCCGCTGGTGGGATGTCTCCAAGGCGTTGGAGGGGCTGGTGCGCCACATTTCCACCCACGCGGCAGGAATACTCATCAGCGACGAGCCGCTTCTTTCCACCATCCCCCTTTGCAAGGGCGCCCACGGTGAAATTTTGACCCAATACGAAATGAACGCCCTGAAGGACGTGGGCCTCCTGAAACTCGACATCCTGGGCCTGCGGACCCTTTCCGTCATTGAAGACGCGGTCCGGCTGGTGCGCGAGCGCAAGGGCGTCGCCCTGAAGCCTGAAAAATTCCCCCTGGATGACAACTCCACTTTCCGGCTTTTCCGGGACGCCCGCACCCTGGGCATTTTCCAATTCGAGTCCAGGGGCATGAGGGATTACCTGCGAAAACTTTCCCCGGGCTCTTTGGAAGACCTCATCGCTATGAACGCCCTTTACCGGCCGGGCCCATTGGGGTCGGACATGGTGGATGATTTCATCCACCGCAAGAAGGGGCAGGTGAAGGTGGAATACCTGCACCCCCTCCTCGAACCCATCCTCAAGACCACCTATGGGGTCATTATTTACCAGGAACAGGTCATGCGGGTCGCCAAGGACCTGGCGGGCTTCAGCTTAGGGCAGGCCGACCTCTTGCGGCGGGCTATGGGAAGCAAGAACCCCGAGAAGATGGAACAAATGCGCGGCAAGTTCATTGCCGGGGCGGTGGAAAGGAAAATCCCCCCTGAGACGGCCGATTCCATTTTCGACCAGATGGCCAAGTTCGCGGGTTATGGTTATAACAAGTCCCACAGCGCGGCCTATGCCCTGGTGGCCTACCAGACCGCCTACCTGAAGGCCCATTTCGGGGCTGAGTTCATGGCCGCCCTCTTGACGAGTGAGACCGGAAATCAGGACAAGGTTTCCCAGTACGTATACGAGTGCCGACGCATGGGTTTTCAGGTCTTGCCCCCGGACGTTAACCAGAGCGGGGCTGAATTTACCGTGACTTCGGAAGGGGCGATCCGCTTTTCCCTTTCGGCGGTCAAGAATGTCGGAACCCCGGCCATGGAGGCCATTCTCAAGGCCCGGGAAGCGGATGGGCCCTTCAAGAGCCTGGAAGATTTTTGCACCCGGGTCGATTTAAAAAGCTTCACTCCCAAGATGGTGGAAAGCCTGATCCAGTCGGGGGCTTTCCCCTTTTCGGGGACGACCCGCGCGGGCCTCACCAAGCAGTTGGATTTGACCTTCCGCCGGGGGCAGGGGCTTCAAAGCGACTTCCTGACGGGGCAGACCTCCCTTTTTGGGACCCTGTCGGGCGAGCCCGCAACCCCCGGGATCGTCGAGGTGCCCGAATGGTCGCCGGTCCAGATATTGAATGGAGAGAAAGAGGTACTGGGTTTCTACCTATCCGGCCATCCCCTCTCGGAACATGAGAAGGAAATGGAACATTACGTCATTCCCTTGACCGATTTGGAGGATTGCCCCGACGGGTCGGAAGTCCGGGTGGGGGGGCTGATCCGCAGTTTTTCCAAGACCACCTCCCGCAAATCCAAGGAAGAATTCGGCCGTTTCGTGGTGGAGGACCTGCATACCCACGTGGAGGTCATCGCCTGGCCCGAGACCTACCGCAAGTACCAGGGGGTGATCGCCAAGGACCGCATGGTGGCCCTGAGGGGCAGGCTCGACAAGTCGGGGAACCGGCTTCAGGTGGTGGCCAATGAGGTGATCGATGTCAACGAGATGGCGGTGAAATGGGCCAAGCGGGTGAACCTGGACTTGAACGTGGTGGGTCTGGATGACGCTCTTTTGCCCAGGGTGCAGGATGTTTGCAAAAGGCACCCGGGAAAAGCAACGGTGCGGTTCCGGCTCCAGACCTCCCACCACGGCCTGATAGTGGTGGAATCGGGCCCGGAATTTTGTGTTAAACCCACCAAGAGTTTTTTAAGGGAGATGACCCTACTTTTAGGCGAGGACCGCATGGAGATCGAAATGGATTCATCGCTTAAACTTTCCAACGCTTCCAACGGGGAAGATAATTAACTATTTCTGCCATTGCGCCGATTAAACAACTGAATAAATCCAAATCATATTCAAGGAATTCAACGCGGTTCGGCCTGAGGTGAATGGTCCGTGACGGTTCCGTTTCGCGTTTGGAGATGGGTCATCGTCGAACCGCCGCCAGGATGATCAAAAAGCCCAATCCCATAAAATGGGCGGAGGTTTCGCCCCTTTGGTTCTTGTTTCCCCTGTTCGGTTTTATTTCACCCTTATTCCAAGAATCGGCTCCGAACGGCGCCCCGGAAAAAAGTAAGGATCGTGCCCGAGGGAACTCTGGCAAAGGAGCGATCCCTGCCCAAATCGATCAAAATGATCAGAACTTCCTCTCTCTTTGATAGGTCCGGTCAAACTGAGATGGTTGAAACGGGGCTTCGAATGAGGTTAGTCGTCTAAAAGCAGATGGAGTTCAAGGTATGGAAATTGCTC
>CAWKIF010000115.1:0-47915 GCA_963849485.1 candidate division FCPU426 bacterium | reverse complement strand
GTATCCCCAGGGGCTGGAACAAAACCTGTTTTGCGAAATCAGGAAAGCTCATCCCGCTTTTTTGGGCGATGGCCTGGGATAGCAGGGTGAGGCAGCATCCGTTGTAGGTCCAAACCTTCCCCGGCGGATGGGCCAGGGGCAAGGCAAGCGCGAAGGAGACCCAATCGGAAGATTGGCCCAGGGCCGACCCGCAATTGTCGCTTCCCACCCCGATGTCATTGCAGTCCATCCCCGAGGTCATGGATAAAAGCATCCCCACCGTGATGGGGTCCTTGGGAAAGGTCCCGTCCTTGAAGGCCGGCCTCCACCCGGGGTAGAGGTCGTCGAGCTTTTTGGTTGAGTGTGAGAAGGCCCTGGTCCTGGGCGATGCCATAGATCGTGGAAAAGACCGATTTCGTGCAGGAATAGAGCGGCTGGGTCCCTTCGGGACTTTGCCCATTGAAGTATGCTTCCAGCAATAGCAACCCGTGCCGCACGACTAACAGACTACGCATATCCGAAGGGTTTCCCGCCCTGATCTGGTCGATCCCCTTTGTTACCTTTTCCAGGTCGGCCTTTTCCTTCCGTAAATCCCCCACTTTCCACCCATCACTAAGAGAAGCGGGGGCTTGGTAGACATAGGGAGGCGGAGGGGTATCGGTCGCGGAGGGCTGGATGTAGTCGGGCGGGGTGGGGATTTCATCCGGGCCCGCGTAGAGGGGAAAAACGACGGCGGAAAGAAGGAGGCCTAATCCAAAGATGCCTCCGGCAACGAATGAGTGGATGGAATATTTATTTTTCATGCCCGAATTATATCAATTCCTAATTTCCAACCATGAAATAGGTATTCCGTTACACCTGTAATTCCCGGGCATAGATGATGAAATCGGTGGCGGGAGGCGCGCCCTCCGCCCTCTTGATCAAACTGGCGATCTGCCCCCGGTGGTAGGGCCCATGGGTGATGAGTTGGAGCATGATGTCGGAAAGCAGGGATTCATTGGACTGTCCCTTGAGGTTCTTGTAGGCGATCTTCTCGGAAAGCCTTCCCTCACCCATACCGGATAAGAAGGTCTCAAATTTCGCCTTGAGTTCCCCGTTCGAACTTCCGGCAATCGGAAATGGAAAGGGTCTGGCTCATGTCCACGGGGTTGATGTACTCCGAAATTCTCGAAAGCCAGACGCCTTTGGCCGCCAGGATATGGCTGATTTTCTTGAGCGCCTCCTCCGGCGGGAAGGGTAGGACCTCCAAGGCGCTTAAAACCTTCTCATTGGCCCAATAATCGTAGTCGAAAGCTTTTTGAATCGAGGTGGCGTCCATATTCGTATCCTTTCCAGGGGGTTGGTTTCAAGGGAGGCTAGCAGAAGGCAGAAGACGAACCAACCCCACCCAAGGGAAACTTTAACTTTCTACTTCCTTGGGCCCGACCCTATTGAGGTTGAATTTCTTCAGACGGAGGTGGGATCTTTTTTGTGGGAAATAAGGGTTTGGGTTCGTTTTCGGGGTAAAAGAGCTTTTCCAACCAGGGCATGTCGGTGTCTTTCATCACGAGGGTCTCAGCGTCCTCATCCCCGGACTCTTTCGGCAGGGGCGTGAGAAAGAAATCCCTCGCCAGCTCCACCAAACGCTCAGGGCTTCCACCCTCGCCATTAAGGCCTCCCCCGTCGCCCAAAAGGCTATGGGGGACAGGCCCGGGGGCGGGTGGACGGGCCGACTCTGTCGGAAGTGGCTTTTCAACGGGCTCGTCTAACAGGTTCGGGGGGGCAGGTTTCACCGGAGGAGTTTCTGGGGAGGGGAGGACTAGCGGCTCGATCTTGGGCGGAAGGATATGCTCGGGCTGAACCAAATCATCCAATCCCCCCGGGCTGACAGGCATTTGCGCCGTGTCGGGCCCGCCTACGCTCTCCAAGCTTCCCCCGTCGCCCAAAGGGCTATGGGGGACAGGTCGGGGGGCAGGTCCTGGAACAAGTTGGGAAACGGGTAATTCTTCTTGGACCGGCTCGGGAAATACCGGTTCCTTGGGCCTGGGCAAGGTGGGATCTTTAATAATTACCCGACCCTCGGGTAGCGCCGGATCCAGGGGCGGAAGAACTTTTTTCCCTTCAACCACTCCTCCGATATTAAGACTCTGGAGGTCAGGCAGGATCTCCACTTCTCTCGCTTGGATTCCCTTTTCTACCTCCAGGCCACCGGGGACAGAGGGGGGGCAAGTTGGGTTTCAATCTCGGGCGGTAGGATAGGCTCAGGTTGAACCAAATCCTCGGATCCCCCGGAGGCGGCGGGAGTTTCCACCAGGGCGGGCGAAACTTCGTGGAACGGTTCGGGAAATACAGGTTCCTTGGGCTTAGGCATCGAAGGATCGCTAATAATTTCCAACCCCTCCGGCAGCGCCAGTTCCAGGGGCGGAAGAACTTTTTTCCCTTCTTTACTCTCATCAATATCAAAACTTTCAAGGACAGGCGCGATCCCCCCTTCGCCCTCTGGGCTTCCCCCGTCGCCTAAAAGGCTATGGGGGACAGGTCTGGAGGCAAGTGGGGGGGAGGGTAGGCCGACAAGCTGGGAATCCGGCCTGGACGCAAGGGGGAACCCCCGCTGAACCAAACTCTCCAGCCCTTGGGAGAGGGGCGGAGTATCCACCGAGGCGGGTAATAGATCCCGGGGCGGTTCGGCGGGAGTTGGCTCGGGTGGAACAAGAACATCCAGATCCGATTGAGGGACCGGGACGACAAGAGGAGCAGGTTCACCTAAATCTTCCAGGTTCGGCAGGGCCGGCTCCCCCCCTACGCCCTCCAGGCTTCCCCCTTCGCCTTCCAGGCTACTTGGGACAGGTCGGGGGGCAGGCAAGGATTCAATTTGAGGTGAAAGGTGAGAGACGGGTTGAACCAAACTCACTAATTCTTCACCGGGGTCGGGAGAGGCTTCCTTCGGAACGGGTGGAGCTTCCTGAACCTGTTCTGGAAATACCGGTTCCTTGGGCTTTTGCAGAAAAGGATCCTTGGCAAGCCCCGGTGTCTCGGGTCGAACCGGCTCCAGCGGCGGCAGAACTCGCCCTAAGGATGTTTGAGGTGTGAGGTTAAAGGCCGGCTGGCCCAAACTTTCTAATTCCCCCCCTGCGCCCTCCGGGCTTCGGGGGGCGAGCGGGGCTGCGGGTGAAACTTCCTGGACCGGTTCGGCGGGAGTAGCTTCAGGGACCAGGGGTAGAGCCGGCGTCTCAACGGGGATGGCATCAATCATTGGAAAGCCGGGTCCCCCGAGGTCCTCCAGGTTAGGTAAGGAAGGCTCGGCCGGCGGCGCATCGGGAGCCGGTGAGAGGGGGGGCTCTTCTTTCACAATAACCGGGAGAGGAGGCCCCGGGTCTGTCGTCACCGGGATCATGATTTCAGGTTCCGGGGCGGGTTCGGCCGGGGCTTCAACACTACCGAAGGGCATCAGCAAATTCCGGAAATAATGCGTGAAATACTGGTGCTGTTGATTGACGAACTGGTAGAGGGAGTCCTGCAGTTCGAAATAACCCTCGCTCCCGAATTTGCGCAAGACATCCATCACGCTGAGGTAAAGAGGCTCTAATACGGGTTTTTCAGCCCCCTCTTCCCAGTTCGATTGGAATTTTTCGGCGATGCCCAAGATTTCCTGGCACCGGTCCATCAATTCCCCCCCGTCCCGTGACTTGACCCAATCCTGCCGGCGGAGGGTTTCGATCACATAATCATCCACGATATCCTGGCCGTCCTCCAGATTGATTTCATCGCTGATAAAGCCTTCCTTCAACGTTTGAAGGAGGTTGCAGGCGTTCAAGGCGAGGAGCTGGATGAACAAATCCTGGGAATCGACGGTGGAGAGGTTCTTATCTAGAAAGAGGGCAAGGGCTTCCCGCGTCCCGGTCACCCGGATGAGGCTTCTGGCCATCTTGAGGCTGGCGCCCTGGGAAAAACTGAACATGAACCCTCCGGCAAAATGAGAAACCTCATTATCGCACTAGACAATTCCCTGTCCACAATCTCTAGGTTTAAAAACGGGTCGTTTTGTTCTGAATCAAGAAAATCGATTGTGACCGTCTCTATCGCTTAACCGGCATCAATACCCTTTTACTCCATTCACATCGAAAACAACCCGGGAATGGGCCGCGTAGGAAACGGTAACGGCTTGGCCCGCTCGAAATTCTGTATAGATCGATTTGGAAACTTCCAACTCCGTCACGGGCGCGGTACCGTCAAAATCCAGATAATAAGATGGTCCCCCTCTCCCCCCGTGGACGATACGATTGCCGGTGGCAGTCGATAGAAATACCGTCGCTTGATTCGCCTGAATGTCTCGCGCCATATCCCATGAAGCGATTCCGGTTAGTAGCGCAAAGAAAAATATAAGAAGGATGACCAAAAACTGGATAGCAAACCCGATCATTTTTTTGTTCGGTTTCCGAACCCGGATTATGTTTTTCCACCAACTCGATAGGTTGAGAACCCCCATCGTCAGAAGAAACAAGGTGATCAACACCGACCAAGTTTCCTTGTAGATCAAATGGTGAAGCTCGGATGCGGTTAAAAGTCTTTCGTACAATTGCGGCACCGGAATTCCCCCCGTGATTCCGCTGGACCCGATGGATGTTATTCCCAACCCATTCCCCAGCCCGGGTTGAGTTATTTAAATCGGGAACATTGCGTTAAAGAAGTAAAACAGCAGGCCGAACAGAAGCACTAAAACGCCAGTTAATTTAAGCCATATTTTATCCGCGAAGGATGATGAGACGCCGAGATAATAAACGCCCAGAGGTCCCAGTAAGGTGACGGCTCCTCGAAAATAATCATTCGTATCCGTTGAATAAAAATACGCCGACCGCGAACTGGTCAATTCAAAATAAACCCAGTAAATCCAGATGAACATGGTCATGAATGTTAAACCCGCGTATTTCTTTTCTCTCATCCTTGTTATGGTTTTTTTCTTAAAGAAAAAGAAAATTACCCAGACCGGAAGGACCAGCGGGACGATATCAAACGTTAACCAGCTCAAAATATCGCGCCAGTGGTCAACCCCGGGATAGGACATATCGCCAAAACAAATATCCGGAACAAGCACTGCGAAGATCCAACAAATAAAAGCCCGCCCGCTTCGAAACATTTCAACTCCGTTCATTTTTCACCATTACAAGTGCAGCTATTGAGAAGGTCTTTCTCCGTTCCCCGGCTTCAACCATCCGAATAATCCGAGAATTAAAAACAGGGAGCCCAAAAGAAGCAAAGGCCCCGAAACCAATAATTGAGTCGACCCTAGGTTATAGTGACCATTTTTGACCGAAAAGATCTGATCTTGCTCAAAAGCGGATATTGAATTCAGGAAAATCCGATTCAGAAGATAGCGGGACCAAATCGAGTTGGCGATGAGGGCGAGACCGCCCAGCAATGGCGTAAAATAACTTATTGAGACAATGGGGATGGTTATCCATAAACAGAAATACGAGTAGGTCATCACCCACGAGGATTCGTTATTGCCCGCGGTCATCCCAATTCCAAAACCCACCCAAAAAAGCCAAACACCCAGACACTGACCGAGAAACAAAAGGACATTTTTAATGACCTTGTGGGGCCGAGGCCTTTGCCGGATGTCAAAATATTTTGATTGAATGCCCGAGAAAACTTCGCTTAAACCGATGGTGAAGGCAGTTAAGAACCCCGCCAGAAGACCAGTAAATAAAGCCAAGGCAAAATAACGCTGAATCTCACTCATCATTATCTCTCCCTCATACTTCGGCGCATCACCAGCCTAAAGTTTCCTTCATCACCGGCACGAGGATATTCGCCAGTTTCCGGTGAGCGACGACCCGGGGATGGTAGTCGCAGCCCAGCTCGTCGACCGGGATCTCGGGATAACCCACAAAATAGACCCCCGGGTCGCCGGCTTCATTTCGTTTTTTTACTACGTCTTTCACATAGAGGCTGTAACCGGGCCAGCCTGTGGGGGCGAAGCAATAGATCAAGGCCCGGGGGTAATACCCCCGGATCTCCTGGATCAACCGGAGGTAACCCCCGATGTAATCCTGGATGTCAGGCTTGGGATCGGTTGAAAAATCATTTTGCCCCAGGTGGATGACCACCGCGTCAGGGACCCATTGGGAAAAGTCCCACCGGCTCTCGGGGTCATGGCAAAGAACCCGGTGATAGAGGGGGGGAAAGGGATCGGGGGACTTTTTGTGTTTTTCGCCGTAATTTCGCACGATTCCCCGCCCGGAAAAGGCCACCATGTAGTATTCGGCGTTCAGATCCCGGGCGGCGACCGGCCCAAAGGCCTTGTCGGCGTTCTCGTAGGGCCGAAGGCTGTCGCATTTCAGGGCCGTCCCCTCATCCCCGTAGCCGCAGATAAAGGAGTCCCCAACCAGCTCAATTCTCCGGGCGGGGCGGGGGGGAGGCTTCAAAAGGGCGCCGCCATCCCCTAAAACCAGCCCCTTGAAGCAGGCGATGCCGAAAATAGTCTCGGTACGTTTGACGATTTGGACGGTATGGTCCCCCTCGGGAAGGCCGTCCAGGGTGTAGAGGTTCCGGTCAGCGAAGGTCGCCCAAACCGTGGAAGGTTGGCCGTCCACCTTGACGTCGTAGTCATTGCCGCCGTCTTCCAAAAGGAACCCGATGGAGGTCCCTTTGAATCTCGCTAGGATCGACACCCCCGGCCAATCGAACCTCGGCGCCTTGGGATTGGTAAAGTCGATCCGGCCCGTGAATTGGATCTTGGGGTCGTCGGGGGGGATAACGAGGGAGCCATTAAAAGGGTTGTGGGAACTCAAGATTTTCCCTTCTTTTACGTTATTTCCCCGATTCTCACCGCCAAAAGCTAAATACACCGTACCATGAAAAATGAGGCCAATGCCGAGTATCACGAAAAGTGATTCTTTCATTATTGTTCCGAACCCGTTCTTTACCAGGGCCACTGGGATTATTCTACAAGGCCTAAAGCTGTTCCACGCTAAAGCCCTTCTGCAGAAGTAAATTGGGCAGTCCTTTCGACCCCACTAAGTGGGCGCTTCCCACAACAATAAAACAAACCGCCCGGCTTTGGAGGATTTTTACCACCTGGGGCACCCACTCCTCATTGCGGAGGGTGACCATTTTTTCCAAGGCGGGCTTATCCTCGGGCATGACGTCGGTGTTCACCAGGGCGTCCACATCGGCGGTGTTGCCGGCTTTCCAATCAGCCAGGATCTCGCCGAAGAAGCGGGCATGGTTGTGGGTGTTGACCGCGTCCCCCAGCAGGTAATGCACCTGGTCATGGTCGCTCAAGCCGTCCAGCACCCGGAACCCCTCGTACCAATATTCCAGGCCGAAGACCTTTTTATTCGCCGCAACGGCCTTGCGGTAAAAAATCTCATCGATGCCCATATCGATCATGCGCTTCACGCCCTTCGGGGGAGGCCGCCGGAGGGCCAATTCCCGGAGAATATAAGGCTTATGGTGTAGGGCCATCTCCGTGGAGATGCCCCACTCACTCAATAAGGCCTGGATCTTCCCCCATTCCTCCGGGGTGACGTGGTTTCTCATCGAGTCGCCTTCCGGATAGGAACAGTGAATGTCGTAATAATCGTCCCTTTCCTTCTCGATTTGCTCCAGCTTTGACCGGTCGAACTCGAAACCCACGAAGTTGGATTCCTGGAAACTCTTTTCCACGATCTCCGGAACCTCCAGGGGTGTGTTAGGGCGGATATGGATGGACCCCAGCAGGTACATCGTGGCGGTGGAGGACCGGACACGCCATAAGAAATGCTTGGATCCTGGGCTTTCCGAAGAGGCTGGAACCACTTCCTCGTCCCCTTTTTTGGCACCCGCGGCGGTCGCCTCCCCCTTGCGCAGGACCGAATAACGGGACATTTGGTAGACCGCCTTTAATGTCACCCCGTTGCTCTTCTCGGTAACCGTGAAGGTGGCTGGCAGCGGAAAACCCTGAATTTCCTGGTAATCCACTCTTAAGTCGACATCAATGGGGGTTCCCTTCCATAGCAGTACCATGCCGGCATGCTGTAAAACCGCGCCCTGGGGCAGGTGGATGAACCCCAGCTTCATTTCCTGGGTCCCGACCGGGGTCTTCAACACCATGCGCTGGGCCAGGGCCTGGTTGTCATAATCGACAGTCGCGGAAAAAAAACGGCTGTGGCCCACGAGAGAGAACCCACCGTTCGATCCGCTTTCGACCGTCACGGTATTGCGCCGGTTTTCCGGGTCGAAAAAGGGATGGGTGAGAAAGAGGCCCCAGGTCACGAGGAGCTGGTTGGCCGCTTCGGTGACGCGCCGCATGCGCGCGGCGGTGGCCTGGGGGTCTCCGCCGTCGGACTCCCAGCCGAGAATCGGCATGACTTCCCCTCCCAGGTAGGAAAACGTGTATTTGCAATGGCTGTTTTGCCAGTCAAAACCCTCCCAGTCCTTGGCGAGTCCGGGCGGCTCCTGCCCGGTAAGGGAACCCGAGGCCTCGCATTGGAAGTTTTTTAGGCCCGCACGGGTCAGGCTGTAATAGTAGTTGTTCAATTTTTGGAGATAAAGATAAGTGTGGTAATCGGTCTCGGAAAAAACGGGAGCGGCGGCCCACCCCGCCAATGCGAGAGAAAGAATGATCTTATTCATGCTTGCGTCTCCCTTGATCAACGATTGGTATTCAAATCGCGGATGGGATCATCCTGCTAGAGATTCTATTCATCTCAGGGTTTCAACAAATTATCGAAGGCCTTCGAGAGGAGTTCCTTGTTGAGGCCGTGGAAAGGGTCATATGCATTCGACGTGGTGGAAATAGTATGAGCCTGCCAGACCGTGGACCCGTCTTTGGTGGAAACCAGGAACAGTTCCTGCGCGACTCCCGTTTGGTGGCCTTTAATGGAAAACATACTCAAATCCTGCTCCAAAATGGAACGCTTTCCGGAATAGTCGATCTTCTTACCATCCTGCGATTCCCGGATATTGACGGAACAAGCGAACTCGGTATAGAAATCGATGACAATGATCAGGATATAGGGTTGGTTCCCGCAAAAGGCCGTAATCGCCGGATTATAGGCGAATTTATCGGGGCGATAGATATGCTTCAGAAGGTCGGTCTGGTAGGTTTCATTCAAAGGGGCGTCGGATAAGGGCAAGTTGAGGGCCATGGCTTCATTGTCCACCAATTCATTCGTTTCACTGACCGCCCGCGCCTGATCCCCCGCTGAATAGGCCTGGTCGGGCGCCAAGCCCAACAGCGTGCGGTGAACCGAAGTCAAAGTTTCATGGGTGGACCCGTTTTTAAAAATCTTCATGGGCGAGTAGTAACTGCCCAGGAAGGCGATATTTCCTTCGGGCACCTTGAAACCCGGAGCCCGGTTGTAAATGGCGTTCCCGAAAGCCTGTAGGGGGAGGAAAACCGACGTCAAAAGAAACATTCCAACGATCGCTGATTTATTCATAACCCTTTCTCCTTTTATAAATTCCGGATTCCGATACCGCCATAACCGATATTTCAATAATATCCCGCCCTGCTCTTTCAACATTTTACACCTACGTATCACTCAACATTCTGATCTTCTGCAAGGATACATTTCACTCGAGACCCGTCTTGACGGGGCTTATGATGCCAGTTGTTATTTCACCCGCAAATAATGAAGGGAGTAATCATTATGATAAAAACAAAATCATCCCATTTATTGGGGCTCCTATTCCTCCTGGTTATCTCCGTGCTTCCCTGCCGGGCCTTGGCCGACCCGACCCCCGTCTCCAACCTTTCCCAAGACGACGCGGCCCTGGAGTTCAAGATCAACAACCTTTATGTCAACTACAAAGCCCTCGGCCTGCGTAAATTCAAGTGCCAAATTAAAATCAGCCTTTTTGAAAAAATGCTGGCCATGGTGAATTCCCAAACGAAAAAAGATCCCTCAAAATACAACGCCGTAAAAGACATAAAGTTTTACATGAATTACGACGAGAAAGACGGGATGAAACTTGACTATACCAATTACCACCCGACCGGAGACGCGAAATACGATGATTCGGTGGTGAAATATCTCGGCGGTATGCAACAAATGATCAGCGGTTATTGGGATAGTTGGAGCGGCGTCACCTTCGAGCCCGCCATTGACCCCTCGCAAGCCGAAGTGATCGTGAAAAAAACAGCGGACGGGTTCGAAATCGCAGAAACCAAGGATTCGGTCACTTCCATCAATATCTTCAATCCGGACCTCTTGATGGGTGAATGCGACGTCCAGAAAAAAGACAGTTTGGAAACCGCCGCGGTGGTGAAACCCCGATTTTTTCAGACCCCGGAAGGCTGGCTGGTGAATTCTCTGGCCATCATTTTTCCTCGAACCATGAATGAAACCATCACTCTCAAATACCAGGAGGTCTCGAAATATCTATTGCCTTCCCAGGCCGTGATTGCCATGGAGATGCAGGAGGGGAAGAAAGCCGGTTTCACCCTCGAATTTTCGGGCTACCAAATTAATTAAACCGGTGGATACAGCTGAAGTCCCGATTCTCCCTGGGTGTTTGTATGATTCGTTCCGCGATTTCAATTAAATTCACACCCTGATTTTCATCTTCGTCAATTTCATCAGGGCCTCCATGGCCAGGCCCACCAAGACGGCGAAGGCCAGGCCCAGGGCCGTCTCGATGAAGCGGTCCTTGGCGTAGGCCCAGGGGGAATCCCCATGAAAAAGGATGACGAGGCCCGTGATATATCCCGTGATCTTCTGGGCATCCCGCCGGTTGGCCAGATCACAAAGAAGGATTGCGAGCAGTACCCCTAAAGCCATTACCCCCACGCTGTTCCCCAATACGGTGCCGATCAGCGCGCCCCCGAAGGCCCCCGCCAGGGTGCCTATCAGCCGGATCAGGCCTAAACGCCGCGTCACTTCCGGCGAGCTATCGGTGACCACGACGGCGGCGATAACCGCGTAAAGGGGGTAGGCCATGCCCAACTGGATGGCCACCCAAGCTGCCAACAGGCTGGCCAGGGAGGCCCGCAGGCCGATTTGGAGGCCGTGTTCTAACCTTTGTTTAAGGGTCTCGGCGGGTTTCGGGGTAGCAGGATTAGTTTTCTTAAAACGCAGTTTTTTTGGCAATGCTCTCCCCTTGTCTTGGAAATTTGAGTTTTAATCTACTTCACGGATGCGACCGCCAAGGGCTGCAGGTAGGTAGTTTCTTTCGGCATCAACCACCGAATTTGAGTGAACCCCGCTTTCTTCATCAAATCCGTCATTTCTTTCCGGCTGATGGCCCGGTAAAAGGTCTCCTGGCATTGGGTTTTCCATAGGCCCTTCACTCTACGGACCAAGAACAAATGCACCTTGTAGATATTCGCGCCCTTTTTCCAATCCCAAACTTGGAAATAAATCCTCTCGCCCAGTTTGTCTTTATAAAAAGCGGGTTTTCTTGGCGATGTAGGGCGTTCATTTAATA
This sequence comes from candidate division FCPU426 bacterium, assembly GCA_963849485.1. GTDB lineage: Bacteria > Oederibacteriota > Muellerivitia > Muellerivitales > Muellerivitaceae > CAVTWJ01. The sequence goes on along the minus strand of CAWKIF010000115.1, from coordinate 36,545 downwards.
GCGGGTCGTAATCCCTGATGCCCAACAGGAACAGACCTCCCGGTTTTAATTTAGAGTGGATATTTTTCAAGCCCAGAACCAGATCGGAATCCGTGAGCAGGTGGGGCAAAGCGTTTTCGCAGGTGATCACAACATCAAAATGGCCCTTTACCTGTTTAGACAATTTTCTGAAATCGGCGACGCCAAAGGTTAAGGATAAGCCAAGTTGTTTGGCCCTTCGGCGGGCTTCCTTAACGGCTTTGGGGCTCAAGTCGGTGGCATGGATCTGATAAGAATAGCGGGCCAAACATAAGGCCTGGGTGCCGATCCCGCAGGAGCAATCCAGAAGGCTCAGCTTTCCCTTTCCGGGGTGATATTTTCTGATGACCTGGTTTAATATCCGACCTTGATGTGGGAGTTCCTCATTAAAATCTTCAAACATCAAATGGTAGTTGACGGCCAGTTGGTTATAAAACCTTAATGCCGAGGTATCCATTTATAATCACTTTCCTCCATAAAACTTCTATTCAGACCATCCATAGTCCATATATTTAACTTAATACCTTAAACTCCCCCTCCGCTCCACCAAAACGCCCTGCAAGATGTAATCCTTTTTGGGATGGCCGGATTCCTTGAGGGCTTTATAGGTTTCCTTGGACAAAATGATTCCGATGCCATGACGGCGCCATTTTTGAAGCTTCTTTTCCGCCTTGAACAGCTCGTCCAACAACTCCTTCGCCGTTTTCTCGGTCATTTCCATAGCATCCTCCCCTATTTTTTACGTCGCTCACCTTTACGGCGGTCCGCTTTACGCGGTTCGCCTTTTCGGACCCCTACCAGCCGGCCCGGAAAACGCAGATCGCCCGGCTTCCGCCGTTCATTTTTTCTTTTGTTCACGATTACTTTTTCCTTTTTTTCCATTATCGGCCCCCTTTAATCGAATCCCACCGCCGAGCAGTCCACTCACAAATGGCTTTCTTGGGTCAGAAAAGCCATCACCTTGTCCTCACCCTCAAAACCCAGCATCACCCGGGAAGGCCCATTTCGGGGATATTGCACCACCAAGGTGGGATAGGCTCCCACCCGGTACTTGCCCTGCAACTGAGCGACATCCGGGGCATTATTTCCCTTTTCCCTTTTGAGTGTCCATCACCACTACCGGGATATAAAGACTATTGATCTTGGCCGCGTATTCCGTTTTTTCGAAAACCTTTTCGTCCATAAGCTTGCAGTACCCGCACCAGTGGGCCTTAAAGTCATAAAGGATGGGTTTTCCGGTTTTTTCAGAGAGGGCTAAACCATCGGAAGGCTGAAGCCAGGAGATCGTTCCGCTTCCTTCCACCGGGGCGGAGGCCGTCACTGCCGGGGGAGGACTCAAAAAAACGCGAGAATTTGACTTTGCCATTGCGAATAAACGGCGCCCGTGATCCCAAAACCTAAAATCCCCCAGGACCAACAGGGCGACCCCGCCTTTTTTGTCGATCTTCACCACGCCCCAAAAAGTCGAGGCGCAAGAGGGCAGGATCCCGATGAAAGGGATCAGGGATAGGAAAGCCAACAGATATTGCCATTTCCCAATCGATTCTTGGGATTCTTCGGAACCATCAAAATGGACGGAGAGGGGGGACATGGGCTTATTTTAGGCCAAAACCCTTTTCGGGAGCGCTTAACTTATTGGCCGAGATACTGTTTTAAGAAAGCTTGCTTCGATTCCGAGAACCGGTTTTCCAGGATCGATTGCCGGATGATCCCCGCCGTCTCGCACATGAAATAAAGGTTGTGCAGGCTCACCAGCCGAATGACCAGCAGTTCCTCGGCCATGCAGAGGTGGCGGAGATAGCTTTTGGTATAGTTGCGGCAGCATTCGCAGGAGCAATCGGGGTCCAGGGGCGAAAAATCCCGGGCATATTGCGCGTTCTTAAGGACCACCTTCCCATGCCGGGTCAGGGCCGTGCCGTTTCGGGCCACCCGGGTCGGCAGGACGCAATCGAACATGTCCATTCCCCTCTCGACGCATTCCCAAAGGTCCTCGGGCGTCCCGACGCCCATGAGATAGCGGGGCTTGTTTTCAGGCAAAAGGGGCGCGGTGAACCTCACCGCCTCGTAGATCTTTTCCTTAGCCTCCCCTACCGAGACCCCGCCGATGGCATAACCAGGGAAATCGAGCTCGATCAGGTCCTTCGCGCTCTTTTCCCTTAAATGGTGAAAATGAGACCCCTGGACGATTCCGTAAAGGTTTTGACGGTCCGCCCGCCCGCTTTTCAGGTGGGCCTCCTGGCAACGCCGGGCCCACCGGCTTGTCCGTTCCACCGAGGATAGGACGTAATCCTCCGACGACTCATAGGGAATGCACTCGTCCAAGACCATGAGGATGTCGGCCCCGATCTGGTGTTGGATATGAACCGCCGACTCGGGAGTCAAGGACCGGAGGCTCCCATCCAGATGGGACCGGAACTCCACCCCCTCCTCGGTGATTTTTCTCAGGTCCGTCAGGCTGAAGACCTGAAAACCCCCGCTATCGGTGAGGATCGGCCCGTCCCAGTGCATGAAACCATGCAGGCCCCCGGCTTGTTCCAAAAGGTCGGCGCCAGGGCGAAGCATGAGGTGGTAGGTGTTGCCCAGGAGGATCGCGGCCCCGCAGGCCTTCACATCCTCGGGCGAAAGGGCCTTCACCGAGGCCTGGGTGCCCACGGGCATATAGCAGGGGGTTTGCACCTCGCCGTGGCTAAGCCTCAGAAGCCCCGCCCGGGCGCCGGTCTTGAAATCTTTCGCGGTCAGTTGAAATTCATGCATGTCTTATTTTCCCCGGCAAATTCAATAACATCCCCAGCCAAAGAGCGCAAACTAAAAGTGAGAGAAAACAGCCCAAGCGAAAGGTCACCGGACGGTAGATCACCTCGGCCTGTTCCTCGCCCTCCTCCAAAATCGCCCCCCGGAACCCGTCGTTGACCCTTTCAATGGGTCTTTCCCCATTTTTCGCGCGAAGCCACCAGCCGGGAAAGGCGATCTCGCTGGATACCAGCAGGGCCCTTCCCGGGCCCGGGGCTGAAAGGAAAACATGATTTGGGTCACGGCTTAACTCCATGACCTTCCGGCGGCTATAGGAACCCACCCAGCGTGGGTCACCCACGAAACACTGGCGGTCAAAACTAAAATCCTTTTCCCCCACTTTCCAAAGGTCCGTGGTGAAATCCGTCTGAAGGGCGGCCAGGGTCACGCTGTTCCACTTGGGCATAGTGCCCTTATTTTCCGATAAGGGTGTGGGGTGATCCCCAGGGGAGAGGGTTTGGAACCCGGGTAAAGAGTGATATCCCAGGACATACCGGACATTGAGGTAATCCAGGACCTTTTTAGTGATTTGCGGGGAAAATCGCGAACTGGAAAAGCACCAATCGAAATAGTCCTTCAGAAAAAAGGAGTTATAAAAATAGCACTCTTCCTTTCCGAAAACCAAAGCCCAGTTTGAAACCATGGCGTCTTTCAGCAAATCATAACTTTCAGGAACCGTTTTCCCGCTGGTTCCCTCAAACCTTTCGACCTCGGGAAAAGAAGCGTAAATTCTTCCGGATTTTGTCATGGCTCGGCAGAAGGGCGGGGGAACCTCGTAATACCCCCCTGGGAGGGTGAAATTGACGCCCTGTGCCGCCGGAAGAAGCGATAAAAAAACCGACCCCGCCAAGAGGAGCCAGCGGACCGGGCGCGAAAATGCCTTTTCGGCCCCCAAAACAATAACCAGCGCTAAGGAAGCCCAAAAAAAGGGTAGTTCAACCGGTATCCCGCCCCCGAGGGCGAGGGTGTAAACCAAGAATCCCGCCATCAGCCATCTCCCATCCCACCCGTCGCTATCGCCGGTTCCGTTTATTTTCTGGTCCATTACCGAAGTGGCCAGAGAGGCCCCCGCGAACACCACCAGGCTCATCCAATAACCCGACCGGGCCACCCAATGGTAGAAGGGGACCAACCCATCCATCACCCGGCCGGCCGGCCCCCCCAGGCTCAAAACGACCCACAAGGCCGCGAGCAGGGCCGGGACCCAAGATAGCTTATGCTTGAGGCTACCCCACAGGATCAAAACCATCGCCGGCCAACCTATGAAATAACAACTCAACTCAAAAAGAAGGGGCGTTTTGGAATGGAGGGGCTGGAAGATGAAAAAGGGATTCACCCAGGTTCCCAAAGCCCGGAGGGGAAGGTCCTCATGGAAATCCAAGCGTTGGGCGGTGGTGGAGAAACGCAGGAAATCGGCAAAGGGGATCATCCAGGCAAGGTTATAGGCGGTCCCCAAAAAGACCGCTCCTAAAAATAAAGCCCATTTTACCGGTGGATGCCGGTTCAAAAGCTTTTCGGCCACGATGGTTAAAAGGGTTAAATAGGCCAAGATGGGGTACCCACCGGCCATTTGAAACCCGACGGAAACTGAAAGAAACAGCAAGGAACCCCGGCGGCCGTCAAACAACCGGTCCGAGGCTGCATAAATCCAGGGGATCCAGGCCAAAACCATCGTCAAAACCGTCGTGCAAGGCGATGAAACGACATGTAAGGAATATCCGAAGAGGACCGCCCCCAGAAATGAGGCGGGTTTGGATATTTTCCGGCCCTGAGAGAAAAAATAAAACCCCGCCATCGCGAACAAATGGTGAAGCACAACGCAGGCGTTGAAGGCGGCCACCGGGCTCAGAAGGAAGTAAATAATCCGGAGGGGGGGATACCAGCAGGCGTTCTCGGGGTTGGAAAGGTAGGGTGTTCCAAACCCCGCGTCCGGGTTCCAGAGGGGAATCCGGCCTGCGGCCCAAACCTTCGCCCCCCAATCCCAAAGGGGGAAAAAAAGACGGGACGCGTCGATGAGCACAAAGGTCCTGTAATCGAAAAAGATATGCCGGTGGAAGAAAACCCAGATCAGGGCCAGAAGAGCGAGGAACCCCAGGTCGCTCCCTTCCCTCCAGGCCCAAAACCCGCGCCAATTCTTTCGGACTTTTTCCATAGGTCCTCATCATAACGGCAGGGCCCGGGGTGGGAGAAACCTAAAAAAAGAGAAGAACCGTCACAAGACCAGCATGGCGTCGCCGTAGGAAAGGAAACGGTAGCCTTCCCGGAGGGCCTCCTCATAGGCCCCCAAGACCCTTTCCCTGCCCGCGAAGGCGGAAACGAGCATGAGTAGGGTCGACTGGGGCTGATGGAAATTGGTGAAGAGGATATCCACGTTTTTAAAGTCGTAGCCGGGAGTGATGAAAAGCCGGGTCTCACCCTTTTGCGCGGCCAGTTCCCCCTTTTCCCCCAGGGAGGATTCCAGGGCCCTCACCACCGTCGTGCCGATGGCGACGATTCGGCCGCCCCTCCGGCGGGTCGTGGTCACCGCCTTCACCGTGGCCGGTGGAACCCCATAAATTTCCGGGTGCATCACATGGTCCCCGGTTTCCCCGGCGGAGACGGGGAGGAAGGTGCCTAAACCCACGTGCAGCAGGGCCTCGCTTTGGCGCAGGCCCCTCTTTTTCAGGCTCGCCAAGAGAGGCGGGGTGAAATGAAGCCCCGCCGTGGGGGCCGCGATGGAGCCTAATTGTTTGGCGAAAAGAGTCTGGTACCTTTCCCGGTCTTTGCGGTCGTCGGGCCGCTTGATATAGGGGGGCAGGGGCACATGCCCGTGCTTGAGCAGGAAGGGCCGCAAAGGGCCGGTGCCCCTTATCTCAACGATGAAATGCCCACCGTCCAGGGTCTCCACAATCTCCACTTCCCCTTGGGGTTCCAGGGACAATCGGTAGCCCGGCTTTACCCGCCGGGTGGGGCGGATGAGGGCTTCCCAGGTGGAATCGCCCTCTTCGGGCCGGAGCAGGAAGACCTCCAGCCTGGCGCCCGTTTCTTTTTTGGCGGCAAAAAGCCGAACCGGCAGGACCTTGGTACGGTTAACGACGTAGAGATCGTTGGGCAGGAGCCACTGGGCCAGATCCCTCACCCGGCTGTGCTCGATGCGGCCCGTTTGCCGGTCGAGGACCAGCATGCGGGAGGCGTCCCTTTGGGCCAGTGGCCTTTGGGCGATGCTTTCCTCTGGGAGGTGGTAGTGAAAGAGGCTGGTTTGCATGACGGGCCTATTATGGAAATATTCCGGCCGGTAATTCCACTAAAGCCGGGTGAAAGAAAAAGCTATTTTATGTCGGGCCGGGACTGGATTTTCCCATATATGTATTGAGCCAAACCCTTCTGCCCGGCCCTTTCATAGTCCTCCGCGATTTGCGTGAGGATTTTGGGGTCCAGGGGATTCAAGACCATGGCTTTCCGAAGACATTCCAGGGCCTGTTGGGGGAGGTTTTGGTCCAGATCGATATCCGCCATTTTCAGGAAATAAACCGGATTGAGGTCCCCTTCGTCGATTTTGTTCCGGTAAATGGCCAGTGCTTCCCCCGGCCTTCCCTGCAACTTCATAACCGTGGCCAGGTTCACGGCATAGAGGGAGGAATGGGGGTCGAGCCGGCAAGCCTTTTGAAAAGCCAACTCCGCCTCCGGATATTCTCCCAGGAAGGAATAGCTCACCCCGAGGTTGCATTGATATTCCGGGTTTTCCGGGTCAAGGCGGATCGCCTCCTGAATTTGGGAAATGGCCTCCTCGTGTTTTCCCAACCGCTCATCGACGCTCCAAAGGCTTTCGTGGGGGAGGGGCTGATTCGGGTCGAGTTGGATGGCGGTGTTGAAAGATTGAACCGCCTCCTGCACCCTTCCACGGTAAAGGAGAAGGCGCCCCAAGGCCTGGTAGGTGGGGGACAAGGGCGGCGGAATATTCAGTGCCTGTTGAATGGCCGCCATAGCTTCGTCCCATCTCTTGTCTTCCGTATAGGTCCCGCCCAGGTAGGTGTAGGCGATGGCGGAATCGCCCGGATAAAGTCGGACCACCCTTTCCCACAGGCTTTCGGAGTTTTTCCAAACCCCGATCTGGTTCAGGGTCCCAAACCCCAGGAGGGCCGACAAGACTATCACAAAACCTCCCAGCCAATACCTGTGCTTGGAAAGTACCGAAACGGCCCCGGTCGAAAATAGGAAGAACAACCCCAGACTGGGCAGGTAGGTATAACGGTCCGCCGCCGCCTGGTATCCGTTCTGTAAAACCCCCAAAACCGGGGCAAGGCTCACCAGGTAATAGAGCCAGGCCGCGGTAAGAAAAGGCTTCGATATTCGGAAGCGGTAACAGGCCAGGCTCACCAGGACGACTCCGGCGACAGCCATCAGATTCTCAATCTGGTACAGACCGTCCGGGTGGCGGGGAAAGGGATAGAGGGGCGAAAGGCCTAGGGGAAGGGCCATCTTCCACAAATAAAAAAAGATGGAACGAAAAGCATTCAGGATCCAAACCGGTTGGGTGGATCCGCCCACCGATCCCAGCGAGTCCCGATGGGAAGCCACCGCCATCCAACCCGCCGCCAGTGCCAGGACAAAATAAGGTATTTTTTCAACGAAACACCGGAATCGTTCTCTTGGAAAACGTCCGAGGGGCCAAAAATCCAGGATCAGTAAAACCAAGGGAAGCGTCACCGCCATGGGCTTGGACATCAGGGACAAGGCGTAGAGAGCCAGGCATCCGGCGGAACCCAGCGCTCGGCGGGCGGGGGTACCCGGCTTTGCCAAATACAGGAGGAGGGCCGAAAGATAAAAGAAGGAATAGAGCAAGTCTTTTCGTTCCGTCGCCCAAGCCACTGATTCCACATGGATAGGGTGAAGCCCGAACAACAAGGCGGTCATCCAGGCGCTGGCCAGGGCGGATATTTTCGGGCTATTCCCCGCCGCCCCCTGGCCCAGGGCCCTCTCTAATATTCGAAGGCAAAGAAGGAAAACCAACAGGGTATTGAATGCGTGGAGAGCCACATTCGTCAGGTGATAACCACGAGGATCGACCCCGCCCATCTGGTAGTTGATGGCCCAAGACAGCCAGGTCAAGGGCATCCAATTACCCGAATGGAAAGTCGTGAATATCCAGACAAGGTTTTGAATACTCACGGCACGAAGGCGGCTGTTTCCGCTGATACAATCCACGTCATCCCAATTTACAAAGCCGTTATGGCTCACCGGAAAGTAATAGAGAGCCACTAGAGGGACTAGGGAGAGTGCCGCCGGCCAGAAGAGTCGTTTTTGAAAATGACTGGAGGACATCGCGAAGGATTCTTTTCCTTTGATTTCCATTCCACTCGCTTTCAAAGTGACCCACGAACATTAAACGAGCGCCTGATACTACTGACTTATCCTTTGATATAAATCCCATTCCTGCAGGCTTAAAAGCAGAAACAAAACCGAAAGACCCAAATAAAGCAAAAAGGGCTTGTAGTCGAACTGCACTCTCGACCCTTTCAACAGAGGTTGGAGGGTTCTCACTACTTGAGGGACAAACTTTTCAGGATCACGGCCCTTGGCCCGAATTTGTCCCATACCCATGACGATTTGCACCAACAGAGTCACGTCCTTGGAAGGAATATAGATTCCAGTTATGTCCTCCCGGAATTTCACCTTCAAAAGGTCCAGGGATTGAAGCAATATACTTCGGAAGGACTTGTCCACGACCCCATAGATCGTGAAGCCTTTCACTATTTTCCATAAAAACCACATCAACAAAAATGGCAATACGGCCATTATCCAGGTCAGTGGATTTACCCCCCTTAAGCGGGATGAAGAGTAAATCAGATATCCTGTATTCGGCAAGAAAATCAGTATCAAATAAACGAAAATCCCACGATTAGAAATCAAAAGAGGCTTTCGCCCGATAAGCCCTTTCAGGGACACCAGGCACAAAATGACGGCAAAGAAAACAAAAGTCGCACATTGAATTAAATTGAAGTCACCGTAAGCCATCCAACCTCCTGAAACTTGTTTCAAATCTTGACCAAAGGAAGGGATGAAACAGGGGCGATCGAGGGGATTAGATCCCCTTCATGCGCAGGATGTCGCGGAGCTTTTCTTTCACTTCGTGGTTGTCAGGTTCCTCGCTCAAAATCCGCTCATAGATCTTGAGGGCCTCCAGGTAGAGTCCCTGGGCGGCGTAAATATCGGCCAGTGTTTTGCGAATGAAGGGGTCGTCAATGGCCTCGGAGGAGCCGGATCCCCTGGGGGTAGAAACCGGGGCGGGGACGGGGGTGGGAGTTTTTGTCTCTTTTTCCTTTTCCAGCCGGATCCGTTCCATTCCCTGGTAAATTTCCTGGTTGATGCGGGCCTTGGCGGCTTCCTGTTCCCTCTTTTCCAATTCCATCTTGTGGCGTTGATCTTCCTGGAGCTTGATCTGGGCCTTCACCATATCCTCCCGCTCACGAACGAGGCCTTCCGCCTGTCGTTTCTCCCTTTCCTTGGCTTCTTGGGCCAGGGCTTCCGCCTGTCGCTTTTCCTTTTCCAAGGCTTCCCGGGCCTGCTCCTCAATGCGTCTTTTTTCCCGTTCCCCGATTTCCTGGGACAAAAGCTCGACTTGGCGTTTTTCCCGTTCCAGGGCCTCCCGCGCCTGTTCCTCCAGGCGGTGCCGCTCCTTTTCCTGGGCCTCCCGGACGGAAGCCTCGGCCTGGCGCTTTTCACGGTCCTTCGCCTCCTGGGCCTCCCGGTCCTTCGCCTCCTTCTCCATGCGCTGCCGGAACTCTGTTTCAAGCTGTTCCCGTATCTTTTTTTCCATTTCCATCCGAGAGTTTTCCATCTCATAGCGCATCTTCTCAAGAAATTGCTGGCTGTCTTTCTCAAGCTTCTCTTTTTCCTGGAGAATGCTTTTCTGTTTTTCCTCGAACTCCCTCATGAGCTTGACGCGCAGATCCTCCTCATGGGTCTTCTGGACCTGTTCCATCAATTTATCCTCAAGCTCCTGCTTGAGCCGAAGTTGGTCGAGCTCCCTCCGGCGTTCCAACTCGTCCTGCATCTGACGGGAGTTGCGGGCCTGCTCCTCCAATTCCTGGCGCATCTGCTCCCGAAGCTGCGTTTCAAGCTCGGCCTTGATCTCCTCGGGGGAGACGGTTTTCTCGGGCGGCTCGGCGCTGCGGGCCATGAGGGCATAAACCTGCTGGAGCCTCACCCGGATCTCGCCCATCTGGGGCCAGCGCTTGAGCATGTCCAGGTAAACGTCGATGGACTGCTCGTAGAGCCCCTTGTCCGCGTAGGCCTGGGCCTCGATGAGGTAGCCCTGCTGCTCGGCCTCCTCCGAGACCGCGGGTTCCGCCGCGTCAGCGGGCGCCCCTGCCGGAGTGGCGGGGACCAGCGCCTGATCCAGGGCGTACTGGCCCACCACCTGGTTTTGGGGGTCCAGTTCCAGGATGGTCTGGCGCACCTCCTTGGCCTCGTCCAGGAGGTTCTCGTTGAAGTAAACCTCCAGGATCTTCTGATAGACCTTCACGGCCTCCATGTTTTGGTTCATCCTCAGGAAATCGAGGGCCAGGTACTTGAGGGCCCCCACATGCCCAGGCTGTTGTTGGAGGAACCGCTCGAAGGACTGGCGGCTTTCGATGTATTTCTGCTGGTTGAAGTAGATGACCCCCAGGTGGTAATAGGTGTTAACGTCGCCCAGGGCCAGGGCCTGCTGGGCCGATTGTTCGGCCTTGGAGTAATCGTTGTGGCTGATGTAGATCTCGATGAGTGATTGGAGGTTTTTCAGGGCGAGGGTGGACTGGCCGGCGCGCACCAGCAGCTGGGTCAGGGTTTCCCGGGCTTCCACGTTGACCGGGTCGATCTCGGCCACCATCTGGAGGACTTCCGACAGGCGGCCGGTCTGGGTTTCCGCGTCCAGGCCCGCGGCCAGGTTCATGAGGCCGTCAATGGCCTCGAGTTTCTGTCCCATTTTCAACAGGAGGCGGGCCAGCTGGAAGGCGGCTTCGGTACGGTTGGGTTCGGCCCTCAGGATGGAACGCAGGATGTCCGCCGACTTGGAGGGGTCCGTGTCCTCCAGCTCCCGGGCTCGGGCCAGGTATTTCTCAAGGAGGCCCTGGACTGCGGCTGAAAGTTCCGCGTCCCCGGGAACCAGCTTCAGCATTCGCCGGTAGACCTGCAGCACCTTATCGATCTGGTTTTTCTCGTCGAAGCCCTGGGCCACGAGGTCGTACTGCTGGAGGGCGTCCTGGACATCGCCCTTCTTGCCGTAGATATCCGCCAGCATGTTATGGACGTTGAGGTCTTTGGGGTCGAGATCGGCGAGTTTGTGGTATTCCTCGATCGCCCGGTCCCAGTCCCCTTTTTGGTAGTAGGAATAAGCCGTTTTGATCAGGACTGCTTTATCTTCGGCCACTTCGCATGGCTCCTTGGGCGGAGGCTTGGAAAATCAATTTTACACAGGGGACGGGGGCGGGGCCAAGGAATTCTCAAGGAATCGAAAATCCCGGGATCAAATCCGAAAAAGGGCCTTCCCCCGCCCTGTTCCGGCTGAAACAAAAGAGGGCGATTTTCCAAAAAAGAACACCCATCCGCGGGGCCCTTTCCCAAGGACTCCACGGATGGGTGAAAAAAACAAGCGCTTCGGGAAGCTTCTTCCGGTCGGTCAGGGGGCCGGCGTCAACTCGATGCAGGTCACCGAATAGGGCGGGAAAGACATGGAAAAACGGCTTCCCACCGGCTGGGAACCCTCCAAGTGGCTGGGCCCGGAATTGATGACAGCCCGGTAAAGATTTTCGCTCCACTGGTACTCGTTGGGCCCCTCCCGGTAGATATCGAGCTTATTCTTGCCGGACACCCCGGCCCCCAGGTTGATCTCGGCGGAATAGACGTTCTTGGGGTTCTTGTTGATCACCATCAGGTATTTCTTGCCGTTCCCCACGCTGGCGTAGGCGGACATGTCCTCCTGGTCGGTGGCGGCCTGGTAAATCTCCGTCCCGAAATGATGCTGAAGGAGGTACAGTGTCCAGTAGCTGGAACGCATGGCAAAGGGATGGTCGGGATCACCCTGTGGGTCGATCACGCCGTGGCCGCCGCCTTGGCCGGCCTTTTGGGTCATCATGTCCCAAATGTTGCTCTGGTTGACCCCGTAAAGGGCCATCTGGGCGAGGTAATCCGCGCAGAAGACGCCATTGACCAGACGGGCGGTGGTGGAGTTCTCATCACCCGAGTTCCACTCCGAGACCGCTATCTCGATCTTGTCGGCGCGGTCCGGCATGTTCTTTTTGATCGCCTCCCGGATCTTGGGGATGAATTCCGCCCAATGGTTGGTCTTGGACATAAGGGCCAAGTCGCTGTCGTTGCTCCAGTAGGGGTAGCTGTGGACCGAGACCACATCACAGTAGGGGGCGCATTCCTCGAGGAACTTCTCGACCCACCAGGGAGCCGTTTGGGGGGCCAGCCAGGGCTGCCCCTCTTTGCGCTCGTGGTTCTCCACCTGGGCGGGCACGGGCCCCATGATCTTGATGTCGGGATACTTAGCCTTGATGGCCTTGGCGAACTCCAGGTAGGCCTTGCAGTAATTGTCGATGACGGTCCAGTACTGGGTCTCGCCGTTCTTGGCCAGCTCCGACTCGTAATCGGGCTCGTTGCCCAGTTCCACGTAGTGAACCGTCAGGCCCTGCGCTTTGGCGTCGGCGATCCAATCCAGGCAGTTCTGGACATCCAGGGTCATCATATTTGCGATCATGAGGGGCTCCGAGTTGGTGGCCTTCAGGTAGGCCACCATGTCGGCCCATTTCATGTCGGGGGTCCATTGGATGTTCACCCCGTCCTTGCGGAAAACGGCCCCCGTCTTCCAGTTCCAGACATTGCCGTAGGCCCCGCCGGGCACCCGGATGTAATTGCTGATGGCGGAGCATTCCTGGAGGGCGGTGGGGTTGGTGAGCCACTTGGGGTCGTACCAGGCCGCGATGTTGTTCCCGTACAAATAGTGGGGCTGGATGGTGCGGACCTTATCCTTCGGCTCCAGGAAGGCGTCGATCACAGCCTTCTTGGGCGTGACGTTCATGGACTTCATCGTCACGTTCCACTGGTTGTCCTTGCCCGCCTCGATCTTGAGGTTTTCCTTGTATTGGACGAAACCGGGGCAGAAAACCTCGGCGATGTAATCGTCCGAGGGAACCGACATCGTGTAGGAACCGTCGGCTCCGGTCTGCACCAGTTTCTTCGCGAGGGCGACGATGGCCCCCGGGATGGGTTTGCCTGCTTCGTCCTTGACCGTTCCCTTGAGGCCGGTCTCGGCTCCCTTGACGATGCCCCGGATGTTGTCCACCACGATGTTGCCCTGGATGGGCCCTCCCGAGTTCACGACCAGGAAGACCTTGGTGAGGCCTCCCTTGAACTGGGAGCCGTCGACATCCACCTTGAAGTGGTTCCACCCTTCCTTGGAAATCATCTTGATCTCGTACCAGGAATTGGCCGGGCTTTGGGTCACGAGATAGAGCTCGCCGTAACCCGCCTTCGCCAGGCTCTTAGGGGGGAAGAAGGCGTCCATGGTTATGGTCTTGAAGGTTTCCCACTGTTCGGAAACGGGGATGGTCTTGCAAACGGCAAGGCTCTGATTCCAGCCCGCCGAGCCGTCGGAACCCACCAGCAGGGCTCCCGTGCCCTCGCTCACGATGTCGGTCACCTGGGTGACCGACCCTTCGAACCCGCCCACATCCTCATTAAAGCCCCAAATCAAAACGCCTTCCGTGGAGGCGCCCTTGGCCCCGTCCTTGGGGTCCAAATCGGTGGCCTGGGAACCCGGCATGGCCACTTTGGGGGTGGTGTTCTTGAAGACGCTGTTTCCCTTGAAGGTCAGGGTTCCCCATTGGGAGGGATCCTGCCAGCTCTTGTCCTGCTGGGACCAGCTGAGTTGGAGCGCGCGGACCTTGGAAGAAGCCCCCACGTCATCCATCCCCATGTCAAAGCCGATGGATTTGCCCGGACCGACGTCGATCTTATAGAAGAACTTCAGGGGGATCTTGGCCATGAGGGAATAGCCGTTGGGAATCAGTTTGGTGGTCACCTGGGAATCGGGGATGGGAGCCTTGTCGGTCATGCTGTAGGCCACCGGGTTGTCCCCGTTCTTGCCAGGGGAAATAAAGACCTGGACGTCGGTGGGAGAGTAGGCGGTCCGCTTGGGGTCGGTCAAATCGGTGCCCGCGTAAATTTCCAAGGCGTCGCCGTTGTAGATGTTGCTGGCTTCCTGGCTGTTATACATGGGCGTTTTGCTGGTGATGTCCGCCGCGATATAGAGGTTGGCCGCATCGTAGGTCATGTAGACCCGGGCGCTGGCGTAATCGGGGCCCGTCCACTCGTTCTGGCCAAGGACCACCTGTTCCTTCTTGTCCAGGACGATGACGGGGGTGAGGGCCCAGGAGGCGATAGTCCCGTCGAGAGAGGGAGGAGTGGCCGTGTCGTTGATTTCAACGGCGGGGCCGGACCAAGCCAGACCCGAGGAAAAAAGCAGGATGCAACTCAGCCAAAGTTTGATTTGATTTATTTTTTTCATGCCGTTTTTATACACCTTTCATTGGAAGTTGTTCAACGCATAACAAACAGGCCAAAACCGGAAAAGCGCTTCTTTATTTTTTCTCTCGGAGGTTCTTCAGGTAATAGCCGCAGCTTTCACGCACCACCAATTTGGTGGGGAAAAACCGGTGAGTATACTCCAGGGGCCGTTTCTCGATCTGGTTCCAGAGCATCCGGGCCGCCTCGTACCCCATGTCAAAGGCCGGCTGGTGGACGGTGGTTAAGCCTGAATCAGTCGCCAGGTCGTCGAACCCGCAGACCGCCACATCCTGAGGGACCCTCAAATCCTGCTTACGCAGTTCCTTAACGGCTCCCCAAGCCATCGTGTCGTTGGAGGCGATGATGGCCGTGGGGGGCGCCTTAGTCTTCCAGAAAGCCTCGACCGCCTTGGCCCCCGAGGCCTCGGTCCAATTGCCGTAGTACACATGCTCGGGGTGGTAGCTCAGGCCCTTCTTTTTTATGGCGAAAAGGAACGCGTTATAGCGGTCCAGGGAGTTTTTCGAGTATTGGATGTCCCCGGCGATGAACCCGATCCGTCGGTGGTCCAGGGCGTAGAGGTGGTCCACCAGGTCTAGGATGCCCTGGGTATTGAGGCAATCCACGAAGCAGACCTTGGGATCGTTCACCTGGTAGTTGATAAGGACGTAAGGCAGGGTGCCTTCCTTCAAGTCCTGGTAAAACCGAGACTCAACCGGCGGAGCGATCGCCAGGACGCCGTCCACAAGGCCGGAATTGACGAAATTAGTGTAGACGCCCTCATTTTGGACGTTGCGGCTGAAGGTATTCATCAGGATATTGTATTTCTTTTCGCTGATGAAACTGATGATCCCATCCAAGACCCTCGTCAGGTAAAAGTCGCTGAGACTCGGACGCTCGTACCAGAAAAAAACAACGCCGATATTGTAGGTCCGGCGGGTCTTGAGGCCCCGGGCCATGGTGTTGGGGTAATATCCCAATTCTTTAAGGATCTTTTCGATTCGCTGCTGGGTCTTGACCCCGACCTTGTGGATGTCCTTCTGGTTGACGACCCGGGAAACGGTCGCGACGGAAACTCCAGCCTTGAGGGCCACGTCTTTAATGGTGATCGCCATTCGCGCCACGCCCCTTTTTCAAAAATCAATCGGAAGAATTATACACAAGCCGGAAGCGGTCCAGAACTTTTTATGGCTCTACCGTTTTCACCAGGGTGACTCGGGTCATTTTATCGCCCTTCCTCAGTTTCAGGGCGTTGTCCATCCCCTCCAAAACCCGCCCAAAAACGGCGTAACCGCCGTCCAGGCTCGGCAGGTCGGCCAGGCAAATATAAAATTGGCTGGAGGCGGAGTGGGGGTCCTGGGACCGGGCCATACCCATATATCCTTGTAGATGCTTGTGGGGTGTGATTTCGAGCCGGATCGTCTGGTCCGAGCCCCCCGTGCCAGTCCCAATCGGGTCCCCTCCCTGGATGACAAAACCGGGGACATAGCGGTGAAAAGTGAGCCCGTCATAGAATTTTTCTGAGACTAAATTGACGAAATTTCGGGTGGTGCCGGGAACATCGGAGAAAAGCTCCACGGTGATCGGCCCCTGGGTGGTTTCCATGCTTATCCGGGGATTCGCTGTCGTCGCCCGGGATGCAGTTGCAGCCGTCTTCGGTTTCGTTTTCTTTTTCTTTGCCATGTCAGGCCTCCCCGATCTTTCGAGCCGTCCCGAGTCTTTTAAAAAAAGTTAACGACCAACATCATAAGGGCAGCCTTAATTCATCGCCACCCTCGTTTGGCGGATGCGAGTCGTCTTCTCCATGGGGTTTCCTTGACTTCACCCACCCTGGCCCGTAGAATTACCCCTCTTTTTAAGCTTTTTCCACTCAAGTCCCCATCGTCTAGAGGCCTAGGACACCGGGTTTTCATCCCGGCAACACGGGTTCGAATCCCGTTGGGGACGCCAATATCCCAACTCAGCCCGGGGCCATCAGGCTACCGGACGAACTAAGCTTCCAAGGGAGGATCCCATGATCAGAGTCGGCATCTACGGAGCCAGCGGTTATATGGGCGGCGAAGTTTTGCGCGTCCTCTTGGAACATCCCTACGTCCAGGTCGCCTGGGCCACCAGCCGCAAGGAAGCCCGCCTCGCGGACTACCACCCCAATCTTTATGGTGAAAAAATCGAGTTCATCCGCCCGGAGGATGCCGGCCCCTGCGATGTGGTGTTCATGGCCCTTCCCACGGGAGTTCCGATGGAGCTGGCACCCCAATTTTTAAAACAAGGGGCCAAGGTGATCGACCTGGGGGCCGATTTCCGGCTCCAGGACCGCGCCCTATGGGAGAAAGTCTATAACAAAAAGCACAAGAGCTGGAAACTGGCCCAGGAAGCCGTTTACGGAATCCCGGAGCTTCACCGGGAAGACATCCAGAAAGCCCGGGTCATCGCCAACCCCGGCTGTTTCGCCTCCGCCGCCATTTTGGGAACGGCGCCCCTGGTTAAAGCCGGACTGATAGACACGACTAAGATCCTGGTGGACGGGCTTTCCGGCACCGCCGGTATCGGGGCGGACCTATCGCGTCCCGCCCACCACGCCGAGATTGGCAACAACCTGATTCCCTACAACGTGGTGGGTCACCGCCATACCTTCGAGGCCGAGCAGGAACTGGGGCTCCTGACCAAGAAAAAAGTGAAGGTGCATTTTACGCCGATCTACGTGCCCATCGTGCGCGGTATCCTGGACGTCATCCACACCTTCCCCTTAAAAAAGGTCAACCGCGGCCAGCTCATGAACCTCTATAAGGAATTTTACAAGGGCGAGGAATTCGTGAAGGTCTATGACCTGCCGAAGGAACAGGGCGTGTCCTGGCAGTACAAGCCCTACCCCTGGGTCAACAGCGTGTCGGGAACCAATTATTCCTATATCGGCCTGGATGTTGACGAAGAGCGCGGAAGGATCGTGGTATTCAGCGTGCTGGATTCCATCGGCAAAGGCGGGGCCCATGTGGGGGTCCAAAACATGAACCTCATGTTTGGGCTGCCGGAGAACACCGGATTGACCCGACGGGGCCTGCACCCCATATAAGACCGGGATTCCTGGTCTTTAAAGAAACTCACCCCAATCCACCTGGAGCGAATCGGCGTAAACCACGCCGTCTTTCTCAATCAAAGGTACCTGGTAGAGAGATGCCCCGCCACAAGGGCCTCCCTGGCAATGCCCCGTTTCCGGCTCGTAGACGGCCCCATGGTTTTTGCAAACTAGGAATTCTCCATCCTCCGAGAAAAAGTCATTGTCATCAAAATCGAGCCCCACCGTCCAATGCCGGCAAAGGTTCAAGTAGCCGTAATAACACCCTTCCCTTTTAAAGGCGAAGGCCTCGGTGGCCCTGTCTTCCCGCTTGATCTTAAATTTGAATGTTTTTCCTTTTTTAAAATCCTTGGCCGGTGCGATCCGAACATATCCCTTCTCGATATTTTCCATCACGGTTCCCCTTCTCCCGGGGAGGGGGGGATTGAGGCGGGATTTCTTTTTGTTCCGGGCGAGTTGATTCCGTTGGTTCCGGTTCAGGAGCCCCCGTTGGTTGGGCAGCAGGGATTTCCAAAGGTTGGCGAGGACGCTTAACCATTCCGAAAACGATCAATAAAAAAGTGGCCCAAAGACAACCTTCCGGGAGCCAATTGCCCCATCGAGCGAAGAGGGTCTGAGGATGATCGACCGTGAGGACGCTTCCCACGAGGGCTTCCTGAGTGAAAAAACCACTTACCGCAAGGACCCGGCCGAAAGGGTCCGAAATATATGAAATACCGGTATTGGCGGCCCGCAAGAGGGGGCGGTGGAGTTCCGCGGATCTCATGATCCCCATTTGGGCGTGCTGGAAGGCGGCGGCGGAATGGCCGTACCAGGCGTCGTTGCTGATATTCACCAGGGCGTCGGCGCCGGTCAAGGCGGCCTTTCGCATGTCGCCGGGGAAAATCGCCTCATAACAAATCGTGGGGGAATAGGTAAACCCATGGGCGGGTAGGCTCAGGTAATGGTCTCCGGGGGTGAAATTACCGAGGCCTGAAACGATCGGGCCCAGGAAGGAAAGGTATTTCTGGAAGGGCATGAACTCCCCAAAAGGAACTAGGTGGCACTTGTGGTACATTGGGCCGGACCGCCCCTGAGCGTCAAAGACCAAACCGGCGTTGAAATATTGCAGGCCATTGGGTCCCCCTCGGCCCACATCCAGGCAGCCGACCAATTCAGGAGCCCCGGCCCGCCGAACCATTTTAGAAACCCGCCGATAGTTGGAAGGGTCCCTTTTCAAGACGGTGGGGGCGCCGGTCTCGGGCCAGACGATCAAACCCGGATTGGCTTTCGCACAGGAACGGATCAAACGCTCGTAACGTTGATAGGTTTCTTCCTCATAGGCTCTTGTCCATTTCACATCCTGGTCCACGGAAGCCTGTAAAAGGGCCACCGTCCCCACCTTCCACAGGGGTGTGTTAGAAATACCGATCCAACCCGTGAACATGAGAATGAGGAGGATTCCCAAGGGATATAAGAGGGGTCTCCACTCACGGGCAGGCGCGTGTAAGCCGACCCATCGGCGGGCCAAGAGCCTCGCCCAATAGATGTTGATGAAAACGATCAGGAAAGTCAGCCCATACTCCCCCGCCAGCCCCGCCCAATAGGTCAGGTTAGGAAAGGGAAGTTGACTGTAGCCGATTTCACCCCAATTGAATCCGCCCCAAGGCTGGGAACCACGAAAATATTCGCATCCCAACCAAACCACTGGATAGGTCCAGAGGGGGGAAAGACCGAGATACGCGGCCCGCCGGGTGATCCAGGCGAATATTCCGTAATAAACACTCAAATAACCCACGAGAGCGAACCATCCCAGGGGGCCCAGGTATTTCGCCTCTTCCAGAATGGCGATCCAGTAAAGGATGGACCCGAGCTGGGCGAACCCGTAAAGGTAACCGAGGATCGCCGCTTGTTTCGGGGTGCTGTTTTCCAGGGACAGGAAAAGTGGGATGAGGGCGACCCAAGCCAGAGGCGCCCCCCACGGGGCCAGGTTCTTCTCAAGAAAATTGGGAAAGGCCAGCCAGACCATGAAGGCGCTGGCCATGCACAAAAGAAAACGGCGGAACATGGAAAGGTCTTTCAACATGGCGACATTATAGGGGAGAGAGGGAAAAGGAAAGGAGGGAGGCTTATTTTTTCCGGGGCTTGCCGGTGGACTCGCGGATGATCAGATCAACGTCATAACCCCGGTGGAGATAGTCCAGGGGTTTTTTGCTGAGGAAATTTTGAGCGAGGATCACAGAGGCCTTCCCCATTTCCAAAAGCGGCTGATGGAGGGTGGTCAGGGAGGGGTCGGCCAAGCGGGCCACGTAGGTATCATCGAAGCCGATGATGGACAGGTCCTCGGGAACCAACCAGCCCCTTTGGCGAGCGGCCTTGATAACGCCAATCGCCATGGTGTCGGAAACGCAGCAGATGGCCGTGATCTCGGGAATCCGGTCCATAAGCTCTTTGCCCAACTGGTATCCCGCGTCCATGGTGAAAGCGTCGGGGCGGAAATGGGAATAGGCCACGAATTGGTCCTGAAAGGGAATATTATTGTCCCTTAAGGCATCCCGGTAGCCGGCCAGGCGGTCTTGGCAAATCTTCAGATGTTCGGGCCCGTTGACAAAGCCGATTTTCTTGTGGCCCAGTGAAATTAAGTAGGCCACCGCCTTGTAAATGCCCTTGTGGTCCTCGGCTTGGAGGGTGGGAATCTTCTCCAAAATGTGGTTGGGCCCCTCGATGGCCACCGGCTGGAGAATAATGAGGGGCAACTCCTCGTTTTGGAACCTCTGCAGAACTGCGTCCTCCATGGGGACGGAAAGGGCGATCACAGCGTCGATGCGGCGCTCCCCCAGGATGCGCTCGTTGATCTCGTTGTAGTCCTCCAGGCTTCCGTTGCAGTTATAGATCTTCAGGTCGACATTGGCGTGACGGCATTCCATTTCGATCCCGCGGATAATTTCGTTGTAATAGGGCGAATCGAACATGGTGCCGAAAATGCCGATGGTATTGGTGCGCGACATAACCAGACTGCGGGCGGCCACATTGGGGTAATAATTGTACTTTTTGATGGCGGCCATCACCTTTTCACGGGTATCGGCCGAGATTCGGGGGTTTTGATTGATGACCATGGAAACGGTGGTATGGGATACCCCGCAATACTTCGCGATTTGCTTGAGAGTCGCCCTGGATTTTCCGCCGTTGATCATATCGTTTTCATAACCTTGTCTTTAAAAATGTAAGTCTAAAAAATTCAAAGAATCAATGGCTGGGCTGCGCGGGAGCCGGAGCGGCCGCCGGAGCCATGGGTTTTGCATTCGAGGAGGGCTGGGGCGCCTTGGCCGGGGCCGGAGCCTGACTATTGGCCGCCGGAGCCTGGGCCTGCGCTTGCGCCGCCTGTTGTTTTTGGATCAAGTCCGTCACCGCCGAGCGGGTGGAGTTTTGCTCCCACCGGGGTAAAAGCCCCAGGATCAAGCAAAGAACCATAAAAACAGCGGCGATAACCACGGTGGTTTTAGTCCAAAAGGTTTTCCCACTGGTACCCAAAAGACTTTGGCCTGTGCCGGAAAACAGCCCTCCGGCCGTCTTGGGTTGCTGGATCAGGACCACCCCGATCAATAGGATCGATGTCAAAACAAAAAGAACGGTAAAAACGACACTCATGGCAACTCCCCTCCAAAGCTTTGAAACTTGATTTATTTTAATTGAAACCGAGTTGGTTTATCCAATAAATCTTTTAAACCAATTCTATTTTCAAGATAAACAAGGTTGGGCCCAGGCCCCGGAAGCCATGGGAAACCGGGTTGTTGGGACCTGGGCCCGAATCACAAATGAATTAATGGGACTAATATTTGACGAGCGCGGTGAAAGAATCGACTTTTAAGCTGGCTCCACCTACCAAGGCTCCGTCAATATCCGGCTGGGCCATCAATTGCTTCACATTGTCCGGTTTGACGCTTCCGCCGTATTGAATGCGCATTTCTTGGGCGGCTTCCGGGTTGTAGATTTTGGAAATAAGGTTCCTGATAAAGGCCTGCACTTCGTTGGCTTGTTCCGGCGTGGCGGTCTTCCCGGTTCCAATCGCCCATACCGGCTCATAGGCGATGACGATCTGGGCCAAATCCCCCAAACCAATTCCCGTGAAACATCCCTTGACCTGGGTCTCCACCACCTTCTCGGTAGGGCCCGACTCCCTTTCTTGGAGGGTTTCTCCCACACAGACGATGGCTTTTAAACCTGTTTTGAGGACGTTTTTCAGTTTACGATTGATCAACTCATCCGTTTCCCCATCGTATTGGCGCCTTTCGGAATGCCCCAGGATCACGTATTGGACCCCCGCATCCTTGAGCATGGCAGGACTCACATGGCTGGTATAGGCCCCTTCGGATTCCCAATGGCCATCCTGGCAGCCCACCTGGATGTTGGAAAACCGGAGGGCTTCCACGACGCTCGCGGCGGCCAGGAAGGTGGGGCAAACGAGAATCTCCCGGTCCTGGACATCCTTGACAGCCTCCTTCAACTGTTGGACAAAGGTGACCGATTCCCGGACCCCTTTGTACATTTTCCAGTTCCCCGCGATGATGGGCTTGCGCATTTCTTCCTCCTCGTGATGGTTGTGTCGTTTTGAAAAAAAGAAGCCCCGGACAGGTCGGGGCTTCGGGAAACCGTTTCGGCTACTTATCCGTCAAGGCCGCGATGCCCGGCAAGACCTTCCCTTCCATGAATTCCAGGGAAGCTCCCCCGCCCGTGGAGACATGGGACATCTTATCGGCCAGGCCCATCTGCGTGACCGCGGCGACCGAGTCCCCGCCTCCCACGATGGTAACCGACCCGCGTCCCGTGGCCTCCGCCAGCATCAGGGCCACTTCCTTGGTGCCCTTATCAAACGGCTTGACCTCAAAAGCCCCCACCGGGCCGTTCCAAAAGATGGTCTTGGCTTTCGAGATGACCTCGTGGTATTTCTTCAAGGTTTCAGGACCCACATCCAACCCTTCCCAATCCGCCGGGATCTGGTTGGAGGGAACCACCTTCGTGGGAACCCCTTCCTTCAGATCCTGGGCGATGACATTGTCAATGGGAAGAAGCAGGGGCTTTTGGATGGTTTTGGATTTCGCCAGGGTTTCCCGGGCCAAATCCACCTTGTCGACCTCCAGAAGGGATTTTCCAATCTCGTAGCCCTCGGACTTGAAGAAGGTGTAGGCCATGCCGCCGCCCACAATGACCGTGTCGGCCAGATTCATGAGGTTCGAGATGACATCGATCTTCCCGGAGATCTTGGCCCCTCCAATGATGGCCACAAAGGGACGGCCCGGGTTGGATACGGCGTCCCCCAGGTACTTGATCTCTTTCATCATCAGGAACCCAGCGGCGCAGGGTTTCAGGTATTTCGTCACACCCTCGGTTGAGGCATGGGCCCGATGGGCTGTTCCGAAGGCGTCATTCACGTAGATTTCCGCCAGGTCGGCCAATTGTTTGGCAAAAGCAGGGTCGTTTCCTTCCTCTTCGTTATAGAAACGGACGTTTTCCAAAAGGGCAATATCGCCATCTTTTAATTTAGCGACTTCCGCCTTCACATCGTCGCCAATGCAATCCGGCATCATGACGACAGGTTTCTTCAAGAGTTCGGAAAGTCTCGCCGCGACAGGCTTCAAACTGTATTTTTCGTTCTTCTTGCCCTTGGGACGGCCCAAGTGGGAGCAGAGGATCACCCGCCCTCCTTTGTCGGAGAGGTATTGGATGGTTTTGAGGGACTCGCGAATGCGGGTGTCGTCGGTAATCTTCAATTGCTCATCCTGAGGAACGTTGAAATCCACCCGCACGAATACTTTTTTACCATTCGGGTTGATATCTTCCACGCTCATCTTGTTGTAGCTGGCCATTGGTTTTCCTTTCTCAAGAGAAATTATTATTAAATCCTGCACTCCCCTGAAAAACTTTTACTTCTGCTTCCCCTTCAAATCGGTCTTAAAAGCTTCCGCGATGGTGCTCAAGGCCCCCAGGGTCCCCGAGGCTTCCAAGGGCAGGAAGATCTTGGTGGCCTGTCCGTCCGCCACGGTCCCCAGCATTTCCATGTATTTCAAAGCTAACAGGTCCTGGGTCGGGTTCCCGTCATGGATCGCCTTGAATACGGTAACAATGGCCTGGGATTCGCCCTCGGCCAGGGCGATCTTTTGGAACTTGTTGGCCGTCGCGACCCTCTCGATGGCCCCCGCCTCGCCTTCGGCCTTCAGGATGGCCGATTGCTTTTCGCCTTCCGCCTTGGTGATGGCGGCCTGCTTGATCCCCTCCGCCTCGATGATGGCGGCGCGCTTGGTACGCTCGGCCTTCATCTGGGCGCTCATGGCGCTCACGATGTCGTTGGGAGGATCGATCTTCTGGATCTCGACTCGGGTCACCTTCACGCCCCACTTGTCGGTGGCCTCGTCCAATATCTCCCGAAGCTGGGTGTTGATACGTTCACGGCTGTTCAGGGTTTGGTCCAAGTCTAATTCACCGATCGTATTGCGCAAATTAGTCTGGGCCAATTTCAAAGCCGCCATCTCGAATCGAGCTACGTTATAAACTACCTTGAAGGGGTCACTGACGTGGAAATAAATGATGGCATCCACCGTCACCACCACATTGTCTTTCGTGATTACTTCTTGTGGAGGAACCTCGATGACCTGCTCACGCATATCCACTTTCCGCATGTTCTCGAAAGGCGGAAAAAGAACGGTCAGACCTGATTCTGCGGTCCGGGTGTATCTCCCCAAACGCTCAATGAGACCTTTCTCAAAGGGACGGACAATCCGGATGGCTCGAGAAGCGTAAATTAAGGCAAAAATCACCAGAACAACAAGTAGGAATCCAGGCATAAAAATCTCCTTGTCAATGATCATTGGGTCCAATGTTCCCTCCGCGCTCCCGGGAAGGCATCAGGGTTTGTTTTCAGATGATTTCTCCAATTCGCGTTCCTGAATCGCTTTCTCAACTACCAGAATGTTGGACTTCACGGTTAAAACCTTGATTTCTTCATTGAGTTGAAGCGGCATTTCATTTTCAGATTCTATGCGCCATGCTTCCCCACCCACTTTGGCATAACCCTGCCAAGACGCGTTGGGATAAACCTTCGTCACCTGGCCCGTTCGCCCGACCAGGGCATCCACATTGGCGATTTGGAGTGATTTACCTGAAATGGCCCCCGCCCACCGGCGGCTGACCGCCACTAAAAGAACGGAGGAAACCGCGAAGACAGTGTATTCAAACCAAACCGGGCCCTTTAAGAACGTGACCACCAAAGTCACCAAGGCCCCCGCACCAATCCAGAGGAAAAAAAAGGATGCAGTCGAAATTTCAAGGATGAAAAAAATCAGGGCTACGACCAACCACCAGACCCATGGATCCACGAAAATCACCTCAAATAAAAAGCCGCAGGCAATACCCCGTTCCCGAAACGAATCACAGAATCCTGGTTATGGGTTCACCTGCGGCTCAAATCTTAAAAGTTTTCGACTCAGCCCTTGGAGGCCATGTATTCGATGAGGTCGACCACACGACAGGAATAACCCCATTCATTGTCGTACCAGCTTAGAACCTTTAATAGGTTTCCCCCGCTAACAAAGGTGGAGAGACTATCCACGATCGAGGAATGAGAATTTCCTTTGAAATCCATCGAAACCAAGGGTTCATCTGTTACATCAAGGTATTTATTCAATTTCGGGCTCTTAGCAGCTTCTTTGAGGGCAGCATTGACCTCTTCCTTCGTAACAGTCTTTGTCAATTCCACCACTAAATCCACCACCGAAACCGTCGGGGTCGGCACACGAATGGACAATCCATCCAGTTTCCCCTTCATTTCGGGCATGACCAGTCCAATGGCCTTGGCGGCCCCGGTGGATGTCGGAATCATGTTCAATGCAGCTGCACGAGCGCGACGTAAATCCTTGTGGGGAAAATCCAAGATGACCTGGTCGTTGGTGTAACTATGTATCGTGGTCATCAATCCTTTGACGATACCGAATTTTTCATGAATAACTTTGGCGAAAGGCGCCAAACAATTCGTCGTGCAGGACGCGTTGGAAACAACATTGTGGTTTTTCGGGTCATACTTTTCCTCGTTCACCCCTAAAACGATTGTGATATCTTCGTTCTTGGCAGGGGCGGAAATGATGACTTTCTTGACGCTGTTCTTGATATGGACGACCGCTTTTTCCTTATCAGTAAATCGGCCAGTGGATTCAACCACATATTCAATCCCGTGATTTCCCCATGGAATATTGGCAGGGTCCTTCTCGGCGTAAACCTTGATTTCTTTGCCGTTCACAATGACTGTCCCCTCGCCCGCCTTGACGTCCGCATGGAGATTTCCCAATACCGAATCGTACTTCAAGAGATGGGCTAGGGTTTTTGCATCCGTTAAATCGTTGACGGCAACGATTTCAATGTTTTTATTGTTCATAGCGGCGCGATATACGTTGCGCCCGATACGTCCAAAACCATTAATGCCGACCTTAATCGCCATTTCTATCCTCCATTAGTTCCCCGGCGCCAACCAGGGACTGATTAGGCCTGAGCTGAAAATGCCGGGCTATCAGCACCGATCAGCCAAACCCTTTCCCCGTGATGTACGGGGCCCCTTTTCAACCCGATCACGCGGGCCGATGAAAAAAACCGTGAATTCCCTAGAAAACATCGGTTGAAAAGTTGGGTTAAGCTAACAGAAGGGATTAGATGGGTCAATAGCGTGGATCATATTGGAAATTTAGGCGAAAAAATCATCCTTGTCGGTTAGGTTTTTTTACCTATCTTCTAAAAATATTTGGGCGTGCGCCCCCAAACCAAGGCCCCAACCCACAGGGCGCCGGAACGCTTCAATACTTTCGCGCATTCCTCCAGCGTAGCCCCCGTAGTAAAAACATCGTCCACGAGGATCACCCTGGGGGGAAGAGGATCCGAATTGGATCGTTGATAGGCTCCCAGGGGGTTGCTTAAGCGAAGTTCTTTTGTAAGAGACATCTGGGGCGGAGCGGGTTTCACTTTTCTTAGAAGCGAACGATTGGGAAGGTTTTTGATCCTGGCGATCCGACGGCTTAGGATGTCGGCGGGATTATACCCCCTCTCCCTTTCCCTTTCGGGGCTTAAAGGGACTGGGCAAAGTACCCCGCCGCCTTCGGCAAAGCCCTCTGGAACCCAAAATGCAATTCGATCACCTAAATAACTTCCTAAACTTTCCATCCCCTCGAACTTGAAACAATGGTGGGCGATTCGAAGGGCTCCCTCGTACTTGCCATAGGCCCAAACTTGATCCAGGAAATATTCCCCGTCCCCGCAATCGGAACAACGAAGGATAGAAGCGCCTTCAAAAGCACCCGAATGAAGGGATTCCCCGCAATGGGAACAAACCGGTTCCTTAAACGGCAAGATTGATTGGAAACAATGGGAGCAGAGGGTATTGGAAAGGCCATCTTCAAAGTTTTGGCCGCAAAAGTCACAAACCTTCGGGAAAAGAACATCCAAAAGCCCGTTAAAAATAGTCCAGATCGGCTGAATCCATCCTATTCTCATAAAATCTGTCCCTTAAGTTTGAAGCGGTTTTATTACATACCCGCCAATTCCATTTGATTCTTGGCCGCGAGCATCATATCCCTCGTCATTTCGGCAATCCGAGGAAAAGCCCGGATTTCTTTGCTCGCCAAGGCTTTTTCATAGTAACGCCTGGCCTCTTTATATAACCCTTGTCGTCGGTTGAGCTCCCCGATTAGGTACAGCACCCCGGGCTCTCCTAGATTTTCCGGGAGCCGGTTTCCCTTGTCAAAAAAGTCCTCATAGGCCTTGGCAGTCAGGGCCATGACGCGCTTCTCATTTTCATAATCTTGAATGAGCCGGTAGATCCACACCAAATGAAGGTAAAGCCCCGCCAGAATTCCAAGATCGCCGTATTTTCTGATTTTCATGAAGGTAATGGCCAATTCGTGCCTCTTGATGGCCACTTCTGGGGTTGTGTTTCCGAGGGCGAAAATATCAGGCTTTCTCTTGGCCGATTGGCGGATCTGCCGGCTGACTTCCATGATCATGGGTTCGGCCCCGGCCCGGATCGTATCAAAATCCTTGTTCAGGGCGGCGAAAGTGCATTGGGGGCAAACCGTGACCGCGTAAAGGTAAGGGCATTCCCCCTCGTAAATATTCCCAAAGTCCGTTTGCTTGTCCTTGATCTTAATAACTGAAGACCGGATCCGGGTGGTCTCGAATTCGTGCGTGCAAAATGGGCATTTTATTTTTTTATTCCAAAGCGGAGTGCTCAATCAATCCTCCCGATTCATTGGACGGCCTGTCGAGCCGTTAAGTGGAAACGGAGGTACTTTACTTGATAACTGCTACCTTGTCGATTTCCTGGTGCCCGTTCATTTCAACTGTCACCAAATAAACCCCGGAGGCCACAAGACTTCCGCCCATATTGTGTGCGTCCCATTTACAAGGATAGGTGCTGTCCGTGTCTTTACTGGAATTTGCACTATGATAGGAACCCCAAACACCAATCGGAACATTGTCATTGCTAATAAGGGTTTTAATATATGTCCCACTCAGAGAATAAACTTTAATCTCCACCCTGCCCGGGTTTGTCACCACAAACCTTATATCAACATGTTGTTCCCACCAAGCGCCATTAGGCCGGATCGCATTACGATCCAAAGCCGCACCAGTGCTCAATGGATAAGCCGTGATGAGGTCATAGGGAGTCTGGTGAACCATGCTTGTATCGGTGGCAGAGACGCCCGCCGGTAAGTCAAAGGCCTTGATGAGGTAGGTATTTGCTGATCCGCCGACCAAAGCCACCGAATCAAAATAAGTGCTGTTTTGACTGACCCCCTGGGAACTGGGGATAGCAGCAACCTGTTGGTAGGTCCCGCCACCGTCCGAAGAACGGTAGACGTAATAACCGCCCAAAGGATACATTTTAGTTACATCAAAATACGGAAGAGTTGGCGGGTAATTGGCTGGGGCCCAAGTTAGCTGGTTACCCGCCTGGTTATTAACCTGGTTTTGAAGCAGGGACACTTGGGTACTTCCTACGATGGTAGGTGGCTCCGCAGGCAGGGCCTCAACTACAGCGGCGGTCGAGGTCAAGCCAGAAGGGTCCAAAGTGATCACCTGATAATCATAAAGAGTTTTATCCAAAAGCCCCGTATCAAGGTAATTGTTTAGTTGGAACGCGGACTTGAGGGTCTGGTAGGCGGATATAGGGGCCGAACCAAGTTTCCGTTGGAGGGTATAGGTGAATTTTTGTGTTCCCTGGTAAGACCACCTCAATTGAACCAGTCCATCCCCCGAAACCGCCTGCAAATTAACTACCGATTGAGGCAGAACCAATTGGGTGACCGTGTTTGAGAAAGCGCCTAAAAGGGGCTGGATACTCCAGGGATTGGGTGCGGCGGCCGCCACCCGGTAAATATATTTATTTAAATCCTGGACACTCGTATCCGCATAGGTCGTGTTATTCAATCCCTCCAATATGGATGGGCCGATAGAAGCAAACCCCGGAGTGGGGGTCAAGGCTGGTGGAGTTGTGGCCGGAATAACAAGGCTTTGAACCGAATAACCCGAAACTGGGCTTCCAGTGGGAACAGCGACCGGACTCCAGGACAGATTATTCACGGCCGGGTTAGGCGTCAGGTTCAGGTTAGGTGCGGAAACGGCCAAGGCTCCCACATTCGAGGGGGCGCTGGTCACTCCTTTACCCCAGGCATCGATCCAATAGTAATAAACCGACCCATAAGTTAGAGAATTATCCATGAAGGAAACCGAACTGGTTTGGCTAGCCAAGGTCGTCATGGGCCCCGATGCGTAGGTGCTCCGGTAGACGTCATAGGCCGTCACGGGAGCGTCCCCGGCGGGCGCCCAAGCCAGGCAAATGGAGGTACCGGATGATGAAACTTGCGCCGTCAGGCTGACAGGGGCCCCGGGCCAGTAGGTGACCGGAATCCCCGTTCGGGGATTGGGATTTCCCTGGAGGCCAAAACCATTTTGGGGCACCAATAAGTACCAATTGATAAAACCGCTGACCGCACTGGTATCCACAAAAACCGGGGTTGTAGGGGTCCCTGGCGTCGGTAAATTCACCATTCCCAAATTATTCCAACAGGGAACACAGGTGGATATCGGAAGTGGCGTTGGTGAGGTGGATCGATAGATCGTATAGGCGCTCACCCCAATGGGTGTCGGGTTGTTATTAAATGCCAGGTTAGAGATCCAAACTCCCGTCGTCGGCACCGGGGTCGTGTTGGGTGTGGCGACAACCCAATTGGGTGTAGCCACAACAACGGTCGGGATCGAATTAAACGAAAGTACAGCGGTAACAGAACTGGAATTGCTTCCTTGGGCGTTTTGAGCGGTAACTTGGTAAACCGTTCCGGCCCCAGGCGTATCGGGAAAAGTCATCGTCATTCCAGTTCCGGCGGGGGCGACTGTGGTGATTGGGGTCCCGTTTTGATAGACCGTATAAAACGAAACACCCTCTGAAACAGGATTGGAAAGCCAGGAAAGCGTGGTCTGGGAGATGGCCCCATTCCCCGTCAGGCTGGCGGGAGCGTTGGGCCAAGTGAATACTCCCGCTTCGGGAGTCAAACCCGGATATGGATGGAGGGGGCTTTCAAGGCCGTTCGACCTCGCTGTGACCCGGTAGTAAAAAGATTGGGCCGCAGAAGCAGCAGTATCTGAATAAGCCATAGTCGGATAGAGGACGGTGGCTACTGGAGTGAATTGACTCCCTTGCGTGACTGACCGGTAAACATCAAAACTATCCAAGGGTGTAGGTACATTCGTCGGCGGGGCCAGGTACCATGATAATGTCACCGCTTGAGTCGACACAGGAACCCCCGCTGTGAGTGAAACCGGAAAGACGGCGAGGCTCGAAAGCGTCATTGGATTACTTGTTCCGACTTGATTTTGGGCTGTTACGAAATACTGATTGACGGTCCAAGGAGTGGCGGGAGACTTAAAAATAAGCATCGTGGTAGTCGGTGTGGGTACATAGGTCATGAGCGGGGTCAAAGTGGGGTTGGTGGGTCCATAAGAATAATAATCCGGACCATAAACGTTATAGGCTGTTACCGCATCAGTCGCGGGGTTTAAGAGCCAAGGGAATACCAGCGTGTTAGGTCCTCCCTTCACGGGTAAGGCCACCGGAGGTAGAGGCAGATTCACGGGGGTGATGGAGGAAATGACAACCTGGTTGGAAAAGGGAGAAATATCCGAGGAATTTCCCAACGAATCCAATACAGAAATCTGGTAACTCAGGCTAGAAGAAACAGTTACTCCGGACACGTAGTCCGTATATGAATTTTGATTGATAGATACAGTCGCGATTGGGGTAAGGGTGGGGGTCCCGTTGGCATACTCCCGATAGATCCGGTAAGCCACCGGATTTCCGTAAAAACCTGCCTGTCCACCGCCGTTCCAGGAAATTTGGAACGCGTTGTTCCCTACCGTCGGAACAGCCGCTACTGCGGCAACAGGGGTGGGACCCAAATCCAGATAATCTGGGATCGAAGGCACCCCACCCGGGATCACCGTCGAATAGGGTTGAACCCAATAAGTCCAACCGCATGCATTAGTGACCGGAGTGTCACCATAAACCAGGGTGGGGGTTGTGCTAGGCATAACCGCAATGATGGTAATGGGGGTCGGAGTCGGTGATTGTGTTCCAGTGGCCACCGGGAAACCATATAAGCTTTTGTAGATCTGGTATCCCGAAATTCCATAAGTTCCAGGAACTCCTGGACTCCAACTGATACTTACAGCTTGGCTGGCGGTGACAGGTGTAACCTGAATAGGCGTGGATGCCATCGAGGGTTGAAGAATTATTTCAGAGATAGCGTTGGAATCGGTGGAAACACCACGACTACTATTGACCGCCCAAACGTTGTATTGGGTCGGGTTATTGGAATTGGGTGAATAAGGGATGGAACTGTCGTTATAAACATAGGTCGCTTGGAGGGTTGGCGGAACTGTAATGGTCGCCAGGGGAGTTTGGTTGGCTAGCACCTGGTAATATGCGACCTGTTCCGAGGCAAGGTCCCCCGACCATTGAAGTTGAACACCGTATAGAGATGCCAATGTAGGCGTAGGAGTGACGGAAACAATCAAGACTCCCGACAAAACAGGAGGAGCCGGTCCGGATGCTTGTGGACTATTCGGAGGGCTGGAAAAAGTCGGGATCATGCCCGGGTTTCCATTCGAATCCACACCCACGACCACATAATAATATTCCCCCCCCGTTGGAGCGTTCGGCAATTGATCCGAATAGGCCGGTAAGGATGAAGTTCCCACGGGAGGACCCGCCGCCACTACCGTTGAAGCTATCAAGGGAGCAAAAGTTGGTGTCGGGGTTAGGACATTCGCAAGTGTGCCCATAGGGGTAGGGGTAAAGGTAAGTCCTAAATGGTAAATCATATATCCGGTTACCGGATAAGAAGAGAGTGGCTGGGACCAGGAAAGATCTAATGCTTCCGCGTGAGTTGGTTGGACATTGACCGTTTGAATCGGCTGTGGTGGCGCATAGGGATCAGCGACGGCCGTGGCAGCCGCCCCCAAGTTCCCCAGAGGATCCTGACCTTGTAGGGAATAAACATAGGAAACTCCGTTGGTGATCTGTTCATCCATATAAGAAGTGTTAACTAATCCGACGATTGTTAGTGGTATCGTGGTTCCTGTGGGGGTATTGGTGGGTGTTGTAGTATCCGGATAAATGTCCGTGGGGGAGCCGGTAAAGGTTGGCGTATAGGTGGGTGTGGGGGTGAAGGTGGGGGTATCCGTTCCATACAAGTTTCGATAAATGAAATATGCCGTAGCGCTCGGAATAGGGGTCCAATCCAAACTCACCACACCATTTCCTGATATTGCGGTAATGCCAGAGGTGGCCGGGAGGGGTGTTTGGGAAAATACCAAGGCTGTGGAAAAAGTTAAGCAAATAAGGAAGGTGGTGAATAGCAGGCCTTTTCTTCCCCATCGCCGAAAAAGTCGGCCAATTCCCTTTCCCTCGCTTGAAAACATTCTCTAAAACCTCGCTTCGCCGGAGAGATTGATCTGCCACAAGGTATAACCCAAATAAGGATAGGGAGTGTCCTCAATGAAATACTCATTAACGACCCCTAAGCCGATTCTCAGGTTTTTAAGGGCGTTATAGTTC
This sequence comes from candidate division FCPU426 bacterium, assembly GCA_963849485.1. Classification (GTDB taxonomy): domain Bacteria; phylum Oederibacteriota; class Muellerivitia; order Muellerivitales; family Muellerivitaceae; genus CAVTWJ01. The sequence continues at coordinate 4,011 of CAWKIF010000115.1, read as the reverse complement.
ATTTGGATTGTTCCCCGGTATTTCTCGGTCTGGAGATCGTTCAAGGCGTAGTTCGGGCTCTGGTTGTTGACGAATTCCGCCAAGAAGGATACTTGGAGCTCGATGGCTTGATCAAACTTAATCTTCCAATGGGTAAAGGGGATATGCAATATCTCGTTTTCCAGGAACTTCTGGTTGAATTGGATCGAATATTGGTCGTCCACCTGATCCGTGACAATGCCGTTGGTATTCGTGAACCCATCCGTATGCTGATAGCGGATATTGCCCTGGGCTTGCTTGTTGATGTCATAAGGGACAGTGAACGCGAAAGTCTCGTTGGCACTCTGCCCCGATACTTGCGGCGGGGTACTACTGTCCCATTGTGTGGAATCACTCCGTGTGTACTGGAACTGGGCCGAATCGAACCCAAAATTGATGTAAGGCAGCCACAATATCTTGCTGTTATAAACAGTGGTGAACCCCAAGGTGTCGCTGTCTTGCTCCACCGGGCTCGTCCCCGCCGACAAGAGGTTGAACTGGGTGGTCCAAGACCCCGTCGGTTTGAAGTCCCAAACATCAAATAGTTTGAAGCTGAAATTGATCTGATCCGTGAGGGATTTGGTGGAATTCAAGGCCACGTCATTGGGCGGATCGATCCCCCAGACTTCCTCGAACCCCAAGGGCCGGACGGCACGGAAATCCGGGATGGCGGCCGAAGCGCTTTCCGTGCGTCCCGCGAAGGCGGTCAGATTGTATTTCTTGAGGGGGTCCCACCAGGTCGAGGGGGAAAGGTTTAGGGAATAATTGATGCTGTCGGAAGTGTTGAGCCGGGGGCCCTCCGGGTATGTGACATTGTCGACTTGTGCGGAACCGGTATAGTTCACCGAGGGAATGGCCCCCGGAATACCCCGGTAAGTTAGCCCCGCCTTGGGCTGGTCCCTCTCCTGGAAATTGATGAAGTCAGGTACGCTGCCCGCCACTCCCGGCGAATTGGTATTTCCCATCGCATCCACTAGGTTCAGGTTATAACCGGGGGTGAAAACCATGTTTTTAAAGACCTCGGTCGTGTTCGTCCAGCCATAAGTCTCGTTTTCGGTGGTACGGTTATAGTTGGAAAGTCCGGTGATCGCGCTAGATAAAAATTCCTGGCTATCGTATGAGAGGATAAAGGTTTCCGTTAGTTGGTTGGAGCCGATGGGGAACCCCACAATCTTGGCGGGCGCATCGTAGGTGGAGGCGACGGTATAGGTTTGATTCGCCTTCTGGGTATTGCCCTGGATGCCGGGCTGGGTCAAGTAGGCGGTTTGGTAGATATCCGACTCGTCATAGGTGCTTTCGGAAAGCCTGAAATTCGTTAATCGGCCCCATTCCGGACCAAGGTCCTTCGTATAGGAAATACTACCTGTCGTATTCTCTGTTTGGGCGTTGGGCAGGATGCTGAAATAAGGGTTCTGGAGAAGGGCGGCCTCGGTGTAAAGGTTCTGGTTGGTATAGGAGAATTGGGTCGCCAAGGGCTGGTTGAAAAGCTTCACCCCGTTGGAGGTATAGTCCACCCCATATTGAGTTGAGTGTTGGAAATGGTTGGAGGTCTGGTCGATCTGGGTGAAACCCGAGTCCACCTCGCGGTAGCGGGTGTTCACTGTGGCGAAATTGTTGCCGAAAACAAAGGTCGCATTTGCCCGCCGGGCCATGCCTGTCCGTTGGTTGGGGGTGTTAACCCTCAGGTTATTGATCCAGATTTCCTTGGAAAGCCCATCCTCGTGGTTCGGAGATAAAACCCCGAAGCTGATTTGGGTGACTCGGTTGATGAAAGGCGTCCCCACCGTCTTTCGGTTACCTCCCGAACCATCGATCGGAATCGAGATTGAGTTCCAATTCCCTACATATTGTGGTAAAAGAGGAATATTGTATTGGTAATAATCCTGCTGGTCATTGCCGATGCGGAGGAAGAGGACTTCCCCTAACTCTATACTCGTCCGCGCGAGTAGGTCTAAGGCGATATTTAAGTAATCGGTAAAGTCAATCCCTTGGTTGAAAAAACGAGTCGCGAAATAAATGGGATTTCCATCCACATCATCCGGGGGATCGAAATCCGTGTCGGAAACATCATAGGTAATCTTTAAGGACTGTTCCTTGGCGAGAATCGAGGAGGTATTAGTTCCCTCGGGGATCACAATAAACCTCGTAGTGGGTTGATATCCAGAGTCCAGTTGCTGGTTGATTGAGGTAACGTCAAGTTTTTGAGTGTTGATGGTCACGCCTTGGTTGACTTGGGCGTTGGGATCGATCTCCAATTGCCAAAGGTTGTGGGTGAACTGAATACTCTCGAATAGGACATATCCGTTTCGAGGGGTCGCGTCATAGCCGGTCATCCAAAACCGGATGGTTCGGATCAGGGTAGGTGTCGCCAGGGAACTTTGGGTGTGAAAAAAATAATTCACACCCTCGTCGGTCGAATATTGCCCGTCCGGTTGGGTGAAATTTACCGGAATTTTCACGACCTGCCAGCCCGTCCAATCAGCATGAACGCCGTATTCATAATAGGCATCACTACCAGCGCCCTCCAGAATACCATCTCCGTTCGTATCTTCCGTATCGAGGACATTGTTTCCCTGCCCCTCCTGGGTTCCTTGGGATTCATCGGTGATGGAGATACCACCTCCCCCGACTTGGGAGACAGCTCCCCCGGCCCGGTGAGGGAATTAAAATAATTGGTCAAGAGGCCGATATCATCCTGCGGTGTCAGGGGAAGCTGTTCCGCCTCAATATTGGAGCTCTGATCTGAGTTAATGGCCTCGCTCATGACCCCGAAATCGATCATGATCCATTTAGGTTGACCGTCGTTGTAGACCCAAGCTTGCATATAGGTCGTATTGGATAAATCCAATCCCGTGGCCGAGAGGGTTTGGCGCAGACCTGCCCATCTTTGGTCCGTCAGGTTTGAATAGGGAACTTGCAGGACCCCGATTTCATCCGGAGGGTTGTTCGTCCCTGGATTTCCTAACACTCCCGAATATATATGACCTCCATATCCAGGTAATGTCGTCTCACCCTGTGTGACCGCGCCTGCGACGGTGGTGAATTCAATGGGACCGTTCCTAAACCGCAAACGGTTATTAAGAGCGTTGTTGGAACTACTGTCATAACTCACACTCCCCAGGAAGGCCACCGGCTGAGGTTCGGAAGAAGCGATCCAATTCGTCGCATTCATGGTGGGGCCAGTCACACTATCGATGCCTTCCATATTGTCCACCATGGCTACACCATTTTCCCCCTCCATGCTATAGGTGTCTGGGTTGTAATAACTTTCGGCGATCTCTCCCGATAGTTTGAGGGTAAAGGGTGGTTTCCAATCTGAGAGACCCGGGAGGAAACTCGTGAGTCCCTGCAGTTCTTCCGGCCCCATGTCGTATTTCATGTCCGCGTCCAGCACGGTCAAGGAATTAGGGGTGGAACCGATCTGGGGCATGTCTTGGGGCTGTTGGCTGGAGGAGTTCAGGAAAGTCGAACCAATAAAAAGATGGTCCGTGATGTCATACTCGAGCCGGGTGCCCAGGATGTTGTTCTGGCTGAAGGAGCCGAAAGGCGCATACTCATAAGAGATGACCAGCTGACTATCAGGCCGGAGGATACTCTTATCGGGAAAATCCAGGAAGCCGGAGGTGTAGTCCAGGGTGTAATCCACATCCCGGCGGAGCCTACGCCCATCCAGGAAGACTGTTTCCGAACCCCGGATGATGTTGAACCGGTTGAGCTGGTAATAATTTAGCTGAGTTTTGTAAACAAGGTGAATCCGCATGAGGCTGTTGGGAACGGTCGCCTCGTTATAAATGCCGTTTGTTGCCGTCCCCAAGGCGGGATCGGTGTTTGGATTCACGAAGGCCCTCTCTGAAAAATTGGCGGTGACTCCTGTGGTTACAGGAACATTCGTGTTATTCGTATTAGTTACAAACAGGTAATTGAAATCTTGGTTCATGACGTAGGCCCATGGTTGTGAAGAATTTCCCAACCCTCCCTGCCCAGTCTGGAGGT
>CAWKIF010000114.1:0-74808 GCA_963849485.1 candidate division FCPU426 bacterium | reverse complement strand
TGTTGGCCTTTTCGACGAGCCGGGCGAGCGCCCGCCTATGCTGGCGCGCGCGGGAACTGTGTTCGACCAGCCGGAGCCCGAAGAGCTGATGAGCTGACAGTTGTGGTTCCGGCGCGGAATGAGGCGGATTGCCTGGGCGCGTGCCTCGAGTCGCTGGTGAGCCAGAGTGAGGAGATATTCGAGCTGGGCAAGGATTGGGAACTGGTGGTTGTGGATGATCGCTCGACCGACAAAACGGCGGAGATTGCACGGGGATTTGCCGGGGTTACGGTGATGGAGGCAGGCAAGCTGGAACGCGGCTGGACGGGAAAGACGAACGCCATTTGGACGGCTGCCAGGAAGGCGCGCGGGCGTTGGCTGCTGTTTACCGACGCGGACACGGTTCATGAGCCGGGAAACCTGCGGCGGGCCATGCATGAGGCTCGCGGCACAAGGTGGGGATGCTGAGCTATTCGCCGCGACAGTTGGTGAGCGGGCTCTCCGCAGCGGCCGCTGATGCCGCTGGTTTTCTGCGAGCTGGCGCTGGCCTATCCGCCGGCCAAAGTGAGCGACCCGAATCAGCGGATCGCCGCTGCCAACGGCCAGTTCCTGCGGTGGAGCGGGAGGCGTATCGGCGGGCTGGGCGGGCACGCAAGCGTGGCCAATAAAGTTCTCGAGGATGTGGAACTGGCTTTCCTGGCCAAGCGGCGCAAGGTCGGCCTGCGCTTTCGCTATGCCGAGGACGCGGTTGCCACGCGCATGTACCGGTCGACCGCGGCGATGGTGGAGGGATGGACGAAGAATCTGGCGCTGCTGTTCGATAACTCGCTGGCGCTGGCGGTTTGGCGGGCTCTCGGACTTTGTCCTGCTGCTGGGCTTGCCGGTGCTGACGGTGTAGCTTTGGAATGCGCGCTTGCGTCGCACTCGCTGGAATGGCTGGGCGCAGGCTGGGTGCATGGCGCTGCTGCTGGGTGCGGACGCTGGTGCGGTTTTATGCGCGGGTGGCGAAGTCGAATTTCCCGTTTGCGCGATTGCGCCTTGGCGCCGTTGGGGCTGCCACTGTTCGTGGTGCTGCTTTATCGCAGCTGGTTTCAGCATCGGGTTCTGAAGCGGGTAAGCTGGAAGGGACGGGAAATATACAGCTTCTAGCTGCTAGCCTCCATTAGGTTCTGCAGCTTTTTCGCGCGTGGCTTCGATGAGTCTTTGACCATGTCTCGAGAATCGAGAGCTGGGGCTCCACGCATCTCGTTCGAGTGAGGGTTCGAAATGATTTTTCTTGACGCGGCGGGCTACGTTTTCCGCTTCGCACTACTACTGGAACGAGGCCTGGACGGCGGAGGGGAACGAGCGGGTGTTCGGGCGCTGCGCCAACCGGAATGGGCACGGGCACAATTACACGCTGGAGGTAACGGTGGCCGGCGAGCCCGACCCGGTGACCGGATTTGTCGTGGACCTGAAGTGGCTGAAAGATGTGATGGAGCGGGAGGTCCTGGAGGCTTACGATCATCGTCATCTGAACCTGGAGACACCCGAATTTGCGACGGGAAGCTGATTCCGACCACGGAGAATATTGCGATTGCCGCGTGGAAACGGCTGGAGCCTGCGGTGACGGCGGCCGGCGGGGCGCGGTTGAGCCGGGTTCGCGTATATGAGACGCCGGAGATATTTGCCGAGTACCGGGGAGGGCTGTGAGCGCCGACTCTGAGAAGGCTTACTTTGGACGCCGCTATATGCTGAGCGCCAGCCACCGGCTGCATTCGGACGCGCTACGCGCGAGGAGAACCGGGCGGCGTATGGGAAGTGCAACAATCCCCATGGCCACGGGCACAACTATGTGGTGGAAGTGCTGGTGGGCGGCCATGCTGGACCCGGAGACGGGCATGGTGGTGAACCTGGCCGATCTGGATTTGGTGGTACGAAAAAGAGTGGTGGAACGATTTGACCACGCCAACTTGAATCTCGATCCCGAAGTTCGTGAATCGGGTGCCGACCACGGAGAATCTTTGTAAGGTAGTCTTTGAGTTGCTGAATGACGTGCTGCCGGCAGGGAAGTTGGATCGCGTGCGAGTGGAAGAGACGGAGAATAATTTCTTCGAGTATTTCGGAGATGAGCTTTTGAGGGTCGGTCAGGACGAAAGACAGACCGCAGGTCCCTTCGACTGGGGTTTGGCGATGAAACTGCCAAACTCCGCTCAGGATGACTGCTCATTTACCTCATGCTCAGGATGACAGTGAATAAAAGGGATGGGAAGCATGGCGCAGCCGATTGCAGTTAGCAAGCCCGTTCGCGGGGTGCTGGAGATCGACGAGGGGCTTAGCGGATTCAGCACCGAGGAGATGTATCGCGAAATTCTGAGCAGGCTTGGCGAAGACCCGAACCGCGATGGATTGAAGGCTACGCCGGAACGGGTTGAAAAGTCCATGGCCTTCCTGACCAGAGGTTATGAACAGGACCCGAAAAAGATTTTGCACGGAGCGATGTTCGACGTGGACTACGACGAGATGGTGATTGTGAAGGACATTGAGATGTTCTCGCTGTGCGACCACCACATGTTGCCCTTTTTCGGCAAGGTTCACGTAGCCTACATTCCCAAGGGAAAGTAATCGGGCTCAGCAAGATTCCGCGATTGGTGGATGTGTTTGCGCGGCGCTTGCAGGTGCAGGAGCGGCTGACGCGGCAGATTGCCGACTCGATTCAGGAAGCGATTGCGCCGCAGCTGTCGCCTGTTCGCTCACGGAATGGTCGCGTGCCCTCGGCCGGGAGGTCACTGCGCAGGAGTACGAGGCGCGCAACGCCACGCTGTGCGCACTCGGTCGGTCGACACCCTGCCGCAGTACCTGGACTCGCTCTATGGCTCGAGGGATACCGGCGCCGTGTGATCTCGTTCTGGTCCGATGACGGCTTCGACCTGCTCGTGACCCCAGTGTTGGCACTGACACCGGCACGCCTCGGCTAAAGTCCCCATCCCCTCAGGGGAGCGACGCGAGCTCGAGACGCTCCGCTTCACCGGTCAGTTCAACGTCAGCGGACAGCCGGCCGCCTCGCTCCCGATCTACGTGAGCACCGAGGGGCTGTGTGGAACATATCCAAAACCATAACCATGTGCCTGCAGTGGCCCACCTAACATGTATTTTGCATACTAAAAAAGAGATAAAAAATATCTTAAATGAATCTATAAACGCCGCGGTATTACCAACATCCTGGCCTTGCGCGGAGACACGCCTAAAGATAATCCTGACTGGACACCCCAAGAAAATAATTTTAAATACAGTTGGGAATTGGTGGCTTTTATCCGACAGAATTTCGGTGATTATTTCAGAATAGGGGTTGCAGGGTTTCCTGAAGGGCATATTCTTTGCCCTGACCGCGAACAAGACGCCCGTTATTTAAAGAATAAAATCGACCATGTGCCGATTATGTCATCACCCAGCTTTTTTTCAACAATCAGGATTATTTTGATTATGTAAAGCGTTTGAGAACATTGGGTGTCACCAAGCGCATTATACCCGGCATTTTACCTATTTGTTATTACCCTGCCTTGGTTCGCTTTGTGCCATGTGCGGAGCGTCCATTACTGCGGAATGACCTCGACGGCACACGCGGGGAACTCCGGCAACCCGTCGCTCATAGTGCCCGCCAACCGATAACCTTCAGGGCTGCCCCCGAAGCAGTCAACGTTCACTTTGAGACTCACGACTAAGATTGCCGCTACAACGCGACAAACCACTTTTCCCGTTACCGGGCAGACGTCTGATATTCCATCACGCAGAGTAGGTCAGGTTGATTTGTTCGAGGTGTCAGAGAATGTGAGTTGTAGAATAATAATCGATAAGCGCCGACGCGCCATTGATGGTGTTTGGCAATAATTTGTATTGCTTTGAATTAGTTTACCATAAGATGTCGAAAATAAACGTGCTTGCTGTCGCTGCGACTAAACGCTGGCGTGTGGCGACGCGCTCAGAATGCGCTTCGCATTGACAATATACGGTGGTAGCGCAGGTCGTCTATTGGCGCAATTCGCCTCTAACTGAAGTTTCGGCGGCGATTTCATGACGAACCGCCCCGACGCTGATGAGAATGCGCGCCCAGCGGGAAGGAAGGCGTCATGCACAAGCATGGCTCAGCGACGGCCAAGCCGCGCGTGCGGGCGATTGCCCCTTCGGCGTCAGAGCCCACGGCGATTCTCAAAGCTAAAGTTGACCAGCGGATTAATTATAGCCCGGCAAAAATCATCTCGTCGGGATCTATCGGTTATATAGTTCGAGAGCTCATCGAAAAGTTGTATTTTTGTACCAGAACCAGTTTTTACTGAAAATATTTCATTGTTGAAAATTGAAATGTCACGCAAGGTATCATCGAAGAATTTAGCAAAATCTTCTTTATTCTGATTGTTGTGAAGGTTTGATAAAAAATGTTCCCTTTTTAGCTTAGCACTATCGGGGCTCATCTTCATTAAAAGCATTTCATACTGTTTATCAGGATATTTCGCAACTTCTTGTTCCCAATTTGGAGATTTTTTTAGTTCAGGAACAAGTTCTTTCACTTCATACCCAAACTTATCGTTCATAAATTTATAGAGAAACACTTGCGTAATAATTTTAAATTCGTTTCCATCATTTCCCAATCCATACGATGCGCAAACGGTTTTAAGGTTATCAATTAGTTCTTTTGTTTTAGCTGTAAAATCTTGGGTGTTCATTTATGCGGCCCCTTGATATTCATTCATATACTCTTTTGCCACGCAATCATTGATAAATTGCGCCGCATCAGGGTCAAGTTTTATTCCTATTTTTCGAATCCATTAATGATCAGCGGCATAATCATGCTGGTGAAATAACTTTCGTTCTTAAGCATCTTTGTATTAATTAATATTTTTTCATCGGCTTGTTTTTTTATATCCATGAGTGTTTGGCAAATCTCACTTTCCCGTTTAGAAATTGTGCCCTTTTCTAAAATTCTTTTATGCATCCGGGCATATTTCGGATCATTTTGATATTTAGCTTTCAACAAATTATTCTTCCGGTTGAGTTCAGCAACTCTATCATAAATCTACTTGTAGTGAAACAATGTTTTTTTTCATTTCTTCCTGAGATATTTCATCAAGATTCTTTTTTTCAAAAAGTCTTTTTAACTCATCATATAAAGAAACAAATTCCGGATCTTTCTGGTCGAAGTTACCCCGTAATCCTTCCCGTGCTTTTCGGAGCATGTTCTTTAAGTCGGTCAGCATATTACCAATTCTTCTTCCGATACCTTTCGGAACACAAATAAAATATTTTCTAAGGCCACATTAAGTAAATTTGTTGTCTCAGTATCATTCTGCAATGGATTCTCTTAAGTTCAACAGATTCCAAATGACGAGCTCGTTTCGTTGATAAGAACATTCAGCTTCTTAAAATCTAATCTTTCCAATAATTCCTAATGGCCATAAACACGAATGAGGTTGTATATATTCTTGGCATTTTCCAAAGCCTTTTTTATTTCCAAAACTTTTTTCCGGACTTCAATTTGGTTTATCTGATGGGAGAAAACTTCAGCATTATTCCAAATCATAGCTGAAACAGTTTTTCTTTGATGTTTTTTAATCTCTTCTTCTATCTCTTCCTTGGATTTGAAAAGGTTGGAATAGTTTTTAATTTCATCACCGAATTCATCCTGTAACTCGTTAAAGTAGGCTTTATTGGTGCGTCAAATTCTTTTCGAATATCAGCAAAATCCACAACAAAACCATATCTGAACTTTCATAAGGACGATTGACCCTTGTCAGCGTTTGGAGTAAATTGTGGTCTTTTATAATGTCGCCCGATATAGAGTTTTTTAAGCCGCTTTGCATCGAATCCAGTAAGAAGCATATTATAAACAAACAACAAATCAATTTTACCTTCTTTAAAATTATCAATTTCCTTTTTTCGGCTCTTCTTTTGACCCTAACATCATGAAGGATTAAAGATGCTGTTAAACTGTTTTGATTTCCTCGGTTTTATATGACGGTATAGGTGGCGGAGTTCAGCCGCTAATTCAAATATTCAGTGTCTATCTCATGGTTTTTTCGTTCAGGGTTGTATTTGCGTAATAAAAATTTCGAATAGTTTTCTGGCCTGGTCTGCACTATCGCATACGACCATTCCGCCAATAGTATTGTCTCCGAATCTAATCCTGCTTTTTATAAAATCCTCTACATATAATCCAGCATTGGTTCAACAAACTTTTCGTGTGAATAAATAATGCGTCTTGTCCAGCATCACCCTTTTAGTATTTCCACATCTTTTAAGGCTTCTTCAAGCTGGATTTTATAATTGTTTCAATTCCTTCACGAATCAGCCTTAATGTATAGCCATCGGCGATAGAGGCATTGTAATAATACTTATGAATATAATCACCAAAGGTGTCACGGGAGCGCCTGTCCTGACCAATAGGGTGTTACCGGTTAATCCAATAGAATTGCGTTACGGTCGGAATTGAACAGGTTTGCCAAAAACGAACCTGAAGGATTATAGCTGCGGTGCACTTCGTCCAGGAAATAAATGCGCTGTACACTTATATCATAATCGTTTGCCTTTAATAAACATCGGGTTCATCTTTGAATTTTGAATATTTACAACCGTTATTTCACGTTTACCAAAAGGTTGTGATGACGGCTGATTGGCTTTTGAAATCTTTTTAAAAGTTCCTCTTTTAGAATTTACATTGTTAACAATAAGACCTCTGCTCTTAAATTCCTTTCCTGCTTGCTCTAATAAATCAATCCTGTCAACAATGAAATAGAATTTAGGAACAACAGACTGTGACTGATAATAATCTGTGAGGTAATGTACATTATAATAAGCAAGGGCTGTTTTACCGCTTCCTTGGTGTGCCAGATAATCCCTTTATTTATTTTATTATCAAGTGTTTTTTCAATGGCTTTAGTAGCGAACATTTGCGGATAACGCATAATGTGTTTTTCAAGCCCTGTTTCACTGTTGACATAAGCAAAGCTATATTTTAAAGAAATGCAAGCCTGTCTTTACAAAATAATGAAGTTAAAATTCTATTTGTTGGACGTGTTGGGTTCTTTATTGGTAACAAATTCAGGTGAAAATTTAATAGCTGAAAGGTTGTTGTCTTTTAAAACAAAATTCTCCACTTCATCATTTTCCGGTAAAAGAATTTCAGATAGGTTTAATTTTTCTTCTTCCCTGAAACAATTAAATCCGCTTCCTGATTGAAACGGCACATAAAATGCGCCTTGAATGGGAACTATTGATTCATGGTCGTATTCCATGTTGTTTGAAAAAACGAGGATTTGTGAGATGTTGATGAATTTTCTGAATTTTTTATTTTTGAACCTTACATTTATGCTATCTCGTTCCGCAATATCCCTTCTTGGTTATTTGGTTTTTTTACCTCAATGAACGCAAGTGGCATCCCATTGATGAGGAGTGTAATATCGGGACTGAACTCATCATCGCCATTTTTACAGGTAAGTTCTGTTACTACATGAAATGCGTTTTTGTTGAAGTCATTAAAGTCTAATAGTTTTGTTCCGCTACTTGCGATAAGCATTTCATAGAACACCCGGCCCAGATCATCGTTATCCAAAGCCAAGTTAATTTTTTCGAGCAGTCGTTTAATGTCATCGTCTTTCAAATCAGGGTTAATACGTTTGATGATCCTGAAAATATATCCGTGAAAATATTTGAGGTTTCATCACGTTTCGAGCTTGTTAGTGGGAGGTATTCATATCCCAACCTGCCCAAATGCAGGATTGCCGGGATTTTTACCCTAGTGTTTTCATTGAAAGTCATACTTGGTGAAAGGCTCCTTATTTTGAGGGTTGATTTTAACCTTTTCTAAGAATTGGTCACAGGCCATTTATTGGGTTTGAAGTTGCTTAAAAGAGGGAAGAGAAGCTTTTAAAAGGGAGGGTTTGGGAGGGAAAGGCCCAAAGCAATACGAAAAGTCCCAAAAGGGAATTTTCGGAAATTTCCGAAGGGTTAAACTAATAGCCCTGCCTGACGGAAGGAAAAATGCCCTTCGTGAGTCACTATCAAATGGTCATGAACGGTGATTCCCAAGGCCCTTGCGGCGGTCACGATCTGGCGGGTTAACTGCTTATCCCCCTCGGTAGGTTCCAAGCTCCCGGCTGGGTGGTTATGACTGAAAATAATCCCCGTGGCGTCCAATTCCAGGGCCTTCTTGAGGACTTCACGAGGATAAACGGCGGTATGGTCCACGGTCCCTTCCTGGTTCAAAACCACGTCTAAAACATGGTTGCGGTGGTCAAGGTACATGGTCATGAAAGCCTCGTTTCGCTTCCCACCGATATACTGCTTGAAATAGCCACCACGTCCTCGGGCCCTGAAACAACCGGCCCCCTTTTGTAGTCCGCCCTGGCTTCCGCCCAAGAAATCGGCGGAACGGTCGGCGGTGGCACCCCTTTAACGTCGAACTTCATCCCCTCTTCCTGCATTTGTTTGTTTTCATCTTCTATGCTCCCTTCTGATGGAGCGCGCTCCGGGCCGCCCCTTCACCAAACGGATGAGGGGCGGCCCGGAGGATTTGGCGGACGATAGGGAAATCACTACTATCGGCTCATTAAATGTTTTCGAGTTTTCCGACGGAGTGCGATAGCAAAGCGACAGCATCCGAGGCCTGGTGGACCGGCCACGGTTTTAGGGGACGAGGACATGGACGCGAGTCCAAAGGCCGTTCGGCAAATGAGGAAACAAACTAAAGGGGCTTGGGGCAAAGCCCCAGGGGAAGGGGGTGTGCCGAGGATCACCGTAGGTAGCTGAGGCCAGGGGGAAGGCTTTCCCCAAAAAGTTAAAGTCTTAAGTCTAAAATAAAAAAGCCCTTGTTTTTATTTGCAAGGGCTCATTTACTTGGTTTGTTTTAAATTGTTAAGCTACAGCTTGAATCAAAACACCACAGGTTGGACAAATCTTTCTAATTGCGTCAACCATCGATCCAATACCGAATGTAACCACACCGATCAAACCAATTCCCCAAACGCTTTTGGCTACCTTGGCTCCAAAAACACCGGTAACAACAGCGGCAGCCATTTTGCCATAAGGGAGATAATTAACTAACTTCCCACAATTCGGGCAGACATGTTTCATGGGTTGCTCCTTTCTCCAACGGACAAACCGATGGTATTATCCAACTTTAAGAATTATAGCGCGCCTTCTATAAAAGCTCTCATTTTCCTAAAATTCAAACGGTCTTGAATGTTGGAGATCCTATTGCGTTTAACGGGTAGTGGGGACAGTTAAGCTTATTTTCTAAATATTTCAATCTCGGATGTTCGATCACTTCGGGAACATTTGCATCGTAAGAAAGATAAACGGGGCCACGTAAACTTTTTGTCCAGTCCGTTAAAAGATTTACGGCTAAACCAACTGCGATAGATGCCAGAACACCATTACCCCAAACGACTTGAGCGTTGGTGCCTGCAGCTCCGTATTTAGCCGCTTCTTCAGCTAATCTTTCCTTTTTTAAAAATCCCAAGCACCACATACAAGCATATCCTGGCATAGATAAAATGACCTGCCCGGCCATTCTTGGGGGTTCATTTGCCGATTCAAATACGTCTAGGCCAATGTCGATGTAGGGAATAAGGTACCGGCGTGAAATGGCTTCTAATTGTTCGCGTTCCGAAAAACCGTCTAAACAACCAAAAATCAAATCGCATTGCCGAATATTGGCGGGCACATCTTGCCAACGAGATTTTGCCTTGAATATCTCAGCATCGGGTACGAGTCCATGAATAATTCTATAAGCCACATCAATTTTGTTAACTTTGGTTTTGGCATCCTGAACAGTTCCACCGATTAGTCGATTTAGATTTGTGTCTTCAACAACATCCATGTCGAAAATACAATATTTTTTGAAACCCACATGAGCTAATTGTTGAACCACATGGGATCCGCCTCCTCCGAGACCCACGATTCCAATGATGGCATTTTCAATAAACCATTGTGAATTTTTACCAAGGAAAGATTGTCTTGAATGACGATTATTCATGAAGTTCTCCAAATCCAGGGGAACAAATTGTTGTTGGGAAACCAACAATTGAGACTTTTATTTTGATTGGTTTTTTAACAGATGGGGCCCAAGCAATTCCTGCTGCTTGATCCTTACTTAAAACGAGTGCTCCGTGAACATTAACGTTTGATACAGCAGAGAATGAAGGGATTAGTTCTTTGTTCGACTTAAGGTCAACTGCGGAAAACCACGAAGCGTCGTATCCACCATGTTGATGAACATGAAATACTGATTCCGAGTTGCTCATTGAGGTTTGCAAGGCATGTCGGATAGCGTTAGAATTTATTTTAGCTCCCACAAATTCATCCGGAACATAATCCATGTCTATTACAGATTCAAATCTTGTTGGTAGTACAACCCAGTCACTTAATACTTTCTCACTACGACCAAAAAGGAAACCAACACGTTCGAAGGCAAAAGAATGTGGGCGAGAAAGTTCATCCTGAATTTGATCAAAAAGTAGTCGGGTTAATCTGATGATTATTTTCATGCTCTGAAACCTCGCAAGTGCGATTGAATTGCTTGTGCGAGGCGCAAATCCCCAGGATGACTAAATCTCCAAGAAAAGGCATACCAAGTCCGATTGAGAATAAAAACTGATCCGTTCCAATTTCTGACTCCGGGCCCCTCAACTTTCGTTTCGAAATATAGTCGCGATTCATAACCATCTTTAGTTGAAGGACAAAAAAGAAGATCGCTTCGGTTGGGGGTACATCCTAGAGGCATCTGTGCCTTCTCAATCAGGATGTATTTAGTCCCCCTTCCTCGGCCACCAAAACATTTCCGTATAAGGATTTAAGCTCTTGAAGTTGTTCGTCTGTCAGTTCCATTGGGATTCCTTTATGAAGATTTCGAATCTTTAGGGTGACTGACAAATACCTCGTGAGCTTTTATAACCACAATACTGTCATCCGCCAAAGGGACCAATTTGCCGTCAACAACCTGCTCGAGTTCAAAAGCTGCTGGGACATTTGTTTCCTTTTTCAATTCCGAAACCAAACACCGTAGAGAGCACCTCAAACTTTACTCCGTTGACAGTAATTTGGAACCCGATGCTCTTTCTTTCCTGCTCATCTTTCGACTTTTCTGTCTGCTCTAGTTCACTCATGTTTTTTTTCCTCTCTTTTATAAAATAACGACCATGTTCCAAGTATAAGCCGTGTACGCCGTATTGTCAACACTTTGGACGTTATTTATTTTTTAGAGGGGAGCATCGAATCAGCTTGTTTTAGCGATTGTTTAAATGAAGGGAAATTAGGTTTCTGCTATGACAATGCAAATTATTTTTTATCAGAATCATTTAGTCGATCAACCTGCTTAAGTAGTTGTTGAACTTTTTCATCTGATAAGTTGGAAATTTTCCTAAAAAGAACTCCAATAACAGGGTTCCTTTTCATATACCTTTCGGTATCATCGTGAATGCGACCAGCCCTACCCATAAGTTCATCAAAATCAAGTTTTAGTTCTTTTGATATAGCCTGAATTACTTCTTGGGCCGGAATTCTTCTGTCATTTTCTATATCACTTAAGTAAGAAGGCGTAATCTCGAGTTTTCTTGCGAGGGATCTCAAGCTCAATTCGGTTTTTGTTTCTCGCGCACTCCGAATGATTTCACCTAATGTTTTTTGTTGGTCGTTGGTCGCCATGTATGCCGACTAGCTTACACTTCAGTTACATATCTGTCAATTAAATAAGGATTTGGAGATTATTTAAGTAGATGGTTCAGGAAAAAATCTGGGGATTAATGATTTAGAACCTTCGGCAATGTAATTCAAAAAGGTAATGGAAGACATCCCTGGTACCAAAATGGATCTATTTGTTGGCACCTGAATAAAACTTTCGAATTTTGAGCGCAATTTTTCATCGTGCCAAATACTTGAAAGGAGAGGGACCCCGTGCCCTAGATCAGTCGCATCAAAAATCAATTCATAAACACAACGAGATTTTATGTTCAATTTAGCCGACCAAATAAAACGGGGCATTCCTTGTGATAATAGAACTTTCTTTTGCGAATCTTCATAATCAGAACTCTCTAAAATTTCGGTTTTAAATGAATTTGAAGTGGATAGACGGATATCCCATTGGTATGGATTTTGTTGGGAATTTAATTCACCGCCAAGGAAAATAAGTGGAGTAAGTAAGCAAATCCATTGATAGATATCATCAAATGTTACCCTGATCTTTTTGTGGATTGGAATTATCAAGCAATATATATCCAGGGCCAAACGGAAACCATCCTGCTCCCATTCGCCCGTGAAATAGAGGTCATCTCCCGCACCTTCTACTTTTAATGCGCAGAAAGCACCATGCTGATCGTCATGAGCATAAAATTCGTTAATATTTAAACCTTTCATCGGTATTGAGACCATTTCAGGAGCATTCCCGATTTCAGAAGGTCTGTCAGGTTTTTCTAATATTGAGTAGCCCGAAACAGTCACGGCATGCCTGCCCAGACCATGTACGTCCACAATCAAAATAATGGGTTGTCCCATAGCCAGGTAGCTGTACATTAAAGATGCTAAGGGTAAATTCCCGGAAAATTTAACAATTTCGGGTTCTAACCCCACATGTTTTACAGCATTTACCATTTGTTCTATGATTAAGCCTTTTGAAGGAAAAGGTCTAGTTTGTGATGGAATTATGTTTGCGACCGAGGTAATAGCAGTTGTTGTTGGGGATAATGAATTTTTGTACAGTTCTGATGATTTTTGGAAAGCCGCCCACAAAGCAACGGAGGCGCAAGCGGCAACAACAGAATCTTGTTCCTGGAAAGCCAGAGTGTCTTTTACTGTTAAAGTTAGTCCCATAACATTGACTTCATAGTCGCGAACAGCGGTATATTTTCGCCTCCCACCGTCCGGCCCGTATGTTTTAATTACTGTTCTGCCAATAACGGCATACGGCAATGGCCTGGCGACAACAAATCCCAGGTAGGACTCGGAAATTATATTTTTATCTTCAATTTTGACTTCCCCTTTTGATAAAGCTAAAAGTGGTTCAGAATCAGGAGGGAGTAAAAAAAAGTGGAGACGTTTGCAATGGCGACTGTAAGGTCTGAAACAGCGAACGTAGTAAAAAGAAAAATCGTCCATAAAATCTGAATCAATATAGTTTTCTTCAACCAAAATGGTAATTTTTCCATCTTGGACTTGATGGCGTAAGTCTTCCAAGTATCGGTAAAGATACAAAACCGTATTGTGCTGTTTGATTTCTTCAACAGTACAGGATGGGGAACTGAGGGAAGCGAATAAATTATCTTTGGAGAATGGAATTAACATGGAGTAGCTAGCCTAACGAATAATATATTTTATAGGCTAACTTCCGCACTGAAAATATCAGTCGAAATTTTTTGACTTTTTTTGAATTGAACAATTGTCGTTGTTATTTTTGCGATTTGCTTTTTCAATTCAGCATCAACCTCTTCGGGAGAACGGGTCTCGTAAACCAAATCTGATTCATTTGGATTTTTGGAACCTTGGACGACTTTTTCCATTTTTACCCCCCCAACAAAGCTCAGTTAATTGTTTTTTATCCAGCGTTTAAGTTTGGCAAGATCAATCATCCAAACTTTTTTTCGGCCCTGAACAGCTATTTTTTTTGCCGGTGCTCCATCTCGAATGTATCTAAGCAAGGTATCGTGATGGACGCCAATTTTCTTCGCCGCTACTTTTACACTGACGAGCTTATTA
This sequence comes from candidate division FCPU426 bacterium, assembly GCA_963849485.1. Classification (GTDB taxonomy): domain Bacteria; phylum Oederibacteriota; class Muellerivitia; order Muellerivitales; family Muellerivitaceae; genus CAVTWJ01. The sequence continues at coordinate 61,113 of CAWKIF010000114.1, read as the reverse complement.
TTCATGCCACTATTCTAACGAGTGGTTTACGGTGGTACAAGACTATTCAAGGCGATACAAGGTGGTCCAAGGTAAAAGACGGCGTTCTAAGATGGTACACGGCACTTGAACTCAAGGATGTGATTATGAGTTGAATAAAAAAATGTTTAAAAGCTGGCTTGAAACAAGTGAAAATTGAAAGGGCGTGGAAACAACAGTTCTTGCATAAGCTGTTGTTGGTGGGTGGATTCTAGTCTAAGGTCTATTTTTTTAAAAGGCAAAACTTGCCTTAAAATCCTTTAATTTTGGCAATTTATACAAAGGTGGTTTGGGGTGAAGCAATTGAGGAAAGGGGTGCAGAGAATCGCCAAAGGCAGCCGAGGCCAGGGGGAAGGCTTTCCCCCCTTTAATGTCGCAAATGGTTTTCAAATCTTCAGTCGATTTTTTCTTTTTTGAATTTATTGGCCGAAACCCTCATTTGAAAAATCTTAAATTTAACCTTTTTGGACAGCTCTATTAACTGTCTTTTGTGTTCATCGTTGATTTTGGTGCCCAAGTAAATTGCCTTGATGGGATATCCTTGTATATCGATTTTCTGATCATCTCCTGTGTAAAAAACAAGCCGCCACTCACGTTCATAACTCCAATCTTTGTTTTTGAAAATGGCAGCTTTGATGGCCAAGTGCCCACTATTACCTGGCAGGTTCATCAATTCATTGGTGATGTCCAAGGGTACTAGTGCTTTAGAGTAAATGACTGGGAAAAGGGGAGCAGTTCGTCCTTCGGATTCATTGGAAAGCTCATATTCAATACAAAACCCCTCGTAATGATCCCCTCGGGATATCGTTATTTCTTTAGGTTGAAGCCCGATGCCTTTTAGTTCTGAATGGCATAGGAAAGAAATGGAATCGGACAACATCTCGGATTCAAATAGGTTGAATTCCTTTGATGAATCTATATCCATTTTTGAACCTCACATCTGATGAAATAATTCTGTTTAGGTTGAAGATCGTCGGTTTAGAGTTTTAATGTATTTCGTAAAAGTTCTGATTGTTCCTGCCGTTTCTTGGTGCTCATTCGGCGGATATTTTCCAATTTCCACTGCAAACCAGGCAAACGCTCGATATTCGGTAAATCCAAAAGAGTCCAATCGGGTTCCCTCTTTGAGGGATAAAAGAAAATTTTTCTCTTTGTCCTTAAGGCCTTTATGAATGAGGCGAAGCATTTCGTCCCTTGTTTCCAATAAATCTTTCAGATTCACTGGTTCAAGGGTCATCCCTTTGAATTCTTTCTCGAAAACGGATTTTATGTCCTTCCATTTGGGCTTAAGAAGTTCGTTCATGGGCCTGTCATGGCTTGCCAAGTAAACAACGAATGCCCGGCGAATCTCATCCGTTAATCCCTCGTTCTCCAAAAGAAGTCGAATGTCGAAAAAATCCCTCGGGTGCTGCCGGTCCAGGGCCGCGCAAATCTTTCCGCCGTAAATGTCAGGCACTGACATGAGGCTTGGTCGAAACGGATAGCTCGAACATTTTCTTCGGCTTTATTACAAAGGTTTGCTTGGACGGGCGGATAAATGGTTCCTCTTAAAACCAAATTAGGCTCCACCTTGATCGTGGCTTCCTGCTGCCGGACGGTCATTTTGATTGTGTGGTTCCGTGCCTTTGAGAGTTTGCTCATCCACCTTGGCGCCCTAAAACTCGCCTGACCTGGGCGGCTATGTCCTTAAGTGACCTTGATATATCGGTTAAGGCTTCTTCACGGGATTGACAGGAAGGTAAGTAAGGTCAATATCGACAGAAAGCCTTGGCATATCCCGGAGGAAAAGATTGATGGCCGTTCCGCCTTTGAGGGCAAAATTGCCGGACTTTTCGATGAGAGGAAGCACCTGCAATAGAAGTTTGCTTGTTTGAAGTAACCGGTGTCTTTCATGGGGCTCCCAAGGATGATCTTGCGGGAACGGTGATTTGGTATTTAGAATCGAACTTGCCGCCTGGAACCACAACCCTTTTCCCTTTCCCTAAATCACTTTTGAAAAATTGAGCCGTTGGAACCATGCGTGATTCGCTTGCTCGGCCAAGTAAAGGAAACAACGCTTCACCTTTAACGGATTGGCAGGCTTTTAAAAGAGTCGTTACCAAGTCCGGTCTTAAGGTGGAAAGTCCTTCCATTAAGTGGGCCGCGCCTTCAAAAGTTGTGTGACTTGGGGCATTAACAATAGGGTTTCGAACATGGCCCTTTCGGGGGAGGATAGGGTTATGCCGGCGATTCGTCCTCGGTAAAACCGAATTCTTTTTTATAGGGTAAGAAATCGGTTGTTTGGTATTGGATCTTATTGGCCCAATTGAATTTGAGAAACCAAGAAGGCGGTTTTACTCCTTGGGGGCCAAAAAGATATACGGGAGTATGGAGTTCATTTGGGCGGTGTGGCCGTAGCCATGCCACACGCAAGGCGGTTTCACCCCCGGCATGGATAGGGAGCTTAAGCTGTTGTTGTAGGGTGGAAAGCCCACCCGGCCAAAGGGGCTCAACTCCCCCTTCAGTCTTGTAAAAGGCACCTCCTCCGGCGGACTTCAGCCAACCGCCTTTTACATATTCCCGGGCTAAAAATCGACTAACGCCCTTTTGGGTCAGCCACTTTTGAGTGACCATGCCACCGTGTGGGGGCCATTCTGTGAGAATTAGGTTTATTTTGCTTTTATTTTGTGTAGTCATACTACACATATTAGCACTAAATTAAACTTTTAGAAGGCTTTGGTTTATTCATATTCTAAAATGTGTAGTTAATATACACAAAATAGAATATTTCTAAACCAATTTCCTATTTTGGGTCATTTTCTTGATTAGGAAAATCGACATTTTGGGAAAGTTTTTAAACTGAATAAAAGTTGAGCTATGGGAAAGCACATCACAAATAGTCCACTGACCGCATCAACCACTTCCAATGACACCGTTATGACAAGGAGGGAATTTCAATTGTGGTCTGAAGGACTACCTCAAACCACAAGAGTCATCTGCCACCCCTTAAAATAAGCCATTAAAAACCCAATGGACTTTTTCTCCACTGCTCTTGTGCACAAGGCAAATTTGCCGAAGCCTTTAGAGTGTCATAACGGTGTCATTCACGACCATCATTTTGGGTTCTTGACCGTCACTTGGAGAACTCAGCCGTCACCAACAAAAAAGCCTCTGCCCGTAAAACCATTACGGGCAAAGGCTTTTAAAATGTGCTGGGAGCAACGAAATTTTTTTAGGAAATGTCGGGAAAGGCCTGGAAAAATTTCAAGTCCACTGCCTTACCAATTAGGACTAACCCTCCGTTCGTCCCCAATTGTATCCTTTTTTAAATAAGCCGCCAGGGCCGCTTATTGTATCCGAATTTTTGTTGGGAACAACCGCATAACATATAAAGGGAATGGAGGGCTCCACTCCTAGTCGGACAGGGGCTTAATTTGGACCACCATCAGGCGCAATTTTTTAGCTGCGTCAAAGATCCGGTCGTCCCGGTAAAACTCCCCGTAATAGATGGATTTGATCCCGGCGTTGGCCACCATCTTGAAACAGTTCCAACAGGGCGAGGCGGTTACGTAGATATCCGCCCCATCCACCCTCACCCCGTTACGGGCTGCCTGGATGATGGCGTTAGACTCCGCGTGGATCGTGGCCACGCAGTGGTTGTCCTCCATCATATGGCCAACATCATCACAGTGGGACAACCCCCGGACGCTTCCGTTGTAGCCGGTGGAAAGGATGGTCTTATCCCGAACGATGACCGCCCCCACGTGTTTGCGGTCGCAAGTCGACCGGCTCGCGACCTCGGTGGCGATGTTCATGAAATACTGGTGCCAGTCCACCCGGACCCGGTGGGAAGGCGGGGGTGAGGTCTCCGGGCCTTTTCGGGAATGGGTCGGGTTGCGTTTTTTCAATCGTTGGATGGATTGTTTCTTGAATTTCACCTTCAGTTTTTTTTGCATGTCCGCCCCTTGGGTGATGACCGGATTGGTTCAACGAATCATCCGCTCTTCCCTAGTTATAGTGGGTCGAGCGCATACAAGGCAAGTTTCTTGAGGGGATGCCAATGCTCCTTGGACTCGGCCAGATGGGGCAAACCCTCGGCGTCCCCCGTGTTCACGAACGTGAATCCTTCCCATTGGCGGCAGAGGGTCGAAAAAACATAAGCCGAAAGGCCCTTCAAGGAGAGGTCCGTTACTTCAAGGAAGACGCCCAAGGTATCCCTTTGAAGGGGGCCTGCGACAGTATAGGCCGCCATTCGGCCGCCTGAGAAAACGACCCAGGGGGACAACCCCCAGGCTTCCCCCTGGAGCAACGTCCGGAGGTGGGCCTTTTGAGCGGACCGAATCATTCTTTCCCCCATTTGACCCTGAAGGGCAGGCAAGCGCTGGGATTTCCAAAGTTCATACAAATCCCCACAGGCTTTTAGATCGGAGGAACGGTAGGGCCGGTAAAGGACCGAACCCGCTCTTAACCAGCGGTTCACCAAAGCCCTTTGGGAGCGGAAAGCGTTGCCGTGAAGAGCCGCCATTTGGGAGCGGTCATAGAGGTATTCTGTCAAGGTTCGGCGGACGGGGAAGGGGTGGGAAGAAAGGGATTTCAGGTTGGATTCGGTCAAGCCCTCAATACGGGAAATACCACGTCCGGGCCCGTTGACTTGAGTCATGTAATGGAAGGCCCAAACCAAGGTTTCATTGTTCAGGGGATGGGGGGGAACTGGGGCGTATACATACTTGTCGTAATAGGCCCATAGGAATTGGGTGTCATTTTTGACGGCCCATGCATAAGTAAACTCGTCCTGCCACATTAATAAAGAAGACAGGGAAAGGCTCAAGCCCTGGGAGGAACCGAAGGCGTTTTGGGCAAGATCCAGCGCTGAGTCGAGAGGCTCGATCCGGTCAAAGAAATCGGAGTAGGGTAGGGATTTGATTGTCACGCCATCCCAAGATGTAAAAAAAGCCCCGGATTTCTCCGGGGCTGAGAATTTACTGGCCCGTCAAGATCCGGGCAATTTCACGGCGCAGGCCGTAACTCAACCGGTGGGCCCGGGAGGGAGCGCGGTAGTTGGTCAGGTACTGCGGTAAGTTGGGCAGTTCCACCACCCCATGATCATGGCTGACGACCGCCGAGGCGTCCCCCTGGGGATGGGCGAAAACCACCACGCCCTGGATCCAAATCTGCGAGCATTCCTGCGCCCAACGGGGCGATAGGTTGGCTTCCAAGTGGCTTCGCAAGTGGTAGATCTGAGTGGCCACCTGTTTCAGCGGGTTGTAAAACCCACGCTTGTAGCGGGACCGGGTCTTACGGGCCCTTTTATGGAGGGTCCACTCGCGGTCCAAAACCTCGCCCGCGATACGGCCCCTCAGGTATTTAGTCTCGATCACGAAAATGGCGTTGTTCGTGATCAGCACATGATCCAGTTCCCGGGCCTTGTCCCCCGACTGGAACTGCACGGAGTGGAACACCTTGGCATCGATTGGAAGGCCGTCGAGGACCTTGGCCGTCATGGCCTCCCCTTCGCTCCCTTCGCCTACGATCCGGTTGCGGTGCTGGGCCACCATGAAACCATAAATTCCACCCACGAGGAGGGGAATCCCCAGCAGAATCTTTCCAATCCACCCCAGAAACACGATCGACAAGAGACATAGAAAAAATGCTGACCCCGAAATCCATCTCCATCTTGTCACCCAGCGCATAGCCCGGGGGGGCTGCAGCGCCCTAAGTGTGGCGACCATAAATTAAGCCTTTCCCAGCGACAACTCGCGCACCTCCACTACCTCTTCCTGGTAAACACTGATGAACTGAGGATGCTTTAGAATCAAGGAGGAGATTTCGGCGCTTTCCAAGTATCGCTGTATCCAATTCAAATAATTTTCCAACCTCGCGGACACTTCGCTCCGCGAGAGGGCCGGACATTTGGTGTCCGCGCCCAACAAAACAGTACGGCGATCCCTGCTTTCCATCACCACCGCCGGGTACATCGAGCAATCCAGTGGCCGTGCCGGGTAAACCTGGCACGTATGATCCCCGGGATTGAAAAAAGAACAGGCAAAGCCGTGGTCGCAGGGCACCACCTCGGCTTTGGAGGGAAGGCCCTTTGCCTTCTCCCGGAAAGTGCCTGTCACAGGCAAGACATCCACTGATTGGCGCTCGGTCGGGAAAAAAAAGGGCGACAAAGCGGCTTTTTTCTCAGGGAACCTGCAACAAACGGGACACTCCAGGCAAATCTCGCTTGGAACCAACTGAGGCGGCTGGGGAAACATGGGGCCTTATCTTACTAAAGATTATAAATACCGATCCCGATGGTCACCAAACCTCCAATAATCAAGACGGGGGCCAAAGTCATGGACCCCGTGGCCAGGAACATATATCCCGCTACCAGAACAGCCACCCCTACCCCTAAGGTCAGCTTTCCGGCGCTGGACATCCTGGGTTGGATGGCATTCACGGCTTTCATGTTCTTTTCCGGCATGAGGCGCTTCCTCCGTTGGCATAAAAAACGGGGTTATTGTATCAGAACCCCCAGATGAAAAAGGGGGTTTATCACGGCAGGATTGAAAAAGGACCTAAAAGGAAGAGGTCTTGAAGAGCGTTTTTGCTCGCAAGAAGGTTATTTCGACCCAAACAACCCGATTATTCGCTCAGGGCTTACCCTTTGAAATAGCCGTCAAGCCACCCAGGTAGGGTTGAAGCTTTTCTGGGATCGCAATCGTGCCGTCAGCCTGCTGGTAATTTTCCAGGATGGCGAGCCAAGTCCTGCCAACTGCCAGTCCCGAACCGTTCAGTGTGTGAACCAACTCGGGTTTGCCCCCGCCTTCCTTCTTGAACTTGATACCGCCCCGTCGTGCCTGGAAATCGGTACAGTTGGAGCAGCTGGAAATTTCCCGGTAAGTATTTTGGCTGGGCAGCCAAACTTCCAGGTCGTAGGTCTTGGTCGAGCAGAAGCTTTTGTCCCCCGTGGCCAGGGTCACGACGCGGTAGGGCAGCCCTAGGGCCTTCAGCACGTCCTCGGCGTCGGAAGTGAGTTGTTCCAGGGCCTCCATGCTCTTGTCGGGCTCGGTGAACTGGAAAAGCTCCACCTTATTGAACTGGTGGAGCCGGATCAGGCCCTTGGTATCCTTACCGTAGCTTCCCGCTTCACGGCGGTAGCAGGGGGTATAGGCCATGTATTTCCTGGGCAGGGTTCCGGCGGGGAAAGTTTCGCCCCGGTGAAGGTTGGCAAGGGAAACTTCCGCCGTGGGAATTAAGTGGAAGGAATCCTTCTCAATCGTAAAGGCCTGCTCGATGAATTTGGGGAATTGGCCGGACATCTCCATGGATTGGTAATTCACGAGATGGGGTACCACCATTTCCTGGTAACCCTTGGGAGCGTGAAGTTCCAGCATAAAATTCATCAGGGCGCGTTCCAGCCGGGCGCCCCAGCCGGAAAGGGTGAAGAACCTGGTGCCGGAGATCTTGGCGGCCCTCTCAAAATCCAGTATGCCGAGGGCCGTGCCGAGTTCGTCATGGCTCTTGGGCTTGAAGTTGAATTTTCGGGGTTCCCCGACCCGGCGGACCTCCTGGTTCGCTTCTTCTCCCCCCACGGGAACGGAAGAGTGGGGCAAGTTGCAGACTTGGAGCTCAACCTCGTGAAAATCCTTTTCCACCGAGGCGATTTCCCCATCCATTTGTTTGATTTCGTCGGAGAGTTCCTTGAGCTTGGATTGGAAAGGGGCGATATCCTTGCCTTCTTTTTTCATCTTGGCCATTTCCTCGGATGCCTGGTTCAGCCGGGCCTTCCGCTTGTCGACCGATACCATTAGGTCGCGGCGGCGGCGGTCGAGATCCAAATAAAGGGATAGATCCACCTTGGAACGGCAGTCTTCCAAGGCTTTTCGGACCTCGGCTTCGTGTTCTCGGACGTATCTCGGATCAAGCATGGTTTCCCCCGTTGAAAATGAAGGGTTATTGTAAACAGGCCACGGATGGAATGAAATTTCTATTTTGGGGGTTACAGGGACCGACCAAGACTTTTCCCGTAAGTTTTGGGTCCTTGGGCGCCGGGTTGGGAATATAATCCTTTCGGGGTTCAGCCAATACAAATAGGCAGGAGGCCGGGTATGAAGAGGTCGCTTTGGGCTTGCGGGTCATTGATATTCCTGCTGTCGACGATTCCCTTGGGAGCCCGGGAGCGAACGGGCGAATTGGCTCCCGCGGATGTGCAAAAGGCCCAGCAGGAGGTCATGAAGGCCCTCAAAGACGGCAATGAATACCACATGGCCCACTTGGTACGAAAAAGCGGCCTTCCCAAGGTCATGGTGGTAAGCTGTGCTGATTCCCGTGTGCCGCCCGAGGCCGTCTTCCACATGAAGCCCGGAGAGCTTTACGTCAGCCGGGCTTGGGGCAACATCGTGGACAAGGTCATCCTGGGCAGTCTCGAGTACGGCGCTATGCGCCTGCATTGTCCCGTCCTGGTGATTTTAGGTCATACCGATTGCACCGCCTGCCAACAGGCCATCAAGGAGCATGACAACCCCAAGGCGAGTGAGGTCTTATGGCGTTCACTGAACTTAGAGGACTTGAATGGCCGCCTTCAACCGGCGGTGGAAGCGGTCACGGCAAAGAGCCTGAGTGAGGCCGAACGTTTGGACGCCACCGTACGCACCAACGTCATCAACACCATGCGTACCATCCGCGAGCAGAGCCCCACCCTTTGGCAATTGGAACAGGGCGATTTATTAAAGATCGTCGGCTGCGTTTACCACCTCGAGGATGGCCGTGTGGAATGGTTGAAGGAATAACCCGGCCCCCTAGCGTCCGTCGGGGTCTTCCGACTAATTCATACCCTGTTGTCTTCCTTTATTACGGGGGTTGCATTAGACTTTCCCCATCCCATTTATAAGGTCCGTTCTTGCCTACCGTCTTCCTCGGGGTCAGTTCCTCCTTCTTGTTGTTATTTGCCCTCACCCTGGCCGTGGGTTTTAGCCGGTTTCTCCCGGTTCCCCTTCACGCCCTTTGGGGCTTGCTTCTCGGCCTGTTGATCGTGCTGCTCCAATGCCTGGTTTTTGGTTTTTTCATCGGGAGCGGAAAAACTATCAAGAAAAAGGTGAAAGAAGCGGGCCTCCCCGGGGATTGGGTGGATAAAACCAAGGATTACAAAAATCGCGTTTATCCGGGGTTGATGCTTTCCATTGCGGTGATGGTGGCGGCCCTGGCGGCGGGCGGCGGGGCCGCGGCGGGGATTCTACCGCCCTGGATCCACGGGAGTTTGATGGTTTTGGCTTGGGGCTTGAACGTCCGATCCTTCTGGGTCTCCTATCAAACGGTCTCGGAAAATGTCAGTGCGATCCACCAAATTAACCGCCTGATCAAAAACCAGGCCTCGATTTCAACCTTAGATTCGACCCAGTTGAAAGAGGTTCCTGCCCATGAACCCTCCCTTAATTCGGCCCTTTCTCTGGAGGCCCCCCGGCCCGCTCCCTCCCGTTACTATTTCCTGGCCTTGGCCGTTTGGGTTCCCTACTTGTATATGAGATGGTCCCTGGGGGACCGGGTCTTCCCCCTATGGCCCTTTGTTCTATTGAGTTTAGGGCTGGGATCGCTTGGTTTTTGGCTTTCCCTTGGACTAAAGAAGAATGGTTGACACCCTTCCAGAAGGTGATTCGTCCAAATGGGGCATCTTTTTATCTGGCTTTTTTTGGAAATCGGCTAAAATGTCGCCCTTATTCCTGAGCTGTGTTCCTCCTTTTAAAAGGAGCGGAAGACTTCATTAGAAATCGAAGGATTTTTACCGGCATGAAATTTAATTGGACAACCCTCCTGGGCGTTTGGGGGTTCAGCCTTTGCGCTGGAGCCTTGTTGGCTGATAATCCGAATGACTATATCCACACCCGAACCTATGTCGGGGTTATAGGAACCTCGGTGAGTGTTAGCAATAGCGGCTTATTTTCGGGCGAGAATTACGGCCGGGCCGATTTCCCGGCCTACGAGGTTTATCTCCTCCCTTCTTTGCAGCAAAATTTCGGGTATGGATTTCTACTCGGTCACCGGGAGGACGCTTACGCCGTGGAGTTGAGCTATTGGGCCTCCAACCACACGGCCCTTTTCGGGCCTGCGACGCTGAACTTCCCCAGAACCCCCCGCCTTCCACTGGCATTTCACAATATGAGGGTAGTGCCACCTACCAATCCATAAATGTGGATTTTAAAAGGTATTTTTTCACCGAGCAGAACATCCAGCCCTTCGTGAACTTCGGGGTGGGTTTTCCTTGGATCAATATAGCCAACGCGGACATGGACGCTTATGGGGATGTCAACTCAGTGACCTTGGCGGGATTGGCTTTCGATTTCGGCTTGGGATTGGATTATTATCTCGACCCCCATTTCGCTCTTCAATTCACGGTCATTCAGCGCTTCGCCAGTTTTTCCCAGTTCAGCGGTGTTACCCAACAATACAACGTTGTGAATCAAAGCCCAGGCGCTACCAGCCAAGACGGAAGCGGGTTGTTGTTTTCGCTGGGCACGTCCGTCGGATTCGAGTAAACCCACATGAAAAAGAAAAACTCTTCTATGAAATACAGCCTGATTCTCCTCTTAATGCTGGGTTTGGGCGCTACAGCCGTGTTGATAGGACTGGCTTGTTCCGCAAACCCTACCGGCCCCAGTTTCCAAGCCCCCTTGCAGACCGTCCAGCAGGGCAATCCCACTCTAACCTTTACGCCCACCCCCTCCTTTACCCCGACCACCACCAGCACGGGTACCCCGACCATTACGAACACGCCCAACCCCTACGTGACGGTTAGCTGGAACACTGCTTTTGGTGGCGTTACCTTCAATCAACCTTCCGCATTGGCCGTTCAGAATTCACCCTCCATCTATCTTTATGTGGCGGATAAGGGAAACAACCGCGTGGAGAAATTCACGAATACGGGAAGCCTGGTGACAAGCTGGGGAGCGGGAGGTAGGGGGAAGGGGACCATTAACTTTAATACCCCCCTGGCACTTGCGGTGACGGTTACCTCTTCTGGAAGCGCTACTTTATTTGTTGCGGGACCCACGGGAATCGGGGTGTTCGATACCAATGGTAATTACTTAACCACTTATACGGGTTTCAACAATCCACAGGGTTTAGCTCTTGATGGGTCAGGAAATCTATATGTGAGTGATACAGGCAATTTGCGTATCGTGGAATTGTCGGCAAATAGTGATACGCCAATCACTTCATTTGGCGGAACCGGAGCTGTTACGCTTTCGCAAGGTGTTACTGGTACGGGTTTGGCTTTGTGGGGAAGCCAGACGACTTTATTCGTGTCGGAACAAACCACTTTAAATATTCCAAACACCTATGATTCGGTGGCCCTTTACAACACGGCTTCCGGATCGGTGACAGGTTCTATTACTGGATTCCTTTTACCCACTGGCTTGGCGGTCGATAACCAGGGTAATTTGTACGTAGCCGATGCCGGGAACAAGTCTATCGAAGTCTTTTCGCCTGGCGCGAATTCTCCCGCAATTACGTTCAATAACAACAACACCCTATCCAACCCCGTGGCCGTGGCTGTGGATTCTAACGGGGAAATTTACGTGGCCGACTCGGCCAACAACGCCGTTTATAACTTCGCGCCATGACCAGCGCACGAGGCATTGAAATGAAAAAATGGCTATTTTTATTTTCTGTGATGGGATTATTGGCTTTCCCTTGGGCCTGTGGAAACTCGCCAAGCAGTCCCACTCCCGCCGCAACGCCCACCTTCACATTTACCCCGACGCCAACCAATTGGGGTGGTTTCACCTCGACCTACACCGCGACCCAAATCCTGACTCCCACTCTAACCTCAACCGCAACCCAAAGCTTGACCCCCACCATGTTCTTCACCTTGACCCACGTCTTTACTCCCACGACTACTTCCACGAACTTGAATGGGTTTACCTCCACCCCCTCCATTAGCCCCACCGTGACCAATACACCAACTATAACTATTAGCCCAACTGGAACGAATTCCCCTACCGAGACGTATAGTCCCACTGAGACCTATACCTCAACTGACACATACAGTCCAACAGTCACTTATAGTCCGACGGTACCAACCAGTACTTGGACGACACAGCCGACCAGCACCCCAGCTGTGAACGCGACACCGATACCTACTGTGACCGCCCAATGGACACCCTCGGGACTCGAGTACCCAAATGGTGTGGCTTATGGCAATAATCTAATCTATGTACCGGAAGGGGATGGGGATTCGCCTGCTCAAGTGTTGGTATTAAATAGTTCAACTGGAGTACCGGTTACAACGATTACAGGATATGGTCTGAATAATTTTATTCAACCTTATGGGGTTGCAGTTGCAGGTACGACGATAATTTATGTATTGGATGGGGGAAGCCCCGGGGTTCTTTATGCCTTTACGTCGAGTTGGGTGACTGCTGGATTCGTGACCATCGCCGGAATAGGTACAAATCCTTCTGGTCCCGAAGGTGTCATGGTGGATAACAGTGGTGTGACCATATTTGTCTCGGACGCTCTAAATAACCAAGTGGACGCCTACCTTTACTCAGGTTCCTCCTTTTCCTTGGCCGCTTCCTGGACTGGTGCCCAACCCTTTAATATACCCAGTGGACTCGCCATAGATTCCTCAAACAACCTTTACGTGGCGGATTCCGGTAACGCTCTCATTCAAAAGTTGAATGGCCAAACCCAAAGTTGGTCAAACTTTGCTAGTACGGCCATCAATGGATATTCTGACGTTTTTGGTCTGGCGGTGGATAGCTCAAATAACATAAATAACATTTACGCCTGTGATGCGGGCAATAGTGTGATCCAGGAATTCAACTCCAGCGGGGTCCTTTTATCCATTTTGGGCGCTGGAACAGGGGCTGAGGCCTTCTCCAGTCCTGATGGGATAGCCGTTACGGGCAGCCAACTTATCGTTTCGGATTATTCCAATGGAACCGGAGGCCCTTATGGAACGGGCTCCCTTTTGGTTTTTAACCCTTAGGTTAATTCTAAAAACCCACCTTAAAACCGTATTTTCCTAAGTTTTTCTGTTCTTTCCCTTAAAGCTTAGGTTACAATAATTCCTAGCAAGCTTGGAAACATTCAGGCTGGCACCAGCTTTGATACATGGGAGGGACAGCAAGCGGATGAATCAAAACAAACTCCTTTTAACGACATTCACCTTGATTTTTTCCTTGTGTTTGGCCCACCGGGCATTCGCCCAAGACGAAGAATTCAACGCAGACTTCATTAAGAGCCGGTCCTATATTGGCGTCATGGGCATCTCCTCGACCCTCGACCAATGGGGAGATTTCAACGGCACCAATGGTACCTACTACGGACCTGTATCGGTTGGCGGTTTACAAGAATATGAACTTAATTATGTTCCGGCTATCACTCGAAATGAGGGTTTTGGGGTTCTCCTGGGACACCGGGAAGGTCCTTGGGCGTTGGAAGCGAGCTTTTGGAGGACGGACCATACGGCCACCTATTTCGGTAGTGGAACGTCTGCCATCACAACCCCCGCCAGCCTCCAATCCATCGATATCAACATTAAGCGTTATTTTTTCACAACCTTACCGACCCAACCCTTTATTAATATGGGTGTATCCTTTCCTTGGCTTTGGGTTCGCCAGGCTTCCTACGTTGTGTCAAGTTTGACGTCACCAGTAGGGTATGGCCAGGACGACGAGACTTTTAGTGGAATAGGATTTGATCTTGGGGCAGGGCTGGAAATTTATTTAGATAACGGCTTTGCGATCATGGGCGGACTTTTCCAGCGCTGGGGCGGGTTCAATCAAATCAATGGAGCATTTAAGATATCAGGGATTTATACCCCGGATGGAAACAACTCTAACCCGGGGTCCTTGGAAGGGGACGGATTAACCTTCTATGTGGGAACTACTTTCGGATTGCAATAACCCCCTATAGTATAAATCGTTCTTTTTCACTTCTAAGCATAACTTAAATTATTGAATAAACCTTAATTTGAACATTTAGCCCAAAATCAGGATATTTTCTAGGTTTTTTTAGAAGATCTAAATTCGAGCGAAATTTCTCTTGTTTCACTCCAAAAATAAAAAAGTTAGGTACAATAAGCATAACAGTTTATCGATAAAAGAAGGCCGAGGCGAAAATGAAAAAATCAATTTTTATCGTCATGATTTTAGTTAGTTTGTTCCTACCCTGGGCCTGCAGTGATAATAACAACAACCCTACCAAACCGTCTCTTCCCGCGCCGGCTAACACATTAACACCGACCACAAGCCCGACAGCGTCCCCAACCGTCGGGTCACCGACTGCGACATTCACGATCACACCAACCATCACCCTAACGCCCGCAGTTACTTATACTCCCACCGGCACACCCACTCAGACAGGAACCCCGACCGCAACTAATACGTTTATTGCTGCGCCGGTTTTTCAGTCTAATATGGGGACCATTGGCGCCCCGACTGGCATGTCTCAGAACGGTGGTGTTCTAACTTTATCGGAAGCTGAGAGCAATTCACAGGGATCAGTCGCTGCCATAGAGGAATTTACAATTAATGCGGGTAATGGAAGCTTAATACCCCCGAATGTGGGGAGTGCGGGCAATGCCGTATTACAAGGTTGGCCCACACCGGAGTCCACCCCACCCTGGGTTCCCGTATCAATTCTTCTAAACGCCCCGCAAGGCTTTGTTAATCCCGGAGGTTTCGGAGGGTGGGCCTCGATTTTGGATGTCCAGCCGGGCGGTGGCGCAATTTTATATTATGGCACCGCCAGTACCCTTGGTTGGAATAATAGTTTAAATACAGACCCCAATACGGGATTTCAATATCGTGGATATGATTTGGGATTTATTTATGAGCCATGGAATGTTTCTGGGTATTCTTGGGGTTTTACCGCTTTCAATAATCCCAAAGCCTTGACGACAGATAATAATGGATACGCTTACATCACGGATACTGGCAACAAATGGGTTGAACAATTTTCAACTACTTCCGGAATGCACCGTTGGAATGGAACCGAGCCTGCGAATAACGGGGTGACCTTTACCTATCCTAACGGAACTTTTGTCTCAGTCCCCTTCAAGCAACCTTGGGCGATTACCTGTGATACGAATAATAATGTTTGGGTGGGAGACCCAGGATATTCCACTTCCGTCATCCAAGAATATGCCCCAGGCGGTACCTCGGTCCTCGCCTCTTGGCCAGCCATACCGGGTTGTGCGGCGCACGGTCTCGCGGTCGACCTGACCAAAGGTTATGTCTATGTGGCGGATGCCTCCAACAATGTCGTTGAGGTTTATAATTTGACAGGGTTGCTATTAACCGAGATTACAGACCCCAATGCGAGCGTCCATGAATATGGACCTTTTCAACCAACTTGCCTCGCGTTTTACAACGGTTATGTCTACATCGGGGATGGTAATCCCGACAATGATTTCGTGGATGTGTTTAAATGAGGGTTCAATAGCCGGATTAAAAAACGGGTAGCTTTACAAGCCCGCCTTTTTTAAGGCGGGTTTTTCTTTTTGTGACGTGTGCTATCAACCGCATTGGATGAACAAGTACGTCTTTGATATTGAGCTTTCAGCTATGTTAATATTTGCGGCTTGCATATCTCCCGATCCTGAGGAATCTCCATGCTCCAAGCCATCAAGGCCTTCGCCCTTTTGGGGGGCGAGTGGGTCCTTTTCATCCTCCTGGCCCTTTCGCTTTGGTCGATCGCGGTCATCATTCAAAAATTTCGTGAATTCAAAGTTCGGGAACGGGGCACCGCGGAATTGGAATCTAAAGTCCCGGCTCTCCTGGCGAAGGGTGATTTTAGCGAAGTCGAACGGCTGGCCACCGATTCCCCTTCCGCTGAAGGGGCCGTTCTAAGGGCCGGACTGGCCAACTTGGCCCTGGACCAGGGAGCCCTGGAACAGGTTATGGAAAGCCAAAGGATCCAGGAGCGTATTTTGATGGAAAAAAGCCTGCTGGTCCTGGGGACTTTGGGCAATAACGCGCCTTTCATCGGGCTCTTTGGGACGGTTTTAGGAATCATCAAGGCCTTCAATGACCTGGCGATCGCCGGGACATCGGGGCCCACCGTCGTCATGCGGGGTGTTTCCGAGGCGCTGGTGGCTACGGCCGTAGGGCTCCTGATCGCCATCCCCGCCGTGGCTGCTTACAATTATTTTCAAAGCCGAATCAAGAAATCCATGGCTTCCGCCGACCGGTTTTCCCGGCTTCTCCTCGCCTATTCCACGAAGAAAAAGGCCTAGTCCATGTCCCACCTCAGCACCGATCCGGACGAGGCCATCACCCAGATCAACGTCGTGCCCCTGGTCGATATTATGCTGGTGCTTTTAATCATCTTCATGCTGACGGCCAGTTTCATCTCGACGCCCTCCGTGCCGGTGAAGGTGCCTAAGGCCCTGACGGCCAACCCCACCCTCCCGGCCAGCCAAGCCTTGGTTTTAACCGCAAAGGGCGAGATCTTCTACCAGAACAAAAGAATTGAGAAACCGGCCCTGTCCCAGGACCTGCGGGAAGCCGCCGCGCTCAACCCCAACCTGCGGCTGGTGCTTTCCGCCGACGCCCAGGTTACCCATGGCAAGGTCGTGGAGCTCTTGGATCTGGCCCGCCAGGCGGGGGTGACCCAGATTGCCCTGGGGGTGGCGCTTCCTTGAAGCCCAGGCTTTTCCTTTCGGTTCCTCTGGGCCCCTGGGGCCTTTCCGCTTTTTTCTCATCTGATCTTTATCGCGGTCCTGCTTTTTTTGGCCAGAAACCGGATGTTCGACTTGAACCTCTCAATACTGGACCTTTCCGGCGCCAACTCGCCCATTGCGCTTGCCCCGCCTGTCCCGGAAGACGAGGTTTGGCAGAAACCTTTTTTTAAGCACCGGACGATCCCGGTCAAAATAACGGAGAAAAAACCAGTTTCCACCGCCATCCCTTTCCCCGGGCCCTGCCGATTTTCCGGGAAACGGCGCTGGCCCCTATCGCTCCATTGCCGGAAGTCAGCCGTCTGCCCCGATTTATCACCCAGGTGAAGGCGGTTTACCCCGAGGCGGCGAAAAGGGCCAATATCGAGGGTGTGGTGATTTTACAAGTGGACATCGACGCCACAGGTGCGGTTAAAATGGTGCAATTGATCCAGGGTTTGGGTTATGGCTGTGACGAGGCCGCCCTGGCGGCCGCCCAGCAATCGCTTTTCGCCCCCGCTTACGCGGGAGACGAGCCGGTCGCGGTCCGCCTCCGGATCCCCTATCGGTTTAAGTTTGACCAATAACGAATGATGTTAAGGAGAAAATTTCATGCGACAGGCCCTGCACCTCCCTTTGGACGCTTATGTTGACGGGGGCGATGATGCTTCCGGCCCTGGCCCGGGCCGGCCAACAGGTTTACCTTTCCACGTCCCCCGACGGCAAGTATCGGGTTGTGGTGGAACAGGTGATTGACCGCCGGGTGGGGGACAAAATCTTTTTTCGTTATCCCATCACCCTGGTGGACTCCAAGTCCCTGCGGCATTTCGAGATTCGGGAAGGCAATCCTCCCCTCATCCAGGAAACCGACCGGGGCACCTTCACGGCCCACTGGGATCCCAGCCAGTTCAACTGGTCCCCCGACAGCCAGAAGATATTCATCAACCTGGAAATCCTGGAAGGCTCCTGGCGCACCTTTTTCGTTGATATCAAGCTGGGAAAAACCCTGGACGTGACGGAGGCGCTGGAGTCAAAACTTTATGACCGAATTCAGTTTCATGGGTGGTCTTATGAGACCGCCAAAATCAGCGTGGTCCGGTGGGTTCGACCTCACCTGGCCTTCTTGAAGGTCACCACGGCCTGCGGTAAGAAAAAGGAAGAAGAGAACAAAAGCCTCTTCGAGGTTTCGGACTCGGTGCTTTACGACACAATGAAACAAACAGTCATTTCCGATTGTTCGGATTGCAAGGACCCGGATTCGGAGAAAAAGTTCGAAAAATTCCTGATTAAAACCCAGGTCACGCCGACCCCCACGCCGGAAGAGACGCCCACGGCCCAATAAGTCCTACCAGGCGCTGTCCTAGCCCATTGGCGGGTTTGAAACAGCGGGGTGATGGTGCCGTCTTTTATTTAAGTTAAACTATCCCCATGAAACTTCCGGGACAAAACCTCAAACTCACCGTTCTTTTCATTCTCTTCGCGGCGGTCTTTTGCCTCCAGGCAGTGCCCCGGATGCTGGGGGATTCCCTCACGGCGGATGAGCCCACCGACATCACCAACGGCTATTACTACCTCACCCAAGGCGATGCCCGGACTCCCCATAACCATCCTCCCTTGGCGGGAGCCTTGACCTCCTGGCCTTTGTTATTCATGCATCTCAATCATCTTGCCCCTTCCGGCGATGTGATGGATCGGGCCCACCATTTCCTTTTTGAATGGAACCTCAACCGCTTGGAATCCATCATTTTTTGGGCCCGTTTCACCAGCCTCCTCCTGGCTTTGGGCATAGGCCTTGTACTTTTTGGGGTCTCATGGAAAGAACCCCTTTGGCTGATCGGGAGTCTCAGCCTCTGGGCTTTCGATCCGCTCCTGGGGGCCCTTTCGGGCCTGGCCAAGACGGACATCGCCCCGGCTTTTTTCATCTTCCTGGCGGTATGGGCCTTTCAAAGAGCCCAAATGAAAACCTCCGTGGAAGCTCCCCTGGGAGCGGGCCTCTTGACGGGGCTCGCGGTGGGTTGCAAGTTTTATGGTTTGGTCCTTTTGCCTCTTTTCATGGTCCTGGAATGGCTCACTGAAAATGACCGCTTCAAACCCCGACCCCTCACCTGGAAATTGGCCCGGGTGGTTTTACGACGCTGGGGTCTGGGGGCCCTGGGCTTTTTCTTGGTTCTTTCCGCCCTTTACTTGCCGGGGACCATCGGTCTTCCGGACCATCCCTGGCCCTGGAACTCCTTCATCGAAAAATTGGGGGAAAACGCGGCCTATGCCCGCCAGCCCCATCCGGTTTTCTTTTGGGGGACGGCCGGCCTCAAAAACAACTGGTTTTACCTGCCCTGCGCTTTCCTCTTGAAGGAACCCATCCCCTTCCTCCTTCTTCTCGTCCTGGCCATTCCCCTGGCCTTTCAAAAAAGAATTTGGCTTCCCGGGTGGCTATGGGTATCGCCCCTCCTCTTTACTTTGGCCCTTCTGGGAACCCCCAACCTGGGGGTACGCTACCTGCTCCCCGCTTTTCCCTTCCTGTTTCTGGTGGCCGCACGGGCTTGGGCTTGGATGGCCCAGGCCGATCCTGAAAACAACCCCCAGGCCCGTGCCTGGAAACTGGCGGCCTACGGGCTCCTGGCTTGGCAGGTCCTGAGCGTGGGAACCCAATCGACCCGGGCCCTGAGTTATTTCAATGATTGGGTGCCCGCCGACCGCAAGATGTTTCTTCTGGGTGATTCCAATCTGGATTGGGGGCAGGATTTAAAACGGCTGGCGTCGGAAGGTCAAAAGAGAGGATGGGGAAAAATCAGGCTGGCCTATTATGGAGCCGTGGATCCCAAGGTTTATGGGCTGAATTGGGAACCCTGGACTGGGGACGACTTGATAGCTCCCCAGGCGGGGAAAATCTACGCCGTGAACGCTTCTTTTCTGCAAATCGCACCAGTCGCCTATCCCTCCACCCAAGCCATCGCACAAAGTTGGATCATCCGTACGCCCCCGACAGGTACCGTGGGGGAAACCTGGTTTTATTTTGAGATTCCCGGGGAAAAAGAAGGCAACACCCACAACCAACACGAAGACGCGAAGACACGAAGTAAAGATAAGTTAGAAATAAAATCCAAAAAAGAAAAACCGGGAAAACTAAATCAGCAAAGAGCGGCTTACATTCTTTCGGTGCCTTTTTTACAAACGAGGGGTTATACCGATCCGGCTTTCTTAGTCCACCCCTGACTTTGACCTTTCCAAAGGTTGGACCAGTTCACCCGCCCTTTCTCGTCCTGAAAGGGAAGTTTGAGCAAATAGACAATGGCTTGATCCCGGGGAGCTCGATCCTCTTTCTGGCCTAAAACTAATTTTTCCTGACCCTTGGCCGGTGCAGCCAGGTAAGTCAGGAGCGCCCGATCCCAGAAACTCAAGATAAAACCGAAATTGGAGTTGGTTTCCGTTGGCTCGATGGAATGATGGATCCGGTGCATGTCCGGAGTGACAAAAACCAGCCGAACCCAGGCTTCGAGTACCTGAGGGAGCCTTACGTTGGTATGGCTGAAAAGGATCGCGACGATATACAGGATCTCATACACCACGGCGCAGGAGGGAGGAGCCCCCAAGAGGATGATAAAAAGCCCCTTCCAAAGGGCGGTGAAAAGTATTTCCAGGGGATGGAACCGGACCCCCGTGGAAACTTCCACTTCCGTGTCCGTGTGATGGACCCGGTGGATTCCCCAAAAGAAGGGAATGGCGTGGTACATCCGGTGTAGGTAATAGACCATCCAATCCATGAATATAACAGTGAAAACCAGAGAGAAAAAATAAGGAACATCTACCCAGTGGAACAATCCGATCCGGTAAGTAAACGCGATTTGGGCTGCCCACAGGGAGGTGCCCATGAATAAAAGGCGCAATAGCAGCATATTGATGAAAGCCAAGCCTAAGTGATTCATCCATCGGGTTGCTATGGGGATCAAGGTGGGGCGGAAGCCTTTCCAAAATTGCCAGATTCCCAATAAACCAAACGCCATTAAAAAGATCAGGAAACGGGTGTTAGTCTCGTTTCCCAAGCGAATCATCATTTCAAAGTCACTCATGGTATTTTCCACCTTGGAATGGGGACGGGGAGGCGAAGAGGAGCGATGCCGTCCAGGAACGATTCATTATCTTCTGAAAATTATATTCCCCTTTCCAATGGGAATAAAGGAATCTGGGTGGTATTTAAGTAGAAGGGTGTTCGTTGCGAAACCTATAGAATAGTACGAGATTTTTAGGAGAAGGCCCTTTGGTTTTTTCATCCCAGGCGCGACTCAATCCTTACACCTCGCACCCTGCCAAACCCCTCATGGTTTACGACGGCGAATGTGGGTTTTGCCGACTTTGGATCCGTCGATGGCGCTTTTTAACCCGGGAAAGGGTCGATTACCGTCCCTACCAAGAAGTGGCCCCCCTTTATCCTGAAATAACTCTCGACCGGTTTCGGTCTTCCGTCCAATTGATTGAACCGGATGGTACTGTCACCTCCGGAGCCCAAGCGGTCTGTAAAGGCCTGTCATTCCAGACGGTCTTCAGGTGGCTTCCCTGGGCCTATCAGTCGATCCCAGGCCTCGCCTTCCTTTCCGAGAAGGCCTATGGATGGGTTGCCTCCCATCGGGGATGGTTATCCAAGACTGGTTCATGCGGTTTGGCGTCCCCAGACGACCGACCCAACTTCCGAATTTCCCGTTGGCTGTTTATCAAGACGCTGGCCTTGGCCTTCCTGGCGGCTTTCCTTTCCCTCAACTCCCAAGTGGAGGGGCTTTTTGGGAGTGCGGGGTTATCGCCGGCCTCCCGTTTTCTGGAAGAGGTCCACAGGGAGTTCGGAGACACTTCATTTCTTGCGTTACCAACCCTCTGTTGGTTCAATTCGAGTAATACTTTTTTGCACGGCCTCTGTGGGGTGGGAGCCCTGGTATCCCTCGCGCTTTTATTGGATATCGCCCCTGCTCTCAGCCTTTTCCTTTTGTGGATTCTTTATCTTTCGCTTATCCGGGTGGGACAGGATTTTCTGAGCTTCCAATGGGACAACCTTTTGCTGGAGGCGGCGGTTCTATCCCTGCTGGCCTCCCCCCTTTCCTGGAAACCCGGCGCTACGGCCAGGGCCGATGTTCCAACCCTTCCGCTTTTATTATTTCAATGGTTGCTCTTTCGCCTCATCTTTTGCGCCGGGGTCGTGAAACTTTCCAGCGGGGACGCCGCTTGGAGGGGGTTGACGGCCCTTTGTTACCATTACCACACCCAGCCCCTTCCCACCCCGCTCTCTTGGTATATGGACAAGCTTCCCCCGGCGTTCCAAAAGATCTCCTGCCTTTTCGTGTTTTTCACCGAACTGGCGGTGCCTTTCGCCCTCTGGGGTCCCCGCCGGTTCAAACCCTACGCTTTTGGGTTTTGGCTGGCCCTCCAAATCTTGATCGCTTTGACGGGCAATTATTGTTTTTTCAATTGGGTTTCGGCGAGCCTGGGGCTTTTCTTCCTCGAAGACGCGGCCTGGCCCGGCCCCGTTCGGGGCTTTTTCATTAAAAAAACCGCCAATATCCCACAGCACAGCTTTAAAACTTTGCCCCGATGGATTCAAACAGCTTTCCTGGTTATCGTATTGATCCTAAGCTCCATGCAGGTTTCTTTTTCCTTTAAGGCTCAAATCCACTGGCCCACCCCTTTCGTTTGGCTTTATGATGCGGCGGCGCCCTTTGGGACGGTGAACGGATACGGTCTTTTCGCCGTGATGACCACCGAAAGACCGGAAATCATCCTGGAGGGAAGCGAGGATGGCCTCGAGTGGAAAGCCTATGGATACCGGTTCAAGCCGGGAGATCCGCAGATTCCTCCCCGTTGGTCGGCGCCCTTTCAGCCCCGGTTGGATTGGCAGTTGTGGTTCGCGGCCCTGGGGAACATACAGGAAACTCCCTGGTTTCCCTCCTTGGAGGTGGCATTGCTGCGGGGGAATGAAAAGGTTCTTCAGCTTTTGGGAACCAATCCTTTCCCCTCCCACCCTCCCAAGTATGTGAGGGCCAGGCTTTACAATTATCTTTTTTCGTCGGCTGAGGAAAAAGCCTCCAACGGCGCTTGGTGGGTCCAGGAGGACAAAGGCCTTTATGGCCCGGCGGTTTCCCTCAGGGCATCCCCTTAAATCTCAAGGTTGAAAGAAAGGATTAAAACTATGGATTTCAAGATAATGGCCGTTCTGACCCTCGCGGCGGCCTTGGAAAGCGGTGGGGACGCCCTTGTGCGGTGGGGCCTTAAATCGGGAAGAATCATGGGGTTTTTGCTTGGAGCAGCGGTATTATTTCTCTATGGTTTAACCGTCAACCTCCCCAAATGGGATTTTGGAAGGTTATTGGGGGTCTATATCACTTTGTTTTTCGTGATTTCCCAAGTTTTAAGCTTTTTCGTTTTCAAGGAAACCATACCCCCCGAAAGATGGTGGGGAGGGGCGTTGGTGGTAGCGGGTGGACTTTGCATGACCCTGGGGAAATGAGGATATTCATCGGATGAAATGCCCGACTTGTGGTTTTGAACAACCGGAAACAAGGTCGGAGTGCGAATATTGCGGACTGGTTTTTTCTAAATGGAAAGCTGCCCATACCATCCCCCCAAAAACAGACTCCCCGGAATTAGCTTCGACCTCTCAAGAACCGGTCCCCAGTGCCTCTGCCACCCCTGTTTCCACCTCCACTCCTGAGGGAGTAACGCCTCCCGCCTCCCTAGAGAAAATGAGCTCCCCCGCCGGAATCTTCCCCAACCCCCACCGCCTGTTCGAGCTTTTAGGGTCCCTCTACCTGCAACCGGGCGAGGGCGCGGCATGGTTTTATTATCCTTGGGGTGTGTTGGGATCGGGTTATATCGTCGAAGAACCAGTTCTCTTGAAGCGCGTCCAAAGTTTGGAAACGGTATTTGCCCTCTGTCAATCCTTCTTCCTGCCCATCCTGGGGCTCCCCGTAGTCGCGATTATGTTGAATAGGGGAATAGAAGTCGAACGGTGGTTATATATGATCGTGATCTACCTGACCATCGCCTATAGCCTTTTCGGATACCAAGTTCATCGGCTCACCCTGAGCCTCCCGAAAGCCCCCAGCCAGTTTGACAGAAAAAAGTACCTCTCGGACTTTATTTCTTGTTTTAATCCGGTTTCCATTTTAAGCCCGGAGGCCCTCACCCTCCTGAGCACCTTTATCGGGATATTGGGCTTGTATTCAGTCAAATTGCCCCTTTTGGTGGGGGACTCCGCTGAATTTTTAAGCTGGCTTTGGATCGGGGTTTCCTTGCTAGGCTTTGGATTGTGCTCTTTCGTATTTTATTTCCAAAAAAACGAAGCGGAATGAGTCCGGGATTGTTCCAAAAGGATTATTGGGAAAGGAATGCCTTAGCGGAAAGGCGTTCCCCCAGCCACCCGGTGGTCCGCCATTATGCCTTGTCCAAGATCCGGGAAACCCAGGCCACCCTTCGGTTACAACCCAACCAGAAACTATTGGATTTGGGCTGCGGTAACGGATTTTTTTCCCAACCCTTCAGCGAATTATGTTGGACCGTGGGGGTCGATTTCTCGAGCCGGTTACTCCAGGCCAATCCCCTGTTCCTCAAGGCGGGGATGGACGCCAACCGTCTGGCTTTCCAGGACATGGCCTTTGATGTGGTCTTTTGCCATGCGCTCCTGCACCACGTGGAGGACCCGGGAAAGGTGCTTTCCGAAATGCGCCGGGTGAGCCGACAATACGTGGTCATCATGGAACCCAACCGAAACAACCCGCTCATGTGGCTTTTTTCGGCGGTGGTCCCCGAGGAACGGGACGCCTTGAAATTCTCTTTGGATTACTTGAGGAAGTTGCTGGAGAAAAACAACCTTCGGGTTGTGGAGGCCTTCTCGCACGGTTTCACCGTGCCCAATAAGACGCCGACATTTCTCATGCCCCTTTTAAAACCCCTGGACCGACGCAATCCCTGGGGCATGACCAATATCCTCATCGCTGAAAGATAAGCAAACCAGCCATTGGCCGTTAGCTCTTAGGTGTTGGATAAAATCTAGCTGCTAAGGGGCTTCAAGCACTGGCACGGGAATTCTCGACCCGGTTTAATAGCTCTCCCAGGGGAAGGGCGGCCATGGATTCCAGCCGGTCATCGGCATGGGACAGGTCCAACCGGATCGTGACGGAGTTGGGGACGGCCATGCAAAAGATTCCCGCGGATTGGGCGGCCCGGATGCCGTTGGGGGAATCCTCGAAGGCAATGGCCTCCCCGGCCTGGGTGCCGAGCCCTTTCAAGGCGGAAAGATAAAGCTCCGGGTCGGGTTTCACCTGGCTAACGTCGTCCGCGGTCCGGATCACCTGGAAATAACCCTTCAATTGAATCAGGTCTAAATGGTTTTCCACCCAGTCCCGGTGTGAACTGGAAGCGACCGCCAGGGAAAGGCCTCGTTTCTGGGCTTCCTCCAAATATTCCTGGACGCCCGCCCGGGGTTTCATCGTGCTTAACAGCTCCCGGCTCCGGGCCTGGTGTCGTTTTTTGATCTCCTCCCGGGGAAGGGGGCGGCCCGCCCTCTTTTCCAGGTCGCCGTAAACGTCAAAGGCGTGGTGCGAGGTGCCGATACAAAAGGCCCAGTCCGACAGGGCCAACTGGTGGCCGTAATCGGCGTAGATCTCGTTCCAAACCTGGAAAATTACTGTTTCGGTATCCAGGATCAAGCCGTCAAAGTCGAAGATAAGTGATTTCATGGGGCGGGATTGTACCAGCGGTAGGCCCGAAGTCCAGCCTTCGCACCGGATTTTTCGCACCCTGGGGTAGGGTCACGGCCCCGCTTGGGATAAACTAGGGGCCACTCTCCCGGCAGGGGATTCGAATGATCAAGAAACAAGACGACAGGGAAACGGTACTGGACGTTGAAAACATTACGCTGGCCTTCGGCGGGCTGGTGGCGGTGGATGATTTTTCACTGGCGCTTCACGAGGGCGAGTTGGCGGGCCTCATCGGCCCCAACGGGGCGGGGAAAACCACGGTCTTCAACCTGATCTCGGGCATCTACCGGCCCGCCGCGGGAGACATCCGCTTGAAGGGGCACTCCCTCCTGGGGCTCAAGCCCCATCAGATTACCCATCGAGGGCTGGTGCG
The DNA here is from genome assembly GCA_963849485.1 of candidate division FCPU426 bacterium. GTDB lineage: Bacteria > Oederibacteriota > Muellerivitia > Muellerivitales > Muellerivitaceae > CAVTWJ01. The sequence continues at coordinate 35,360 of CAWKIF010000114.1, read as the reverse complement.
AACTTTCCAGAACATCCGGCTCTTTAAGGAACTCACGGTGGAGGCCAACATCCAGGTGGCCTTTCATCACCAGGAAGCCTATGGCCTTTCCGCCACCCTTTTCCATACCCCGGCTTTTCAAGCGGCGGAAGAGCGCTTTGCCTCGGAAACCCTGCGGCTAATGGAGGTTTTGGAATTATCCCACCGCTCGGGCGCCCTGGCGGGTTCCCTGCCTTACGGCGAGCAGAAAAAACTGGAGATCGCGCGGGCCCTGGCGACCGGTGCCCGGGTGCTCCTTATGGACGAACCGGCGGCTGGCATGAACCCCCAGGAAACCCTTTGGCTGACCCGGGTCGTCCGTAAGATCCGCGAGGAATTCAAGCTTACCATCCTTTTGATCGAACACGATATGAGGGTGGTGATGGGCATCTGCGAACGCATCCATGTCATGGACCACGGGGTCAAAATTGCTGAGGGAACGCCAAAGGAGATACAGGAAGACACTAAAGTGATTGAAGCCTATCTTGGCATTAAAAAGAAATAGTTTTAAGTTCTAAGTTTTGAGTTTTAAGTTATCGAGGCAAACAAGTGAAAAGCATTGTCCAGGAAAAGAGCTTTGAGTTTTCATTGGCTATCGTCAAGCTGTATAAACGGCTGAAGGATAAGAATGAATTTATCCTTTCAAAACAAATTCTTCGGAGCGCGACAAGCATTGGGGCCAATGTCGAGGAAGCCTTGGCGGGAAAAAGCAGAAAAGATTTTCTTTCCAAAATGTCGATTGCTTCCAAGGAAGCTCGTGAAACACGCTATTGGCTTCGATTGATGAAAGCCTCAAACCTAGAAGGTGAAGATTATACGAAGCCCTTGGCCCAGGTTGAGGAATTAGCCCGAATGTTGACAGCTATTGTTAAAACTACAGGTAAAAACCGGTAGTTTTTTTCATTAACTAAGAACTAAAAACTAAGAACTTAAAACTTTGCAAGAATCGTCCGGAGCGGATTTTGAATATTAAACCTCTACTCGAGATCACCAATTTAAGCGTCTTCTACGAATCCATCCAGGCGCTTCGGGATGTAAGCTTGAGGGTCGGTCGAGGGGATATCGTCAGTTTGATCGGAGCGAATGGGGCGGGCAAATCAACCGTTCTTCGGGCGGTTTCGGGATTGAAACGAGCCTCCTCTGGCGGCATTTTTTTTCACGGAGAGGACACCCTTTCCATCCCGCCCCATGAGCTGGTGCGCCGGGGAATCGTCCAATGCCCGGAAGGCCGGGGTGTTTTCCCCAACCTCACCGTCTCGGAAAATTTAGATCTGGGGGCTTTTGTCCGTCATGATAAAGCGGGTATCCAGAAAGACCTGGATCATGTCTTTTCCTTGTTTCCCCGGCTTCAAGAAAGGCGCGGGCAATCCGCCGGGACGCTTTCGGGTGGGGAACAGCAGATGCTAGTGATTGGGCGGGCCCTCATGGCCCGGCCCCAGCTTCTTTTGTTGGATGAGCCGTCCTTAGGGCTGGCGCCACAGGTCATCGAGCTGATTTTTGAAATCATTGAGAAAATCAACCATGAGGGAACCACTATTCTTTTAGTGGAGCAAAACGCCCAATTGGCCCTTGAAATCTCTAATTTCGCCTATGTTTTGGAGACCGGGTGCGTGATCTTAGAAGGCCCCGCCGACAAGGTTTTAGCTAACCCCAAGGTAAAGGAAGCTTATTTGGGGGAATCGGTTCAGGATCATTCTCCAAAGGCTTAGGTAAACGAATATTCTGGGAATTTACCCCGAAAATGGGTGATATAATTCATCCGCTTCCCGTCAAGAGTGTGTTTTTAATATGGTTTATCATGCCGTTAAAACAATTCTTGATACTGCTAATTCGATCATCTGATTCGTTGTTATCTTGATATTTGCGGAGGGCCTTTCATGAAACGTTTGCTGGTTGTGGCCGCATTTCTCTTCCTGCTTCTTCCCAACATTCCTTTGACCGCCCAAACGCCTAATGCCGCCGCCTATCTCAATTACGGCAACCAGCTATACGCGGCCAAGGATTACACCAAGGCGGTGTCCTATTACAAGTACGCCACCACATTGGACCCCAACAACGCGGCGGCTTTCCAGGGATTGGGTAGTTCCTACTATCAGTTAGGACAAAAACCGGAAGCCCTGGCGGCCTACCAGCAGGCCAAGGCCCTGAACCCTTCGAACACCCAATTGGACTCGGTCATTCAATATCTTCAGACGCAGGTAGGTTCCAGTTCTAACACTCCTCCCCTGCCTGGAAATGCGGCTGCGGCAGGTACCGGATTAAACTATAAAAAGACCAGTGGTTATACCGCGGGAAAATATATCGAGATCGAACCTTATCTCGGGGTTGGGGTTGGATCTAGTTATTCCGAATCAATAGCTTCAGGCCCTTCCACTTCTATCAGTTATGGAACAGGAATTGGAGGTGGAGTGGTTGGTTATTATCTCTTGGATCCTCACTTAGCGATTGGATTGAAACTGGCTTACTTAAATTTCAACGGACCCTCTGCTGCCGCCACTTACAGTTATGGCGCCTATTATTATTCAATCTCATCCACCAACTCCTTTGGGTTGATTGAGATTGCCCCGTCCATTAAATATAAGTTTGACGGTGACACGATCCGGCCCTATCTGACAGCCAGCGTTGGTTTTGGGATGTTAAGTAATTCCTCCACAGACACTTTTAATTCAGGAAACCTACCTTCTTATATTGTTTCCTACGTCCAGAGTTTAGAAGGCTCGACCAGCGCTTCAGGCTCCCAAACCCACACGGACCCGATGGTTGAAATCGGGGTGGGGGCCGAGTATGCACTCGGGCCGGACATGAGTCTTTTCCTCCAGGCCGAATACAGCATGCTCTTCGATAGTTCCTCGAGTGATAATATCAGCGTTAGTGGAAGTTTCTCCTACCTGCCGATTACGGCGGGCGTGAATATTGATTTTTAGCAGATTTTGTAAGTAGTTAATAAAAATTAAGCGCTCCGGGGATTTCCCTGGGGCGCTTTTCTGCATTTAGACGTAAAATAAACCTTGGGTGATATGAAATTGAAAAACACGATTAAATATTTTCAACGCTTGGCTCTGATCATTGGGGGATTTTACCTCTTAGTTATTCCTTCCTTGCTTTTCGCCCAAGAGCATGCTCCTGATTTCGTGCGGATGGGAACCCGGGCCTTCGAAAAAAAGCAGTACGATTTGGCGATTTCCTATTACAACTCCGCGATCGATGAGGACGTGGATTACTGGCCCGCCTATCAGGCCCTCGGGACCGTTTACTACATCAAGAAGGATTACAAGGAAACGCTCAAGAACTTCGAAAAGGCCTTGGAACTCAACCCCGACAGCGCGACATTACGAAAATTCGTAGATGGGTTACGGGCCTTTATGCACTTATCGCCTTTGCCGACACCTACCCCCACCCCGGGTTTTAGGATGCCTCAAGCGGTGAACCCCTAGCCTTCCCGGCCCAAAGCCTTGTTTTGACCTAGGAGGCCCCCTAAGATAAGTCCCCTTTGAACCATGGAGGCCGGGGTTTGCGCGTTTTTCTCAATAGAATCTTCAAATTTCTATCATCGATCAAGCTGGCGATGCCGCTTTTATTTCTTTTAGCGGTTCTTTTGGCGGCGGGAACCATTGTGGAATCCCGTTATTCCACTTGGGCCGCCAAGCATTTCGTTTATTCCACCTGGTGGTTCGCTGCTTTCCTTCTGCTTTTGGGTGTGAATGTCCTTTGTTCGGCCCTTTCCCGATATCCCTGGAAAAAGCACCAAACCGGGTTTGTCATCACTCACTCCGGTATTTTGCTCATCCTGCTGGGTTCGCTCGTCACCCAGCTCATGGGAACCGACGGCCAGATCGCCCTATCGGAAGGGGAAGCGGGGCAGGTTTTTCAGGAGGACAAACCCACGTTCTACGCCCAGGCTGGGGAGGAGGTCCCGGAGACCTTTTCCGCCCAGTTCCCCCTTGGCGCCCCTAACCCCGACCATCCCCGGACATGGAAATTGGCGGATGGGGGGCTAGTGCTGGTGAACCAATATTATTTTAACGCCCAGAAGAAGGTTTTATCCCGCCCTGCGGATAAGGGGGAAAAGGGAATGCCGGCCGCTCACCTGGTCCTCAATAGCTCGTTCGTGCACCAGGACCAATGGTTCTTTTTGGGCGATAAGGATTACGGCCAAATCGACCTGGGGCCCGCCTCGGTCTATTTCGCTAAATCTGCCGATTGGAAGAATAGGGTCCAAAAGGAAGGGGCTCAACTGCCTCCCAATGTCCTTACACTCCTTATGGATTCCTCAGGAAAGCTTCTTTTTCAAACCCGGCATCGTGGGGATTGGTCCCCGGTTCAGCCTTTCCCCGTGGGGGTCGAGACGCCCACCGGTTGGATGGATATGCAGTTCAAAGTGGAGGAATTCAGCCCCTCGGCCCTTCCGGACGAGAGATACGACGCTGAAGCCCTGCCTGAACAGCGCGATCCGGAACCCGCGCTTCATTATGAGATCTTAAAGGAAGGGGAAAAGCATGAGGGTTGGATAGGGTACGAGAGCCAGCAATCCTTCAAATTGAGCGGAAAACCCTTCTCGGTTGCTTTCGGCCCCCGCCAGAAAAACCTACCTTTCGGTATTGAATTAATCAAATTCAACCTCGGGACCGACCCTGGCACCGACAAGCCTGCTTCCTATGCCAGTGATGTTTACGTGATGGATTCCTTAAAAGGCACCCAGGTTCCCACCCAGATCTACATGAATCATCCGCTCCACCAGGCGGGCTATACCGTCTTTCAGGCCAGTTATTCCAAAAACCCAGATGGGAAATTTATATCGGTTTTCGCGGTGGGGAGAGATCCGGGGATCGCCTTGAAATACGGGGGGGCACTGGTCATGATCTTTGGGATCATACTGATGTTTTGGTTCAAGAATCCCACCTGGAAAAAAGGGGAAGCGAATGCTTAGGTTAAAAATAAATAAGGATTTACCGCCAAGGCGCCAAGACGCCAAGAAAGTCTTTTTTAGTCAAATAAAAACCGAGAAAACTATTGTTTATAAATCCGGCTTAAATCTAAAAATTTTTTTAGGAATATTTTTGTTTTTTCCTACGAGATCGTTTGAGTCTTTCCTGGCGTCTTGGCGCCTTGGTGGTTCAATCGCCTTATTCATTTTGTCTTTATGTGTTCCTGTTTTCGCACAGGGACTGGATTTTTCGATCCTGGCGCGAATTCCCATCCAGGATGGAGGCCGGGTAAAACCCATGGATACCTTCGCGCGCGAGAACGTGCGTATGGTCACCGGGCAGGAGAGGTTTGAGGACAAGGATTCGCTCAAAACCCTGATGGAATGGATCGTCCAGCCAGGGCCCTGGGACTCGAAAGAGTGCGTATTGGTGGAAAACCTGGGGCTCAAGGACATGCTGGGCATCCCCAAGGACCAAAAAAGAGCCATGCCCGTTTCCCTCATCCATAACGAAGGGTTTATTGCTTACGCCAACGCCTCATTCGGAAAGCAGCAAAAAAAGATGACCCTGGACCCCATGGAAAAGGAGGCCCTATCGGTCTTCGGCCGCCTGCAGAGGCTGGAAGACATCGAATCGGGAACGGCCCTGAACCTTATCCCCGTGCCTGATCCCACCACGCAAAAGTGGGCCTCACTGGATGATTTCCGCCGGGCCTATGAACGGGATGGGGACAAGATGCCCGAGGCCGCCAAGGCCATCCTGACCAGTTTTGCCCGAGTGATGGAAAGCTATAAAAAAGGGGACGCGCCCGGGTTTTCCGCCGCTTGCGGCGATTTCAGGCAGCTTCTTCGCCAGATCGGGGGGAAGGACTCGCCTGATGAGGGTAAGATCAACCTGGAAGTGCAGTACAACAGCCTAAAACCATTCCGATGGGCCTGGATCGTCCAGCTGACCGCCTTCCTACTCATGGGTCTCTCGGCCATGCTTGGAGTAAGGGGCCTTTATTGGCCAGGGTTCAGTCTTTTTATCGGGGGAATTCTATTAAGCGCTTATGGTTTCTCCTTGCGTTGCCTCATCGCGGGCCGGCCCCCGGTTTCCAACATGTACGAGTCGCTCATCTGGGTGACTTTCGGCATGACGGTCTTCGCCCTCAGCTTTGAGCTGATCTTCAAGAACCGGCAATTCGCCATGGCGGGGTCCGTCTTGGCGGTCATCGGGTTCGTTTTGGCGGACAATGTGCCGACGGTCTTGGACCCCTCCATTCAGCCCCTGGAGCCAGTCTTGCGCAGCAATTTTTGGCTAACCATTCACGTTTTGACCATCACCCTCAGTTACGCGGCTTTCCTACTTTCACTGGGCATCGGACATGTTTGCCTTTGGACCCTTTGGGCCCACGGCAATGACCCGGACCGTTTGAAGCGGCAAACCCGCCTTCTTTACCGGGTGGTTCAAGTGGGGGTTGTGCTATTGGCGGCGGGGACCATTTTGGGCGGGGTCTGGGCCAATTATTCCTGGGGTAGGTTTTGGGGTTGGGACCCTAAGGAAACCTGGGCCTTAATCGCGCTCATCGGCTATGTGGCCATCCTTCACGGCCGGTTAGCGGGTTGGCTGAAGGATAAGGGATTCATCATCGGCGTCGTTTCAGCCTTTTTGGGGGTTCTGATGGCCTGGTATGGCGTGAATTTCGTGCTGGGTGTAGGCCTGCACAGTTATGGCTTTTCCAAGGGTGGACTCCCTTATGTCTGTACTTTCGTGGCCCTGGAAATCATCCTGGTAACGGTGGTGGGTTTAAAGGCGAAAAGTGCGAAGGCCGTTAAAACTGTTTAAACCAAACAGATGAAAAGTTTTATTCAGGACAATCCAAAAAGAGATAGGCGGGAAGGTTTTAATATGAAAAAGTTCTTTTTCCATTTTAGTGGAATGGTTTTGGTTGGGCTGGTACTTGCATTCGGATTGTATTTCCTTATCCCGAACTGGACCCGGTCCGACATGATTTCTGTTTTTTCGTTAGTCATTGCGATGTGGGCGGCGGGTAGCACTCGTTGGGCTGCCATCCCCCAGGGCCAGCCAGTTCGTAAACCACAAGGAAAACCGATTAATTACGAGGGCGGGAATAGGAATGGATCAGTTCATTTCACCCTCGAAAGAAAATCATCAACCGCTTTTGACCTTTCCGCCCGGAATATTGGAAATGTTGAGATCAGGGAAGTGACCTTTAAAACAACCCCATTTGGCAACAGGCCCATGCCATCCTTTACCCCGGCGCGGGACAAAACTATCCCGCTATTAAAACCACACGAAAAGGTCCTTATTGGCCATGGGACTTTTGACCGCGCAACCGGGATATCGTTTGAAATTGAGGCTTTTTGGAAAGACCCGGATGGAAGAAGTCAAAAACGAAAAAGAACAATGACTTATAAGTAAGCCCTTCTTAATTCATCACCCCGATGTATTCCCATTAAATAAAGAGTAAGCTCTACAAAAGGCTCAAGTTAAGAATTTTGATTTAGAACCTCTAACAAAACCTTAAATCAAAGGCAATTTTTACCGCCAAGCCGCAAAGTTCGCCAAGAAAGACAAAAACAATATGGTTTTAAAGGATTTTAAACTTTTATTTCCTTAGTTGTTCTTGGCGTCTTGGCGGTTAATTAGGTTTTGGTTAGAGACTCTTAAAGGAAATCGTCAATGCCAGAAGCAAATATGGTCGTCGAAAAAAGGCTTCACCCTAGGTTTTCACTTAATATCCCCGTGAAGTACCGGGTCATTGAAGAACCTAATGAAATGAAAAAGGCCCTCGACCATAACCAAAAAGACCAAATCAGCCATACCTTTGACGTCAGCTTGGGGGGAGTTTATCTGGTCGCCGATCATGTTCTCGAGGTGGGCAGTATCCTGCGCTTGGAAATCACGATCCCCAAGACTTCCCAAATCATCTCGGCTTACGCGCAGGTGGTTTGGTCCAACGAGAGCGGAGGGGGGCTTCATTTCGAGTCCATGAAAGAAAAGGACGAGGAAGCGTTGAGGAAATATCTATCGCTGGTTCCTGAAGTCAACATGAACAGATGAGAAGCTTGCCCGTTAAAGCCTGATTGATCTCAAAATCCGTAAAGCGTGCCGAATTTCCCGTCCAAGTATTTCAAAAAGGGCTCGGGGGAAAGTTCCTTACCCGTGACCTTGAGACACAAATCCCCGGCCAAATAGGTCTGGCCCTTCGCGTGGATGTTTTTGTTCAGCCATGCTTTCAATTGTTTGAAATCCCCTTGTTCGAATTTACCGCCAAAAGTCCCTATTTCTTTTTCGGCGGCCTCGAAAAATTGGGCCGAGAATAGATTGCCCAGGGTGTAGGTAGGGAAGTAGCCGAAACTGCCATGGCTCCAATGCACATCCTGCAAGCATCCCTTGGAATCATCGGGTGGGGTCACCCCTAGGTATTTCACCATCAATTCGTTCCAACGACCCGGCACATCCGTGGTCTTCAATTTTCCGGTCAATAGATCGGTTTCAATTTCATATCGCAGGCAGACGTGCAGGTTGTAGGTCACCTCATCCGATTCTGTGCGGATGAAAGAGGGCGCCGAGTGGTTGATGGCGAAGTGGAATTGATCCACCGTCAGGTCGTCAAAGGTTCCGGGAAAGGCTTTTTTCAACTCTGGGAAGAAAAAATTCCAAAAAGTCCGGCTGCGTCCCACTAGGTTTTCCCAAAGGCGGGATTGGGACTCGTGGATGCCTAGGGAAACCGCTGAGGCGCGGGGAGTGCCGTAAAGTTCCAAATCATGTGGCAGACCCTGGTCATAGATGCCGTGCCCGGCCTCATGAAGGGTCGAGAAAAAGGCGTTCTCGAAGTTGGTCTCCTCAAAGCGGGTGGTGATGCGGGTATCCCCGGGCCCTAGCCCGGTGGTGAAGGGATGGGCGGATACGTCTATCCGGCCCCGGTTAAAGTCAAAACCGATCGCCTCGGCTAGTTTCCGGCAGAAGACCTGCTGGGCCGGGACCGGACAAGGCCTCTTGAGAATCGAAAGATTCGGCTGGCGCTTGGAAGACGTGATCTTGGCCGAGAGCTTGGAAAGCCGGTCCCTTAAGGGTGGGAAGAGGGTATCCAGCTTTTTCGTGGTTAGGCCCGGCTCGTAATCCTCCAACAAGGCGTCGTAGGGGTGGTCTTTGTAACCGTAGCACTTGGCCTGCTCTTGGACCAGTTTTAGGATTTTCTCCAGCCAAGGCTGGAACCGTTTGTAGTCGCTCGCCTTGCGGGCCTCCACCCATTCCACCTGAGCGTTGGAACTGACCCGGGCCATTTCCTCGACCAGCGATTGGGGCAGTTTCGCGGACCGGTCGTAAGACCGGTGCCATTCCCTCAGGTTCACCGCCCTTGCCGACAGGGGGTCGCCGGTGAGACCCTTGGAGGTTTCGGCGGAGGCGATCCATTCCCCCACCTGGGGGTCGGTGAATTTCTGGTGGATCATTCCGGCCAAGAGGGATTCCTGCTCGGCTCGGTAGGGGGCGTTGGCGGCTGGCATATTAACTTCCTGGTCCCATCCCAGGACCTCGGCAGTATTACCCAGAAGCGCGATTTCCTTCATGCGTTTCAACAGTTCGTCATAAGCGGTTTGTGCGTTCATATTTACTCCTTGAAAGGATAAGTCCAACACAAAGCCACGAAGACACTAAGGAATAGACCTTGAAGAAGGCTTTATTCCTTCATCCCTGAATTACTTTGTGGCTTAGTGTCTTCGTGTTGGCTGTAGTTTTTCTGTGCCTGAACGAGAACTCAAACTTACAAATCTTCCATCAGCCCGAAAAAGATAGGCACGTCTTGCTGGGTGAGGTTGTTATAGAGCAAGACATCGTACCGGAGTTCCACGAAAAGATACGATCCAGGATGTAAGGCGAATTGGGCCCCCAATCCGATGTTACCGGCCAGGGAGCCGGTGTTGTAACCGCTCGGGCTGTCGACTTGAACGTCATAACCCGGGCCCAGAAGGACGTAGGTGACATAGCCCTTGCTTGGGAGACTCACCCGTAAGTCACAAAAAGCCCTGCCATCACAAAGGGTGTTGCCGCTACCGGTGAAAAACCAAGGGTTCAAATCCACTTGCAGGGCCAAGTTGGGATTAAAACGGTAACCCCCGAAAATATTACCGCCTCCCCCCAGGATAAAATCGGGGTTCCAGTCCTGGGCGGGAACCGCCACGCCCAGACCGGTCCCCAGGTACCAGGGGGAAAGGGCTGCGGCGACTGTGCCGGAGTTATCACTGTTGTTCTCTGCCAGGATGGGATATTGGATGAGCATCGCGAGCACTAAAAACCAAAGAATTTTTCTCATAATTTCCTCCATGAACTTAAATCTTTACCCGTCTTCTACTTGTTTCCATGCATTAATAGGGTGCTGAAAAAGTATTTTTCAACATCCTGTTAAACCTTAAGCGAAAGACTGGCGAATATAAACCACATCCTCCGCCGAGAGCGGCTTTTCAGCCCCCGCCAGGTTGACCTGGACCTGGTTTAAGTTCCGGAAACCAGGGATTACGCAGGCCACCACCGGCTGAGACAGCAGATATTGGAGCGCTACCCGAGCCAAATCCCTTACGTCGTTCCCGAAACGAGACTTCAATCTTTCAATCTTCGGTTGGAGTGCCACCAAAGTTTCCGTAGTGAAGCGTTTGTCGCCCAGCCGGTGGTCGCCCACCTCAAATTGGGGAGGGTTTTTAGGATCAAATTTGCCCAGGAGCAGGCCCTGATTCAGGGGGGAGAAGGCCACGAAGCTCATTTTTTTCTCATCCAACAGTTTGCGGACCGGCGAGCCTTCCCGGATGAACTGGTCATCCATGATGTGGGCCCAGCTTTGGAGAACGTCAGGTTTCACCTTGGGAACCACTCTCTCAAAATCCTGGTGGGAATAGGCCGATTGGCCGATCAGGCGGATCTTGCCTTCTTTCTTTAACTTTCCCATGACCTCCACCGCCCCGTCCAGGTAACAGTCTTGGGGCCCGAAATCGCCGTGGTGGAAATAGTACAGGTCGATGACGTCGCGTTTCAAGTTGATCAGGGATTGCTCGCATTGGTGCCGGATATGGGCGGGTTCGTAGGCGTGGGCCGCGGTTCCGGGAAACCACCCTACCTTGGTGGCGATAGAGAGTTTTTTCGCTTGATCCCCCAGGACGCGGGCGAGCATTTGCTCGGCCCGGCCGTTGCCGTAAACATCGGCGTTGTCGAAGTGATTCACCCCCTGGTCCAGGGCGAAATGGACGGCTTTTTTGACATCCGCCTCGTCCACATTGGCCCAACCGTTGGGAGACCCGTTTACCCAGTTCAAACCACCCATAGTCCAGCAGCCCAGGCTGATTTCGGAAATTTCCAATTCCGATTGACCCAACCGGCGATAGCGCATGAAAACCTCCAACCTTATATAAATCCTGCAAATTTTATTCTTTTTTCCTGAGGTTTAATACCTATCGAAAGGAGGGATTTGTCCCGTTATTTATGATGTTTAACATAAACCCCGGGACTTTTATTGGGCATGATGAAACCACGGATTAAGCAGATCAGCATCATCCCTTCAAAACGAGGGTTCCTTGCCACTGAATGATTTCAAAATACTGGTTTGGGAGTCTCGACCCCTGGTCCAAGCTCGGTGCCTTTGTTATTTTCGGGAGTTGGGTTTTGAGGTCTTGGGCTCAATGGAAGCGTCTTTGACATGGCAACTCCTAGAAACCAAGGGATTCGACCTTTTAGTGTTGGATTTAAACGAAGCCGGTTCCGATTCGCTCGAATGGCTGACCAGGTTCCGTCGGGACTTTCCATCACTGAAGGTTTTAATCATGGCGGATTTGGCGAAAAGGCTGGATCTTTGTTTCGGAAATGAAAAATCTTCATGGTCTTTTGCTTCGATTCAATCCGACCCTGGGCTCGATCAAATAGTCTGTCAAATGCTCGGATTGCCCTCGGAACAACTATTTACTTCGGAGGATCACACCCATCAAATTTAAGTAAAGGGGTGCAGGGCGGAATCCGCTCCCGCCCTTTTTAACCGGTCGTTAATGGCCCGGCCGAGGCCTTCTTCAGGAACGGAAAGGGCAAATATTCCATCCAAGCCCAGCGAGTCCAATTTTCGGAGGCAAGAAAACAAACGGGCCGCAGATTCTTGAAGTTGGCCTTGGGGCGATAACACCTCCACTGCAGCGAATGCGAGGGAAATTTCCGCATTCCTCGGGCAAAGCAAACCCCACCGCCCCGGGGGTAGGGCGGGTGGGAGACGTTCAAAAAACCACAAGGGAGTAGACGGGGCGTAATGGCTGGGAAGCTGGCCGGGAGCTTGGGGAACCGGGCCGTCCTTCGCTAAGGCCACCTCGCCTAGGAGGGATTGGAGTTCTTCCAGGCTAATACCGCCCGGGCGAAGGAGAAGGGGGGTGTCGCCGACCAGGGACAAGACGGTTGATTCCACTCCCACCCGGCAGGGGCCGCCATCCAAAATCATCCCGATCTTATCCCCCAGGGATTGCCGGACATGATCCGCGGTCGTGGGGCTCACTCCCCCAAAGGGGTTCGCGCTGGGCGCGGCGATCGGCCGGCCTGATTCGCGAATCAGACTCAGGGCCAGGGGATGATCGGGTATGCGCAGGGCCACCGTGGGAAGGGAAGCAGTCACAAGATCGGGAACGAAGGGGGCTTTTTCCAGAACCAGGGTCAGGGGACCCGGCCAAAAGGCCTCAGCGAGTTGGACCGCCCGGCTCGGCAGCCGCTTGACCAGGATTTCAGCCTGTCTCAAGTCGGCCACATGAACAATGAGAGGATCGAATTGGGGGCGTTGTTTCACTTCGAAAATGCTGGCCACCGCCATGGGGTTCAAGGCATCCGCCCCTAAGCCGTAAACGGTCTCTGTGGGAAATGCGACTAAACCGCCTTCCTGAATAATATGGGCGGCTTTCTCAATTTCCGTCATGAAGGGATTGCCTTTCATCATGGGATAGCAGGAAGAGTGGACTTGGGGTGAAGAACCCTGAAATTCCGGAAGCCCAGGGTAATGGGGAGGGGGCTATCCCTCAAGGGTGGATTGAAAAGGAAATATATGAAATTCTTTTCATATGCGGAATGGCCCATTCCACGGGGGTAAAGATTTTTTCAAAATTAGGCATTAATAAGGCCCTTTTTAGGTCTGTTTTTAGGATGAAGAAAAACATAATAGAAGGTTAAATACTTGCCTGTTCTGTGAAATTGCGAAATGGTTTAACCTTTAACTTGGATTTCAGGTGGGTGATTCTTGGCAGAACTGGATGACATCACAAAAGAGTTCCTCCTCGAAAGTTATGAGGGTTTGGACAAATTTGAACGGGATCTCATGAGTTATGAGAAAAACCCGGCTGACCAAGAAAAACTAACACTTATCTACCGCACCCTTCATACCCTCAAGGGTACCAGCGGGTTTTTGGGTTTTTCACGTTTGGCCAAATTGGCCCACGCGGGGGAAAATCTACTCAGCCTCCTGAGGACGGGTAAACTTCAAATCAACCGGGTTATGGCTGGCGGGCTCCTCGCGTTGGTGGATTCCATCCGGCGCATACTCGCACAGGTCGAGTTAGGACAGGGCGAAGGGGAAGCGGACGATACCCCAATTATTTCCCGCATGGAAGCCCTGGCCCAAACCGCCTCCCAGCCTTCCACCCCGGCGACCGGGGCCGCTTCCTCAATAATTCCAGAGGAAACTCTGTCTTCGGCCTCGGGCTTGGAGGATAGCGCTTTGAGGGTGAGCGTGGCCCAACTGGACCAGCTCATGAACCTCACCGGGGAACTGGTTCTGGCCCGCAACCAGGCCATGCAATGGGCGGTTTCAGAAAAAGACCCCCAATGGCTTTCTCGGCTCCTTCCCTTGAGTGATCTCGCCCTCCGATTACAGGAAAACGTCATGAAGGCCAGGCTTCAGCCTATCTCAGTATTATGGAGCCGCTTTCCCCGGTTAGTGCGGGACATGGCGGATGCCTGCGGGAAAAAGGTGGAGCTGGTCCTGGTGGGTGCTGATACCGAAGTGGACAAGGGATTACTGGAAATGATCCGGGACCCCCTCACGCATATGGTGAGGAACGCGGTCGACCATGGCCTGGAAACACCGGAGGCGCGGCAAAAGGCGGGCAAGCCGCCCATGGGAAAAGTAACCTTGAAGGCCTCCCATGAATCGGGACAGGTTCTTATTGAGGTATCCGACGACGGGGCCGGGCTTTCGGTGGAAAAGATTCGAGCCAAAGCCGTCAAAGAAAAAATACTTACCCCTGAGGAAGCTTCCCGTCTGGATGTGAATCGGGCGTCCCAACTTATTTTTCACGCGGGTTTTAGCACCGCAAATGAAGTCACCCAATTTTCCGGCCGGGGCGTGGGCATGGATGTGGTCAAGGCGAATATGGACCGGGTCGGGGGCAAGGTCGAGGTGGTTTCCGTCGAGGGACAAGGGGCTTCGTTCCGTTTGCGGATCCCATTGACCCTGGCCGTTCTTCCCGCCCTGCTGGTGGAAGCGGGAGGCCAAACATTCGTGTTGCCTCGGGTCGCCATCCGGGAGTTGATCCGCCTGGAAGCCGGGAAGCCGGGTCAAAAGATTGAAAAAATCCACCAGACCCTCGTCTATCGCCTGAGAGGCCGGATCCTACCCCTGGTTTCTCTCTCCCAAACCCTTCGCCTTCCCACGGAGGACGACGGTCACGGGACGAAATATATCGCCCACCTCTCCTACGGCCAGGGGGAGTTCGGCCTTCTCCTGGATTCGGTCGGGGACTTCCAGGAGGTCGTGGTTAAGCCACTCGGCTACCATTTGAAGTCCATTCCGGTCTGGTCGGGTTCCACCATCCTGGGTGACGGCCGGGTGGCCCTGATTCTGGATGTCCATGGGCTGGCCCAGAAGGCAAATGTTGAGTCTTTGATAGAGGGGGAAGCCCCGGCCCCTGTTTCTTCCCGGGAAACTGCGCCTACCCCGGACGGTGGAAGCTCAAAGCGTTACCTGCTTTTCCGATCCGCCTCTAAGGAACGCCTCGCCCTGGAGATGGACCCTATTTTAAGGATGATTTCCGTCAAACCCCAGGAGATCCAATCGACGGGCACACTCGAGACTATTACCCACGAGGGCCGGCAGCTTCTTTTTATACGAACCTCGAGGCTTTTATCCCATTTGGATCAGCTTTTCTCTTTTCCAGTGGCGGTCGAGGGAAACCTGCAAGCTGTTTTATGTATGTACCGGGGCCAAATCATCGCCCTGGAGGTGGATGAAGTCCTGGATATCCTGGAAAGCTCCTCCCCGGAAGCTTCCGATCCCCTGGCCCGACAAGGATTGAAGGGAATCCTTTCCATCGGGGGTTTGCCCACCGACTTGCTGGACCTGGAAAGTCTTCTGCACCTCGAGTCCCTCCGGGTCGGGGGTGAAAAGGGTTGGAACCAATCCGAGGCGTTTGAAGGGACGGGCATCGCATGAGCGATCTCACTCAGGTCCGATCTGGACCCCAACCCTATTGTGTCTTCAAGGCGGGGGACATGACATTCGGCGTTGAGGCTTCCCGGGTGATGGAGGTGGTGAGGGGAGGCCGCGTAACGCCCGCGCCCCTGGCTCCCCGGGAAGTCATGGGGCTCATGAACTTGAGGGGTCAGGTCTTGACCGTCCTGGGGCTGGCCCACCGATTGGGCTTCAAACCCGAACTGCCCCCCCGGCCCATTCTTTTGATAATAAAGACCCCGGGGGATCCGGTGAGTTTGTGGGTGGAGGAGTTGGGGGATGTGGTGGAATTGGAAGAAGCCGGGTTACAGGAACCGCCCGCGAACCTGCCCGGCGAAGTCAAGCGATTGATCAGGGGAGCCTTCCCGTTGGGAGGGAGTTGGATGCTGGCACTCCGGTTGGAGGCGGCGCTTGAGGTGGAGATCAATTAAAGGAGTGGTGGATATGAATCAAATGAAATGGTTGAAAGGATTCACCCTGGTCATCGGGTTGATGGCAATCCTGACGGGGGTCTCCTGGGCCCAGGACGAGAAGGCGGGCGATTCCCAGGCTACACCCGTGGCGACGGTTGCCGCGTCGGCCGCTGCCGCACCCGCCGCATCCACTCCCGCGGCGGCGGAGGACTTGACCCAAGTCAGTCTGGAAAGTCTGGCGGGCCTCAACGTGGTGGTGACTTCCTCGGCCAAAAAGGCCGAATCCCTAATGACCGCCACTTCCGCCATTTTCGTCATCACTCAGGAGGACATCCAGCAAAGCGGGGCCCGTACGATTCCCGACTTGCTGACCATGGTTCCTGGGGTCCAGGTCGCCCGCCAAAACAATAATCAATGGGCCATCAGCGCCAGGGGTTTTGACGATCAATTCAACGATAAGATGCTGGTACTGGTCGACGGCCGCAGCGTGTACCAACCCATCACGGGAGGGGTGAATTGGAGCGAGTTGGATATTCCCCTGGAAGAGATTGACCGCATCGAGGTCATCCGCGGACCCGGGGGCGCCCTTTGGGGTTCTAACGCCATCAACGGCGTCATTAACATCATCACCAAGGACGCCAAGACGTCCCAAGGGTTGTACCTCTCTACTTCCGAGGGGATGCCGGTCTATTCCACCGGAGCGGCCGTGGCACAAGCCCAGGGTCTTCCCATGGATAGCGTCCAAACGGCCCGCTATGGAGGCAGTTTGGGCGACAGCCTTTTTTATAAAATCGACGCACAAGCCTCCTATTCCCAGCCCTCCCAGGAATTCAATGAGGACAGCAACGGCAGCCTGTGGAACGACGGATGGAACGACGGCCGGGCAAGTTTCCGGTCGGATTACCATGGGGCGGAAGGCAATGACCTGAATATCCAGGGGGGCGCGCAAAAGGGATATTTTAGTTACCTTCAGGTAGCCACTATTTCCCTTCCGTTGTGGAATATTGCCAATAATGAACCGCTTGTGGATCAAAATACCTCGGTGGATCAAAACGCTTTTTTACAAGGTCAATGGACCAGAAGTTTCAAAGACGATTCGCAAATTCAGGCGTTGGTTTACTATAGTTATGATAACCAAAGCCAGCAAACACCCCTCAGCGGGTATACCGCACCTACCATCACCAATCTGGGCCAGTTCGACGCCGAGGCACAGCATCGGTTCCATTTGAACGATTGGAACGAGGTCACTTGGGGGGGCGGTTTCCGTAATTATTCCGACCAGTTCCTGAACCCCGTCTACTGGTATTACACCCCGTCGAACCAGAGCCTGAATATCTACAATATTTTTCTCCAGGACCGTTTCACCCTGATGCCGGACCTGCTTTACGTGACCGGAGGAATCAAGGCCGAGAACAACTCCTACACGGGCTGGGAATGGCAGCCCTCCGGACGTATTCTCTTTACCCCGGATTCAAAAGACACCCTCTGGGGGGCGGTATCCCGGGCGGTAAGGATTCCCTCCCAGGCTTTGGAATCGTCGGATATTTATGTCACGGAGTCCCCGATCCCTGGGGATTACGTAGCCTTGATACCTAATTCCAATTTGCAATCCGAGGTTTTAACGGCTTACGAGTTGGGCTATCGCGCCAACTTGACGAGGGAATTTTCATTAGATTTGGCTGGTTTCTATAACAGTTATTCCCAACTGGTGTCTTTTGAATGGGTGACGGGAACCTTCGATTCTCCAGCTGGGGGAACCATCAGCAATACATTGGCTCCTACTCAAATTCCCATTTATCAAGCGCAAAACAACGGCTTCGGGGATATCTGGGGTGGCGAATTGAGCGCTAAATGGAACCCGGTGAAGTCGTTCCAATTCGCTTTTGCCTACACCTACGAGGACTATGATCAAGCCATGGTGAATTCCTCCAACTCCGAGTTGGGGGCCACCCCTCCCCACAATATGGTCAGCGGCCGGGTCAGCTGGGAGGCCTTACCGGGTTGGAAGCTGAATGGGGATTGTTATTGGGTGGACGCCACATTCCAGAATGATGCCAATTTGAACCCCGCACTTCCTACCCTATCCCCTTACACCCGGATCAACGTGGGCTCGACCTTGAAGGTGGATGAACAGCTTACCTTGGGATTGTGGGGAATGGACTTGGAGGGGACCCATACGGAAACCATCCAAACTGTCGGCATCAACCCAACCCAGATCGTGCCGCGGGTTTACGGCCAAGTGGCGGTAACCTATTGATCGCTCCTTGTAGGAGGGACAAATGAGACTATTAACATTACCAAAAGAGAAGGCCTTCCTGATGGCGATTGGCTTCATCGCGATCCTAGCCGGGATTGTCCCGGCCAGAGCTGATGTTTCCGAATACGCCGTCAAGGCGGCCTACCTTTACAATTTCGCAAACTTCGTTACCTGGCCCCCCGGCGTCTTTTCCTCCTCCGGAGCGCCTCTGGTAATCGGGGTGGTGGGAGACGACCCCTTCGGGGATTCTTTGGATAAGGCCGTCAATGGAAAGTCGGCCGGAGGCCACGCCTTGAAGGTGAAGCGGTACTCATCACTGGAATCCTCCGGAGCGGCCGCCCTCAAGAAATGCCAGATCCTCTTCATTTGTTACAGTGAGAAGGACCGGGTTTCCTCCATCCTTTCAGCTGTGAAGGGGTCCGCCGTCCTCACGGTATCGGAAATCGAGGGGTTCTCCTATAAAGGGGGAATTCTTCTTTTCGATATGGTGGGGAGCAGGATATCGTTGGTCGCCAACACCGGAGCCGCCAAGAAGGCGGGGTTGACGATCAGTTCCAAACTTTTGCAGATCTGCAAGATTTATGAGGGTAATTAAAGAAGTATTGATAGTTCAGGAAGGGAATCCGGGGGGAAAGGCGGCAAGCGCCTCCCAACCCCTGGTTCCAGTGGTATCCCAAGGAGGGGTGAGGTCATGATGGGGATCAAGTTCAAGGATATGGGCATTGCCCGGAAGATCATGTTCATCACCACGGTCACGGCTTCTATATCGTTGGTGACCGCCTGCCTGGCATTCATCGCCCTGGAAAGGATCACCTACCCAACGGTCATGGAGCAAAATCTCCAAAACCTGGCCCAGGTGATCGGGGATAACAGCACGGCGGCATTGGCTTTTAATGACACCAAGACGGCCGGGGACCTGCTGGGAACTCTCAAGGGCAACCCCCATATCCTAGCCGCCTGCCTTTACGACGCCAAGGGAGACCTCTTCGCAAGCTACCGCTCCGCCCGACAGGATCCTTCCTATACTCCACCGCCGGCGGGGGCGGAGGGATTCCAATTCAAGGGAAACACCATCCATTACTTCCACCCCATCCAGTTGGGAGGAGAAAAATCCGGGACCCTTTACCTGGAATCAGATATGACGGACATGAGCGCCCGTTTTTTTCGTTTTCTCGTCCTGACGGTGGCGGTATGGCTGCTTTCCATGTTGATCTCCTACCTGGTGGCTTCCACCCTCCAGAGACAATTGACCGTCCCCCTTTACCATCTCCTCAACCGGCTGAAGGATATCGCCCGGGGAGAGGGAGACCTCACCAAGCGCTTGGAACTGGATTCCAAGGATGAACTGGGGGAGATCGCGGGTGCCTTCAACCTCTTTGCGGAAAGAATGCAGCGGCTGGTGCAGTCTTTCGTCCAAGCTGGCCGGTCCCTTCTGGCATCGTCTGGCCAACTGACCGAGACGGCCACGGTGGTGGGAGTAGCCGCCCAGGAAACCTCCGCCCAGGCCAATGCCGTTTCTTCCGGGGCCCGCCAGGTGAGCCAAAACCTGCAGGTGGTCTCCTCCGCCACCCAGGGCATGTCTTCCAGTATCAAGGAAATCGCCCAGAATTCCAGCCAAGCCGCCCAGGTGGCTGTCACGGCGGTCAAAATCGCCAAGGAAGCGAATGTCCATGTGACCCAGTTGGGCCAGGCCAGCGCCGAGATCGGCCAGGTTCTGAAGGTTATCACCTCCATCAACGAGCAGACGAATCTGCTGGCCCTGAACGCCACCATCGAGGCGGCGAGGGCCGGGGATGCCGGCCGGGGTTTCGCGGTGGTGGCCAATGAGATCAAGGAGCTGGCCAAGGAAACGGCCCGTTCTACCGAGGATATCGAGCGCCGGATCGAATCGATCCGTAAGAGCACCCAGGTTTCCGTGGAAGCCATCGGCCAGATCAGCGGAATCATCTCCCGGATCAACGATATTTCCACGACGATCGCCAGTGCCGTGGAGGAACAGGCCGCCACCACCACCGAGATGAGCCGAAACCTGGGTGAGGCGGCCCGGGGTTCCACCGAGATCGCGGGAAACATCTCGGGGGTGGCCCAGGCCACCAAGAGCACCTCCAAGGGGGCCACGGACATCCAGTCCGCCGCCAAGGATCTTTACCGCACCGCTTCCGACCTGCAGGCCCTGGTCGGTCAGTTCAAGGTTTAACAGGGGAATGGGGAATAAAGGCATGCTCCAACTTAAGGAAATGAAATAATGAAATCGGCACTGATATTGGATGATTCCAAAGCCATGCGCATGATCCTCAGGAAAATCATGACCGAGCTGGGGTTTGAGGTGAAGGAGGCCGGCAACGGGGTGGAGGGGATGGACCTCCTGGAAAAAGAAGGGGCGGTGGACCTGGTGTTGGTCGATTGGAACATGCCGGAAATGAATGGGTTTGAGTTCATTATGGCGGTACGTTCCAGAAACGAGTACAAGAAGATCCGCTTGGTAGTGGTTTCCAGCGAGGCCCAGGCCCAGAACATGGAGAGGATGTTTGAGGCCGGAGCCGATGAATATGTCACCAAGCCTTTCACGAGGGATATCCTCAAGAAAAAGCTAGAGCTCGTTGGACTCCTCGGGGAAGAGCCCCATGCCTAAATCCAGAATCCTTTTGGCCGACGATTCGGTGGTGGTTCGGCAGATGCTCTCCCAGGTCCTCGAGGGAGACCCGGACCTCACCGTCGTGGGTACAGCCGCCGACGGCCGGCTGGTTCTGGAGAAAATCCCCCAACTCAACCCCGACTTGGTCCTCCTGGACGTAGAAATGCCCAACCTGGACGGTTTGCAAACCCTCCGGGAAATCCGATCCACCTATCCCCACCTTCAGGTGATCATGTACTCCAGCCTCACGAAGCTAGGAGCCCAAACCACCGTGGAAGCCCTCCTCCTGGGGGCCCAGGATTACGAGGAAAAACCGGAGGGAACGGCCAGCCGGGAGGAGGCTGCTGAAAGAATCCGCCAAAGTTTGATCCCAAAGATGAAAGCTCTCCTATCCCGGCCAGGGAAGGAATCCCTCATCCCTCGTTTGGAATTCCTCCCGGAACGCAAGGTCCGGCCGGACGCCGTCCTCATCGGGGCCTCGACCGGCGGGCCTGCGGCTCTCTTGAGAGTGATGGGGGGGTTGCCGCCTGAGTGGAACCTGCCGATCCTGATCGTTCAGCATCTACCGCCACTCTTTACCGAAACCTTGGCCCTCCGCTTGTCCCAATCTACGGGTATGGATGTTAAGGAGGCCCGGGAGGGTGAAAAACTAGAAGGGCCCATCGTCCGCCTGGCCCCCGGGAACTACCATATGGTGGTGAAAAGATCAGCAGAAGGGCATCGGATCTCCCTGACCCAGGGTCCTCCCGTCAATTCCTGCCGCCCCTCGGTGGACGTTCTTTTCGAGTCTGCCGCCCAGGTGTTGGGACCCAATGCCCTGGCGGTGGTCCTGACCGGCATGGGCCAGGACGGGTTGAAAGGGGCGGAAAAACTGCGGGAGGGTGGTGCCGTAATCCTGGCCCAGGACGAGGCTTCCAGCGTCGTCTGGGGTATGCCGGGAGTGGTGGCTCAGGCGGGGCTCGCCGACCAGGTTTTGGACCTGGGATTAATCGCTGGGGAAATCACCCTGAGGAGCCTGGGCCCAAAAGCCCTAAGACGGGGGATAGGGGCTCCATGAATCTTCAAAAGCATTTCTTCGATGACCTGCGAAAACTGGTGCTGGAAA
This sequence comes from candidate division FCPU426 bacterium, assembly GCA_963849485.1. GTDB lineage: Bacteria > Oederibacteriota > Muellerivitia > Muellerivitales > Muellerivitaceae > CAVTWJ01. The sequence continues at coordinate 13,545 of CAWKIF010000114.1, read as the reverse complement.
AAAGCGGGGTGAACCTGGAGAACGACCGGGATGACCTGCTTCTATCCATTGTGGAGCCGTCCCTGGGGGCCTGGAAGGTGGCTTCCCTGCGGGATCTGATGGCCCTCTTGGAAAATGACCCCGCCGGGAGCCTTGCCCAACGGGTGGTGGAATCGTTATTGCCAAAGGAAAGCTATTTTTTCAGGGACCCGGCTTTTTTCCAAGTGCTGGAAAAAAGGGTCTTGCCTGAAATGGTCCTTCGCCTGAAGGATCAACGCGCCCCAACCTTCTGGTGTGCCGCCTGCTCCACAGGGCAGGAACCCTTCAGTCTGGCCATGCTCCTGAAAGACAAGTTTCCCCAACTGTTCGACCAGGGTTTACGTCTGATCGCTAGCGATATTTCCCAAACCGCCCTCGACCAGGCTCGGTCCGGGTTTTATAACGAGGTTGAGAGCCGGCGGGGTCTGCCCGCCCCCTACCTGGAACGATTCATGGAACCCTCGGGCACGGGTTACCAGGTGAAGGAGGAAATCCGTCGAATGGTGGAATTCCGCCGTATCAACCTGAAGGGAGAATGGCTGGAGGAAAAACCGGTGGATCTCCTCCTCTTGCGCAATGTCATGATTTATTTTGAAACCGAAATGAAAAAAAACGTCCTCTCCCTCTGCAGGGAATCCCTGGAAAACGAGGGGCTTCTCTTCTTGGGTTCCTCCGAGACGGCCCTTTTCCTGGGGGGGAGCCTGGCCAGCGTTTCATATGACGACCAAGTCACCGGATATCGGGTTCGGCAGGCTCCCCTGGAAGAAAAGCCTTTGGATCTCCGGGAAATAGACCGCTTTTTGAATGAGATGTGGATGAGCATGGCAGGCGAGGCCCCCCAGGCGTCAGGCCCCAATGGGTTTCCCCACGGCCTGCCCTTGATCTCCACCTATATCCGGATCCTGGGGGTCCGCAATCTCATGGTTCGCTTGACCGTCACGGCCCCTACGGCTGCCGCAGTGGCGGCACATCTTTTTGGTTCCGGGGAAGGTCCCGTTTCCCAGGAACTCTCCGAGGACGCGCTGAAAGAGATGGTGAATATCCTGGGGGGAAACATCAAGGCCCTGTTGTCCAAGCATCATTTTCTCAGTATCCCCTCGGTGGCGCTTAAAACCACCGAATCCCTGGGTAGGCCGCCGGGAGTACCGCTTTTTGAAAGGTTTTATAAGGTGGGAGACGAGCCTCTCCACCTGGCGGTCATGGATTTGAAGGGGAACTAAATGGCGTTGTGGGATGAAATACCCTTATAAACTCGCAACCGGCGGATTAGGCTGACAGGAGGGCTTCCAGCCGTTGGGCCAGGTCCTCGGGGGTGCCGTTTTTGATCAAATAGGCGTCCGCGCCCGATTGAAGCCCATTCTGGATCACTTCCTCTTCATCACAACCCGAGCAGAGAATCACTTTAAATTCCGCTCTTTGGGGGTGGAGGGAAAGCCATCGGCAGATCTCCAGGCCGTCCAAGCCGGGCATCAAGAGATCGACCAGGATCAGGCCAAAGGCGCGCTGCCGAAGGGCCTCCATAGCCTCAGCGCCGCTGGAAGCTGTTTCAACCAGGAAACCCCTCGCTTGAAGAACCCTTGAAAATATAAGCAGGCTGGCGGGACTGTCATCCACCAAAAGTGTGGTGGGATATTTATCAAGAGCCATGTCCGTTATCTCCCCTTTGAAAATGCATCTTTGGCCGCGAATGGCTGGGCAATTCACGCCGTTACGAATGAGCCTTGGCCCCCTTGGGATCCAAGTGGAGTAACTGGAGGGCGCTTTGTCTCAAGACTTCCGAGGAACAGGGTTTGGCCACAAAAAGCAAAGCCGGATCCCCTTTGAATTCCTCCGAAAGCTCGCTGGAAAGAGATCCCGATAGAACCAGGATGGGTTTGTTCCTCAGGATAGGATTTTGGCGGATCTTGCGCAGGAAGGTTCGGCCATCCATCCCGGGCATTTCCAAGTCCGTGACGATCAAGTCCACCTTTTTCTTCGACATTTCGGCGATGGCGGTGGCGCCGTCCGCCGCCTCCCGGATGACGGCCCCTGGAAGGGAAGACTCCAGGCATTTTCTCAAGAACATCCGTATGGCGGAGGAATCATCCACCAAAAGGATCTGGCTTCCCACGGGTAAGGCGGGCTCGGGGGGGGCTCTCCGGACCTGGGGCAATAGTTCTTCCACTCTCTTGAAAAGACTGGATCTTTTTTTATAGGTATGCATTGAATCCAGCCCCAGGAGATTCAAACTGGCGGGGTTCATTTCGGGCTCGTTCTCCGTTAGGAGGAGCACCCGCCGGCGGCGGGGTTCCAGCCGTTTGAACAGATCCATTCCCTCCGACCCCGGAACGGACCAGGCCGTTATTACGATTTCCACCCCTGTTTGGGATAAAACTGCATCCAATTCACTGGCATCCGCCACCTCCCGCACACGGCAGTCAAAGCATTCCAACCGCATGACGAGCAATTGCCTCATTTCGGGGTTAGGCTCCACAACCAAAACATAGGGGGAAGCGGGGGAAATCATGAGTGAAAAACCTTAAAAGGGGATCGTTTACCTTCTTATCTTAGGTTAGCTTAAAGCTTAAAGTACGACATAGGTCATATTTTGTACACTTTTTACCTCTAAGCCATAAAACCAGGATTAATGAGATTGATCAGTTGGCTGGCTAAGATCGTTACGAGATACGGGATCACCCGGTGTTTTTTAGACCCGCCGCGATACCGTTGATGGTCATCAGAATGGCTTCCTGGAGATGGGACGTCTGGGGTTCCGAGGGATTAGACCGCAGTCGCTGGATCAACTCAATCTGGATGAAGCTCATGGGATCAATGTAGGGGTTGCGCAATTTAATGGATTGCTGCAACTGGGGCTCCTTTTCCAGCATCTCCTGAACTTGCGAGATCTGGCGGATGGCGGAAAGGGTTTCCAAATACTCCCGCTCGATCCGGCCGAAAATTTCTTTCCGCAACCCCTCGTCAGGGCAAAGGGAGGCGTACCGTCGGGCGATATCCATATCGGCCTTTGAGAGGATCATTTGCGCGTTGTCCAAAAGCTGACGGAAAAAGGGCCATTGGGCGTACATCTCCCGAAGTTCGGCGAGACCCTCCGGTTTTTCTTTCAGCCAGGACCCCAGGGCCGAACCCAGGCCGTACCAACCGGGTAGGGTGGCACGGGACTGCATCCAGGCGAAGACCCAAGGGATGGCTCGCAAGTCCTCGATGCGGCCGCTCACTTTGCGGCTGGCGGGACGGCTGGCGATGCGGTGCTGGCTTATTTCGGAGATCGGGGTGGCGGAGCGGAAATATTCCAAGAATCGGGGATGTTCATAGACTAGGGACCGGTAGGCTTGGTGGGAGGTCTCAGCCAGTTTTTCCATGATCTGTTCCCAGCTCTTCTTGGGAAGCACTTCCTTGGGCGGGAAGGAACTGCGCAAGGCCGCGTTCAAGATTTGCTCCAAATGATGGCGCGCCGCGTCGGGTTCGCCATAATGGTCGCTGATAACCTCTCCTTGCTCGGTAATCTTCATGGCGCCACGGATGGTGCGGGGGGGCTGGGCTAGGATGGCTCGGCTGGCTGGCCCCCCGCCCCGGCCGATACTGCCTCCCCGGCCGTGGAACAGGCGTAATTGAACCTGGAAGGTGTCGGCGGCCTTGGCCAGATCTACCTGGGCGCGGTAGAGGGACCAATTGGCGGCCAAGTAGCCGCTTTCCTTGTTCGAGTCGCTGTAGCCCAGCATGACTTCCTGGCGGTCGCCCCGAAGATTCAGGTGGCGCCGGTATACGTCAATCTTGAACAGTCTTTCCGTGAAGACTCCGGCGTTTCGCAAATCCTCCCGGGTCTCGAAGAGGGGCGCCACGTCCACGCGGCTGTGGGATTGATCCAGGAAAAGGCCCGCTTCCCGGGAGAGCAGGAGTACGGCCAAAACATCACTGATATTCTTGGTCATGGAGATGATGTAGGTTTGGAGGGCGGAGGGGTCCAGATTTTCCTGCACCTTTGCGATCATCCGGAAAGTTTCAAGGGTTTCCCGGGTCTCGGCCGTGAGGGGCATTCGATCGGAGACGAGGGGCCGGACGCTTTTGAGTTCCTGGATCAGGATGGATTGTTTCAGATCCTCGGGAAGGGACCGGTAGTCGTCGGATATGCCGATCAATTGGAATATTTCAGCGAGGGCATTCAAGTGCCGGGAACTGTGTTGGCGCACATCCATGGAGGCAAAGGTAAAGCCAAAAACCTCTACCCGGCGCACCACATCCTCTAGGAAACCCTTGGCCAAGACCCCGCCCTTATTTTCATTCAAGCTTTGAGAAACCAGCCGGAGTTCCCGGAGCAGTTCCGCCGGGGTGGCATACCAGGTTCCTGTTGCCGGCTTTTCAAGGCCCTCTCGCCAGTGGACCGGGAACCGATTGTTGTATTCCAGGGTTTGCCGTAGCTTTTCAGATATGTACGCGCATTTATGCCGGTAGGTCTCCCGGGGGGAACGGCGCTTTAGGTTTTCCGCCAGGGCAGGGAATAGGCGGGCGTCCTCCTCGAGGGAATTTTTAAGGGAATCGGATAAGCCGGCCCAACGATCCGAGGTAGAAAGGCGGGCGGAAAGCATGTCCATGGATTCCAGGGTGTATTCCAGGCCCACCCGTCGAAGGATGATCAAGGCTTCCACGGTCACCTGGGGAGTAACAAAGGGGTTGCCGTCCCGGTCCCCCCCCATCCATGTTCCGAAAGTCAGAAAGGATTTTAAAGGCCAAGCCGTCTTAGGGTATTCCTCCTCCAATGAGAGTTCCAGTTCCCGGTAAAGGGAGGGAATAACCCTCATCAGGGTTTCTTTGTAGTAGTAAAGGTGGCCCCGAACCTCATCCAAAACCTCGGGCTGGGTTTGACGCACCTCGTCTGTCTGCCATAGGGAAACCAGTTCCTCCTTCAAAAGACGAAGACAATCCCGCATCTCCTCCCTTAACAGCCTTTCCTGGCTCAGCCGGAAAGCCAACTTGCCGATGCGGTGGAGTTTGTCCAGGATGGTGGGGCGTTTTGATTCGGTGGGGTGGGCGGTGAAGACCATGGTGATGCGGGCCTGGTCCAGGAAGCCCTGGAGTTTTTTCGCCGGCACGCCCTGCTCCCGAAGGAGGCGGATGGCGGAGGGGAGGGTGCCTTCCCGGTTGGTTTGGGGGGCGAGCAGGGATTCTTCCCGAATTTGGAAAAGGACTTCTAGTTTTTCCGCCAGGTTGATGAGGCCGAAATAATGAGTGAAGGCCTTGGTGAGCAGGTTGAGCTGTTCCAGGGAAAGGCCGGCGATGATGGAGGCCGCTTGCTCAGCGATTCCTTCCTCGGGAGTGAGCCGAAGCTGCTTGCAGAGGGCGCGGATTTTTTCAACCAACGCCAGGGCTTCCGGACCGTCCTGTTCGGCGATCACCTGGCCCAGGTTCCGGGCCAGAAAACGCACCATGTGGGACAGGGTGTAATCGCCCTGGGAGGAGGGAAGGGGATGGGGTTCGGCTGGGTCTTCCTGAAACAAGTGGGACCGCCCTGTGATTCAAAATGGTGGGCAGATTAACGCAAAGGGAGACCTCAGGGAAAGGGTCCCATCCCTATTTTTTCATGAATCTAAAATAAGGGGAAGGGCGGAAGGCTAGTCGAGTTTTTCCTTGAGGATCTTCTCGGCCTGGTCCTTACGGAACTGGTGAAGTTTCCGCCGCAACTCGGAATTTTGGGTTCCCAGAATGGCGACCGCCAGAAGCGCGGCATTGACGGCTCCCGCCTTGCCTACGGCCAAGGTACCTACTGGAATGCCTCCCGGCATTTGGGCGGTGGAAAGGAGAGAGTCCAGCCCCAACAACTTGCTTTCCATCGGTACCCCCAATACCGGCAAAACGGTATGGGCGGCGCAGACTCCCGCCAGGTGGGCGGCCCCGCCGGCCGCCGCGATGACCACCTGGACCCCCCGGGCCTCGGCGCCGGACACGTACTCGGATGTTTCGTGGGGCGTGCGGTGGGCGGAAAGCACCCGGCACTCATGGTCGATCCCGAACTGCTTAAGGGTTTCGGAGGCGTTTTTCATGACTTCCCAGTCGGACTTGCTTCCCATCAGGATGTTTACCAGCGCAGTTTCGGGCATAAGGGATTTCCTTAAAATGAAGTTGATAAGGACATTTTGAGTTTCGCTTGAACAGATGGAAAGGTCAAGTGGGGAAACAGAAAGAGCCGGAAGCGGCCCTTTTTCTATTGGCCCCCTCCCGCCATCCTGTAAAATAAAACCCCATGTGGAATGAAACCTTCAAGCTCATTTACTTAGCCATCACCCAGGGCCTGATTTTCGGATTTGGAAGCGCCATCCTGATCGGCCCCGTCAACTTCCTGGCCATCCGAAGAGGTATCATCGGGGGGTTCCAACAGACCTTCATGGTGGGGGCTGGGGCTGCCCTTGTGGACGCCAGTTTCGCTTACCTGGTTTTCGTAGGGATCTCCAAGGATGGAATCGTGGGCGTGGGGAAGATCATCGTCTGGGGCATCTCGGCCCTGTTTCTGCTTTTTTTGGCCTATTCGGTACTGACCGAAATCCGCGAAAACCCGGAAGCCATGGAAAATATCACCGTCCGCAAGCAGATCCAATGGCTGGATAATTCCTTCGTGATGGGGCTCTTGCTCGTGGCCACCAACCCCTTCGCCCTCATCTGGTGGGTGGGTTGGGTGAGCACCCTGCAGTTGTCCGGCAATATCCCCCTGGTGGGGGGGCGGCCACCTGTTTTTTCTCCGCGGTCCTGGCCAGCGAGCTGATTTGGTATTCCTGCCTGGGGCTGGGGGTGCATTACACCCGGAATCTCTTCAACCGCAAAGCCCTGACTGTCATGTCCTGGATCTGCGGATTGGGGATGCTGGTGTACTTCCTTCTTTATGTCGCCAAAGTGGTGGTGAACCTCATCCAACACGGCGGCGCCCCGGTCACGCCTTGAACGACAGCCATTAGCTATTGGCTATTAGCTTGTCGGCGAAAATTCTTCTAGCGTCGTAAGCTAAGGGCTATCGGCTAAAAGTTGCCTTTCAGTCTTGCTCTCGTCCCGCTTCCCATTCCTCAATTTCCCCATGCCTAACCCGGACCCTCAATGCGATGGGATGGCAACAGTTTTCGCAATCACTCGTCCATTGATGAAGGCCCGTGAGGGGGTCGATTTGGGAAAAATTGGGAAAGCCGCAGTAGGGACAGTCAAATTCAAGGATAGGAGCGCTCATAGGTTGGGTCCTCGAAAAAACGGTTCCGATGATCCGGGGAAAAAGCGTAATGCCGGATGGAGAATGCGGGAGATTTATTTCAACTCGGGGTGTTCGGTCTGCAATTTAGAAAGACTGTCCGTTGCTTCCGGATAGCCGGGCTTTAAGGCTATCGCCAGGTTCCAATGCTTTTTCGCCGAGGGAAAGTCTCCTTTTTGATAGGACTCTCTCCCCTTGTTGTATTCGTCGAGGGCTTGGTTGTTGCCGGAACTGTTTTCCTTAAACAACTCGGGTTTTTCTGATTTTAGTTGGTTGAGGGCAGCTTGTGCTTTGGAAAATCCAGGCGCCAAGTTTAGGGCTAATTCCCAAAGGTTTTTTGAAGCACCAAAATCCCTGTTTCTGTATGCCTCTAAGCCAGCATGATAGTCTTTGTTAGCTTCTTGGACATTGGTGCCTCCCGCACCCATATCTGCTGCGCTTAAATTGTAATCCGCATTTAGGTTTATCCCGTAAAGGTTAGATTTCCTCTTCATAAGAATATTCTGGCCGCTTAAAAGAATGTTGTTTTCAACTTCCGCCAACAGGTCTTGGCAGTCGAAAAATCGGTTGTAATTTATTACATCCAATTCATCCAGCGGTACGGCTTCTTTTTCTGTCATGACCCCGTTGTTCCAATGGCGTTCACTGTGCGCGTATTTGAATTTTTCCTCGTGGTCTTTGTCGATTACGGTCAAGTCCCCCGTCATATGCTGGACCGAAAGCAAATTCTGATCAGGGTCATAAGTCAATAGTGCTTGAGTGTCATTAATGGAAGTTACCACGGAACCCGTGTTGATCTCGAAGAAACTCTGCCTGGAGCCATAACCGTTGGTTTTAAGGAACAAGGCTCCCTTTTGAAGAATGAGGCGGATCTGGCGGTCGGGGCCTTCAAGGTAAAACTCGTCGATGCTGACCACCGTGGGGCCCGAGACGCCGTCCAAGCCGATTCTCGCCCCGCTATGGGTTTTGAGGATGACCCAGCTTTGGTCGTAACAGGTGAGGATGTCGCCCTTCTCCACCGTACTGCCTGTCATGAGGGCGGTAGGGGGAAGGTTATTCGGGTGTTGGACCATGATGGTCCCCTGCAAACTGACAACTTCCATCTCGTTGTAGGCCGTTGCCCATAGGAAGGTAGGGAGAATCAGGGCCAGAACCCAGCCTAAAAGTGTTTGAAGTCGCATAAAACACCTCGGAAAGAATGAAAAACCGAGAAATCGCCTCTATCCTAACGGTTTTCAGGTTGGGGGGCAATCTTCATGCCTCCTTGGCGGCCTTTTTAGTGGTTCTTAGCTGACGGGGTTTGACGCTAGACTGTGCCGGTTGTATAGACAACGACACCCATCACTAATCTCTGGACGGATGAAACTTATTAGACTTCATCGGGGGTTCCCTTGGGAAATCCAAAAACAGTTTTAATCACGGGTTGTTCCTCCGGCATCGGGTTGGAATCAGCCGTCCTTTTGGCCCGGAAAGGCTGGCGGGTTTTCGCGACGCTCCGGGATCCGGAAAAGGGCGGCCCCCTGAAAGAAAAATCAAAGGGCCTTTCCATTGAAATTCTTCCACTAGATGTGGATCACCCGGATTCGGTCAAGATTTGCGTCGCAACCGTATTAAAGGAAGCGGGAAGCCTGGACGCCTTGGTGAATAACGCGGGTTTCGGGGCCTTTGGGGCTCTGGAGGACTTCACGGACGAGGAAATTCTCGCACAATATGAGACTAATGTTTTCGGACTATTTCGGATCATCCGGGAAGTCCTGCCCTCCATGAGGTCCGGGGGCCGGGGCCGGATATTGAATATCAGTTCGGTGGCTGGAAAGATGACCTTCGCCGGGATCGGGCTTTACTGCTCCTCCAAACACGCAGTGGAGGCCTTGAGCGAGAGCCTGAGGCTGGAACTACGGCCTTTCGGCATCCAAGTGGGAATGGTGGAACCGGGACAATTCCATACCCGATTCAGGGATAACCGGCGGAAAAACAAGATTTTCACCGAAGGGAAATCAGCCTATCAACCGGTTCTGGAGAAAATTCTGGATCACGGCAACCAACACTCCCTTCAAGCCCCGGGGCCTGAAGTCGTTGCCCAGACAGTTCTCAGGGCCCTCGAGGCCAAGAATATGGCACTGCGTTATCCGGTCGGTACCGACGCCCGGCTGTTTCCCTTCGCTCAACGTTTTCTTCCTGACTTCCTTTATGACTACATCATGACGCGGACTTTAAGCCGGTTTCAGGAGGCCCGCCATGGATAAGTCCCCTATTGCCCTGGTGACCGGGGCCAACTCCGGGATTGGCCTAGCCGTGACCCAGGCTATGGCCCAAAAAGGGTGGAAAGTCTACGGCACTTTCCGTAACCCAGATCGGGCACAGGCCTTGATGGACCTGGCCGTCTCGTTGCCGGTTGTTCCCCTGCGGATGGACGTGGATCAAACCTCCTCGGTTCGGGAGGCTGTTCGCTCCCTGGCTGAGAAGGAAGAGGGGCGGGTGGACTTTTTGTTGAATAACGCGGGGTTCGTGATGGCCGGTTTTTGGGAGGATCTCTCCGATAAAGATTTGAAAGCTCAGTTTGAGTCCAATGTCTTCGGCCTGCTGCGGGTGACCCGGGAAGTTCTGCCCCTCATGCGCCGCCAGGGAAAGGGAAAGATCCTCAATGTGGGAAGCGTGGGGGGGCTGGTGGCCCTTCCGGTTTTGGGGCCCTACTCGGCCACCAAGTTCGCCGTGAGATCATTAACCGACGCCTTGCGCATGGAGGCGGGTCTTTTTGGGGTGGAAGTCTCCGAATTGGCGCCCAGTGAGATCCAGACGTCGGTAGCCCAAAACGCCCGCCGGGCTGATAAGGCGCTTGCGGAAGATTCGGCCTACAGCGCCTATACCCGTGATTTCGAGAAATTCAGCCTGGAAAGGTTCAAGCACGCCGCCCCGGTTGAAAAGATGGTGAAGGCTGTGATGAAAGCCCTTTCCGACCGGCCCATGAAGCGGCGGTACCTGGTGAAGGCCGAGGACAAGGTTTTTTATTTCCTCAAACGCTTTCTTCCCGATTTTATCCTGGAAGAGGCCTTGGCCTCGCAATTTCCCTGGTGCAAACACCCCTCGGTAAAAAAACGAGATAAAAGCTAGAGGATCATGAGACGGTCACTAAATGAAACGGCAAATCACTGAACCTTTTTTTACCCCCCTGTAAAGATTCGACCAGTATTTCGGTTAACCATTTTCCCAATTTCGCGGACTATTGGAACTTAGGCCGAAGTATGTTTCGATATAATCATTCTTATCCAACGGGAGGGTTTGAACACCGTCCCGAAAATTAAACGAAGAGGTTTTCTTGTCTACCCTTTCTTCTGTCAAAAATAGGGCTTTCACTTTCAAGGTGTCCTTGTTTTTCTTCCTCACCCTGCTCATGTGGTCGGCGGTGACCGGGGAGATGGTCTGGATTCTCACCCATAACTTGCAACTGAGCCTGGAAGTTTTCGCAGTGGCCGCCCTGGCCATGGCAGGTTGGTGGTTCCTATTCCAATGGCAATCCAGGGTCACATGGTATTGCCGCCTCCAATGGATTTTCTTCAAGGCGGGGGCCCTGCCCGAAACTTGGAAGTTTGCTGTGGATGCCTCCCCGACAAAGGTGGATGAGCGCATTCAATCGGTGGTCGATGAGGCGGCGATGGTGGTTCAGGAAAACATCAAGAACTTGGCCGCCAACCGGCAGACGCTTGACCGCTACCTGGGTAGTGAAGGCTCCAAGCATGTGCTTCAATCCTCAGGGGGAGGGAACAGCACCCTGGGCGGGCAGCTCCAACTTGCCTTCATCCTTTTTTCCGACATCCGGGGTTTCACCCAGATGACCGAGCAGCTCACCAGCAAGGAAACCCTCCGGGTTCTGAACCAGATTTTCACTTCCATCCAGGCGGCCGTGGAGAAGAAGGGCGGGGAGATCAACAAGTTCATCGGTGACGCCGCCCTGATTTATTTCAAGCGCACCGCCGAGAACGAGAAAGAGGAGGCTGATCGGGTTATCCAGGCGGCCTTCGAAATGCAAAAGAGCTTCACCAACATCGCCCGGACTAATAGCGAGCTCAAGGCCCGCAACGTCAAGATCGGCATGGGTGTGGGAATTGTTGCCGGCCACGCCATCATGGGCAACTTGGGCTCCCGAAACCGGATGGAATTCACCCTGATTGGCAATTCGGTCAACCTCGCCTCACGGCTTTGTTCCATATGCCCCCAGGACGAGATCCTGGTGAATGAGGAAATGGCCCTTTTAGTCAATGACAAGTTCCATATCGAATCGCGCCTACCCGTCCAGCTTAAAGGCCTCCGGGATAAGGTCACTCCCTATTGTGTATTAGGGGGTTTGGAGAATCGGGAATTTATCCGCATTTCAGGGGGTCAACAGGAATCTGAGGTGAAACCGGCTTCCATTCCGGAAAATGACAACGATAACTTCTCCTCAGGCCTTTTTGAGACTTTGTGAATAGAAAAAGACTAGTCCACCCTCTGCCCATCCAGGCCGATCCCTCCCCCCTAGATTAAGAATCATTGATTTTATTGGAGAACGAATAAGTTGGCCGTGAGGGGCGGCATGGAATAATCGAACTTGTTCTGATTGAGGAGACCCGAACCCAAGGGCTGAATCTCGGCGGAACGGCCGTCAAACCCATAACAGGTCCAATTCTTGTAAGCCGCTTTCCCCTGGATTTCGAATTTCCCCGAGACACTTTCCTTTTGATCTTTGTTTAACACCACCACCCAAAGAGATCCGCTGCGTTGAATGTCGGTGGTGGCATAAACCGAAGTTTTGGTGATATCGTCGGAACCGGAAGAAACCTCCGTATCCCCGAAAGTTGAGCCTTTCCCGTCGTAGTTTCTATATAAGCGGAATGCCGCGCGGTTGAAGGGCTGTAATTTCCCCCAAAAGGCAGCCATGGACACGCCGTACTTGCCAAAGATACCCAAAACATCGGCTTGAGCGATACCACCCGAAATGTGGTTGCCTGCCCCGAAATCGTACTCACTGAAGCCTAATCCAGTACCGGGATAATCACGGTCGATTTTTTCCTTGAGCCAGGGAATGAGCTGGATGGGTTTGCCCTGTGTGGAGGAATGGGTGATCCAGCTTGTTTCAACATAGCCCGGGTCCCAAAGGCTGCGGGGGGCCTGGAGGCGGGCCTCTACCGAATCCGGGGAGGTGTCTCCCTCGGTGATGCGCTTTGCCCCGGCTCCTGAAAAGGGATCGCCGCCGCCCAAGGCCTCGGGGTGCCAGTGCAGGTCCAGGATGTGCAGGAGCCGCCGGCCGTCGTGGGCTTCCCGGGCCTTCATCTGTTTCAAGTAAAAGTCGAGGAAGGTGCCCTCGGTTTTGTTGATGTCCGCGCTATCGGGAGAGTCTTGAAGCGTCAGGAATTCCCGCCAGCCATTGGCCGCCGGGCCCAGGATCTGAGCGGTGGGGTCCACCTTGATGACGGCATAGGCCAGTTTTTCGGTCAGGTTGGCCAATTCCCAATAACCCGTGGGTTTGGGGTGGATGCGTGGATGGGTCTGGAACCAGAGGCCCGGCTCGTTATCCAGGCCGTAGAATTTCACCCCGCCCCCGGCGGCGGTTTTGAAGTTGCTCACGAGGAAATTCACGTATTCATCGTCGTAAACGGCCGGGTCCTTCCCGCTGGGGGTCAGGGTGAACTTTCCCCTCTTGTGAAAAACAATTTTTTTCCAGCGCTTGGAGGGGGCTTTTTCCTTCTCATCCACCTCTCCCTTTTTATCCGCCGCCACATAACCCGCCATGGGAAGGGTAAGAAGGCTTGCCATCCCGGCCTTTTGGTTTTCCCCGACGAAATGCCTGGCCAGGGCGCCCGGCTGGTCGCAGTCGGAATAGTTTTCCTTGTCGCAAAGCCAGTTATCGCTCGTATTTTTCCCATCCTTGCCCGCGTTGGAGGCGTTGTTGACCCAGTTGTATCCCGTCAAGCGGTTGCCGCCGAGGCGCCGCAGGGTCGCCCCGCACTCCAAGGGGTCCTCGTCGTTCATGCCGTAGATGTAGGGGCTGATGGACCCCACCACCGTGCCGGGCAGGATGAGGAAATGGACCTCGGCGGCGAAGGAGGGAAGGCAGAGGGATAAAAAGATTCCGAGGAATACACGGCGAGGTTTCTTATTCGAAGGCATGTAATCTCCTGCTAACGTGGTGAAAGACTTGAGCGGAATTTTGATGAGTATTGTTCCCCCTACTATAACTTCAATTGGCGTACCGGCTGGTTCGATTTTAAAACCGCACAATTTTTTTCCGTTTAACGTTCTGAGAAAACATTTTCCCTTTTTCCGCAAAG
>CAWKIF010000113.1:0-22397 GCA_963849485.1 candidate division FCPU426 bacterium | reverse complement strand
GCCGTCATGGTGAAGGAGGCAAATGCGGTCATTGCCGGTGTCCGCCACGGCTACGTCGCCGCTGGGTTGACGGCCACGCCCGTGGGATTTAAGAACTGTTTTTCTCCTGAACCTAGGGAGCCGAATCGTCGCAATTCCTTCAAGCCTATGTTGTAAACAATCTCCCCGCCCCCCGAGTTCACCCCCACGCAGGTCACCACGATGTCGTTTTTGGCTGTTTGGGTCATGGTCCGAATCGAGGAGGGCGCATGCCACGCCCTTGGGATCGTTGAAGGAGCAACCGGGAATCATGAAGGTGAGCATGGTTTGGGTGCCCCGGTGGATGTTGAATGGCAAAAAACCATCGGTGGGATACATGTAAGTGGAGGGGACGTTTTTCACGACTTCCACCCCGACCGCCTGGGCCGCGCCGGCGGCGGCCAATAGCGCGACGAGGAACAGCCAGGATTTTTTTTTACGTTTCATGCGTTCTTCCTTAACCTTTCGATTTCGGACAACCAATACATAGAACCTGGAACAAAACCTCAAAGCAAAAGCATTTTTACCGCCAAGCCGCAAGTTCGCCAAGAAAGGCAAAATATAATCAGGATTTAAAGAATTTTAAAATTCTGTATCCTTAGTCGTTCTTGGCGTCTTGGCGGTTAAACAGAATTTGTTAGAGCCTCTAAAACTTCCTTTTGACAACTTGGACCGAGGTCTCGTTATGGGCGATTTTTTTACCTTTCGGTCAAAAACCGCCAGTCGAACCTGGTACTCCCCCGGCTTGGCGTTCTTTGGGATGGCGAACCCCTTGATATGGGCCAGCCGCTCCTTGGATTCGAAGGGCTTCGCGAGGCTATCCGCCTCCAGGTCGCAGGTGCCCGCGTCCTTGAAAATCACTTTTTCCTTCGGGCCCACGACCCTTAACTCCACCTTTAGTCCCTTGAAGCCATGGGGATAATCATTGATCATCAAGACCCCCTCCAGCAAGGACTGCTCCCCAGCTGAGCATATCCCCAGGATTGAATTGGGTGACGATGGGCCGCCAGAGAGGTAAGAGGGGCTGGGAAGCGGTCTTTAGCGCCTCGTACCCTTTTTTGGGTGTCCGGTGATAATCCATCACGCTCCAGGTGATGGAGGGCCAGCAGTCCACGAACATGAAATGGAAATAGCCGTTCATGGGTTTGTATTTCTTTAACCGGATGCTCTGGATGTATTCCTTCACCAGCCAGGCCTGGTGGCGCTGGCTGTTCTCCACGAACTCGGCCAGGTTCTTGCCCCGGTCAATCCGGGCCACGTTGAAGGTCTGGAAATACTGGAAATCCCGGAAGGCCCATTCCTTCCAATCGGGGGGCCATAGCTCACCGGGTTTGAACATCTTTTTCAAAGCCGCCACGGAAGGCAGTCCTTGGGCCCCGAACTCGGAGAGAAATTGGGTTTCCGGACCCAGCGTGCCCGGGACGTCACGAACCGCCGAATCGTCCCAATACCAACCGGGATAGGGGTGGAAATGGAAATCGCTGGCGGTATCAACGAAACGGCTGGAATCCTCCTCTTTCACGGCCCTTTCCAAAACCGGGTCGAGCTCATGGCGGTTGAAAGAAGGCTCGTTGTGGCAACACCAAACGAAAATGGAGGGATGGTTGTAAAGCTGGCGGACCATGTCCTTGATCTGCCGGCAAGCGTTACGGGTAAAGGCGTCGGAAGGTTCGTAACTCCACTGCAGGGCGAAATCCTGCCAGACGAAGATACCCGCCTCGTCGCAGGCGTCATAAAACTCAGCCCGGTTGACATGGGCGTGCACCCGGACAGCGTTGAGGTTGGCTTCCTTCATCAAACGGACATCCCTTCGGGCTTCCCCCGCTTGATAGCTGGAAAGCCACTGGGTCGGGATGATATTGGTTCCCCGGGGAAAAAATTTACGGCCATTGAGGATGAATTCCCATTGGGGAGTGACCTTAATATCCCTCACCCCGAAACGGACGTTTTTTTCCTCCACGATCTTCCCGGTCTTGGTGCGGCGGACTCCCAAATGGGCCCGGTAGAGGGAAGGTTCGCCCTGGTCCCAGGTCCACCAGAGCCGGGGTTTCTTGAGGGTCAGGCTCAAATGGGCCTCGCTCTGGCCCCTTTCCAAATGCAGGTTCTTCTTGATCCCGAGGAATCCCGGGAAACCCTCGCCCGAAACCTTCAATTCGATGTCATAGTCGTCCGCTTCGGCCACATTCAGGAGGGTGAGCTTGAATTGAACCACCGCCTGTCCGTTGGACAAGAGGACCGGGATGCACCTTCACATTTTTCAGGAAGACCCGGTCTCAGCTACCAGCAATTCCACTCCGTTCCAAAGCCCTCCCGTATTGTGATCCTGTCCCCTTTCCTCGTCCCAGCTCCCCGGTCGGGCGTCATGGTGATTGAAGATCCCCTTGATCAGTTGCTTGCGATGGGGCCAGTCCTTACGGTTTTCCTTTGGAGACTCCACCCAAACGCGCAATCGGTTCTCGACTTCGAGGGCCTGGGTCGCCGCCAAATCGAAGGTTTGGAAATACCCCTCGTGGAGACCCAACAGTTTCCCGTTTAATTCCGCCTTGGTGAAATAATCCGAACCCTTAAATCGCAAGAAAGCGGCTTGTCCGGGCTGAAGCTGGGGGATCTCGAACTCGGTTTCATAAAGGGCCTCCCCGGCGAAATCCTCCCCCTGTAAATACCAATTGGACGGAACTTGTATTTTCTTGGTTTTCGGATTTTTCACCCGAATGGACCTTTGATCCAGGGTGGACTCCGAAAGCCGGGTGAACCGCCATTGGCCATCAAGGGAGTAGGATTGGGTCAAGGCACTTTCCTTTCAACAGTAATTGGCATCGGCCCCCTGGAGGGCCGTTTCTCGGTAGTGTATCCGCCCTCGCAGGACAAGCGATAAATCAAAACGGCTCCCCCCAGCAGCGTCAAGGCCAAAAGGAAACCCAGAACCTTCTTTTCTTGGAGGGTGAGGCCCATGAGCGGTCCTTCTCATTCTTCTTTTCCCTGAAACGCCGGTTTCGAGGTTTGAAGTTGGACATTATATAGGATGGTTCGACGCCGTGATTCTTGACTTTATCCACTCCAAGCGACACTCTTAATGGACAAGACACTCATTTTGTAATCTCTGAAAAAGTGTTTTTAATGTTCTTCCGCCTTTTGGTTTTCGTTGAAAATTAAAGACTTTCCTGGCGAACTTGGCGTCTTGGCGGTGAAATTTTTGAGTTTTTCAGAGGTTACATTTTGTTTGTAAACGTCATAAGAGAGGCAAACTTCGGGGGGGGACCCAATCGACGACCTTGAATTGATAAAAAATATCCTCAATGGGGACGTGGAGAAATACGGGGAACTCATGCGCCTTTATCATCAAAAGGTGTTGGGCTATTGCCTGTCCATGCTCCATCACCGCACCGATGCCGAGGAAGCCGCCCAGGATATCTTCACGAAGGCCTATCACAACCTCGCCAAATTTCAGGGGAACTCATCCTTTTCAACCTGGCTTTACCGGATCACCACCAACCACTGTTTGGACATATTGCGAAAACGCAACCGCAGGAGGACCACGTCCCTGGACGCCCTAGTCGAGTCGGAAGGGGACCGCATTGAGGCTATGTTTGCCACCGCCCGGACCGCCCTACCCGCCTTGGAAAGCAAGGATTTGGCCGATAAAATCCTCTCCGCATTGCCCGAGGATTACCGGACCATCCTGACCCTGCGGGAAGCCCAAGGCCTGGAATACCAGGAAATCGCTGAAATTCTTGATTGTTCCCTGGATGCCGTCAAAGGACGCCTTTCCCGCGCCCGAAAGACTCTCACGGAGCATTTACAACACTTTTTAAAGAACGAGGACGTCCTAACTTAAGAAGGAGACAGGCAATGACTCACGATGAAATCCGTTCCGCCCTCTTTTTAATGGCGGATGGCACTCTTACCAACGCAGAAAAAAACACGGTGGATTCCCACCTATCTTCCTGCGCCTCCTGCCGTCGGGCATTGGAACAATGGCCGAAAATATCCACCGCGTTGTTCCCCCAGCCCTCTATTTCCGAGGTTCAGGAAGACCGCATCGTTGCGGGTGTCATGGAGCGCATCCGGGCCCAAGCCCCACCCCATTTTCTCAGCGCGACCAACTTACTCCGGTGGGTCTTCCCTTTAGTGGGTTCCGCCATGGCCGCCGCCTGGGTATTTTTTTACATCATGCCCTCCACTCTGGAATTTTCATCCCTTCCTTCCTCGGAAACCGATTATTATTCCTCGTCGACCCCGGAGGCCCTTTCCTCCCAGTGGGAGGCTATGCCCGCCGCCTATCACGAGGACATGGTTATCAGCATGATCAAGGAGTAGGCGATTGAAAGATTGGATGAAAATTGCTTTTGCTTTGATCATTGGGATTTTTCTGGGGATTGCTGGCACCGGCGCATTTATCCACCACCGTTTCCACGAGGCTCGGACTCATCAGGGAAATTTCAATCCCTTTCTCGACAAGTTGACCGCCAAATTGAGCCTTTCTTCAACCCAAAGGGATTCCATTAAGGCAATATTGACTGGCTTTCAAACCCAACTGGAATCCACCCGTCAGGACACCAACCTCAAGCTCAAAACGTTAAGGGACGCATCCAACGATAAAATCCGCGCCGTCTTAAATCCCGATCAAAAACAAAAATTCAATGAAATCGTGTCACAATGGGAAGCTAAACATAACGATCCCAAGGGTTGGAATGTTCCGGGAGCGATGCCTCCGCCCTTAGGAGCTTTGGTTCCGGGAGCGAATTGTCCACCCACGCCCTTCACAGACGGTAAACCCTGATCCTTAGGGATCAAAGCCTGAGGCCCCAGGGCCTTGGGCTTTTTTATTACTCCGTTTATTTTTACGGGGGTTGTCTTGCATCAACCTAAGGCTTGTCCATAATAGTCAGCCAATCCTTTATCTTTTTAAGGAGACGTGTCTTGTTTAAGAAATTATTTAGTTTTCTTGCTGGCGCGGGAATGGTCATTTGGGTTTCAGGTTGCGCTGAGGCACCCGTCAAGGTGGGCGAGGGAAAAATCGAGCCGGCCTTGCATGATGTCACGGGGCTCGCGGCGGATGCGGCGGATAACGCCGCCCAAAAATCGCGATTGAATCTGATGGATGTTTACGCCCTCGCGGCCAAACGGACCGAAGCCTTAGCTTCCTCCGCGGAAAGTGTCCTTCAGGCGAAATCCCAAAACGCCCAGGCCCTTGGCGCTGCCCTTCCGCAGATTGCCGTGAACGCGAATAAGACTTGGATCTCCAGCAGTTATATCGGCGCCGGAACTCCGAACACCCTGTTCAATCCCGCGAGCGATACCGCTTATCTCTCGGCGTCGGAAACGATCCTCAGCGGGCTCAACGAACCCGCCGCCATCGAGGGTGCAGCAGCGAATATTGATGTGCAAAAATTTAACCTCCGCAACCAATCCCAACAATTGCTCTTGAACGTGGCGAACGCCTTTTATAACGTCCTCGCATTGGAGGATTCCCTTCAGGCTTTGGAAAAATCCAGGGACTTGAACCAACAGACTCTTGATCTTGAAAAAAAATGGCAGGTGATGGGCCGATCCCGCACGGCGGACGTCTCTAACACCCAGGCCCAGCTGGCCCAGGTTTCGGCCGACCTGGAGAACGACAAATACCAGTTGGCGCAGGCCCGGGAAACACTCGCCACCCTGGCGAACATCCAACCTGACCAGCAGTTGGCATCCGAAGAAACCTACTCGGCCCCCTCCTATTCCGCTGGATGATGCCCTGACACAGGTCGAAAGCCGTCCCGGCGTCAAAGCCGCCCGCGCCAGTTTACAAGTCGCTGAAGCCCAGCTGTTAGCGGCCCATGGAATGCATCTCCCTACCATCATCGCGGAGGGTGATTACTACCTCGATTACGATAAACCGGTGGACACCAACACCTGGAGCGTGGAATTGGTGGCTTCCCTTCCCCTCTTCGCGGGCGGCCAAATCGTCGCACAGGAAGACGAAGCGGCTTCAAGGAAACGTCAGGTTGAAATGCAACTCTCTCTTATCCGCAGGACCGCCAAAGATGATATCCGGGAGGCCTACAAGAGCCTGGTGGAATCCATGGGCGAAACCGACGCTTATCAAAAAGCGGTGGACGCCTACCAACAGGATTACCAGGACGTTTTGCACGATTTGAAGTTGAACCTCACCACCAACCTGGAACTGCTCCAGGTCATGACGTCCCTGGAAACAACCCAGGTGAGTTTCATAAAAGCCAAGTACCAGACCCTATACGATCAGATCTGGTTGGGCGTGGCGACGGGTGAACTTCCAAAGATAGCTCAAGACAGTAAATAGCCGTTAGCCCTTGGCTGTTAGCTAACAGTCAAAAGCCAAAAACTAAAAGGGGTTTTGACATGACTTTATCCGACATATCCATCCGAAACCCGGTGTTCGCCTGGATGCTCATGGCGGCCTTCATCATCTTCGGGTTCATCTGCTTCATGCGCATGGGGGTCTCCAACCTTCCGGATGTCGACTTCCCGGTGGTGAACGTCTCCATCACCCTTCCCAACGCATCCCCCGAAGTCGTGGAATCCGACGTAGCCGACCCCGTGGAGCAGGCGGTTTTGGGCGCCCAAGGGGTTCAAGATGTCCAAACCACCTGCACCCAGGGCAACGCCAATATCTCCGTCTTCTTGGACCTGAACCGTAACGTGGACTCGGCGGTACAGGATGTTCAGACCCTGGTCTTCCAAGCCCAGAAACAGCTTCCCACCAACATCTTTCCACCCGTCATCCGCAAGCAGAACCCCAACGCCTCCCCCATTTTGTGGTTGGCAGTCACCGCTGACCCGCCCCTCACTCTTCGCGACATGATGCTTTACAGCCGCGACCACATTCAGGACAAGTTCACCAGCCTCAACGGGGTCGCCAACGTCTTCCTGGGTGGGTTTCTGAACAGGGAAATCAACCTTTGGGTCGATAATAATAAGCTCAATGCCCGCCAATTAACCGCAGCGGACATCATCAACACCATCCAGCACCAACACGCGGAAACTCCGGCGGGCGCTCTGGAAACATCCGATACTCAGTATGACATCCGGGTCATGGGTGAGGCCTATACGGTGCCTGATTTCGCCAACCTGCCTATCCTGACCCGCGGTGGATCCCCCAACTATGCCCTCACCCGGTTGAAGGATATCGCCACCATCGAGGACGGCGTGGTCACACCCGTCGTCCGGCTCTCGCGCTTTGACGGCGTTCCGGCGGTGGGTCTGGGGATCGTCATGCAGGATGGTTTCAACGCCGTTGAAGTGGGCGACGCGGCTAAGGCCCGGATGGAAGAGGTCAAGAAAAACCTGCCAAAGGGCTTCCACATCGACCTCAACTTCGACACTACCAAATTCATTAAAGACAACGTGCATGAGCTGGAACTAACCATCGCTATAGCCACCTTCTTGACAGCCGGGGTCTGTTTCCTCTTTTTGGGTAGCCTTTCCTCCACTATCAACGTCTTTTTAGCCATACCCACCTCCCTATTCGGCACCTTTATCGTCATGAGCTTCTTCGGCTTCAACCTGAACACCTTCACCTTGCTAGCCCTATCCCTTTCCATCGGGGTTGTGGTGGATGACGCGATCATGGTGTTGGAAAACATCGTCCGCCACCAGGAAAAGGGCGAGGAACAGGTGGAGGCCGCCCTCGTGGGCGCCCGGGAAATAACCTTCGCCGCCATGGCGACCTCCATCGCCATCGTGGCCATCTTTTTACCGATCGCTTTCATGCAGGGCATCATTGGCAAGTTCTTTTACCAGTTCGGCGTGACCCTTTCCGGGGCTGTATTGATATCACTTTTGGAAGCCATCACGCTGACTCCCATGCGCTGTTCCGAATTCGTGCACGCGGCGGACGAGCACAATTGGTTTAACAGCTTCATCAATGGCCAATTCGACCTGCTCCGCGGCAGCTACAAGAAAACCCTTCTCTGGTGTTTGGCCCACCGTTGGACGGTAGTTTTGGTCTCCTTCCTCATTTTTATCAGTTCCTTTTTCATGTTGAAATTCATCAAGGTCAATTTCAGCCCTTCCACCGACCAGAGCGCCTTCATCGTCAACATGAAGCTTCCGGTGACCTATTCCCTGAGCCACACCGACGGGATCGTCCGGCAATGCGAAGATATCCTTAAAACCCGGGGCGAGATCAAGCATCTTTATTCCGCTGTGGGTGGTTTCGGTGGGACGACACCCAACCAAGGCATATTCTTTTTGACGATGAAGGACCCGGCCGACCGTCCCAAGGCCGATCCTAGTGATAAATTCGATCCCGCGGGGCCCTTGGGATTCATCGAAAACCTGATCCGCAAGGTCAATCCCCCGCCCATGAGTGAGTTTGAGTTCATGAACTGGGTGAATAAGAGGCTGGCCAAGGTTTCGCCCGACCTTCAAGTATTCTCCTTGGACCTTTCCCAGCGCGGCATGTCCACCGGTCAGGGTTACGCGGTGGAGTTAATGGTGACCGGCCCCGACTGGGACACCCTGGCGGACTGCGTGAAGAAGATTCGCGCGGCCATGCGCGCCAGCAAGAAGCTGGCGAACGTGAACGATAACTTCTTGGACGGCCAGCCCGAGCTAAGGGTCATACCCGACCGGGTGAAGGCCGCTTTGGAAGGCGTGAACATGGATGATCTGGGCAACGTGATCAGCGCCACGATCGGCGGGTACCAGTTCCAGGGAACCTACTTCCACGAAGGCGGCCATGACAACCCCATCGCCATCCGGGTTCCCGTCGATCAACGCAAGGGGCCCGACTCGATTAAGACCATTTACGTCCGGAACAACCGTGGCGAGGTTCTGCCCATTTCCGCCATATCCACACTCCAACAAGTACCGGCTTACCAGCAGATCTTCCGGGATAACCGCCAAAGAGCCGTCTATTTCACCGCGGGAACCGGAGTGGGCGCTTCCCAACAAGAGGCGGTCAACGAAGCCGTCAACATCTGCAAAAGCATCCTGCCGGAGGGCTATAACGTGCAGTTGACAGGTTCGGCCCAGGCCAACCAGAGCTCTTCCCAACAGCTTTTGTTTGTGATGAGCCTGGGCATTCTGGTGGCCTACATGGTGCTGGCCAGCCAGTTCAACAGCTTCGTTCATCCCATTGTCATCCTGCTGGCCCTGCCCTTCTCGGTGACCGGGGCATTCTTTTCGCTCTGGTTGGCGGGCCAAACCCTGGGGATGTACAGTTTCATCGGCATCATCCTCTTGATGGGCCTGGTGAAGAAAAATTCCATCATGCTGGTGGACTTCACCAACCAGCGGCGCCACGCGGGGATGGACGTCCACGCGGCCCTTTTGGACGCCTGCCCGGTACGCTTGCGGCCCATCCTGATGACTTCCTCAGCCACTGTGGCCGGCGCGCTCCCGGCCGCCCTCGCCTTCGGACCGGGAGCGGAACTTCGCCAGCCCATGGCGATCGCCATCATCGGTGGTATTATTTTCTCAACCCTGCTGACCCTGGTGGTTGTGCCCTGCGCCTACAGCCTCATGTCAGGATTGGAGCGTCGCAAGGAGCATCACTCTAAGGGACTCGGTCAGGGAGACCACCCTCCTATCGAAAAAATCGTCAAACCCTCGCCTAATAAATCAAAAAAGAAATAAACGTCTTTCTTCCAAGGGCTCCGGTTTCTCCGGAGTCCTTTTTATTTTCTGGTTGGTTCATCTCTATCTCGAAATGCTTTTCTCCTTTGTTTCTCCGCTATAATCAAGTCATTCCACGGTCCCGGAGCATCCCCTGGCATCTCTCATCGAACTTTTCAATCGGAGATTTCCTCTTTTTCTTTTTATCCTTTTATATCTTTGCTGGGCCTTCGGAACCTTTCTCGACTACGGGACCACTTTTGACGAGCCCAGTGTTTATGTCCGGGGCATGGCCTTAGGTCATTTCCTGATGCATCACGATGTTCCCGGCATGCTGGTGAAAAGCGTTCCCGATGACGGACTGGTCATCTACGACCATCTTTATGGCATGATCCTGTCCTGGTTCAACCCAGGTGGAAATATCGACTTATACCATTTGTTGAACCTTCTGCTCGTCCTTCCTCTTTTTATCGCCCTCTTTGAGGTTCTTCTGGCCTCCACCGGAAGTCCCTGGGCCGCCTTTTTGGGCCCCCTTTTCCTGTTCCTCACGCCCCGTTTTACGGGGGATCTCCCAGGCAACCCGAAGGATGTGCCCTTCGCGGCCGCCTATTTTCTTTCCCTTTGGGGAATTTACACTTTTCTTATCCGCCGGCCCACGACTCCCCTCCTCACCAAGGGGATCATCCTTGGATTTCTCTTCGGCCTGGCCCAATGCACGCGGATCCTCGGTTTTTCCCTTTATCCAGTCCTGGTTCTTTTCGATTTTCATTTTTTCTACCACCGGGGGAAACCCGTTTGGAAACACTGGGTGAAACACCTGAGGGAAACCGCGCTGTTGCTTTCGATAATCTTTGTTGTTTCCAATTTAATGATGTTGGTGACCTGGCCCTACCTCGCGAGCAATTACGGCGCCCATCTTTTGGAAGCCTTCCAAAACTCTAAAAATTTTTATTGGAATAACCCCGTATTGTTCGAGGGACGCCAAATCTTGAGCACCCAGTTGCCCCTTTCCTATCTTCCCGTCTGGCTGATGATCACCACGCCTCTCGGAATCCTTTTTCTTTTAGTTCTTTCCCTACGATTCATCCAAGGGTTCATCCAAAACGAACTAGCAGTACTTTTGTGCTGCGCCTTGGGGGTCAACGCTGGATTGATCGTTCTTTTTCGGCCGGTTTTATACGACGGTTTGAGGCATTTCCTTTTTATTCTCCCCATCTTGGCGGCCCTGGCCGCCCTCTCGGCGGCGGCCTGGCTCATGGCACCGGCCCCCCGCTACCTGAAAATCGTCCTGGTCACTCTGCTGTTCCTGATTTAGCCGGAGTAGTTGAGGAAATCTCCAAGTTACACCCTTATGAGTATGTGTATTTCAACGAACTAACAGGGGGGCTGAAGGGTTCGGCGGGCAAGTTTGACAACGATTATTGGAGCGCGAGCACCCGGGAGGGGGTGGAGTGGATCAAGAAAAACGGCATATCCGACCCTAAAAAAATTTACTCGATTAATTCGAGCGCGAACCCCTACCAGGTCTACCCCTATCTCAACGATCAAATGAAATGGACGGACAACCTGAAGGACGCGGATTACTACCTTTCCACCACCCGGGATGGGAAGGACAAACTGGCAGGGAACGCGGCGATTACCCATGTTGTGGAGCGGGAGGGGGTCCCGCTTTGTTACGTCTTCAAATTAAAATAAGTTAGTTTTCCGGTTGGCTCAAGGGTGTATCCGCATCCTTGTTCAATACCCTCATGGCCGCGTCGGCGCCCTTCTCCAAAAAGATTTCAACCCCCTCCCGGGCCCGCTCAATGGCTTCGTCAATCAGGGTTTTCTCCTCGGGTTTGAAACCGGACAGGACGTGATCGGGGCCCTTTCCCGCCGCGGGAGGCTTGCCGACCCCTAGGCGCAAACGCGGAAAATCCCTGGTACCCAGATGGGCAATCACCGAGTCCAGCCCGTGATGTCCGCCCGAACCGCCGGAGGTTTTCAACCGGGTCCGGCCAACGGGCAGGTCCAGATCATCCGAGACAACCAAGACCCGGTCCGGGGGAATCTGGTGATAGTGCACATAAGGCCCTAAGGCCTCGCCCGAGGCGTTCATGAAGGTTTGGGGGAAAAAGAGGACAACTTCCTTTTCAAAAATCTCGATCGAACCGAAAATCGCCTTGCCCTTCTCCTTCAGGCGGGCATCGTGTTTCAAGGCCAAAGCCTCCACGACCCGGAACCCCACGTTGTGGCGGGTATGACGGTAATTTTCCCCGGGATTTCCCAACCCGGCTATAACCCAACGATCTTTCGCCATCAAACCACCCCCGCCAAACCCTCTAAAAAGGCAAATGATATCTGGTTGTCATTGCGAGGAGCTGTCCCAATCGGGACGATTAGCGACGTGGCAATCTCAGTTCGTCGTCCGCGTTGGTTTTGAATCATATTTATACTGGGATTGCTTCCTCGTAAACGTCCGCCTATTCGGCGGTCACTCGTCGCAATGACAGCAGGATCATAAAATAAAAAGCGGAAGGAGGCTTTCGCCCGCCTTCCGCTCTGGAGACCATCCTTCCGGATGGAGGTTACTTCTTCTCGGCCGGTTTCTTTCGCCCGGCTTGGCCTCGGCCTCGCCCTCTTCCTTCTTCTTGGCGGTGAGAACTTCCGGCTCCCCGGCCACGGCGGCAGGCGCGGCTCCATCGACAGCGGCGGTACGGCGACCACAGCCTTGACTTCCTCGGCCACCTGCTCGGCCACGGAGGCCACCACGTTGCCCATGCTTTGCATCGACTTAATGCCCTCGGGCAACTTCAAGTCCGAGACGTGCATGGAAGCGTTGATTTCCAGGTTCTGCACGTCCACGTCGATATGCTCCGGGATCTGGGCGGGCAAGCACTGGACTTCCAGGGTGCGCATGGTCACCTGGAGCGTCCCGGCGTTCTTGACGCCCGATACAGGTCTCGCCGTTCACGATGCGCAGGGGCACCTTGATGCGGATCTTTTCGTTCATATTGACCTTGTGGAAGTCGGCGTGCAGGATCGAGCCCGCGGTCTTGTGGTACTGAATTTCCTTGATGACGGCCAAAACCGGCTCGCCGGCCTTCCCATCCACGTTCAGGGAAAAGAAGATGTTCTCCCCGCGGGTGGTCTGCAGGATCTTGGTCAGTTCCTTCTCATTCACCTCGACGGACAAGTTAGTTTCCTTGTGCCCGTAAATCTCAGCGGGAACGAACCCGGTGTTGCGCAGGCGGCGGGAACGGCTGCTTCCCCGGATCGTCCTGACTTTCGCGGCCAACGGTATCTGTTTCATTTCGGCTCGGCTCCTTCTTGGGGCGTATCCGCGCGTGCTCAGCGGTTACGTATCGGCGAGTCGCGGAAAATTTTAGTTCGAAACCCAATGAGCCAAATGTCCTAAGCAAAAAAGGCATAAAGGGTTTGGATTTCTTCGCAGTCTTCCGTGAAAAATGGCAAGTTTGTTAGGATCCCAGATCGTCAAACAAGGAACTGATGGATTCTTCGTTGTGGATTCTCAGGATCGCCTCCCCCAAAAGGGGAGCCACCGGGAGAACCTTATCTTGTCGATCCGCTTCTCCAGGGGGATGGGAATGGTATCCGTAATAACCACTTCTTTCAAGACGGAATTTTGTATCTTTTCCACGGCATTCCCCGACAAAATCGCGTGGGTACAGCAGGCGTAGATGTCCTTGGCGCCGAATTTAACCAACGCGTTTACGGCTTCGGCCAGCGACCCGGCCGTGGCGATCATGTCATCTGGAATCAGAACCGTGCGGCCCCGCACGTCCCCGATCAGGTTCATGGCCTCCACCTCGTCCGGCCCCATGCGGCGTTTGTCCACGATGGCCAGTTCGGCGTCCAGGCCCTTGGCATAGGCCCGGGCCATCTTGATGCCGCCCACGTCGGGCGAAACGATGGTGAGGTCCTTCAGTTTCTTCTGGCGGATGTAGGAAACGATAACCGGAAAGGCGTAAAGGTGATCCACCGGGATGTCGAAAAACCCCTGGATCTGCTGGGCGTGAAGGTCCATGGTTAGGACCCGGTCGGCCCCCGCCTCGGTGATGATGTTGGCCATGAGCTTGGCGGTGATAGGAACCCGGGGCTGGTCTTTGCGGTCCTGCCGGGCGTATCCGTAATAGGGCAGGACGGCCGTGATGCGCCGGGCGCTGGCCCGCCGAAAGGCGTCCAGCATAATCAAAAGTTCCACGACATTATCATTGACGGGCGGGCAGGTGGGCTGGATAAGGAATACATCCCGGCCCCGCACATCCTCATTGATCTTGACGCGGATTTCTCCCTCGGAAAAACGGCTCACCAGGATATCTCCCAGCGGGGTTTTTAGGTTTTCCGAGATGCTCTGGGCCAGTCCTGGATTCGAGGTCCCCGCGAAAATTTTCATCCCGTTGGCTCCACCCGATCTGACCATGCCGTCTCCTGACTATTAACATTCTTTTAACAAGGAAGCGCACATGTTAAGGAAAATGGCTTCAATAACCAAGAAAAAAACGAAAACCAAAATCCAACACGAAGTCACAAAGACACCAAGAAAATCGTATCTGTTTTGGTTGGCAAACCTACGGCCAACACAAAGCCACGAAGAAAGACAAAACGAACCTAATTTCAGAACTTCTGAAAAATCATTTCCTCTTTTTCCGTCCTTTGTGTCGGAAGTTGGTGTCGCTGTTTTTTAACCCTTCTACGATTTTTTCTCGAAAGGCTTGGCGGGAACCCCTACCACCAGCGCCTTGGCCGGGACGTTTTTGGTCACCACCGCCCCCGCCCCCACGACCGATTGAGCACCGATCGTCACCGGAGCCACTAGGGTGGAATTGCTCCCCAAGAAGGCCCCATCCCCCACCCGGCACTCGTGTTTGTTCTTCCCGTCGTAATTGGCGAACACGCACCCCGCCCCCACGTTCACATTTTTTCCCAGGACAGCGTCTCCGACATAGGAGAAATGCCCCGCCTTGGAACCCTCCCCCATCTTCGCGTTCTTCAGTTCGGTGTTCGATCCCACATGCACTCCCTTGGCCAACACACTTCCGCCCCGCACGTGCGCGAAGGGGCCCGCGTCGCTTCCATCCCCCAGACGGCTTTCCATGATCCGCGAAGACCGGATCACCACTCCCTTCCCCAGAACGGAAGAATGGATCACGCTTCCCCGTTCAATGCGGCATCCCTCGCCTAGGACGGTGGACCCAGAAAGGGTTACCCCTCCCTCCACGACCGCGTCCTTGCCGATTTGAACTTCCGGCCCGACCTGGACGGTTCGGGGTTCCAGGAAGGTCACGCCGTCCCGCTGAAAGTCTTCCACCCGGCGCCAATTGAGGATTTGATGCGCCTGGGAAAGTTGGGAGCGGTTGTTGATGCCCAGCGCCTCGGATCGGTCCGGAACCATGAGGGCCTCCACCCGGGCGCCCGATTGAAGCAATTGCCGAATGACATCGGTCAGGTAAAGCTCCCCCTTTTTGCCCTTGGGGGGAATGCCCTTCAAAGCGTTCAAAAGATCCGGCGAGCGAAACATATAAATGCCGGCGTTGATCTCGTTCACCCGGCGTTCCCGGTCATCCGCCTTTTTTTCCTCGACGATGCTCTCCACCTGCCCTTCCTTCCCTCGGAGAATCCGGCCGTAACCGTGAGGGTTCTCGATCCGGGCGGTCAAGAGGGTGGCCGCCCCTCCCTTCAACTGGTGGAGCTGGCGAAGGGCAAGAATGGTCTGGGGACGAACCAGGCAATTGTCCCCGGAAAGGACCAGGACATCCCCCTGAAAGTTCTTCAACTTTGGCGCCGCGCATAGGACCGCGTGACCCGTTCCCAGCTGTTCCTTTTGGTACAAAGGCACGATGTCTTTACCCAACCGCTTCTGCACTTCCTCACGATGGGCCCCCACGACCGCATAGATGTCTTGGGGCGAAACGACCCGGGCGTTCGCCATGACATAATCGATCATCGGAAGACCGGCCACTTCGTGGAGAACTTTTGGAAATCGCGAGTTCATGCGGGTGCCTTCACCCGCCGCTAGGATGATCACCACCAAAGGAGTGGACATATTCGCCTCCTGTCCGATAGAAAGAATGAGGAAAGGATTATTTTAACAATTCGCGGGACGAGAGGCGCTTTAATCAGGAAGGGAATTCGGGTTTAAACCCCCATAAAAACAGGCATCCAAAGGCATTTTTTACCGCCAAGACGCCAAGACCGCCAAGAACAACGAAAAGAAAGATGATAAACCGGAAATTCTTATTGGATTTTTTTCTTTCTTGGCGGTCTTGGCGTCTTGGCGGTGAAATAGGTTTTTTAGAGATTTTTAAAATATAGGAATAAGTCGAGTACCGGACCCTGAGCAGGAAGAAGCTCAGGGGAGAACCGGTAAATCCCCCCCAGGGGAATCATTTCCACCAGCCGGGTATGGTGTTGGATAAAGTCGTCCAGACGAGCCCATTGTTCGTCGGTCAAGGCATAGGGCTGGTAGTTTTGGGAATTCCGGATGCCTTCCGTTTTCAACACCACTAAACCTTCCAGCCCCATCTCCTTCAACCCCAGGGCGATCCCATCCCCGTCTTTCCTTTTCCGGGCCAAATCCGCCAACACCGGAACATCAAAGGAACTGTTGGCGACGACGGGTTGGGGGTAATAAAGGCTCCGGCAATCCCCCGCCACCAATAAAAGATCGTCGGAGGAAAACCAGCGGCCGCAATCTTTCGCCAAGTGGTAGAAAGTGATCGTCTGGGTGCAACGGGCAAGATATTCATCCCGATTCTCTCCTCCCGACCACATTTTTAAGGAGCCAAAAAAATTGACGCTATACCTGAAAACCAGGAGGAAATTAAGGACAAAAACAACAACACAAACCGCCTTCCATAATCCCCCCAGTCCTTTTTCTTGGACTTGCCCCACGACGACGCTCATTCCCACGATGATCACGACGATTGAGACCAGGCACAACCGCAATTGGTGGGATAGGGCCAACTCTATAAACAGGGAAACCCAACCTACTGTCAGAATCTTCCAGCCCTGCCCTTTGATGTCTTTTCCAAAAAAAAGAAGCGGTAGAAACGAAAAAAGAAGGGGTGAGACGGTTTTATCAAGGTCCCGGGTAAAAACCCGGCCGATCCAAGAGGCGAAACTTTCCCCAGAGCCCAAGGCCTGGATATGGTCACTCATTAAGTTGGCCATCCGGCCCTCCGGAAGGGCGAGCCCATGAAACCAAGACCCCAGGTAGGGATAGAGGGGGTTCCCCGAATAAACCCAGTTTTTAATCAGCCAGGGCAGGAACAAAACCACCAGGGGAATCAAGCCAAGCAGGACCCATGAAATTTTTAGCCGTAATTTAGCCACGATGTCCTTGCCCCAAACCACCAAACCTACACCCAAGCTTAAAAAAGCAGTGTACTTCACCCCCAAGGCCGCCCCCGCCAAGACCCCACCCATGAAAATCCAGGACGCCGTCCCCTTTTGGGAATACCGGGAAAGGCAATAAAAAAACAAAAGAGTCAGTAAAGCGTGTAAGCCATCCACTTGAGCGCACCAAGCCCCCGCCACCATCAGAGGCAGGCTTAAAACCCAACCGGCCGCCAGATAGGCCGCCGTTGGTCCGGCCTCCTCCCAGGCCCAGGTTCCCGCCGCCCCGGCGGTCAGGATCAAGAGCATTCCATTCAAGCCCACCACGGCCTCTCCCGACCCCCAATGAAAAGCCCCGTAAAAAACCATTTCCCCCCCGAAGGGAAAGAAGGAGTAGAGGTTGGTGGGAAGGTTCGTAATTCCCCCCGCCAAATCCCAAACCCGCAGGACGGAAAGATGGTAGACAAGCGCGTCAAAAAACACTTCTGGAAGGGCGGCTTGGGCGAACAACAACAAAACCATGGCCAGGCAAAGTCCGCCTAAAATCCATTGGAAAACCGTTTGGGGATGGGGGAAGGATCTCTTTCCCCGCTTGAAAAAACCACGAGAAACCTCCCAAAGGGAAAAGCCTAAAAACAAACAACCCAATGGAAGGAGGAGGGCCTCGTTCCAGAGCCTGTTCAACCCCAAACCCAGCCAAACCATCTGGATTCCCAGCATCCCCAGAACGATCTCTAGGATAGGGATCATGGGCAGGTTTTCCCTCAACCCGATGAAATGCCTGATCCTGCTTCCGAGGGCGAAAAAGACAACGAAGAAGGCTGAATCCAATAAGAGGGTTTTAAGGACTGAAGCGAGAACGAAAAGGGCCCTTGAAAGGTGGAAATTACCTAAATTATCCCGAATACTTTCTATCGGCAGGTCCCAGGGGGAGGTATGGCCAAAATAGTAATAAACCACCGCCAAGACCCAGAGGACCCATAGGACGGTAAAAATCCACTGAAACTTGCGGTCTAAGCGAAAAATGGAAAGTATCCACATGGGCTTATTGTAAAGGAGAGAAGGAGTTCGGTCCCTTGGAAAGGCCCCCGAACCGACCTGGTAGGCAGAAGATAACGAACCCCATTTCATAACCGCCTTGGGCCCTTTTCGGTACGGTTTCTGACAGGGGGGGTTAATAAGCTTGGCGGAAAAGTTAATAGGTACCATGCGAAGGTTAATAGGAAACCGCCAAAAGGTTAATAGGCCTAGTGGGGTGGTTAATAGAAAAGTGAAAAAAAGTTAATAGGACGGGCGGGAAGGTTAATAGGAAATCCTAAAAGGTTAATAGGCTTTGCGGTCTTTTGTCACTGGCTTTGGAGGTTTTGTCACCAATGAACGCGGATTTGTCACTAATAAATGCCGATTTGTCACTGGATAACAGTCCATGCCGCCGGGAAATCGGAGTTTTGTCATTAATAAACACCGGTTTGTCACTAATGACAGGGGGGATGCCACCAGGTAATTGGAAGTTTGTCACTGGTGACATTGCCTTTGTCACTAATGAACGGGCAAATGCCGCCAAGTTCAGAGGCTGGTGCACAGCTTCAGGGCGCCTGGTGGACGGGTTCGCGAGGCTGGTGGACGGCTTCAGGGCATCCGGCTCAGGGGCCCGCGTGGGTGAAATCCTACTTGCCAATTTTTATCAGCCGCTGATATTAATTGGCAGCAAGACCCTGTAGCTCTCCCCAACTGCCAAATTCCCTTATTTTGATTGTCCCCGAAAGGGGACAATCAAAACCCTTATTTCGCGGGGGGTGAAATCCTAGTTGCCAATTAAATCCGCCTGACGGACGAAATTGGCAACAAGCCGTCCCATCAGGCTTTGCCGAGTTTGTTCAGGGCTTTAGGGCGGTCAGCGCAAAGGGTTTCAGCCTGCCCACTGTAGCCCAAAAGGCGTAGGTGGGGGTCGGTATAGGACTTCGGGGTTGGTGGTGCACAGGGTTGCTGGGTTGGCACACAGCTTTTGGACGGACGCTGCAGGGTTCACAGCAGACAGGGACTTTCACCGTGAGCCCTACTCAGTTAGAGGGAAGTTATCTTTTAAAACAAAAAACCCACCAGAAGTGAGCTTGCCTAGAGGGTAGAGGCTTGGCGGGTGTGCTAAAAATTTTATAACTAAGAGGCTTCGTTAAGCCAAGCAACTGTTGGCACAGTACTTTGGGGCAGGCCGTGGCAGTCAACGCTATCCAGAAAATGGAAAATGTTGGCCAGGTACCTTTTTTATGGGCGAAAGTTAATAGGTTTTGCGCCCTTGGTCACCGGCTTTTTGGGGTTCATCCTAAACCCCTTGTTTTGTTGGGCTCTTGGTTTGCCATCCTGAGCCTGGTCAGGAGGGCTCGAATCTCCAAAGCCAAAGGACTTCAACGCCAGCCCATTCGGCAAGGCTTCCTTGGACCCGGTCCGCCGTTAAAAGGGGAAAGGATGTTTCCCGCGCTAGGTGCACATAAAGGGCATCGTAAAGGGTGGCCTTTGATATCCCATGCCCCCGGGCCGAAGCCGCCAATTCCAGCGATTGGGCGAGGAATTCCGCGTCCCAAGGCGCCCGGTCCGATAATTGGGAGGCGGCCAAGCGGAACCACCTGGGGCCTTGGGGCCCCGCCCCCATGAACCGGTTGGCCAGTTCGTAGAGCGCGTATTCTGGTATGACCACCCGAACTTCACCGGCCCCGAATTTCCGGTATAGCTGGTCGGCTTTCTCCCAATCGGTTTCCTGGCGACCCAGATACCATTTAAGGAGTACCGACGCGTCCACCACATAGCCCGGAAAGGTCACTTGCGAGACCTGTCTTCACGGACCATTTTCACCGAAGATTTCCCTTTACCCCAATCCAGTGCCCTGGCTTCCTCGACACTTGAACGCCATTCCTCGAAACCCGGCCTTTGGGCCGGTGGGACGTAAGTGACACCCGAGAACCATTGCCGCACCGCCTCGCGCATGGCTTCTGATCGGGTCATGCGGTTCTTCCGGGCTTTTTCATCCAATTGCTTCAGCATGTTTTCGGGGAGGGAAATGAGAATTTTGGACATGGGCGCCTCTGGATATCTAAAGGATATCTAGAGGATAGGACGGTCCGCGAAAAAAGTCAATTTTCGAGAACAATTGTATAGCTCGCCCTCAAAACGGATTCGAGGTTAGCTCAAACTGACCAGAAATAACACAACCCCTGTTCGCCAGCAACCAATTTTCTATTTTCAGGCTTGACCCCTGATACGAATGAAGAAAAAGAGTTTACGCGATGAGCTAAAAACCTCTAATTTTCTTTTTTAAGGCATGATAACATTTACTTATCCAAATCTCGACGAATTCGGCGGAACGTTGAAAAAATCCAATAATTACAGGCTCCTGCAGATGGCTGTCGCAAAAAGGATGGTGTGCAACGCCAATGAGCGAATATTTCGAAAAAAAAGATTTCTTATCAATGGGGAAAATAATTTTAGTTTTGTTGGGTTTGTATAAGGGTGAGTGGTATTTTTTTAAAGCCTTTGGAGCATTGACTTTTCAATCGGAAGGTTGCTTGCCCACAACTTATTTTTTTGTTCTTTACGTAATGCTTCTTTTTGTTTTCTTTGTGATAGTTGGAGCAAAATGGCCACGCTTAGGTGGTTCGTTGATGATTGCGGGCGGTATGTTAGCTTTTATTTTTTTTGTATTAAGTTCGAGAATGGTTGCACCGTTGTACCTTGATCCACCTACGTCTTTTAATTTTTTATTAGTTTATTCGGGTCCAATGATTTCGCTTGGGACATGTTTTTTTGCGGTGGGAATTTTTACCCAAAAAAAGTCGGATCAAAAAACTTCCATTCCTTGAAA
Source organism: candidate division FCPU426 bacterium (assembly GCA_963849485.1). GTDB lineage: Bacteria > Oederibacteriota > Muellerivitia > Muellerivitales > Muellerivitaceae > CAVTWJ01. Next base: position 1,609 of record CAWKIF010000113.1, on the reverse strand, counting down.
CGTTTAGGCCTTCCCCTTTTTCCGTTCTTCTAAAAAAGCCTGCTTGAGGAAGTCGCGTTGAACGCGCATGAATTCCTCAAGGGCGAGGTCTTGTTTCTGTTTCTGGTCCCGTGCTGTTGTATGAAAGCCCTGCAGATGGCTGTCGCAAAAAGGATGGTGTGCAACGGTTCCGAATTCTGCAAATACATTGAGCTCAAGCCCATCCTCGACACCTGATTTTTATAAACCGACAGAGCAAAACAAAGGGGCCAGGCCTACATTTTACACTTTATAAGCTTCTTGGCGAACGCCCGGTCTTTTGCCACCTTCGCCTTGATCCTCGTCCATTGGTTCCCCACCGCAGAAAACCCTACCCCCATTCTTTCCCCGATCTCTTTTAAGCTCAATCCTGATTTTTTTTAGTATATTCTTATAAACATCCACCGGTCGGCGTCATCCATAACGATCTTTCGCCGTTCGTTCCCCCGGGATGTAAAGTGGTACACGGCACCTTCATAGTGAATCCGCTTGGGTCTTGGCATGCAGACATCTTACAACCCATAATGGCCCCTGATATGAAAGCTATGTGGTTTTTATTTCGGAAGACGGAATAAATTATAAAAGGCAAATTAAAAAACCTTTAAAAGAAACTGACATCACTATTAGATCGTTGAGAAACGGAAAAATTTACTATTTTGGAGTTGCTTGTGTGGGGCCCTATGGACATAAAACCGACATGGCGATTCAAACAGTTATCCCAATAAAAATCGGGAGTAAGAAAACAAAATAAATCATTTTTGTTGTATTTCAAAAAGAGAGTAATAAGAGCAAATGTATAAACTTCCAAAAAAGAAACTTAAAAATCCTGCAGATGGCTGTCGCAAAAAGGATGGTGTGCAACGACGTTATGTTAAAAGTTTATAAATCAAATTTGGTATCAAAATTTATTTTTTCTACTACGCCATCTTATTTTTTTATCCTATGTTTTTTTATAGTTTTTTCATCCTGCCCTTTGATAGCAGAGGATAAAACGGTTTTTCGCCCAACCTTTTTAAAATCCAATGAAGAAATTAACCGTGTAATTAACGGGAATATCTATGGAATAGAAATAAACGATAGTGGAAAACCGCTTGTTCACCATGGGCAGACATTTACGAAGTTATATTTTACCGATGTGAATAATGGCCTGCTTAAAACCATAAACGTTTTTCCTCCAGAATCAAAAGTCAATATTCTTGATGGTGTTAAGAGCTTCCAAAAATATATTTGCTTATACCGTCGCTACTTTAAAAATGGAAATAATAATTATTCTGATGTTCTGGTTTTAGACGATAAAGGAAAAGTTCTCTTTGAACAACAACGTGATAAAGAACAGTGCGTTTTTTGGGATGAAGAATCTAATAATGTTTTAATGATTTATCCGAATGAAGGGGTGATAAAAATTCTTTCCGCCGATGGGATGGAGATTAAAAAAACAACATTTTCGGATTTTAATAATAAAAACTATGATTCTAATGATGACGAGCCGGATTTTGTTTTTAGCTATGAATCTTCGGAAGACGGAAAATATGTAATTATAAGAAGATCGAATGAAAACGAATTGACTCTTATTGATGTAAAAGGGAATATC
>CAWKIF010000112.1:0-20446 GCA_963849485.1 candidate division FCPU426 bacterium | reverse complement strand
TGCGTCCAGAAAGGCAGGTGTGTTCAGCGGGAGATAGTCCTGCATGGGTAAAAGCCGAAGCCCATTAGCTTGAATGGCAAGCAGAAGGGAAACCGACTGTTTGAAGCCCATTGACAAAGCCATTGAAAGAATGGTGAGCGAGTTTACAGGCTGTAACGAAAGTAAAGGCACGAATGGCCTCGATACATCAAATCCGGAAGCCGAGTTTGCTAGGTATGAGCGAAGGCATCATGGACCAGCTTGAGTATGGCTGTGAAGCTGGGACATTCCGGCGGGGTTGTAGCCACGGCATGTAGACAAGGACACGTCAAGCAACTGGAGAAGCCCTCCTTGCCCAAGGGAAGAAATTCTCTGTAAAAGGTAGACCGCATAACCGATACGCGGGAAAACGGTCGAAGGCGAGAGGGTGTAGGACGGGTTCATAGTAGTAAAGAAGCGGGGTAATGCCCGCGGAGCGAAGGAACCCTGCTGTTATTAAATCTCTTGGCAAAAGTGGGAGGCGGGGACGGTATGAAAAAGACGTCCATTAATCTGCAAGACCTGAGGCGAGAGATATACGTCAAAGCGAAGGCTGAAAAGACTTGGCGTTTCTGGGGACTCTATACTCATGTTTGCAAAATGGAAACGCTTCAACACGCCTATCAGATGGCCAAAGCTAATAACGGAGCCCCTGGGATAGATGGGGTGACGTTTGAGGCCATTGAAGAAAAAGGCGTGGAAGAGTTTCTTGAAAGCATTCAGAGAGAATTAGTCCAAGGAATGTATAGACCGGCTCGAAATCGGAGGAAGGAAATACCCAAGGGAAATGGGAAGGTAAGAGTCCTTGGGATACCCAACATCCGGGATAGGGTGGTTCAGGGAGCAATGAAGCTTATCCTAGAACCAATCTTTGAGGCTGATTTTCAAGAAGGATCGTATGGATACAGACCCCGACGAACTGCTCATGCGGCGGTGAGCCGGGTAGCCTGGGCCATCGTTTATCACAAGACCCGTATCATCGATTTAGACCTGAGGGCTTACTTTGACACAGTCAGGCATGACCTACTGCTGAAGAAGGTGGCTAAAAGGGTTGAAGATGAGAAGGTGTTGGGATTGATGAAGTTAGTGCTGAAAGCCAGTGGCAAGAAAGGAGTCCCACAAGGAGGGGTTATCTCGCCTCTTCTGGCAAACCTCTACCTCAATGAGGTGGACAAGATGCTGGAGAAGGCCAAGGAAGTAACCCGACAAGGGCGCTATTGCTTTATTGAATACGCCCGGTTCGCCGATGATCTGGTGATCCTAGTGGATGAGTATCCACGATGGGACTGGCTGGCAAAGGCAGCTTACCAAAGACTTCTTGAGGAATTGGCAAAACTCGATCTGAAAATTAATACTGAAAAGACGCGGATAGTGGACTTGACGAAAGGGGAAAGCTTCGGTTTCTTGGGTTTTGACTTCCGAAGAATGAGGACGCTCGGAGGGAAATGGGGAGTGAAGTTCATGCCGAAGAAAAAGGCCCGGACATCATTACTCGAAAAGCTCAAGGTGATATTCAGAAGCTTTCGATCTCAACCAGTGCAGAGGGTGATTGAGCTAATCAATCCGATACTGCGGGGATGGGTCAATTACTTTCGAATAGGACACTCTAGCGCCTGTTTCAGTTATGTAAGTCAGTGGGTTGAGCGAAAGATACGGCGGCATTTAATGAAATCGAGGAAACGTACAGGGTTTGGCTGGAAGAGGTGGAGTAGGGAATGGATATATCAAAATCTTGGGCTTTTTGCTGATTACAAGATTAGGTATTACCAAGATCCGAAAGCTTCTCCAGTTCAATAGGTCACATAACCTTCGGCGTGAAGATAACAGGTGAGCGTAGTGCGGGAAATCCGCACGCTACGTTCGACGAGGCGGGGGTTGGAAACGGAACCAAAAATGTTGCCGCGCCAACCCTCGACCCTACTGGCCCGCTTGATCGCTCACGTGGATATGGATTCTTTTTTCGTTTCTTGCGAGAGATTGATGAACCCCGCCTTGAGGGGAAAACCGGTCATCGTCGGGGGGCGCAAGGGAGAGCGGGGTGTGGTTTGCTCGGCTTCCTATGAAGCCCGCCCCTTCGGGGTCCGGTCGGGGATGCCTCTGCGGATCGCCGAAAAGTTATGCCCTCAAGCAATCTTCGTCCCCGGCCAATACAAGCTCTACTCCAAATATTCCCGCAAGGTCTACGCCCTTCTTCGCCGTGTCGCTCCAGTAGTGGAATACGCGTCCATTGACGAGTTTTACCTCGACTTTACCGGTTGCGAGCCAATGTACGGGGGTGATGTGGGCGTCATGGCCGGGGCGGTCAAGGAGGCCATTTTTAAGAGGACTCAGCTCACCTGCTCGGTAGCCATCGCCTCCAACAAGTATGTCGCCAAGATCGCGGGAAAGACCGTAAAACCCTCCTCAGGGTCGAAAACCGGCTGGGTGGTCGTCCCTGAGGGAAATGAACAGATCTTTCTCGCCCCTTTGCCCATCGAGCGGCTGCATGGCGCGGGGGAAAAAACCCAGCCCCGCCTGAAGGAATTGGGGATCGTCAAAATCGGGGACCTGCTGGCCTTTTCCCTGGAGAAACTGGAAAAATCCTTCGGGTCCGCGGGGAGCCGGTGGCTCTATGACTCCGCCCGGGGATTGGATGATTCCCCCGTGGCGCCTTTCCATCCTTCCAAGAGTGTGGGGCATGAGACGACTTTCGAGCAGGACACGGCTGATCCGCTCCTGATCCGGCAGACCCTCGCCTGGTTGTCGGAGAAAAGCTGCTACCGTTTAAGGCGACTGGGGAAGAAGGCCCGGACAGTGACCTTGAAACTCCGTTATGACGATTTCCAGACCCTTACCCGGGCCAAGACCCTTCCCGCCACCCATGAGGAAGCGGTGGTTTTACACACCGCCGAGGAACTTTTCAAGGAAGCCGAGGTTCGAAAGCGCCGGATCCGGCTGTTAGGGGTTTCACTCTCAAAATTCGAGGAGGAAGGGGAAGATTGGCTATTTCCCGAGATGAACCATCCGAAAAAAGACATACTTTTAAAGAGTGTGGATAGCATCAAGAGAAAATATGGTTTCAACAAGCTGGGGATGGCTTCCTCGCGGGAAGGGCCGAAGGAACCGAGGAATGATGAAGGAGGTGGTTCTTCTTTTGAAAAGCCATTGACGCGTTGAGGGAAGAAAGGTTTTGGTTATTGTTTCAGATTGGGTGTCATTGCGAGGAGCTGCCCCAATCGGGGCGTTTTGCGACGTACCCCGATGAACTAATTATATTTCCAATGTAATCGGGGCAATACCGACCTCCTTGAAAGTATTATGGAAGGTCGGCATGACAATCCCAGTTCGTCGTTCGTGTTCGTCTGACATTTTCAACTTCGTACATCTATCCCCGGCTTTTGGGCTGGAAAATTAAGGATGGGGGGTTATTTGAACCGCAAGGCTGTCCACCGCGTTGCCGCTTTTCAAGGCCAGGGCCAATTTGGAGGGGATTTGGGCTCTGTTTTTCACGGCCCTCGCGGCCAGTTCCTGGTCCAATTCCGCCTGCCGGCGGGCGATTTCCCTTTTCAGTGAATCCAAAAGGTCCTGTACGTTCCCCTTCACCACGTCGGAAGCGATGAAGGCGGGCGCCGAGAAGTTTTGGGACGCGTCGAGGGTATAGATCACCTCCAGGCCGTGGCCAAGGTCGGAAGGGTGGATGACCCAGGAGCCCTGGTAGGAACTGAAATCCTGGTGGCTGGTATCGGTGAAAATAATCGTGTTGGTTTCGGGTATCTCGTGCACTTCCATCAAGAGATGGATGCGTTTGGAAAAAAATAGGAAACTGCCTTCGCCTTCCTGCCGGAGGACCAGGTCATAGGTGCTTCGCTGCTCGATCTTGCTGATCTTCATGCTATGGACGAAATCGGGGATATGGTCGTAATTGGTCAAAATATCCCAGGCGGTCTGGGTGTCGGCGTCGACAAAAAAAGAGGCTTCGACCTTGTAATGGCCGAAGCCCTCGTAAAAAGCCAGCGAGACATCATCGGCAGCGGCGCCTGTGCCGCAGGAGAGCGCGGCACAGGCGACTGCCACTACAGCCCTGAGGAGGTTTGAAATTAGGCTTTTTCCCCTCATGGGCACCTCTTTTTAGAACTGCAACTGGAACATCATGCGGCCCGCTTCCACGCAGCCAATGCGGTAGTTGGACCCATTGCCCGCTCCCAGGGCGGCTTGTCCTACACCCGAGTTGGCCGAGCCCGGCATTTCAGCGATGAGGTAGGTACCGTCGTCGCTTTGCACCGCCGGGGTATCGATCATGAACATCAACTCGGCCACCAGCTTGCAGTCGTTGTTGATGTGGTAGGTGATCGAGGGGAAAGTGATCTCATAGATGGGATCACTGCTCGTGAAGGTCGGCGCATAGTAGGTTTTTGCGTTACCCGGAGTGATGATAGTAATCGGGGTCGTCCCGGTATTAGGCATTGCGATCTGGGTAACCGGCGTGGACGTGGTTTGTGTCCCGTTCGGGTTCCTCTGGATGTAGCTCCCGATCATGTTGACATCGGGGATCACCATGGCGAAGCGGCCGGCGACTTCCCAGGGCTTGTCGCCGATGGAAGTGTCCACTTCAATACCGCCGATATTGAGCGAGAACTGCTCGCCGATCGAGACGGGCATGCCCGCGAGGCTCTTGGTTTGCGACTCGATCGCCATGGCCTGGGGAACGGTCATATCGTAATGGCCGATCATGCCTTCGCCGGTCAAGGTGAAGGTCGTGTCGCCCATGGGGGTGCGGAACTGGAAGTCCGCGCCGCCCTGGTAGTAATTGGCCGTCACCGGGCTGGCGCCCGCGCCGCCGATGTAGGGGTTGAAGACCGAGGAGGTCAAAACGTTGCCGTATTGGCTGTTGGCGTTGAAGGTGGAGAGGTAACCGCCGCCCAACTGCAAGGCCGTGCTGTGCCCGGCGTTGCTGTCCGCCGCCGCGTAACCGGTCAGGTGGATGGCGAACTCGCTCTTGGTGGGCTTGGTGAAGCCGGTCTGCATAGGGTGGAAAGGATCATCGTCGATCCCGTCGTTAAACCCAAGGCGGATAAACAGGGGGGTGGGAAGGTTCAGGTTTTCCGGCAAATAGCGTTGAACCACGTCCGGCCCGCCCTGGACTAATCCAGCCTGGCCGTCGAGGTTTCCAATGTGGCCGTAAAGGGCCACGCCCGTGTCATACCCCTGGTTGAAGAACAAATTGAAGATGGGGGATTTCTCGGTGAAGAGCTGGCTCCCCTCGTAGATGGCGCTTTCCAGGTTCCCGGGAACCTTGAACTGGCCGATCTTCGCGGTCACCATGTCGGGGATCAAGGGGATATCAATGCTGGCATCCAGCAGGTTGAGCTGGTTGTTGGAGCTGTTGATGGCCTCGCCGCCGAAGGCGACTTCGAAGTTCCACTTGTAACCCTGGTAGTTGCCGCTGGTGAAGAGGCGGTCCTCCTCATCCCACAGGAACACCCGGAGTTGCTGGCGGACCGGGTCCGTCACCAATTCCATGTCCCCGACGAGCTGGATTCGCCCGCCAAAAGTTAAATCGAGATCGTCGTTCTTGAAGATCTCAGCGGCATGGGCGCGGGGCATGAAGCCCAGCAGCAGCAAGGCCGCCATCAGCACTTTCTGAAAAGTTTTCATCTTCTTCTCCTCCGTTTTTTTTACTTCTCTTCTTTTCCGTTTCCCGGGCCTAGCTCCCACAGATTTTAGGAAACGTTCCTGCGTACTTTTGCCGGGCCCCCTCAGGGAGAAGGCCCGGAGCTTCGATCTCTATTTCCCAGCGCCCTCCGGGGCGGCGGCGAACTGCACGTCGTAATGGATCTCAATGTCGTCCGTGCACTTGATGGAGGTGACCACCAGGTTGAAGACCGGGGGGGTCACCTTGTAGTCACTCATTTTCAAGGGTTGGACGCCCTTCAAGCGGATCACGCCGTCCTTGACCGTCGTATCGGCGGTCAGGGTGATGGGTTGGGTCACGCCGGAGATCGTCAGGGAACCCATAGCCGCCATCACGTAGGTCCCGGCGGCCTTGCCGTCCGCGAGGGTTTCACTCTCAAGGGTGAAGGTGATGTTGGGGTTCTGGTCGGTGTTGAGCGTCTTGTAGGCGTTGCTGTCCAGGCCCGACTCCTTCGATTTCAGGAAGGTCACGGGGACGGTCAGCGTCATGGCCCCCACCTTCCCGGCCTTCAAGGCGGCCAAGAGACCATCGTCGGTGGTAAGGGAAGTGGCGGAACCCTTGAGGACGGCCGAACCCATCAGGGACTTGGCTCCCATCTCGTATTTGTGCAGGGTGGAGTCGCCCGCGAGGAAAAGCGCGCTGCCGGTTTTCAAGGCCAGGAGCGTTTCGCCCTTCTTGGCGGTCACGCCGTCGGCCGGGCCGATGATGCTGGCGGGCCGCTCGGTGATGGGGAGCACGGACCCCGACATCAGCTGGTTGCCGCCCCAGGAACTTTTCGAGGGCGTCGCGCTGGGCGTCGAGTCGGACCAGGCTGAAGTGCCAAGGGCCGCAATGAGCGCCAGGGCTAATCCCGAATATTTGAGTTTCATAATCTTCTCCTTTTTCTCTTCACTCCCCAAAAATTTTCGCCCGCTCAGGGAGGGCGTTGTTGAGGAGATCGTTGCTTGTTGGTTATGTTTTAAGTTCATTGAACGATTTGTAATGTGATGAAGGTCACACTTCGATACAAAATTGAAAATTACATGTTAGTAAGTTACCAATGGTAACTATGTCCCCAAAAGTGAAAATCTTATAAAAGGCCCTTTTTGTGTTCTCGCGGATTTTTCGAAAGGCTTCGGGAAGTAAATAATGAATGCCCGTTTTTTATGATGGGGCACAGCTTGAAGGATTGTCATTCATGATGGGGCTCATAGAGAATGCCGGGGCCGGTCGGAAAAAGGGAGAGGCGGGGCGGATGGATTTCATTTTTAAAATTCGGGTGCCGTGGAAAAAATTTTTTCTGTTGTGGGCCCTCGCCCTTCTCATGGGCGGGTCCGTTTTTTGGCTTCATTGGGGTTTCTCGGCCCGGACCCTTTACTACTTGATGGCTCTCGCGGGGACGGTGGGCATGGGACTCCTGTGGGCGACCAGCCGGCCCTATTGGGAGAAGGCCTATTGTTCCTGGTGTGGGGGCCGGGTGAACGCCCAGTCCTCGCGGTGGGATGAAAAAAGGTGCGGGCTGATTTACCTTTATCCTTGTCCCTCCTGCGGACAGGTAAGTGAAAAACTCAAGTTGGATAGCAATCAAAAAGAGAGTTCGGCTTTATAAATCTGACGACTATATTTATGAACGGGAACTATGGCTTTGAAATAAGTCATTCAAGAAAAGTTTGGATATCGCGGTTTTCACCTTCTCCCCTCCGAGGGAGAAGGTTGGGATGAGGGGGTGATCCCTTTAGTAAATAACCCCTCACCCAGCCCTCTCCCTCAAGGGGAGAGGGTTAGTTATACCAAGTGCATAGTTTCGTTTATGAAAAATCCCTTTATTGACTTCCTGGATATGTGCCTTGAATCGCGATGAATCTTCAAAGGTTCCTCTATAATGGATAGTCTTACTTCCTCTTGATTTGAAAATCGATAAAAAAAGGAAATGGCATGGTCAAGGAAGAACCAATCCCCAACCGCCCCTCTTTCGCCCGGTTTATCCTTTGGGAAATTTTGGGCATCGTCGGGTTCCTCCATATCCTTCAATATGCCCCCGCCAACGACCCCACCCCCCTGGTCTTTCTCGCGAACGCGGTCGTCTTCATCGCCCTTTATCCCCTGCTGTATTTTTATAGCCAGGTGAACCTGCCCCAGGTCCTGCGATTTCTTGTTTCCCCCTTGAGCCTGACCCTCCGGGCGATCCTGATGATCTCCTGTTTCCTCTGGGTTTCCTACGCGTTTTACGCCACGGGATTTTCACTGGGGGCGGCCTCTTGTTACGAGGTGTTCAAGAACGACTACATGCTTTTGGGATGTTTTTTTGTGTTTGATTATTTCTTTTTTGTGGAGCATCTCTGGGGTCTGAGCCGAATCAACTATTCCTTCTGGGGGGCGGTCGGCATGATCTCCGACTCCATCAGCGGGGTGGTGGGCGGGTTTTACCTGGGCCGCACCCTCGACACCAAATGGGGGATGTTTTTCGGGGATACCGAGACCCGGGGATTGATCTGGATCATCCTGATCTTGGTCGGGATCGGGGCGGTCGTATGGTTCGGCAATAAGACGAGGAAAGGCTGATCCCATGGGCGGCTCAGGCAAGGGGCAGGAAAGATCCATCCTGCGGCTTCTTTTAATCGAAGCTTGCGCCTTGGGCGGATACCTTTATCTTCAATCCCACCCGATCACACAGCCGTTGTGGAATTTGAACTTCCGTTACAACGCCTTGTTTTTTTTGGTGGCCTATCCGCTTCTCTATGTTTACCGATGGAAGCTGGCGGAAGGCTGCCTGGGCATGATTCTCTGGCCCTTAAGTTTCATTTTGAGCTGGGGTTTGGGAGTTTCCTGCTACCTTTGGCTGACCTGCGGTTGTTACTACGGGGGAAGCCCCTTCCTGAAATGCCTGACCCGGGATGAGGTTATCTTAGGGCTCCTGTTCGCCCTCGTTTATTTCCCGCTCCTCCAACCCCTCTTGGGAACCACCCGTAAATATTTCACCCTTTTGGAAATGGCGGGGACTTTGTTCTTTTCCGCCCTGGGCGGCTTCTTAGGCTACCTCTTGGGCCAATTCGTGGACCAAAAATTTGGATCGGGCCTCGGTGTGGATCGGCGTTTCCTCTTGTGGCTGGCGCTCATCCTGATGGGGATGGCGATTGGGGCGATCGCGAGGGGAAGGGGAAAGGAGTAGGGAATTTATTTTTAAAGCATTAACAAGAACCCATTTGACCGCGAAGCCGCGAAGACGGCTAAGGACACCTAAAAACCAGAAAATAAAAAAATGTAATCTCTGAAAAAGGGTTTTTAATGTTCTTCCGCCTTTTGGTTTTCGTTGAAAATTAAAGACTTTCCTGGCGAACTTGGCGTCTTGGCGGTGAAATTTTTGAGTTTTTCAGAGGTTACAAAATGATTAAACCCTTGATGTGGTTTTATGACTTTCTTGGTTTCCTTCGCGGCTTCGCGGTTCAAATGGTTGTCGTTTTTGATTTTTGTTAGTTTCTTGAAATTGAGGTGAAGAAAACCATGAAGATACATACCAAGCCTTTTCGGGTCGAAGAAGGGGCCTCGGTCAACTTGAAGGAATGGGCCACCCGGGTGGGTCCCTTTTACGAATCCAAGGTGGACTATAAAAAAATTCTCGAGGAACACATCGCGGAGCTTCGTTCCCTCCAGGGCCTTCTTTACGCCCACAACCGCTATTCGCTTCTCCTGATCTTCCAGGCCATGGACGCGGCGGGGAAGGATGGCGCCATCAAGCACGTCATGTCCGGCATCAACCCCCAGGGCTGCCAGGTTTCCAGCTTCAAAAAGCCCAGCGCCGTGGAATTGGAGCATGATTTCCTGTGGCGGAATACCCGGGCCCTGCCCGAGAGGGGGAAGATCGGCATCTTCAACCGCTCTTATTACGAGGAAGTGCTCATTGCCCGCGTCCATCCGGAGGTGTTGAGGGGGGAACAACTGCCGGAGGAACTTCTCGAAAAGGAGGGCCTTTGGAAGGGCCGGTACGGCTCCATCGTGGAATACGAGAAGCACCTGCACCGCAACGGCACAAGGGTCCTGAAATTCTTTCTCCACCTTTCCAAGGAGGAGCAGCGCCAGCGTTTTTTGGCCCGGCTGAAAGACCCCGAAAAAAACTGGAAATTCAGTATGAACGACATCGAGGAAAGGAAGTACTGGAAGGATTATATGGAAGCCTATGAGGAGACCCTCGGCGCGACCAGCACGGAAAAAGCTCCCTGGTTCATTATTCCCGCCGACGACAAGCAAAACGCGAGATTGATCATCTCCCACCTCATCGTACATGCCCTGAGGGAACTCAAGATGGATTATCCCCGGCCGGATGCGGAAAGAAAAAGGGAGCTGGAAGCCATCCGCCAAGCCCTGGAAAAGGAACCCTAGGGGCCCGCCCGGGGCTGGAAATCAAGCGGCCTGATAGGGTAAAAGGAGTAACTTTTTTGATCCTTCCTTCGAATGTAAGGGAAAATCGTTCCTAAAGGGGATGAAATTTTTTTAAATTAAGGAGAAATGAAATGAGGAAGATTTTTAGTTTAGCCTTGGCCGTGGTTTTGTTTTTGTCCGTTCCGGCGGTTTGGGCTGATTCCACCATGGCTATGTCCACCCCTTCGGCCGTGAAGGCGAACGCCGCTCCCATGGCTACTACCATGATGAAGGCCAAGAAAAAGATGAAGAAGAAAGCCATGAAGACCGTCTGGGTCTGCCCCATGGGCGATTACACCGGGGACAAGCCCGGCAAGTGCCCCAACTGCCAAATGGATCTGGTGAAAAAGGAAGTCCCGGCGGACGCTGTGGCGACACCGGCCGTTGGAATGAAAACTAACTAACAGTTCCCAATCGCTTATCGATATACCATAGGAGGCCATGGAGCCGCCTATTTCATTTCTGCCGTTTATTTCCACGATTGCGGCGAAAGAGAAGGACTTATAGTAGCAGTGGATTTGAAGAAGTTACCGGGCTGGCCGATGGATATAATGGCGGGAATTCCAATAGGTAAGGGGTTTTATGTCCGGGCTGAATGGCTTCCCGATGCAATGGCTGACCTCCTTCGGTTGGATCATCCCCCTTGTTCAAATCATCTTCGCGGTCCACGCCCTGAAGACCGGCCGTAATTGGTACTGGTTGTGGATCATCATTTGCTTTCCCCTCCTGGGCGCGGTGATTTATTTTTTCGTGGAATTTCTGCCCAGTTACCCCCATCTCACCTTTGATTCGGCCCTGAATTTCATCGTTCCCGGCCGGGAACTCCAAAACCTTGAGACCGCCGTGGAGGATACCGACACGGTCCAAAACCGCAGGGCCCTGGGGGATTATTACCTTTCCCACGGGCAAGCGGGGAAAGCGCTGGAAAACTTCCGGGAATGCGTCAAGGGGGTCTTTAAGGACGACGGGGAAATGAATCTCCGGCTATGTTCGGCCTTGGTGGAAATGGGCCAATTCCAGGAGGCGCAGGGCATCCTGGAAGGGTTGCGCCAGCGAAAGACGGCCTACGAAACCTCCCAGCGGGATGTGCTTTTCGGGAAGGTTCTGGAAGGTTTGAACCGGAAGGCCGACGCCATCCGGGTTTACGAGGACGTCCTGAGCCGTTTCGGAAGTGAAGTGGAAGGCTGCTGCCACTTGGCCAGGCTTTACGCTCAAGAAGGCCAGAAAGACAAGGCGCGTCACCTTTACGGGGAATTGTTAAAGAGGGCCAAAAGGTTCTCCCCCTATTACCGCAATGCCATGAGGGTTTGGATTAAAACCGCCCAAGCTGGATTGAAAGAACTCACCGTGAACTGATGGAAAACTTCAGGGGTGGAGGGTGCCGCCAAAGACAGGGGAGGGCCGCTCCCAAAGGCTTATAATGGATCAACAGGGCGCGGTTCCTGACATTTCCCCCCTGGTGATCAAAAAACGGGGATGAATTTCACATGGAACGGTAGAACCCTTCCTGAAAGAAGGCTCGCATGCTTCAACCCGATCAAGCGAAAACCGCCGCCGTCCTGGTACGGGAAATGCGGATCGCCCTTTCCAATTTTTTCCTTTATGCGGCCGATAACGCCATGGTGAAGCAATCCGTCGAGAAATTCCTGATGGTCCTGGGGCAACTCTTCCAAGCCCTGCCGGCGGTTTCCCTGGGAGAGTCGGAAGGCCGGCTGGTGGTGGAAGGGACCGCCCTGGATGAGCGCGCCACCGGTTCCACCAACATGATCAAGGACCTCTTTCTCACCCACAAGATCCACAGCATGACCTTCCAACTCGGGCTCGAATTGCCCGAGCTTGAGAAATTCCTGTCTCTGTTGAAACCCCGGGCCCTACCGGCGGACCAAACCCTTTTTAGCGCGATCGAAGTCAAAGGCATCCAACACATCAAGGTCAACGAGAAGATGTTCGTCGCGGTCAAGGAAGGGGAAAAGCTGGTTGCCGTCGGGGAAGGAATGGAGGGGATGGAGACCCAGGAAAACTTTGACGAGGCCCTGGAGGCGCTCCAGTATTTCCTGCAAATCTTCGCGCGGGTCCGGCCGGAAGCCAATAAAAAGGAAGTCGCGAAAAAAATGATGGGCCAGATGAACGGCATCCTCACCGCAGATGATTTAAAAGAGGTGGGTTTGCCCGTTCCCGCCCCCTCGGGGGAAGCCCAGGGGAATTGGAGCCAGATGATGGTCTCCTTCCTTTCGTTGAAAAAAAGCCTGGCCTCCATCAAGGACCCGGGGGAGCTGCCATCGCTTCAAGTGACGATGGAGGATTTGCTGAAAAAACTGGTTCTCCTGGGGGAAAGCCAGGGGTTGGGGGGGGGTGGCACCGGAACAGGTGGACCGGGGGGAGAATCCAGTCCCACCGATGACCGTTTAACCCTCTTCGAGACGGATCCGGTATTAAGCGCCCTGGATGAGAACGATCTATCGAAGCTATCCTCGGCCTCGCAAGAGGGTATCGTGGCCCAGCACCTGGCCCGGCTTCAGGAGCCGGGGGAGGAAGAAAGGTTTGAAAAACTCTGGAAGGGCCTCTGGCATTCCGCCCTGGGTTCGCCGGGGGAGGCGAGGAACGTATCCCTCCGCCAGCTCCAGAGGCTGGATTGGGGCAAGATCCCCCGGCCCCTCCAGCGGGAGGGCCTGCAAAGACTCCGGGAACTCTTCGCGGTGGGACAAACGGCAGAATCCTTCCCTATCGTGATGGGCCTCTATCAAAGCTGGGTCTCCCATGAAATTTCCGACCCCGAATGGCCCGAGATGATCCTGGGGGCCGCGGCCCTCAAGGGTATCGCCTTCCGCACCGAGCAGGAATTCCCCAACCAGGCCGCCCAGGCCAAGGCGGCGCTGGAGGCTGTTTTCAACCGGAGCGCCCTGGAACACCTGGATGGCTTGTACGTGGCCCCCGGGATGGAACTGGAGACCCGGGAAAAGTTTTTCGAGTTATTGGATTATTTAACCGGACCCTATTTTGTCCAACGGGCCATCGACAGTCCCCCCGACACCGAGGCCTCTAAAAGAGCCTACCATTGGCTGGACCTATTCCAAACCCACCGGGTGCCCGTCCTGGAGAAATGGTTCCAGTCGGGCGCGCCTGCCGACCGCATGAGGCTGTTCCTGGAACTGTTCAAGAAATTGCCGCCCTCCCCGGCCCTGTTTGAAATATTCGGAAAGAATTGGGGAGGCCTCACGTTCGACCAGAAACTCCAGGTTATCGAGATCGTGGAACGGTGGCGATGGTCCGCGTTCCGTCCGAGGATCATCGAGCTCATGGGCGCCATGGACAAGGACTTGTCCCTCCCGGCCTTGAGGATCATGGATAAGATCGGCCTGGAGGGGGATTCCCTCCTCATTGTGGAGGCGGTCAAGGCCTACGGCCTGGAGAACCCCTTGAGGGATGATTTTTGGGTCGAGGCCTGCCGGGTCTTGGGGCAGCTTGCGGAAGCCTATACCATCAATATCCTGGTGGAATGGGCCTCCAGTTACCACTTCCTGGAAAAGAAAACTGAAAGGCCCATGGCCCTGCGGGCCGCGGCGGTGGAGGCTTTGGGCCAGTTCCGGTCCCAGTATGCCCGCAAGTTCCTCCTGAAATTGGAAAAGGACGCCGAGAAGGAATTACGTCCCTCGGTAGAGAAGGCCCTGAAATCCCTGGGTGAGAGGTTGTCGGAGACGATGGAGGTCGACGCTTTTGAGCAGAGGGAATAGGTTTTCGGACATTTCACCCAGGCCCCTCGTTGTTTCATTGAATTTGAGTAAATATTTAGACCCGGCAAAACCACTGCCACCACGAAGCCACTAAGACTCAAAGGAAGGCAAGATAAGGATAAGTTTTATCAAACCTTCGCTTTTAAGTCGTTCTTAGTGACTTGGAGGCTTTGTGTTGGATGTTGGTGTTTAGTAATTTGAAAATTACCCGCTTTCACTGAAGGTAGGGTATCCTTTACACTGATTCCGCCTTTATTTTTACGTGAAAAGATAGTGAATGGTCCTAAAAACCACTAAATCCCTCGTTTTCCTCCTTCTCCTGTCCTTGCCGCTTAACCTGATGGGCCAGACCCTCACGGATTTTGACAACCAAGGGAATCAGGATATCCAAACCCTCTCGAATTACATTAACGGCCAATTCACCAAGAGCATGGGTTTTTACAGCACCTTGGGATGGAATAGCACCCCCGGGGTTTTTGATTTCCTGGGCGGCCCCCATTTCGAGTTCGGGATCGGCGCCGGGGTGGACCTGATCCAAGTCACCAGCTTGAATAACGCCAACCTGCAGGTTTTACAAAGTTCCGCCAACGTGAGCCTGCCTTTGATGGTGCCCGCGCCCCTCTTTTCCGGCATCGTCCGGTTGGGGCTGGCCAACGGGTTGGATATCGGCTTGAAGGGCCTCTACCTTCCGGCGAGTGTCATCAACACTTTCAATATCGGCATTACGGGCCAATATTCCGGCGTCGGGGTGGATTTTAGATACCGGATCATGGAAGCGCGGACCCTGCCCACCTTGACGGTGGAGGTCACCTGGGACCAATTCAACGGCAACCTGGGCTTCAGCACCGAAGCCGGTCAAACCACCACTTTTAATGACCCGCCTTCCAACAGCGTCACGGTTTCCGGAACCACCAACTATGCCCTGAACTGGAACGTCCACAGCTTCGGGGCGAAGGTGCTCTTGGGCAAGGATCTGCTGGTCGTCTACCCCTACGTGGGTGTGGGCTTCCAGCGAAACTCGGGTAGCGTCGATTCGCAGATCTCGGGCCAGTTGACCACCTCGGACGGGTCGGGCAACACCGGGTCGATCAACCTGCCCGTCACTTCCGACGGCTCCCCGGTGGTGTTCGAGCCCAAGTACATCGCGGGGCTCGATTTCGGCGAGGGGTTCCATTGGTCGATCCTGGGTGAATCCAACGGCTCCGACATCGCGGTCAGCACCGGTTTTCGGGGCGTATTTTAGGAAGAGATCCAAGACATGAAAACCATCAACCCCATCTCCTACGTCGACGCCAAGGAATGCACAGGCTGCGAGGCTTGTGTGGCAGCTGCGCCCAAGGTTTTCCGCATGACGGTGGACGGCGTCGCCGAGGTTTTCGACCCCCAGGGGGACAGCGTGAAGGCCATCCAAGAGGCGATGGAAGGCTGTCCGGTTTCCTGCATCCATTGGAAGAAGTGAGGCGCCCCTCATGGACCTGAAGTCGGGATGGATGGAAAAGCGGCAGTCCGAGCGCGTGGACGCCACCGTCAAGGTGACCTATGCCGTCATCCCCAAGGAGGCGCTGGTGGCGGCCATGGCCGACTCGGCCTACCGGGAATCCACGGCCGACCAGCTCCCCGAGCTTTCCAAACGCTCGGCCACCCTGCACGCCTTCACCCGGGATATTTCCGTGGGAGGCATGTCCCTGGTGGGCCAGGAGTCTTCCCCGCGGATTGCGCCCTCCAGATCCAGCTTTACATCCCGGGCCAGCCCATCCCCTTGAACCTCCTGGCCGAGGTGGTGCGCGCCGGGCTGGAATCCGCCGGGGCGACGGGGTCCACCTTCCGGGCGGGCTTAAAGATCCTCGCCATCAACAAACAGGACGTGGCGAAGCTGGACCGGTTCCTGCTGGCCGAGAAAATCCGTACGCGTAATGCCGGAAAATAAACTCGTCATCCTGACCACCCCGAAGGCCGCCGATTACTTCACGCCGGGCCATCCTGAGCATCCCAACCGGGTGTTACGAAGCGCCGACCACCTTCAAAAAATCATTGCTCCCGGCCTATTCTTAGAGCCTTCCCCCATCCCCCTTTCCGACGTGGAGGCGGTCCACGGGAAGGACCAGGTGGAAAGGGTCCGGCAAGAATTGCCCCTCAACCCGGATATGCCGGGGGGAAAGGGCGTTTTCGCGACAAGCCTGCTCTCGGCCGGGGCGGCCTACCAGGCGGCTGAACTGGCCCTTCAGGGGAAAACCCCCTTCTCCCTGATGCGCCCCCCTGGTCACCACGCCACCCCTGAAGAATCCATGGGGTTTTGCTATTTCAACTCAATGGCCATCACCCTGAACCGCCTCTATATAGAAGGTAAGATCAAAAGGGCGGCGGTTTTGGACCTGGATTGCCACCATGGCAACGGAACCGAGGAATTTTGTTTTGAAAAAGACCCTTATCTGTTCATTTCGCTTCACCAATCACCCTGTTATCCGGGAACCGGCCTAAAAGCCGGGGGAACTGCCGCAACTATCCCCTAGCCCCTGGAACCAAAGAAGGAACCTATTTCACGATTATGGAAAAGGCCATGGAGGAAATTCGGAAATTCAAACCCGACCTGATTGGGGTTTCCATGGGGTTCGATACTTATGAGCAAGACCCCCTGACCGATTTCGGGCTGGTGCAAAAGGATTATTACGCCATGGGCCGGAAGGTCACTGAGCTGGGGTTCCCGGCCTTCTCGCTTTTGGAAGGGGGCTATCACCGGGACATGCCGGTGCTGATCGAGGAATACCTGGCGGGGCTAACGGCATAAAATATTTTGGACCGAGTCAATCTCAGTTTGCCCTTTTGCGTTTATTTTTTTAAGGCTTATTTTTTACTGATCAAAGAAATCCATCCACGTCCGAAAACCGCACAATTTTTTTCCGTTTAACGTTCTGAGAAAACATTTACCCATTGTTCTTAATGAATTTTCTGGAAACCAATAAATCTGGATATTTATTATTTCTCTAAATAGGGGAGAACTTCAAACCAGAGGTGACTCATGTCCGTTGATTCCCCTGCCAGCCAGCCCAAGCCCGCCATGATCCTGATGGTTCTCTTCAGCCGGCTTTATATCCCCGATTGGAACCCCCGGAAGCTGATCGATGAATCGGCCTTGGGAGACCTTGTCAATTTCATACGATCGGGTAACCAGGTGCCACGCATCATCCTCTGGTGGGACGCGGAAAAGGGCCTTTACGCTATCGTCGAGGGCCAGATGCGCTACCTGGCCGCCACCCAACTGGGGTGGACCCAGATCGAGGCCGAGGTGATCGACTGCACCCTGGAGGAAGCCAAGGACCGGGCGAACTTCTCCAACAACCATAACCCGCCCTTCTGGCTGGATAAGTACGAGGGGTGGGCCGCCCGGTTCGCCGCCCATCCCGAATGGAAAACTCAAGCCGATATGGCTGCCCATTTGGGGGTGGCTGATAGATGGGTTGGCCGGTGTATCAACCTTCTGGATGTCTTAAACGAAGATGCCCGGAAGTTCATTAAGGAATCGGCGGGCTAATGGTGCGGGGAATAATGGATTAAAATTGTCAAGTAAGACCTCTAATCTGCAAAATTTGCAGATTACGAATGAGCATGACAACAAAGGCGCGGAAAGTGACACTGAAAAATGGGAGCTACTTGAGGATCATGTATTCCAATTGACACGACTGGTTGGCAACCGGGGTCTTAGCAAGGCGGAGCAGTTTGATATTCAGGGCCAAGCGTTCAAGATCCTCCAGATCGCCACGCCCGTCAAATGAAAGCCCGGCAGGTGGCGGAGGTAGTGAAGTGGGTCAAGACCGGGAACCGGCCCGAGGACTATAGCCCCCAAAAGGTCTCAGAGTATTTAAAAAGCCTAAAACCAGTGACGTCTCCCAGTATCGAAAAGGGTAGGGTGGAATCCCCTTCGGAGGCTGAACCCAATACTCAACCCGCCCCCAATGTGGAGCCTAACCCCGCACCCACCCATACCCCAACCCAGGGCCACGGTACAACAGCCCCTGAACCTAAGAAAGATCCTGGAGCATCTGGCCCGAACCCGCAAGGTGAGGGCCACGGGTTGATTGTCCCAGGATCAAAAAAAGATCCTGGGGAGGTCTCGGTGTTTTGGGGCACCCTGGCGGGGATCCCCTGGATCAAGACCATCCGGGCCAAGATCAAGGCGGGCCAGGACCCTACCCTTTGGGAAAAGCTCTTTTTAGCGGCGGCCTTCCTGGTCCGGTGCCTCGTCTGGGTTTGGAAAAAGACCTGGCCCCTGGTCAAAAAGGTCTTGGGATGGGTTTTAAGGTTCCTGAAAGAATCCGTCAATGGCGTCCTTCGGTTCGTTGGGAAGGTAGTCGGCAAGCCCGTGGAGCAGGTTCTTCAGATCCTGGTATTCCTGGGCATCTTCGCGGGGGTAGTGATGTTCTTCCTCCACCCGGCGGGTTGGGGGGCCTGGACCAAGAACCTAGTGGGCCGGGCATGGCATAGCGCCCTGACTTTTGCGGCGGGTGAGAGGAAACCAGTCACCCCCGCCCCGGCCTCTGGCCCGAAGTCACAAACTGTGGGCCGGGATTTGAGTGTACCCATTCCCGAAAAAGGAATGGGTATCCCAGTTCCAACGGTTCTACCCCAGCCAACGGCAATCCCACCATCAATTCCAACACCTGTTCCTCCCTCATCAAAACCTCGGGTTAAAAAGCTTTCCGGTTCGGTTAAAAGGGTTTTAACTCAAAATTCAGAACTCAAAACTCTACTTCTTCTCCCCCTCCTGCTACATCTTCCCCAATGCCGGCGCCATCCACGCCAATAGTTTCCCAAGCTTCCGACCCCTTCAAAGACAGGCTCGAATCGGACAAGAAACTCCTCGGGGAATTCGCCGACTACTTATGCGGCGAGTCCTACCAAAACACCGGCGCCTTGCTGGATTATTTCAAGGCCCATGTGTCGCCGGATTATTACGATTCGTTCATGTACAACAATTTCTCGCCCAACTATTTGCAAAAGATCAAAAACAAGAAGGAAACCGTGACGTTTACGCGCACCCAGCCCGGCCAGTTCGTGAAAGCGGACTCCCGCACGGATGAATTCAATGTGGTGGGGATCATGACCCGTAAAAGCGACCTGAATAGCCCGGGGGAGCTCGTTTCCTCCGAGACGGTGGCCTTTCGCGTCGGCCTGCGGCAGGGGCCCAAAGGGGTTTGGGTTTGCAAAGTTGAAAGGGTTTCGACGTGAGGTCAAGACGGAAAATAAACTCAAATTTATTCGTCTTTTAGAACACCGTTCTAAACGAGCCAATTGACAATACGCAATATAATGCGTATCATATAAATGAGTCTAAAAGCAATTGGACTCAAATATGTAAGGGTGTTATTGGCGGGAGACTGCCACGGTAATTGCAGCCGCAGGCTGCGCACCCTCTAAACACGGTCTGGTAAGAGCTGGCGATATTCGAAAAGGAGCGACACCATGAGAAGAGGAAACAATACGAACGCGAGGACAACGGCCTATGAAGACCCAAGAATCCGATTTTTTGGAAAGTTTTTTAATGACATCATGCATGGGAGGGAGGTACCGGCTTACGACATACAAACAAAAAAACTAACACTGGAAAAAACTGAGAAGGGACACTTCGCAAAGAATATCGAAGCCGAAAACAGGACCCTTTGCATTAATTACTACATGTCCCATAAATTAGACACTCTATTTGTCCTAACGGCTCACATTGTTCGAAAAGGGAGCCTCGCCCTAAGGAACTTGAGGCCCTTAAAAAGTACGTGGAGGAGATAGAAAGAAACACTGACGCATAAACATTAAATACTTAATGGTGAAATAAATGAAAACGGTAGATAAGAAACACACATACAAAGGATTTACGCGCCACGAAGAGAACGTAAAAAAGTTGCAGAGGACGAACCCAACTGCTTATAAATCGTTAAAGAATCCGGACCCCAAAGCTTGCTTGGCCTGGAACTTGATTAAAACTCGAAATAAGAAACACTTAACGCAAAAAGAATTGTCCGATAAATCCGGTGTGGGTTTGCGTACCATTACCTACATTGAAAATTTGGATTACGGATACAACGCTACCCTTGATGTTATTCAGAAATTATCTAAGGCGTTAGGCGTTGGTTTTCGCGACCTTTTACAAGATGTTGATTTGACTGAAAACTAATGGTGTTTGAACCTGTGCTGGACCTATGACGAAAACAAAAGGGTCAGATCCCTTTGTTTTTCCAAGGGCGTGGCCGTATGCAAAGTCGACAGGGTCTCGCCGTGAATGGCGAAAATGCAGGTTTTGTTAATTTCAGCAAGTTTAAAAGGCGATAACAAAAACCCTTTTCACCACGGAGACACAGGGGCAAAGGGAAGGATTTTCTTAAGGGTTCCTCTAAAAATTGCCTTCCCGGTTTTGTGGGCATCAAAAAATGAGCTTTTCTTGCGCCGGTTTCCCAAGCATAAAGACTTTTCGCTTTAACTCTGTGTCTCCGTGCCTCTGTGGTGGAATTTTTTTTACGGGTTCTGGAGGCATGCCAAAAGACCGTGACAAGAGACACGAAAAGTGCACTTTTTTATATAGCCAGAAGTTAACAATTGTTTAATTTTCTATTCTTGATCTGATCATTATAATCGCGACATGGAC
>CAWKIF010000111.1:0-43469 GCA_963849485.1 candidate division FCPU426 bacterium | reverse complement strand
TTTTGCCTTGGAATTCTGGATGTATGGATGGACCTGCGTAAAATCAAAACCCCTACCCTGGAGAAAACCGCATGGAACCTGATCAAGGATGTCCCCAAGATCGGGAAAAAAGGCGACATTATCGAGGCCAAGGAAGGCTACGCCCGCAATTTCCTCATTCCTAATGACATGGCCGTGGCGGCCACCGAGAGCGCCATGAAGCAGGTGGAGGCCGAAAAAAAGGCCGTGGAACGAAAAAAGGAAAAAGAAAAGGAACGGGCCCAGGAATTGGCGGCCAAGTTGAAGGGCTTTACCATCACTTTGCGCCACAAGGCGGGGGATGAGGGGAAGCTTTTTGGCTCCATCACTTCCGCCGAGATCGCCGAGGCCCTGAAGGCCAAAGGCTTCGACATCGACAAGAAACAGATCGTGCTGGATGACCATATCCGGCTGGTGGGTCACCATGATGTATCGATCAAGCTGCGTCCCGAAGTAACGGCCCAGCTTCCCGTTGAGGTCATCAAGGCATAAACCCTGAATCAAATGATGTTTAACCGCCAAGACGCCAAGACCGCCAAGGACACCACGAAAAAAACATAAAATTCCTTTAATCCCAATCGCTTTAAGCTTTTCTTGGCGAACTTTCGTCTTGGCGGTGAAAAATTTAAGGCCGTTGAAATTTCCGTGTTTTTAATCCCCGCCGGTATACTGGTTTCCCGTATGGATAAAAAATCCCTCTCCGAGCGCGATATCTGCACCAAGTTCGTCACCCCCGCCTTGTCAAAGGCCGGTTGGGACGTGGAATCCCAGATCCGTGAGGAAGTGAACCTCACCAAAGGCCGGGTCATGGTGCGGGGCCGGGTGGCCATCCGGGACAAAAACAAGCGCGCCGATTATGTCCTTTATTTCAAACCCAACCTTCCCGTCGCCATCATCGAAGCCAAGGACAACAACCACCAGTTGGGCGACGGCATGCAACAGGCCCTGGCTTACGCCGAAATGCTCGACCTGCCCTTCGCCATCACTTCCAACGGCGACGGGTTCCTCCTCCACGACAAGGCGGGCACTTCGGGCAAGGTGGAAGAAGCCTTGTCCCTGGACCATTTCCCCTCCCCCGCCATCCTTTGGAAGAGATACTGCCAGGCCCGGGGCCTGACCGACAGGCAGGAAAAGATGGTCTCCCAGGACTATCACCTCGACGCCAGCCCTAAGGAAACCCGCTACTACCAGCTCACCGCCATCAACCGCACCCTGGAGGCCATCGGCAAGGGGCAAAACCGCATCCTGCTCGTCATGGCCACCGGCACCGGCAAGACCTACACGGCCTTCCAGATCATCTGGCGGCTTTGGAAATCAGGCCAGAAAAAACGCATCCTCTTCCTCGCCGACCGCAACATCCTGGTCGACCAGACCAAGACCAACGACTTCAAACCCTTCGCCACGGCCATGACCAAGATCACCAACCGCAAGGTCGATAAGTCCTACGAAATTTACCTCTCCCTTTACCAGGCGGTCTCGGGCAACGAAGCCGGGATGGATATCTACAAGCAGTTCAGCCGGGATTTCTTCGACCTCGTCGTGGTCGATGAGTGCCACCGGGGCAGCGCGGCCGAGGACGCCCAGTGGCGCGAGATCTTGGATTACTTTCACGGCGCCACCCAGATCGGCATGACCGCGACCCCGAAGGAAACCGAGGATGTTTCCAACATTACCTATTTTGGCAAACCGGTTTACACCTACTCGCTCAAGCAGGGCATCGAAGACGGATACCTGGCGCCCTACAAGGTGGTGCGCATCGACATCGACAAGGACCTCACCGGATGGCGGCCCGAGAAGGGCAAACTGGACAAGAACGGCCAGCCCATCGAGGACCGGGTTTACAACCAGAAGGACATGAACCGGGCCATCGTGTTCGAGAAGCGGGACGAGCTGGTGGCTAAGAAGATCACGCAATTCCTCAAAGAGACCAACCGCTTCGATAAGACCATCGTCTTTTGCGAGGACATTGACCACGCCGAGCGCATGCGGCAAGCCCTGGTCAACGAAAACGCGGACCTGGCGGGCGAGAACCGCAAATACATCATGCGCATCACGGGCGACAACCCCGAGGGTAAGAATGAATTGGACAACTTCATCAATCCCGAACAGCCTTATCCAGTGGTCGTCACCACCTCGGAACTATTATCCACCGGCGTGGACGCCCAAACCTGCAAACTGATCGTGCTGGATAAGACCATCCAATCCATGGTCAAGTTCAAGCAGATCATCGGCCGGGGTTCCCGCATCCGGGAAGATTACGACAAGCTGTTCTTCACCATCATGGATTTTAAGAAGGCCACCGAGCGGTTCTCCGACCCGGCTTTTGACGGCCCACCGGAAGTCATTTATGAGCCCACCGAGGGCCAGTCGCCGTTCCCCCCGACGAGTTGGACCCCGCGGGTGAACAGGTAATGGGTGACGATTCGTACCCCGAAGGCTTCGACGGCAAAAGGGAAAAACGGGTCAAATACGTGGTCAACGACGTGGAAGTCAGCGTGGTGGCCGAGCGGGTGCAG
This sequence comes from candidate division FCPU426 bacterium, assembly GCA_963849485.1. Taxonomy (GTDB): domain Bacteria; phylum Oederibacteriota; class Muellerivitia; order Muellerivitales; family Muellerivitaceae; genus CAVTWJ01. Next base: position 40,935 of record CAWKIF010000111.1, on the reverse strand, counting down.
TATTACGACAAAGACGGCAAACTCATCACGGAAAGCCTCAAGGATTACACCCGCCGGTCGATCCAATCCGAATACGCCTCCCTGGACCAGTTCCTCCAGGCCTGGCGGGGGATCGACCGAAAACAAGCTATCTTGGAAGAACTCCAAGGACGGGGCCTATTGCTGGAAGCCCTGGAAGAAGAGGTCGGGAAGGGTTTTGACCCCTTCGACCTGATCTGCCACGTGGCTTTTGACCGCCCCCCCTTGACCCGTAAGGAAAGGGCGGAAAACGTCAAGAAAAGGGATTATTTCTCCAAATATGGGGTGGAAGTCCGGGCGGTTTTGGCCGCTTTATTGGATAAATACGCGGATGAGGGGCTGGAAAACATCGAAAACCTGAATGTTCTTAGGGTGAAACCCCTGGCTGACTTTGGCACTCCTTTGGAGATATTGGATAAGTTCGGGGGTAAGGATAAGTACCTAGCCGCCATAAGGGAGATGGAACAGTATCTCTATGGGGCGGCTTAGGCCAAATCTATAAAATTTTTATACATTTGGGCGAATAGCCAGGGTGAATTGTCCGCACTGGCGACAATTCAAATAGGGAAAATTGGCAAGTAGGGTGGCATGGGGAGTGAATTAGCGGTATTACCGCTAATTCAAATAAGGGAATTCGGGCTAAACCCCCGGTTAAGGGTTCAATTGGTCGGAATCCGACCAATTCAATTAAGGGAATTCGGTCTAAATCCTTGGATGGGGCTTTAATTGGCAGTCTGACTGCCAATTCAAATAATGGAATTTGGAGTATTTCAGGGATTGCCGCCCAGGGTTGGCCCGTAGGCCTAGCCCAAAGGTTGTTTCCAGGTTAAAAGCCTTACTCTGTGCCCCTCTGTGCGCCGCCGAAGGCGGCCTGTGGTGAAAAAGCCTTTTGTTTTGAGGTTTTAATAGCTGTTTTAAATTTAAAATGCCCATTTCTCTGTGTCTCTGTGTGTAAATGTTCGTCTTTAAGGAGTTGTTTTTATGACCGTCTCAACCGCCATTAAGGCCATCCAAGACATCATGCGCAAAGACGCCGGGGTGGATGGCGACGCCCAGCGCCTCAGCCAGCTGGGCTGGATGCTCTTCCTGAAGATCTTCGACGACCAGGAAAAGGAGCTGGAAGAAACCCAAGAAGGCTTCCGATCCCCCATCCCCAAACGGTTCCGGTGGCGGGAATGGGCGGCCAACCCCGAAGGCATCACGGGGGAAGAATTACTGGACTTTATCAATAATGACCTCTTCCGGGCCCTCAAGGCCCTTCAAGCGGGGCCCAGCAACCCCCGGGGCCTGGTGGTCAAGACGGTTTTCGAGGATTCCTACAACTACATGAAAAACGGCACCCTGCTTCGGCAGGTGGTCAACAAGATCAACGAAATCGACTTCAATTCCACCGAAGACCGCCACCTTTTCGGGGATATATATGAACAGATCCTCAAAGACCTCCAAGCCGCCGGGAACTCCGGGGAATACTACACCCCCCGCGCCGTCACCCGTTTCATGGTGGATAGGGTGGACCCCCAATTAGGCGAAAAGGTGCTGGACCCTGCCTGCGGAACCGGCGGGTTCTTGGCCCATACCATCGAGCATGTCAGGGCCAAGTACGTGAAGAACGTGCGCAACGAAAGGAAGTTACAGGAATCGATCAACGGGGTCGAGAAAAAGCAGATGCCCCACCTGCTTTGCGTGACCAACATGCTTCTTCACGGCATCGAGGTGCCTTCCAACATCAGGCGCGATAACACCCTGGCCCGGCCCCTGGTTAATTACGGCCCCGCCGACCGGGTGGATGTGATCATTACCAACCCGCCCTTCGGCGGCATGGAAGAAGACGGGGTGGAGCTGAACTTTCCCGGCAGTTACCGCACCAAGGAAACGGCGGACCTTTTTCTGGTGCTCATCGTCACCCTGCTCAAGAACGGCGGCCGGGGGGCCATTGTTTTGCCCGATGGCACCCTTTTCGGCGAAGGCGTGAAAACCCGCATCAAAGAAAAGTTTCTCACCGAATGCAACCTGCACACCATCGTGCGCCTGCCTAAGGGGGTCTTTAACCCCTACACCGGCATCAACACCAATCTTTTGTTCTTCACCAAGGGCGAACCTACCAAAGCCATCTGGTATTACGAACACCCCTACCCTGAAGGCGTGGTTTCATACAACAAGGGCCGGCCTATTTCTTTTGAGGAATTCGCCCCCGAGATCAAATGGTGGAACAAGCGCAAGGAAAGCGAATTCGCCTGGAAGGTGGATATCCAGAAGATCAAGGAAAGCAATTACAACCTGGATATCAAGAACCCCAACGTGGAAGCCGCCAAGCACCGCGACCCCGAGGAACTGCTGGCGGAGTACAAGAAGATGGAAAAGGAAACGGCAGAGATTCGGGAAAAGCTGAAGAGGGAACTGATGGATTCGTTGGGTGGGAAGAAATGAACTCCGACTTTTTATTAAGTAATTTTGATTTAATTTTTCAGCCAACTGTGGGCGTTGCTAAGTTGAGACAAAAATTATTGAAGTTACTTACATACGGCGAATTAAACACGGGTAATTCGAACGATGTGCCAGCGGAGTCTTTAATTAAGGAAATAAACGCTGTGAAATTAAAGTCGGGAAAAAACAAATCCAAAAATTCCACTAATGAAATAAAAACTGAAGAAATAAGAGCTAGTATTCCGGGAAATTGGTCATGGGCAAGACTTGGAGAAGTTTGTTTTTTGCAAACAGGCGCTACGCCTAGCACGGCCAAAAAAGAAAAGTATTTTGGGGGCAAAATACGTTGGTTGGTTTCTGGGGACATTCATCAAAGAGAAATATTTGAATGCGACGGAAGAATAACCGAGGCCGGTCTAAACGATAGTAACTGTAAAATTCTACCAATTGATTCAGTTATGATTGCCTTAAATGGACAGGGAAAGACACGTGGAACTGTGGCCGTTCTTCGTGTGCCAGCGACATGTAATCAATCTTTAGTATCGATGACGCCTTACCTGCATCAGAAAACTATTACGGAATATATATTTTGGAACCTTAGAGGACGTTATATGGAAATTCGTGAAATAACAGGCCATGAAAAAAGACGTGGTTTAAATATGGGAATTGTTGCTTCTTTGATAATCCCATTACCGCCAATAGAAGAACAAAAAAGAATCAATGAAAAAGCTAAAGAACTCATGGCCCTGTGCGATGAGCTGGAAGTCAAGCAAGAAAAGCAAACCCACAGCCGCCGCCAATTGAACGACGCAGCCTTAAACGCCCTTCTTTCCGCCGCCTCTCCCGAGGAATTTGAGAAGCATTGGCAAAGAATCGTCGATAACTTTGACCTCCTATATGACGATCTCGAAAACTTCAATCTCTCCGGCGAACGATATTGAAATTTGCCACACAAGGAAAACTCACAAATAATAATCTTGGAAGAAATATCGCTTCGCCGATTCCCTTACCTGAAGGATGGACGCTTTGTAAATTGCAAGATGTCGCGACTTTAAAAAGTGGCAATCAATATAAATATGCAACCGTCAAAAGCGGCGTCATGTATGTAAAGGTTGGCGATATGAATTTAGAAGGCAATGAATACGAAATAAAAACATCGTCGAATTATTATGACTCTCGGGAGGTTAACGAAAATAATTTGATACCTATTAGAAGTATTGTTTTTCCAAAACGGGGTGGGGCAATAGCGACGAATAAAAGACGAATTGTTCAAAAAGAGCCAATATTAGTTGATTCAAATACGATGGCTGCGATTGTTAATGAAGATGTCAACTTTGAATATTTTTTGCTTTGGTTTAACACGATTGACTTAAGTGCGATAGGAAGCGATGGGACGATTCCACAAGTAAACAACAAAGACTTAAATCCTCTCCCATTTCCAAGGCCACCTTTAGCTGAACAAGGTGAAATAGTAAGAAAAGTTAATCAACTCATGGCCCTGTGCGACGAACTCGAAAAAAAGCTCACCGCCAAATCCACCCACCTCGAAAAACTAACCAATAGTCTATTGATGGTCGATAAAATGGGGGCATGACATTGAGACGGCCCGTGAACCCGAAAATCTACCATATCATCCACGCTGATAAGTTACCTTTTGTACTGAAAGAGGGTGGCCTTTGGTGTGATGCGGAAATGATAAAACGTCCTAATGCGGGTACGATCATCGGAATGGGCGGGATAAAAGAAAGACGTCTTTCTTTACCGGTGATATGCCATCCTGAGGACAAGGTGGGGGACTATGTTCCTTTCTGTTTTTTTGCCCACGCTCGGTTATGCTATTCGTCATCCACTGCGCTAATCACCCTGATTTGACGTATAGAGGGGGGCAAGAACCCATTATTCACCTTGAAGCGGACCTGAAAAATGTGGTTGAGTGGGCCAATGCCCATGATAAACGTTGGGTTTTCTCACTGTCGAATGCGGGTGCTTTCTACACGGAATTCCGCTCCCGATTGGATCAGCTTTCCGAATTAAACTGGTCCGCGATAAAAGGAACTGACTTTCAATCATCGGATGCCAAAGAAAGCAAACAGGCTGAATTTCTATTGCATCAATTTTTCCCATGGAAATTGTTTGATCGGATTGGGGTTATGTCTGAAGGCATCGCCCAACGGGTCGCGGACACCACGAAATCTTTAAAACATCGCCCGAAAATTGAAATTCATAGAGAATGGTATTTCTAATCATTGGAGGTGTTTAAGTGATTGAGTTTAAGAAGGGTGACATTCTCGGCATGGATGTAGAAGCCCTTGTGAACACCGTCAATTGCGTAGGAATAATGGGGCGAGGCATCGCGCTTCAATTCAAAGAAGCCTATCCGGCGAATTATAAGGCTTACAAAAAAGCCTGTGATGCTAAGAAGGTTCAACCTGGCCAAATGTTTGTTTTTGGAACCGAATTTCTCGCGAACCCTAAATACATTATCAATTTTCCCACTAAGCGCCATTGGCGTGGCAAGAGCCGCATGGTTGATATCAAAAATGGTCTTCAAGATTTGAAACGAGTTATTCAAGAAGAGGGCATCAAATCCATCGCTATTCCCCCATTGGGAAGCGGTTTGGGCGGCCTAAATTGGGGTGAGGTTCGAGAACAAATTGAGTTAACAATGAATAATCTAGAAGGTGTCAAGGTATTCGTATTTGAACCTAATGGGGAAAAGATATCCGAAAAAAATCATTCTCGTGATGTGCCGCCAATGACTTCGGGCCGTGCGGCTTTAGTCGTTCTAATGCATAGATACTTGGCTGGGCTTATGGACCCATCCATCTCTTTGCTTGAAGTTCACAAATTGTTGTATTTCATGCAAGAGGCTGGTCAACCGCTAAAACTAAAGTACGCGAAAGCCCCATATGGTCCCTACGCCGAAAACCTGCGGCATGTACTGAAGGCGGTCGAAGGGCATCTGGTTTCAGGGTATCGGGATGGTGAGGATGCACCAGAAAAACAATTGGAATTGGTGCCGGGCGCGGTGGAGGATGCTGAAAATTTTCTCGCCGACGATCAGGAAACATGGAAACGATTCAGCAAGGTGGCCAGACTGGTTGAGGGGTTTGAGACGCCTTTCGGACTAGAACTGCTTTCTACGGTTCATTGGGTTGCAACCCGTGAAGGGGCTTCCGATCCCGATGCGGCCGTGAAGCGAACCTATGCCTGGAATGTACGCAAGAGGCGGTTTACAAAAAACCATATTCATATTGCATATAAAGTTTTGGAAGAAAAAGGCTGGTTAGCCAAAGCTGTTTAACCCTCGCCGAATTAATGCCCCCTGCATTCCTGTTAAAGTAAAAAGAACAAAAAAGGGGTCAGGCCAACACGGGCTGTTGCCCAAATGACTTGAACAAATTCTCGAAATCATTATAAGGGGGAGAGAGGGATAAAATTTTCCGAGGAGACCCGCCCATGATGGGTAAACAGTCTGAGCCTCAAGGCAAGCTGTTCTTCACGAACGTGAATATGGAAAAGCGGATACGTTCCAACCACCCCCTGCGAAAGATAGCTTCCATCATCGATTTTGATTTCGCTTACGAAGCCGTTAAAGACAAATATGGAAATAACGGCAACGAGTCCGTTCCACCCCCCGTCCTCCTGAAGCTCATGCTTTTATTGGTGTTTTACAACGTTCGTTCCGAGCGGGAACTCATGGACACCCTGCCGGAAAGGCTGGATTGGCTTTGGTTTTTGGGATACGACTTAGAGTCTGAAATCCCCAACCACAGCGTTCTTTCCAAGGCGCGCAAACGCTGGGGGCAGGATGTTTTCAGGGAGTTTTTTGAGCGAATCGTATGGCAATGTGTCCAAGCCGGGTTGGTGGATGGCCGGAAGATCTTCATGGATTCCAGCCTGGTAGAGGCTGACGCTTCATGTAACTCGGTGGTGGATACCCGATCCCTGAAATACCAGGTAACCCAGAAATACGCGGAACTTGAAAAACGATTAGAAGATGTGACGGACAAAAGATATGTCCGTCCCGACTCCAAGCCGGTCAATCGACGCTACCTTTCCACGACTGATCCAGACGCAGCCTTGGTACGGCGTAATAGTGGTACTTCCAAGCCCCGCTACCAGGTTCATCGGGCGGTGGATGGTCAAAGCGAGGTCATTACCGCCACCGAGGTGACATCCGGTGAAATAAATGAGGCTCATTTGTTGGGGCCACTGGTGGATCAGCATCATGACAATACGAAACAAAACGCCGAAACGGTGGTGGCGGACAGTAAATACGGAACTATCGAGAACTTTCTGGACTGCTCCAAGCGTGGCCTTCAAGCCCATATTTCCGACTTAGGGGCGGCGGAAGTACAACGCGCGTCCAAACGGCCCATTTTCCCCGCATCGGAATTCAAATACGATCCCGTTTCCGACACCTACCAATGCCCGGCCGGAAACCGGCTCCATCGTAAATCCGTCCATGAAGAACGGCAGAGTATCGATTACGCGGCTACGATCAAGGTTTGTGGAGCTTGTGAATTACGCGGGAAGTGCACGAATAACAAATCAGGCCGTAGCCTCAAGCGGCATTTCCGGCAGGATGAGTTGGATAGGATGAGGGCGGGAAGCCGATCTTGGATCTCCCGGCGTGATATCGGAATACGCCAACACCTGATGGAGCGTTCTTTCGCGAGGGCTCAGAGGCACGGTTTCGCCCGAATGAGATGGCGAAGGCTCTGGAGGGTAAGGATTCAGGAGTATTTAACCGCAGGGATCCAAAACATAGGGGTTCTGGTGAGGTATGGGAGGGGCCCAAAAGCGGTTGGGGTTATTTTGGAAAAGGTTTGCGAGAACACATTGAAACATTTTGTAAGCCTCTTGCGAAATTTCAGGATGTCACCCGTTGGTGGTCTTTGAACTCTTGAAGGGTTTGGGCAACAGCCCGAACATTTTCCACTTTAGGCAAGAGACCAAGTTCTACGCTCCGCAGCACGGTGATCCCGAGGGTCAATGGTTTGACTTCCGTGGATCAGCTCATGACCCTGTGCGATGAACTCGAAAAAAAGCTCACCGCCAAATCCTCCCATCTCGAAAAACTCACCGAATCCCTCCCGCGGATTTGACTGGTTTTAAAATCATTTTTCCGAAGACCCGGCGGAGGCGTCTAAAAGATATTGAAGTTGGCATCGAGTGAGACTACAATTGTAGTAACAATTACACGGAGGTTCATCCATGAAAGTCGCGTCGGTTAGGGATTTTAAAACGAAGGCCACCCAATACCTGAATGATCCGGAAGAAGTGGTGGTGACGCGGCATGGGAAACCCATCGCGGTCTTGACCCATGTCAAATCCAGTTCCGTTGATTCATTGCTTCTAGAGCTCCGGACGATCCTCAACGGTGCCGGGATTACAAAAAAACAGGCGCTTGCGGCTTTGGAAGAGGCCCGCAAGGAGGTCTACCGTTAAGGTCGTACTGGACGCCAATGTACTTATATCGGCGGCTTTCGGCGGTCCGCCGGCTTTAGCGGTGAAAAAGGCATTCCAAGGGGAAGTTTGGATTTCCACCGACATTAAAAAAGAACTTCTTTCCGTAAGCCGGTTCCTTCCCAAACGCTTATCCCAACAACAGCTTTTGATTTGGAATGCCGCCCTGCTCCCCCTCATTTCAAAAATGCGGCTTGGGCAGGTCCGCCGCCATCTCCAACTTTCCCGGGACCCCAAAGACGACATCTATTTGTCCCTGGCGCGGGCTGTTTCGGCGGATTTCCTGGTGACAGGGGATAAGGACCTTTTGTCGATCGAAAGGGAAAAACTTGATTCGTCGGGCTTAACCAGCTTGGGGATCATCACGCCCAGGGAATTTTTGAAAAAGTGACCTTTCACGGGTCAACTCATGGCCCTGTGCGATGAATTCGAAAAAAAGCTCACAGCCAAATCCTCCCTCGCCGATTCCTTTTCCTATTGAATCGGCACGGGCAATCATCGCCCTCAAAATGAGGTTTCGGGCGGCCCGCCTCGAAAAACTCACCGAATCCCTCTTGCGGGTTTAGGCCTCTTGGGTTGGAGCGAGAAAACCGATGGGCGCTTTAGGTTTTACATCTATGGCACTGTTTTGGTGAAGAGCCAATCGATTTTTCAAGTCGTTATTTTCCTGCTTTGTAATTTCCTTCTCGTTCTTTTCAAAAACAAGCAAGAGCACGGCGATTAAAGCAACAACTGTTGCGCAGCCAGCGATGACGACTAATCCGCGATTCATAGTATTTCTCCTAAAAAATAAACATAAGTTTGCTCTTTTTTGCTATGTAATGAAAAGTATCACTAACATTTATAAAGTCAATGTAATATGTTATATTATATAACATATTACATTGGGGGTAATTATGGACATTAAAGAACTCATTGGAAAGCGTATAAGGGCCGAGCGAGAAAAGCGGGGGATTTCCCAGCAAAAGCTGGCGGAGACGGTGGGGTGGAGCACCCACCAGATCACGCTGAATGTGGAAAGCGGCCAGCGGGAAATCAAAGCTTGGGAACTGGCCCGTATCGCCAAACTTTTCGGGGTTTATATTGGGGAATTATTGGAGGAGCCGGAAACCGAAAAGCCCCTGACTTATGTCCTTTGGCGGGATAAAACAATCGTGGTTGATCCGGTGGTGGTTGAGTCTAAATTCAGGAAACGCTGTGCGGATTACGCCTACGTTGAACGGATGATGGGGATAGACCAAAAAACTTCCGGTTGCCTACCCATTTCTGATATCGACCTGGAAAAAGCCGATTTCCCAATGATCCACCGGATGGCGAAGGACACCCGAGACAAACTCACACTTGGCGATTATCCCGCCCACTCCATGGTCAAGACCCTCGAGGAAAAATACGGCGTAAAGTTTTTCTGCGAAGACCTGGTGGGGGATGGATCGGCCGCCTCCTCCCGGTCGGAAGATTACGGTTGCGCGGCGATGATCAGCTCCCAGGAACCGGCTTGGCGGCAGAATTTCAGTATCGCCCACGAGCTATTTCACCTGATCACCTGGAGCGAAACCCTGTTTGCGGGCATCGAGAAAGAGCCGCGTTTAAAAGAAAAGAACGAAAAATTGGCCAACGCTTTCGCGGCGGCACTTCTGATACCCGAGGAAGTTTTGCGGGATGAGTGGTTCCGAATGCGGGGCAGTTCGGCCCTGCCCAATTTCGTCCATATCGTCACGCTCGCCCGTAATTTCCAGGTCTCGCTGGATGCCCTGCTTTACCACTTGGCGAACCTGAACTATATCAACCACAAGATCAGGGAAAAATTCCTTACGAACAAAGATATTCTGGAATACGACCGGAAAACCAAGACGGCCGTTAAGGACCAGACTTCCCGCTTGAGCGAGCGACTGGTGCGCCTGGTTTTCTCGGCCTACCAAGAAACTAAAATCAGCCGGGCCCGCTCCGCCGAAATCCTCGACGTTCCTCTTCGTCAACTGCCCTTATTGTTGGAACAGTATGGTTACAAGGATTATATGATCGATGAAACCCAAGCTAGTTATTCTTGACGCCAACGTCATCATCCATGCGCATGAAAATGGGTATTGGACCGAACTGATCAAAAGGTACCAGGTCTATGTCGGCGCCATTATCGTCGATGAGTCCAAGTTCTTTTTTGATGAGGATAATGACCAGATTGCCATCGACCTGGCATCGGCCATTGCGAAAGGCGAGATTGCCAAGATTGAAGCAGGTGGGTCGGATCTGGCCCTGCTTGAGGAAAAACTGGTTCCGGATTACTTGGGCATGCTCCACGCCGGGGAACGTGAAGTCATTGCCTATATGGCCGCGCGGCAAGATGAGGATTATTACTTCTGCACGGCCGATTTGGGCGCGGTCAAGATGATGTCGGTCCTGGACCTGGGCGGAAGGGTCCTTTCCACCGAGAAACTTTGCGACGGTTTCTATTCGGCCAAGAAATTGCGGTACCCCTACCGGGAAGAAGATTTCAAGAAGGCCTTAACCCAAGGATTGCAGGAAAAGGGAATCGCGCTGAAGAAAAGAAAATAAAAAAATGGAGAATCTTTTACATGTCTCATGTGGAAAAATCATTTTTTGACACAACGATCAAATTGGAAGAACTGGCAGAGAACCAAGGGGTTCGCCCGGTCACGGATTTCACGAAGCTTCTCGGGGATTTTTGGCCGGAAGACGAAACAGCCGATGCGTTTATTGCGCAGGTTCGTGAATGGCGCAAAGGTTATTGAGGTGTGGGTTAAATATGGAAAAGTGCAGGGTACCAGGTTTTTCCCAAAGAAAGGTAGTAAGGCATGTTAGGGTCCCGAATTACCTCCAAGGGCCAGGTGACGATTCCGAAAGATATCCGAATAGCTCTTGGCCTCAAGGCCGGGGACCGGGTAACCTTCGTGCCTGATGGCGACAGGGTCCTATTGTTTCCAATGAGGGGTGATATCCTCAGCCTAAAAGGGGTCTTGAAACCCTATTTCAAAGGGAAAAAACCCATGAGCGTCGTTGAAATGCGGGCAAGAGGTAAAAAATTCGTCGTCGGGCGGTATAAGGACCACCGCCAGGGTGGAAAGTAAAAGAGGCGGGGCCATATGCCACGAAAAACAATGTCAAACTCCCCCAAGGTGCCGGCCAAAACTTTGGTTGCCGCGCTGGATAAGTTGGATAAGGGCGGGCTTTCGGGGTTAGTTTCGGATCTTTATGGCATCAGCCGCCAAAACCGGGAGTTCATCGAAACTCGGTTGTCCTTGAACGCCGATCCGTTGAAGCCCTTCAAGGCCATCATCCTGGACGCCCTTAACGACGATATCACCAATCAAAGGCCCATCAGCATCGCAAGCGCCAAAAAGGCTATATCCGATTACAGGAAGGCGAGCGGCGACAGGGAAGGCGAGTTGGAACTCATGGCCTTGTTCGTTGAGCGTGGAAATTTCCTGACGGTCGAGTATGGGGATTTTGGGGAACCTTTTTACGATTCGATGGTCAGCATGTTTGAGAAAGTCGTCCAGCGGGTCAAGGCTGGTGGCACCGTATTGAAGGACCAATACCTGCAACGGTTAAGCAAAATCGTCGAGTCCTCCGACGGCATTGGCTATGGGTACCACGATGATTTGGAGGCTATCTATTATTCGGCCTTTTCAGGCGGTGAAACCTGAAAATTCGTTTTGTTATAAGGATATTTTTTAAGTTTTCACTTTAAGCATGATTTCGGCAAATGTTGAAACGGATGAATCCGGTAAAAATAGTAATAACTAAGACCCTGTCAGGTGAAGAAAGCCCCATCGAAATGTTGAACCATGAAAAATGAAGTTATATGTCCAAAACTCAGGGGGTGGTTGGCCCCAAAACCGAACCACCAAGATGCTAGACGAGCGGTTTGAGCTGGATATCCGCGAGGAAGTGATCGACACCCTGGCTGAGCCCCTGGCAAAAGAAGACCTCTAATCTTTTACCTCCCTTTTCAATAAGTTCCAAAGAGTTGATCATCCCCCGACATTTTGGGTGTTCACAGGCGAACACGAACGACGAACTGGGATTGCCACGTCGCTAATCGCCCCGATTGGGGCAGCTCCTCGCATCTATGACATCCAAGCTAACCCACTACTGTTTATTCCAAGGGTTTATAATGTTATAAAAACACACATTGACAAGTAATAATATCAAACATATTATAAATCAAATCGACTAAAGGGGTGCCTCAATGAGCCATTCTTCCGAATCGGCTATCGGACAGAAGATACGGCAATTTCGAGAAAAAGCAGATTTATCGCAGGAGCAAGTGGCCAAGAAGTTAGGGCTAAATCGTGTGTCTTATACCCAGCTTGAGCAGGGGAACCGCAAGGTGATGGCGGATGAACTGGTGGAAATAGCGAAGGTTTTCAACACGACCCCTGACGTGCTTTTGGGAGTCCGTGAGGAAAAGGAATTTGAAGTGAACCTTGAAGGGAAGCCCAATCAAAAGAAAGTACCAGAGATGCGGATCAGTGTGCCGCAAAAGAACGCGGAGAAAATCAGACAAGTGCTTCTTTACGTCCTGGGTAAAGTCGGGTTCCAGTCCAATGTGGGGGAAACCGTGCTTTATAAACTTCTTTATTTCATCGATTTCGACTATTACGAAAAATTCGAGGAACAACTCATGGGTTGCACCTATATCAAAAACCACCATGGCCCCACGCCAGTGGAGTTCAAGAAGATCGTGGACCGCATGGAGGAAAACCACGAAATAAGGAAGGAAACCATGGAATATTTCGGGCATTCACAGAAGAAATACCTGCCATTAAAGGAGGCCGATCTCAATCTTCTAACAGGCAGGGAGGTACAGCATATTGATTTGGTTATTGCCCGCTTGGGCCACATGAACGCTACGGATATCAGCGCTTATTCCCACGGGGATATTCCCTGGATCGCCACCCCTGAGGGCAAAGCGATTGATTATGAAGCCGTCTTTTACCGCCAATCCCCCTATAGCGTCAGGAGTTACGAGGGGGAAGACGCGAAGGCCCAACAGCTTCTCGCCGACCGGATCCATTTTTCGGTTTCGCCCGCCCGGTGGAAGGCTTTCGTGGTGGCTTTGGACCAGCCGGCGCATGACAAGCCGCGGCTGAAGCGCCTTTTCTCGGAAACCACCGTCCTTGAAGCAAAATAAGCCGCTTCACCCCCTTTCGGCGGTGGAGAAGCTGGATGGGAGCCACCAGCTTTCCGAGTTTGATTGCGGCAACCCCGCCCTCAACGATTGGTTAAAACGCTTCGCCATCGTCAACTTGCGGGGCGATGCCGCCCAAACCTATGTCGTTCATCGGCGCAAAACGGTGGTTGGTTATTATTCCTTAGCGGTAGGTAGCGTACAGCCTGAGCTGTCGGGCGCCCGGATCGCGAAAGGCCTGGCCCGCCGCCCGATAGGGGTGATCCTATTAGCCCGATTGGCGGTGGATCAAGGGGAGCAGGGAAGAGGATTGGGAAAGGGGCTTTTGAAGGACGCGCTCTTAAGGATCGACCGTGCCGCCGATATTGTGGGGGCGCGCGCGGTTTTGGTGCATGCCATTGACGTGGAAGCGGCTCAATTCTACAAGCATTTTCATTTCGAGCCTTCCCCGGTGGATCCCCTGACTTTAATGCTTCTTATGAAGGATTTACGGGCTTCCCTTAAAAAAGATTCTTGAAGAATCGGAGCCGGATCAAGAAGTTTTAAAAAGAAAAGTGGATAAGTGAACAGATGTGAATAGGGTGTGGATAGATTTTTTTACGTGAAAATAATTTTTGTTGGCTTGAAGAACATAAAAGCTACAATGCCCACCTCTTAAAAAAGTTTTGGAGTGCCCATGGAAGTCGCCCGTAAAAGTTTCCCCCTCTCTCCCCAACCCAACAGCCAATCCGAGTTCCGCGTACCGCCCCAGGATCTAGAAGCCGAGCAATCCGTCCTGGGGGCCATGGTGCTTTCCTCCGAGGCCATCCGCACCGTCATCCCCATCTGCCGGGAAGGGGACTTTTACCGGGAGGCCCACCGCAAGCTTTACCACGCCATCGTGGCCCTGGACGACCGCAAGGAACCGGTGGACATGATCACCCTCACCAACGAGCTCAAGCGCATGGGGGATATCGACACCATCGGCGGGATTTCGGCCCTGACCGCGCTGGTCGACCGGGTGCCCACCGCCGCCAACGCCGAGTACTACGCCCAGATCGTGAAGGAAAAATCAGCGGCCCGCAAGCTCATCAGCGCGGCCACCCAGGTGGTCGCCGACGCCTACGCGGACGCGATGCCCATCAAGGAGCTGTTGGACGACGCCGAGCACCGCATCTTCGAGGCCACCGAGCTTCGCGAGAGCAAGGATTTCTCGAGCATCAAGGACCTCATCGGCAATTCTTTCGAGTACGTCAACACCCTCACCGACCAGCAGCAGCACATCACGGGGGTGCCGACGGGCTTTTACGACCTGGACGACCTGACGGCTGGGTTTCAGCCTTCCGAAATGATCGTTATCGGGGCCCGGCCCTCCATGGGAAAAACTTCCCTGGCCTTGAACATCGCCCAGCACGCCTGCATGGGAACGAACCAACTTAAAAAGAAAATCCCCGTAGGGTTCTTCTCCATTGAAATGACGGCAAAACAATTGGCCCTTCGTTTACTTTGCTCGGTGGCGCGCATCGACCTTAAAAAAGCCCGGTCGGGCTATTTGACCGACCATGAACGGGCCCGGCTGGTGGGTGTGACGGGGCAGTTTTACGAGGCCAAGCTCTTCATTGATGACACTTCCTCGATGACGGTGCTCGATCTCAAAGCCAAGGCCCGTCGCTTGAAGCGCGAGCACGGCATCGGGATCCTGATCATCGACTATCTTCAGCTCATCCAGGCGGGCATCCGTACCGACAACCGGGAACAGGAAATCGCCTATATCTCCCGTCAATTGAAAGCCCTGGCCAAGGACCTGGACATCCCGGTAGTGGTTTTGTCCCAGCTTTCCCGCCCCCAGAAGGGCGCTGAGGAGAAAAGGCCGGTCTTGTCCGATTTGCGCGAATCGGGAGCCATTGAGCAGGACGCCGACGTGGTGTTGTTCATCCACAGGGAAACGGCGGGCCAGGACGGCGAAAAGCCCATGTTCAACTATGAGTTGGTTTTGGCCAAACAACGTAACGGCCCCACGGAAAACATCAACGTGGTCTTCCGCCGGGAATACACCACCTTTGAGTCGGCCTCGAAAGTTTCAGAGAGATAAAATAAACGTTAGGGACAAGAAACCTAAAGCAAACACAAAGCCACTAAGACACAAAGTAAAACTGAGATATTGTGTAACGCCTCCCCTGCCAGGCTTGCTTTTCTTTTTTAAAAGTGTATATTTTAAAGTATGCATATTAGGGAGGGTGCCATGAACGCCACGGCGAAGGATCTGAGGATCCATTCCAAGCAGCTGTTGAAGACCGTTTCCCGGGGGGAGGAAGTCATCATTACCTTCCATGGGAAGCCCTGCGCCAAGCTGGTGCCGGTGCCGGAAAAGGCCGGGAAATCCGGGGCTAAAAAATCCAAGGCATTCGGAATGTGGAAAGACCACCCG
The DNA here is from genome assembly GCA_963849485.1 of candidate division FCPU426 bacterium. Classification (GTDB taxonomy): domain Bacteria; phylum Oederibacteriota; class Muellerivitia; order Muellerivitales; family Muellerivitaceae; genus CAVTWJ01. The sequence goes on along the minus strand of CAWKIF010000111.1, from coordinate 25,465 downwards.
GGGACGGCGGACGTGGAATCCTTCGTCCGGGGATTGCGCCGGGGGCGGGCCTGATGCTGTTTGATACGGACGTATGGGTTTGGTACCTGAGGGGTAACGCGAAAGCGGGCCGTGAGATTGAGGAAGCCCCCCAAATCCATCTTTCCTGCGTGACCTATATGGAATTACTCCAAGGGGTCCGGAATTCGAGGGAATTGGCCCAGCTCAGGGAAACCCTGGAGGAAAAAGGCGCCAAAATGGTTTACCTGGATGAAGCTACCGCTTCCCAGGCGCTTCTTTTGATGGAACAATACTGCCTGAGCCATTCGCTGAAAATGGGGGATGCCCTTTTGGCGGCTACGGCCCTCCGGCATGGCTGGATCCTCTGCACCGCCAACGACAAGCATTACAAGATGATTCAAGGCCTTCAAATGAAAAAGTTCAGGCCTTGAAAATTCCACTGAAAGCTGCCGAATCAATGAAACCTAAAGTGTCCACCCCCGCCTGGGCCGAAATTTCCCTGACCGCTTTGAAAAGCAACTTCAAGGCCCTGGCCAAGATCGCCCGGGGGTCCCATGTCCTCCCGGTCGTGAAAGCCAACGCCTATGGCCATGGCGCCGTCCAGGTTTCCCAGGCACTGTTACAGGCGGGAGCCAAGCGATTGGCCGTCGCCACGGTCCAGGAAGGCGCGGAACTGAGGACCTTCGGGGTCGAATGCCCCATCCTGGTTTTGACCCCCACGTTAAAAGAAGAAATCCATGATCTGTTGGAGAACGGGTTGATCCCCCAAGTCAGCTCTTACGGGGGGGCGTTGGAAGTGGCCCAGGCGGCTAGAAAAATGAAAACCGGGCCGGTGCCCGTGCACGTCAAACTCGATACGGGGATGGGGCGGTTAGGGGTAAAGATTCACCGGATTCTGGATGAGATGAGGGCAATCCGTAAAATACCTGAATTGAAGGTCGAGGCCCTCTATACCCACCTCGCCACGGCTGATTGGACCGACCCCAAATACGCCTGGAAGCAGATCATGCTTTTCAACCAAGCGTTGGAATCCCTCCGGCAAAAGGAGGGGTTTTTCCCCATGACCCACGTGGCCAACAGCGCGGCGCTCTTGACCTATTTCCCCCAATCGGCGGGCACCTGGGTGAGGCCAGGAATTGCCCTTTACGGCATTTACCCCAACCCGGCCTTCAAGAACAAGGTGGCCCTCACGCCGGTCATGCAGGTGAAGGCCAAGATCATCCATTTAAAGAAAATGGAGAAGGGCCAATCGGTCAGTTATGGCCGCACCTATACCGCGCGACGACCCGTCACCGTCGCGACCGTGGCTTTAGGCTACGCCGACGGGGTTCACCGGAACCTTTCTAATAAAACCTCATTCCTGGTTGGTGGAAAAAAAGTCCCCCAGATCGGAACCGTCTGCATGGACATGCTGATGCTGGATGTTTCCAAGGTGAAGGGCGCCAAGGTCGGGGACGAGGCGGTCTTTTTCGGCCGGCAAGGCAAGGCCCGAATCGGGGTCGAGGAGCAGGCGGCACTGGCGGGAACCATTTCGTATGAGATGTTATGCGCCGTGGGCGAACGGGTCACCCGCATATACACTTAAGGCGTAAGACTGAATTTTCACCACCAAGACACAAAGACACCAAGAAAGACAAAATCTTTGCATTTGGGTAACCTTAAAACGGATAAATTGTTAAGACTGAACTTGGTGTCTTGGTGCCTTGGTGGTGAAATGGAAATATGAATCTCAAACTTTTCATCCGACAGATTGGCGCCCAAACCATCTATTTCATTGAGGAAGCCGGGCATCAGCTTATCCTGCTCGTTCGCATCAACTTATGGATTTTCCGGAAACCCTACGACTTTCGATTGATCCTCCAGCAGATGGTCCGGGTCGGGGTGGATTCGATACCCGTGGCCATCACGACTGCCTTCTTCACCGGCATGGTGGTGGCCCTGCAGTCGGGATACACCCTGGAAACCAAGATGAAGGGCATCTCCCAATTCCTGGGGGCGGTGGTCTCCCTTTCCCTCGTTCGTGAACTTGGGCCGGTCTTGACGGCGATGGTCCTGGCCGGACGGATGGGTTCGGCGGTGGCGGCCGAGATCGGCACCATGCAAGTGACTGAGCAGGTGGATGCCCTCCATACCCTGGCCGCCAACCCGGTGAAGTACCTGGCCGTGCCACGGTTTCTGGCTTTTTCCTTCATGATGCCCCTTCTGACCCTCTTCGCCGATTTCACGGGCTGGCTGGGCGGGCTCTTTGTTTGCACCCTGAAGTTCACTTCCATCACCGTTTATGTCGACGCCACCCAGCAGGCCCTGGAAACGGGCGACATCATGGGCGGCCTCATCAAAGCGGTTATTTTTGGGAGTATCATCGCCATTGTTTCTTGCCGCCAGGGGTTTGCCACCACCAACGGGGCGGAGGGGGTGGGCCGGGCCACGACCAACGCGGTGGTCTATTCTTTCATGTCCATCCTGGTTTCGGACTATTTTCTCACGGCCATCTTCACGGCCTTCAAGATTTAGGAACTTCCATGGCCCCTATTATCGAACTTAAGAAAGTTTCCAAACGTTTCGGGAAATTTGTCGTTTTGGACGAGTTGGACCTGGAAGTGTTTCCCGGGGAGACCATTGTCATTATCGGCCGCTCGGGGGTTGGAAAGAGCACTATCTTGAAACATATCGCCGGTCTCATGACCCCCGATTCGGGCGAAGTTTGGGTGGAGGGCCAGGAAATAGAGCATATGGCCGAGACCGAGCTCAACGAGATGCGAAAAAAAATGGGGGTCGTGTTCCAGGGAGCGGCCCTGTTTGATTCCTTGACCGTTTTCGAGAACGTGGCCTTCCGCCTCCTGCGTGATTTTCAGATGCCCCGGGAAAAAGCCCTCGAGGTCTGCCACCAAAAACTGGAAATGGTCGGGTTGAAGGATGAGGTGGCCTTCCGCAAGCCCTCCCAGCTTTCGGGCGGCATGAGAAAACGCGTGGGACTGGCCCGGGCCATCGCCGTGGACCCGGAGATCATCCTTTACGACGAGCCCACTTCCGGGTTGGACCCGGTTACCTCAGAAGCCATCAACGATCTTATTTTGGATATGCAAAAAAAGCTTTCCGTGACCTCCATCGTCGTGACCCACGACATGCAAAGCGCCTACAAGGTGGCCAACCGGATAGCCATGATATATGATGGAAAAATTATCGGTTTGGGAACGCCGGAGGAGATTCGAAACACCCGCAACCCCTATATCCGGCAGTTCGTGACCGGTAGCGTCGAAGGGCCCATGCCCTTCCGTTAAAGTGAAAATCGAGTATTAACCGCCAAGACGCCAAGTCCGCAAAGAACGATGGAAGACATTAAGGGTTTCAAACTTAAAGCGATTGCAATGTTAAAATACCTATTCAGCCGTAGATTTTGATGTTACCCATAAAGGGGGTTGTCTTTCTTGGTGAACTTGGCGTCTTGGCGGTGAAAATCTAGAAGTGGTTTCCGGGGAGAATATGGAAGATTCGCAGCCGTCCCTTTTATCCGACGAGTTCAAGGTGGGCCTCATGGTGGTCATCGCCGGGCTTGCGCTCATGGTCGCTATCCTTTTCGTGAATAATTTCCACTTCGCGGCCTCGGGATATAGCGCCCGGGTGCGGTTCAATTTCCTGGGCGACCTCAAGACCAACGCGCCCGTGGAATACGCGGGGGGCATCAAGGTGGGTGAGGTAGAGGCCATCCGTATCGCCGGGGGCCAACCCGAGGTGGACTTGAGGATCACCAACCCTAACCTGCAATTAAAGAAGGATTCTCAAGTCGCCATCTATAGCGCGGGCCTTTTGGGGTCCCGTTACGTGCAAATTGCTTCCAACCTGGGATTCGGGGAAGCCCTCAAGGACGGGGACATCCTGGAGGGGACCGACGCGGACAACTTGGATCGGACCCTCAGCCAGTTGGGGGATGTGTTGGATACCTTTGAGCAGATGATGGGAGATCCCCGTTCCAAGGAGAATTTCCTCAAGAGTTTCGAGAACATGAACAAGACCACCGAGAATCTGCTGGCCCTTTCCGAGACCAGCCGGAAAAAGGTGGAAAGGATCCTTGACAATCTGGAGGATTCCAGCGGCAAGGCCGATATCATCATCAAAAGCGTTCAAAGCGTAGCCAAGAGCATGGATACCCTGACGACCACGCTGGATAAAAAACAAATCCAGGATTCCATCAAGAACCTGAATTCCACCCTGAAGGTCATGAATCAACTGGCACAGAATATCCAAAACGGTCAGGGAACATTGGGGTTGCTTATGTCCGACCAGAAAACCGCCGACGATATCCGGGATATGGTGGAAGACCTCAAGGCCCATCCCTGGCGCCTCTTGTGGAAAAAATAGCCGGTCGTTTTTTCCTGTTTAAATTCTTTGTAAACCCAAGGAATCAAGCCTTTTTGGGCCTATCGCTTGGGTTGTGGCTGGAAAAGGGTTGGGATAAAGTATGGCCGGTTGAATGGGCAAGACACTGGAATTGGGAGGGGCATTCATGGGAAATAGAATAATGGTTTGGGTTGGGGCCTTTTTACTTCTGGCTGCCGGTTGGACGAGGGTGTGGGCATTTGAGGGTGAGGTGGACATGAAAATGACCACCAGTAAATCGGACAAAATCATGACCATGGAATATTTCGTGAAGGGAACCAAGATACGAACCAATATTGAGGGCAAGGATGGCGCCATGGGAGGCGGCATCTACGACTGGCAGACGCGCCAGATGATTGTGATCATGGCCAAGCAGAAGATGTACATGGTCAGTGAGCTTCACCCGGAAAAATTCCAATACAACAGCCAGGACAAGCACTACAAGATCCACAAAACGGGGAATACCCTGAACATCCTCGGATACGACTGCCAGGAGTGGGATTACGAGTCGGACGACAACAACGGAAAGGTTTGGTTCGCGCCTGGTATCGGCAACTGGTGGGGGACCCAAATGGCCGCCCAATCCGACAAACTGGACCCCTCTCAGAAAGCCATGCTGAACATGGTCGTCACGCAGAAGTTGTTCCCCATGAAATGGGAGTCGACCAATAAGTCGGGGGAAGTCAGCCGCACTGCGGAAGCCACCAAGGTGGATAAAAAATCGCTGGATTCAAGCCTTTTCGAACCGCCTGCGGACTACAAGGAAATGAAAATACCTAAGTTGGACCTGGGGCAGATGGGTACTAATCAGATGCCGAAAGTGAATATTCCCGGACTTTAAGAACTAATTAAAAGGAGGCGTTATGGTAACGCATAAAATTGTGGCTTATCTTTTCACCTTGGCTTTGGGTTATTGGGTCTTGACCCACGCGGAAAAACAGGCCGGGCTGACCCAAAAAATCGGGAAGGTGATCGGCTGGATCATCCTAATCGTATCCCTTTGCGGGCCCCTTTGTATGTTGGGTTCACACATGATGGGATGCTGCAAGATGGACCATTGTTGTTCCATGTCCAGCTGTCCCAGTGAGCAGGGGGGCATGATGGGCGGGTGCCCCATGGGAATGATGGGTGGTGAGGATAAGCAAGCCCAGCCCACTCCCGCCGCTAAAGCGAAAAAATAAAAGATTCATTGAACCTAAGGCCCCGGGAAACCGGGGCCTTTTTTATTGGCTGGGATGGTATACAAGTGTATAATACGCTCCGTATTCCATTCGAGGTGGCCCATGCCAAAAACCAAAACCCAATTCGTCTGTAAAAACTGCGGTTCCAAGTCCTATAAATGGCAGGGCAAGTGTAACCTTTGCGGGGAATGGAACAGTTTTATTGAGGAAACCATCGATTCGGCCAAAACGGAAGGAAGAGGCCGGAAACTGGCAACGGCTTCCGGGTCGGTCGATCCCCAGGCCCTGACGGAAATCGAGATCTCGGAGGGTTTTCGCCTTCAAACCGGCATCAACGAGTTCGACCGGGTCTTGGGAGGGGGGATCGTCCAGGGAGAAACGGTCATGATCGGGGGGGACCCGGGCATTGGAAAATCCACCCTCCTTTTGCAGGTCGTGGATAAGCTTTCCCAACTCTCCCCCGGCCAACAGGGAAAGTGCCTCTATGTGACGGGCGAGGAATCGGCCCAGCAGATCAAGCTCCGGGCTGAGCGCCTTGGCATCCGTTCCAACAACCTTTACATCTTCCCGGAGACCGACGTGATGGCCATCCTGGCCCAAATCGAGAAGACCCGGCCGGTCCTGACTGTCATTGATTCCATCCAGACCTTGTTCTTGGCGGATATTCCCTCGGCGCCGGGTAGTGTCTCCCAGGTGAGGGAATCGGCCGCCCGCTTGACCTACTTGGCCAAAAGAGAAAAACTGCCACTCTTCCTTATCGGTCACGTTACCAAAGAGGGAAGCATCGCGGGGCCTATGACCCTGGAGCATATGGTGGACGCTGTGCTTTATTTTGAGGGGGACCTGCAGAGGCAATACCGGCTTCTTCGCGCGGTCAAGAACCGCTTCGGGAGCACGCAGGAAATCGGCATCTTTGAGATGAGGGAGGACGGCCTGGCGGAAGTGGAGGACGCCTCCAAGGCTTTCCTGGAGGACCATTTCACCCACAGCTCCGGGTCGGTCATCACCGCGAGCCTGGAAGGGAGCCGGCCCCTTCTTCTGGAAGTGCAGGCCCTGGTCAGCCCCGCCAATTTTGGAGTACCCCAGCGGCGCTGTTCGGGCATCGACCCCAACCGTCTGGCGCTTCTATTGGCCATCCTTGAGAAAAGGCTGGGCATGGCGATCTCTTCCCAGGATGTGTTCATGAACGTTGCGGGGGGTATCCGGGTGGTGGAACCTTCCATCGATCTTTCGGCCGCGGTAGCGGCGGCGTCCTCTTTCCGGGAGGTTCCTGTCGCGCCGGACGTATTGGTGCTGGGCGAGTTGGGGCTCTCCGGCGAGGTCCGGGCGGTCTCCCAGATCGGGCCCCGCCTGGCCGAGGCGGCCCGGCTGGGTTTCAAGCAGGCCGTCATCCCCCAGGGAAACGTCAAGGCCATATCGCTTTTCCCCGACGACACCTTGGAGATACTACCGGTCAAGACCTTGGCCGAGGCCATCGGAATACTCGTTCCGCGCTGATGAATCCCTCAAAGGACGCTCATAATGAAAGTTCGGGAAATCCTCCGGCAACTTCATTCCCTCAAAAATAAACGTAACATCGCGGGAATGGCCCGCTTTGGCATCCGTGGAAAAAACATCCTGGGAATATCCAAACCGAAATTGGTACGGATGGCCCGCGCGATCGGGAAAGACCACGACCTCGCCTTGAAACTATGGGATTCCCAAATCCATGAAGCGAGAATTTTAGCGGTACTGATCGACGAACCTATGAAGGTGAAGTCTTCCCAGATGGAAAAATGGGCGAAAGGTTTCGACAGTTGGGACATCTGCGATAGTTGTTGCGGTCACTTGTTTGACCGGACGCCCTTGGCGGTTCACAAGATCAAACAATGGAGCGCCCGCAAGCGGGAATATGAAAAAAGAGCGGGCTTTGTCTTGATGGCGGGCCTGGCGGTGCACGACAAAAAGGCTCACGACACTTTGTTCCTTTCCTTCTTGCCGATTATCGCCCGGGAAGCGTGCGATGAAAGGAACTTCGTCAAAAAGTCCGTGAATTGGGCCCTGCGCCAAATCGGTAAAAGGAATCCCCGGTTAAGGAAGGCCGCCATCCGTGAGGCGGAAAGATTAGGAAAGAAGCCTTATCCTTCAGCGAGATGGATCGCTGCCGATGCATTGCGTGAATTGAGGGGAGTCAGCGAATAGGTTTGATTAAACCTTTGCCTTGGCATCCGCTTGCCTGGAAAGTGCCAATTCCTTTTGATAAACTGCCTCCCTCATGAAAAAAAGAAAACCAAGTAGAATTAACTCCTGGGCCGTTTTAATCGTCGCGGCCGGCCAATCCACCCGCCTCAAGGCCAAGGTGGCCAAACCCTTCCTATTCGTCGACCACCGTCGGACCCTGCTGGATCTCTGCCTCGAATCCTTCTCCAAGGTGCCTGGGCTTTCTTATGTTGTCGTGGCCACCCGCGAACATTATATGGAAAGGGCGATCCAGGCCATCTATCGCTACAAATTGACGGGAATCGTGACCAAGGGGGGCGAGGAGCGGGAAGATTCGGTCCGGGAAGGCCTCCGTGTGATGCCCAAGGGGATCAAGTATGTTTTGGTGCATGACGCCGCCCGGCCCCTGGTCAATTCCGAGGTCATCAAGAGGGTTTTGGAAGCCACCGTCCAATCCGGTGCCGTGATCCCGGTCGTCCCCGTGAAGGATACCCTGAAAGTAGTGGTTGGAAACCGGATCGATAAAACCCTGGACCGCCGCCATATCCGCGCCGTACAGACCCCCCAAGGGTTCAAGCTTCCACTCCTCCAAAAGGCCTTTCAGAAATTGGGGAAGCGGGCATCCCGCCTCACCGATGACGCTGCGGTGGCCGAGGCGGCGGGTTATAAGGTGCTTACGGTGGATGGGGATGAGTTGAATTTCAAAGTGACGACGGCCTACGACCTGGAGAGGGTCAAGAATGTGGTTTGGCGCAATACCGAAAGCCGATAATCCTTCCTGCTTTTTTCATGAGATTTCCGTTTAAAATACCCCTTGAAAGTCCTAAAAAAAGCATCGGAATGCTGAATTTGGTACACTATGCGACCCCTTCGGGACATTGCGTGAGTTCCTCAAGGAACCGGGAGATGAAAACTTGAGTTATCGTATCGGAACCGGATATGACGCCCATGCTTTTACCGAGGGAAGGCCGCTGATCCTCGGGGGGGTCACCATCCCCCATCCGAAGGGTTTGATGGGCCATTCGGACGCCGACGCCCTTTGCCATGCCCTTTGTGACGCCTTGTTGGGAGCCTCGGCCCTGGGCAATATCGGGAAGTTTTTCCCCGATGCGGACCCGAAATGGAAGGGGGCTGACAGCCTGATGATCTTGAAGGAATGCGGGAGGATGGTCCGGGTCAAGGGTTGGCAGATCGAGAATTTGGATTCCACCATCATTTGCCAGAAACCCAAGCTCTCCGCTTACCTGGTTCCGATGGCCCGGCTGATCGAGGAAACATTGGAATTGAACCTCGACAGCGTCAGTGTGAAGGCTAAAACCACCGAAGGAATGGGTTTTGAGGGCAGGGAAGAAGGCCTTTCCGTCCAGGCGGTCGCCCTCCTGAAAAGAATAGAGGATTAAAGGTGACCGGGGCGGGGTATAAATTCCCAAAAGCTATAAGCAACTCATGGGGGTATAGGTTTAGAAATCAGTCGAAAGGGAAGAAAAGTCTTGGATAAAGTTCGAGTCAGATTCGCGCCCAGCCCCACCGGGGATCTCCACCTAGGGAACGTACGCACGGCCCTTTATAATTGGCTCTATGCCCGCCACACGGGAGGCGTTTTTCTCTTGCGTGTCGAGGATACGGACAAGGTCCGGTCGACCGACCAGGCCTGCGAGAACCTCTTGGATATCATGAACTGGCTGGGCCTCAAGTGGGACGAGGGCCCCCGGGTGGGCGGCCCCCACGCGCCCTACAAACAATCCGAACGCACGGCGATTTATGAAAAATACCTTCAAAAGCTGAAAGAATCGCAACAGGTTTACCCCTGCTATTGCACCGGGGAAGAACTGGAATTGGAACGCAAACGCCAGCTGGGACGGGGACACATGCCCAAATACGGCGGAAAGTGCAAAAATCTCAGTCCCGAGGAAATCAAGGCATTGGATGACAAGGGGACTCCCTCGGTCCTCAGGTTCATCGTGCCCCCCGGCGAAATAGTGGTGCAGGACGAGGTGAGGGGGGAAGTACGCTTCCCGGACGACCAGATCGGGGACTTTGTTTTGACCCGATCGGATAAGAGCCCGACCTATAATTTTACGGTGGTCGTGGACGACGCCCTGATGGAGGTGACCCACGTGATCCGGGGAGAGGATCACCTTTCCAATACTCCCAAACAGATCCTTCTTTATAACGCCCTGAAGTTCAAGACCCCGAAGTTTGCCCATCTCTCCATCATCAAGGGTCCCGACGGCCAGAAACTTTCCAAGCGCCACGGGGAGACCAGCGTGGAAAGCTACAAGGCTAAGGGTTACCTGCCCGAAGCCTTCCTCAACTACCTGGCTTTGCTGGGTTGGGCGCCCAAGAGCGGGGAAATCCTGTCCCTAGAACAAATGGCGGCCGAATTCGACTTGACCCACGTGGGAAAAAGCGGTGCCATCTTTGATCCGGTTAAATTGCATTGGATGGGCACCCAGTACCTCACCGAACAGAAATATACATTGGATGAGTTGACCCGGGCGCTCCTGCCCTATTTGGAGAACGCCCAATACATCACCCGGGAACAGGCCCGATTGAAATTCGATTGGCTCAAGGGCGTGGTGGACACGGTCCGCACGAACCTGGGTTGTTTCTCGGACATCGTGAAAGAAACTTTCTATTTTTTCTCGGACGAACTGCACTTTGACCCGGCCTCTGCAGAGGAAATGCGTTTACAAAAACCACTTTTGGAAGCTTTCCAAAAGTCTTTTGAAGGATTTACTGGAGAGTTTACCGGTGAAAATTTCCTGAAGATCGTGAAGGAAGTGGGCAAATTGGCGAATATCAAGGGGAAAGCCTTGTATCATCCTCTTCGCCTGGCCTTGACGGGCCGGGAAGATGGTCCGGAATTGGTTAAGATAGGCCCCTTACTGGGACAGGCGAAGATTGTTGAGCGACTCGCGGTTTGGGTGACTGGGGAAATCAAGTAACTTCTATTAAGGTGCCAGCATGTTTAACTATTTCAAATCCATTTTAGACCGGGACCCGGCGGCCCGTTGGTGGGAACTGCCGCTTTACCCCTGTGTTTATTCCATGTTCTATCACCGGATCGCCCATGCCTTGTGGGTGATCAAGGTCCCCTTCATCCCCCGGCTTATCTCGCAGGTTTCCCGCTCCTTAACGGGTATTGAGATCCATCCGGGCGCCAAGATTGGGAAATATTTCTTCATCGACCATGGCATGGGCACAGTGATCGGGGAAACCTGCGAAATCGGTGATAACGTGACCCTTTTTCAGCAGGTCACCCTGGGGGGAACCGGCAAGGAAAAGGGGAAGCGCCACCCTACTTTGAAAGATCATGTGGTTGTTGCGACCGGGGCCAAGGTTTTGGGAAACATCGTTCTGGGAGAATATTCCAAGGTCGGGGCGAACGCGGTGGTTTTGACGGATGTTCCCCCCCATTCCACGGTCGTGGGGGTACCGGGGCGAATTGTCCGTTTAAGGGGAAGCAAGGACCTGGCGGGCGAACTGGACCACAATAAATTGCCGGACCCCCTCGTGAAGCGTTTGGAACATCTCGAGAAGGAATTGGCCCGTTACTCGGGCTCTTATGTGCCCCATTCGAAGAAAAAAGATAAAACAAAATAGTGCGGATGCTATTTAGCTTGTCTTTTTGTACCCTTTTTTAATTCAGAAGTTTTCTAAAACATTCATAAAAGTGTAAAATCCTACCTCGTTGTTCAGCGTCAACCCATGGTTCAATCTTGTATTAAGGATTTAGTTTGAAAGTTACCAACACCCTTAGCGGTAAAAAAGAAGAGCTGGTTCCCCTCAACCCACCCCAGATCAAGATGTATGTCTGCGGCCCCACGGTTTATGGGGATATCCATATCGGCAATGCCCGTTCCCAGGTCAATTTCGATATCATCCGAAAATACCTGATAGGCTCGGGATTTCAGGTGACCTTTGTGGTCAATATCACCGACATCGACGATAAAATCATCAAGATCGCCATTGAAGAAAAAAGGGACGCGAAGGAAGTTGCCGAAACGAATACGAAGGCTTATTTCGAGGTCATGGACCGGTTGGGCGTTCAAAGGGCGGATGTCCATCCCCGGGCCACGGAGCATATCCAGGAAATGATTGGCTTGATCGAGGGCTTGGTTCAAAAGGGCCACGCTTATCCCGTGCCTTCCACCGAACTGGGGAAAGATGTCCTTTATGATTCCGCGACCTTCCCGGCCTATGGTCGGCTTTCCGGCAAGAACCTTGAAGAGATCCTGGAAGGCGCCCGGGTTGAGAAAAATGAGAGTAAGAAAAACCCGACCGACTTCGTTCTTTGGAAGGCCAGCAAGCCCGGGGAACCCCAATGGGAATCGCCCTGGGGAAAGGGCCGCCCCGGATGGCATATTGAATGTTCCACCATGGTCCGCAAGCACCTGGGGGATTCCATTGATATCCACGGCGGGGGAGTGGACCTGATCTTTCCCCACCATGAGAACGAGATCGCGCAATGCGAAGCCTATACCGAAAAACCCTACGTGAAGTATTGGCTACACAATGGTTTTATTGAGATTTCGGGGCAGAAGATGAGCAAGTCCTTGGGAAACATCTGGAAAGCAAAGGATGCCTTAGCCGAATTCAAACCCGAAGTGCTTCGCTATTTTTTCCTGAGCGCCCATTACCGCAGCGGTTTGAACTACGACCGGGAAAGCCTGGAAGCCTGCCGGAGGGGCCTGGAGGAGTTCAACCAGACTTTCCAAAGGGTGGAGGAGGCCTTGGGCTTGGACGACGGGGTCGAGCCCCAGGACCTGCTGGGCCTCCGGTTGGCGGTCGAGGAGGTGGAGGCGAAATTCAGGGAAGCCATGGATGACGATTTCAACACGCCCCGCGCCATGGCGGTCCTGTTCGACCTCGCCCGGGAAACCCGGAGGGTCTTGAGCCAATCCTCCCATATGACGGCGGGGGCCAAAAGCCTGATCGGGGAAGCAGCCTTGAAATTAAGCGAGTGGGGCGGGTTATTGGGTGTCGTTTGCAGTGAAAAATCTGAAATCCCCTCGGAAGTCGAGGGATTGGCCCGGCAAAGGTCCCGGTTGAAAGCGGAAAAGAAATACAAGGAAGCCGATGAAATCCGCAGCCGGGTTCTCCAGATGGGGTTTACGATAGAGGATGTCCAGGGCGGCAAGTTCCGGATTTTGCCTAAATAATAAATGGCTGTTTGCAGGCTAGGTTGAGCTGTTGGCTGCGAACTGTCAACTGAGAGCTGAGTTTTATGAGCGAAAAAATTTATGGCCGGAACCCGGTTTTGGAAGCCATCCGTTCGGGAAGCCGGGGGGTCAACCGCATCTTCCTGATGCAGGGTTCCCGGGACGGGGTCTTGAACCAGATCGAAGCCCACGCCAAGGCCAAGGGTATCCCCATCACCGTCGAGACCCGGCACCGTCTGGATACCCTCGCCGGGACGGACAAGCACCAGGGAGTCCTGGCGGTCGTGGAAGATTTTCATTACGCCGCCCTTCAGGATGTGCTGGAGATCGCGAAAAAGAAAAAGGAAAACCCCTTTCTTATACTCCTGGATGAAATCGAGGATCCCCACAACCTGGGGGCGATCCTCCGCAGCGCCGACGCGGCGGGGGCCCACGGCGCCGTCATCCCCAAGAACCGCGCCGTGGAGGTGAACTCCACCGTCCTCAAGGCCTCGGCGGGGGCCGCCGAGCATATCCCGACCGTCAAGGTGACCAACTTGAACGAAACCATTCGTGAATTGAAGGAAGCCAATATTTGGGTGGTGGGCACCGACGCCGAGGCTACCAAGAACTTTTACGAATACGATTTCAAGGGGCCCGTGGCGATTGTCATCGGCAATGAGGGAAAGGGTTTGCGTCGGCTGGTCTCCGAGAATTGCGATGAGCTTTTGAAGATCCCCATGGCCGGCAAGATGTCCTCCCTCAACGCCTCGGTGGCGGCCGCCCTGTTGCTTTTTGAGGTGGCCCGTCAGAGAAATTGGGGGCAGGGGTTGTCCCGCGAAGATAGGGCGGTTACCCTTCATCCGAACTTTAGGTCTCCCCAGGTGATCCCAGTGGCTCCCCAGTCGGAGATTCCTCCTTCGCCCCTGTACGTGCCGCCAACCCCCCAACCGACCATTGTCAGCACCCCGCCGGATTTTTACGCGCCTCCGGAAAGGGATTTTTTTCGTTCAGGCCCTGATCCGGATCCTCAAGCGCCGGTTGAGGGGCCTTCGGAGATCCTAGACAAGGGGACCTTGTTGGAGGGGGACGAAACGCCGGGAAATGACAAGGGCGGCGCATTCAAGTGGTAAAATAATTCACTGTTGTTGACGGAACTGGGGGCGGTTTTTATAATCCGCCTTCCTTTTGTATTCGGTGCTGGGTCACCAAATCCCTTTTGGATTTGGTACTCCCAAGATGCCTTCGGTTTGAGACCTCGGGCTGGGGCACCAAGTCTTTTATTGACTTGGTACGCCTAAAACGCACCTCAACTTGTGGTTTCGGTGCTGGGGTAGCTCAGTTGGTAGAGCAGCCGCCTTGTAAGCGGCAGGTCGCCGGTCCGATTCCGGTCCCCAGCTCCATTTATTCCATGAATAATTGGAATTTTATTCTTTGTTAGAGACCGTTTGTATTTCAGAGATATCGGGTAGTTCCAAAAGTTTGACCACAAATGGAATGACATTAATATCCGGCCGGGCCACTTCCCTCCTCAAGCTCTCGAAGGTCGTTTCGGGCCAACCGCCCTGGAACCAGTTCACCAGCCAAGCGGCCAGGCCGCCCTTCGGGTCGCAGTGGATCTCCGCTTCCATGTAGGTCTCATCCGGGCAAATCTCATACATGGAAAAGGTGCAGGTCATGACGCCCCTTTTGTAGTTTTTCTTGACCGGGGCCAGGGGATCGATCAGCGGGGTATATTTAACGGTAACATGTTGATGCAAGGAATCCGTTTCTACGGCCACGTGGGAGACGAAATCACGGTCGGAAATGAACTGGTCGAAGGGGAAGGGAATCCCCATATGGTCGTATTCGGTGAACTCGAAGGGGCCCAAGTTCCTTAATACTTTCGACTCCACCAGGCTGTCGATCCATTCCGTTCCCCGGGTGGTATCAACGATGACGTTGGCAACTTTAGCCATGGGGGCCTCAATCAGCCCGTCGCCCTTCAGTGCCATGATCTTGGTTCCCGGGACCTCGCTGGAATAAAGCCGGATCCCGTCGGTATCCGAAGTTTGGCGCCAGTGAAAAGCCGACTCAGGAACGGCGGAAAGCTCGGTAACGGCCTGGGTTTCCGGAACTGGGGAAGGGACGGGGGTTTGGCTCCATGCCTGCAAAGTGACGGCCCAAAGGAATAATACCGAAGCTAATTTTCTCATTTCGCCCCCCTTTGAATTGGGCCTTAAGATAGCATTCTTTATGCCGGCGATCCTCATAAAGTTGATTGACATGCGTCGGGCGCTCATGGAAAATCATTCGCCCATATCAAGTTTTTGGATTTAAGTGGACAGGTGCCCGAGTGGTCAATGGGAGCAGACTGTAAATCTGCCGGCCGACGGCCTTCGCAGGTTCGAATCCTGCCCTGTCCACCATATTTTTTAAGCGAATGACGAGAATATCTATTTAACCCTTTTCATTTACTGGGGATGAGAACCGGTGGGAAAGGGTTCGGGAAAACGGGAGTTTTCCCGGCTGTTGAAAGGGGTCACTTAGGAGGCTATTCCCCTATGAGCGCTTTGCGCGGTTCGTACCCTGCCCTGTCCACCATTTATTTGTAAGTAAAACGTAGGACCCCATCCCTTCCCAATAAACTCAAGTACAGTCGTTCCTCGGTGGAATCCAAAGGTCTCCATAAAAGAAAAGGGCTCTTGCGGCCGGTTAACCGCAAGAGCCCTTTTTTTACGATCGACGCCCGAAAGTCATCACACCCCGGGTTATTCCAAATTGATGGTCCTTTATTCCAACCGTTTTTTAGCAGCTGACAATTGCCGCTTCATTTTCTCAGGCATACGGTCCCCGAACTGGGAGAAGTAGGATTCCGCGTCCTTCAAGTCGGATTGGAAGGCTTCCCGGTTGACCTGCATCAGCTCCTCGTAGTCTTCCGGAGCGATGTTCAGGCCGGTCAGGTCCAAATCGCCTTTCTCGGGCATGTATCCGATGGGGGTCTCTACCGCGCCGACCTTTCCTTCCACCCGCTCACACATCCATTTCATCACGCGGCTGTTCTCGCCGAAACCGGGCCACAGCCACCGGCCTTCCCGGTTCTTCCGGAACCAGTTCACGTAAAAGACGGCCGGCGCCTTGTCCCCCAGCCGTTCGCCCATTTCGAACCAATGCTGGATGTAGTCGCCCGCGTGGTATCCGATGAAAGGGGTCATCGCGAAGGGATCCCGGCGGAGCTTCTGCCCCACGTCCAGGGCCGCCGCGGTGGTCTCGGATGAGGCGGAGGCGCCCAGGTAAACGCCGTGCTCGAAATCGAAGGCCTGGTGCACGAGGGGCACGGTGGTCGAGCGCCGGCCCCCGAAGATGAAGATGTCTATTGGAACCCCTGCCGGGTCCTCCCAATCGGGGCAGATGGCCGGACATTGCGCGGCTGGCGCGGTAAAGCGGGCGTTGGGATGGGCGGCCGGTTCCGAAGAGGAGGGCGTCCATTCCTTGCCTTTCCAGTTGATGGAGTGCTCGCAGGGCAGGTCCATGCCCTCCCACCAGATATCCCCCTCGTCGGTAAGGGCGCAGTTGGTGAAGATGGTGTTTTTCTCCAAGGAGCGCATGGCCATGGGGTTCGACTTCATCGAGGTGCCGGGCGCCACGCCAAAAAAACCGGCCTCCGGGTTGATGGCCCTCAGCTTTCCGTCGGCGCCGATCTTCATCCAGGCGATGTCATCGCCGACGCACTCGCATTTCCATCCGGGAATCGTGGGGACCAGCATGGCCAAGTTGGTCTTGCCGCAGGCGGAGGGGAAGGCCGCGGCGATATGGAAACGCCTTCCTTGGGGGTTGGTCAGGCGAAGGATGAGCATGTGTTCGGCCAGCCATCCCTCCCTCCGGGCCAGAGCCGACGCGATGCGCAGAGCCAGGCATTTCTTTCCCAGGAGGGCGTTGCCGCCGTATCCCGAACCGTAGGACCAGATGAGGTTCTCCTCGGGAAAATGGGAGATGTATTTTTGCTCCAGCGGGGCGCAGGGCCAGGGCTTATCGGCTTGCCCGGGGGACAGGGGGAAACCAATGGAATGCAGGCAGGGGATGAACTCACCGCTTTCCCCCAGAGCCTCCAAAACCTTATCACCCACGCGCGCCATGATGTGCATGTTTACCACAACGTAAGCGGAATCGGTGATCTCCACGCCGATTTTGGCGATCGGGGAACCGATGGGGCCCATGGAGAAGGGAATGACATACATCGTTCGGCCCCGCATGCACCCGTCGTAGAGATGCCGCATGGTCTTCTTGAGCTCAACGGGATCGATCCAGTTGTTGGTGGGTCCAGCGTCCTCCGGGCGGACGGAGGCGATGTAGGTGCGGCTCTCGACACGGGCCACGTCGGAAGGATCGGAACGGAAAAGGAAGCTATTGGGGCGTTTTCGGGGGTTCAGGGGGATGGCACTGCCGGACGCCGTCATCTCGTTGAGCAGGCGGTCGTACTCCTCGCTGGATCCGTTCGTCCATTCAACTCGGTCGGGTTTGCAGAGAGCTTTGACTTCCTCCACCCAAGCCAACAATTTCCGGTTTTTCGTCATATTTCCCTCCATAAAGCTTTTAAGAGGCCAAAGAGCCTCCGGGTGATGGTGAGGTACGGCAATGGATGATATTAACAATCGCCCAAATGGAGATATGATCTAGACCCTAAAGGCGGGGTTAAACGCGGAGGGGGGAAGCCCGGCTTTTTATAACTTCTTTTTCAAGAACTCGAAATTACTCAACCGCAGTTCGGGAAACCCCCGGTCATCCAGGACCAAGTGGCCCCGGTTGTCCTTCGAGACCATGACATGGTTTCCCCTCAGGTTGAGGTCCTCCACCCCTACGGCGGCCAGCTTTTCCTTGGTTCGTCGTAGGAGGGTGAAATAGAGGTCTTTATCGATGAGGTTCTCCTTAAAAGCGCGCAAGGCATCGATGCCCTCGTAATAGTCCCCATCCTTATCCGCGAGCTTCCCGTCGGGCCCGTTCCAATAGCCCCAGATGACGATGTAATCATGCTTGGGCTTAAGGACGGGCTCGCCGTCCGGCGTGACGATGTCTTTGTGGGTGTGATAGCGCGACCCATCGAATACGGTGCTGGAGATGCCGGCTTCGGTCTCGGACATATAGATGGCCCGGGGATAGATGCAGGCCACATCGTGTTGGGCCAGTTCAAGGGCCAGGGATACCACCTCAAAGGGGCTGTTGTACCCGTGAGCCAGGATCTTCTGCTCATCCTCCCGGAATGGGTCCAGGTCCGGTTGTTGCCCCACGGGGGAGGCCTGTAGCACTAAGTGGATCCCGTCCTTGGTGACGGTGTGGTACATCTCGCTGTAGACGGAGATTTTGGTCCTGGGAAAGTGGCGCCATCGTTCCGGCAGGAAGTAATCGTAGAGAACGGGGTCCTTTCCCACGACCCATAGCCGCCCCTTCACGCTTTCCACGCGGCCGTAGATGTAGTCCACGCCCAGGTGGTTCACCGGATGCAGGTGGGGATAGGGGCTGTCCGAGGCGGGCGTGTTGAAACGGTCGCGCTGGCGCTTGAGGTATTCGAGCCGTTTCTCCCGGCGGACCTGCTCCATCTGGGAGAGGGTGCGTTCCAACAGCTCGAAATCCACAAGGGCGTAAACGGTCTCACCCCGCCGGTTGTGCGAAAGGGTGCGGTCCGGCTTCGGCCGGACGATGATATGGTCCGGTTTGTTGTCCCGCACCTTGAACCCGGCGTTCTCCAGCACCTGCTGGGCGTCCAGGGCCAGGCCCTTCATGTTCTCCCGGCTGATAACGCCGGTCCGGAAAGCCTGGTGCGCGTCGATGCCCTTGACCCACTCGTACACCACCGCGTAAAGCCGGTGCATGTGGAGGGCCACCTCGCTGTGCGAACGAAGTTTGGACTGCATCTTGTATTCCTTGCGGCCGCTCTGCCACAGGTCGACCGACCCGGAGGCCACGAAGATGGCCAGGGGTTTCTGGACCACGACGCGCCGGCCGGAACCGTAGAGCTTGCGCCGCAGCTCAAAGAGAAGCGAGAATTCCTCGAAGGGGCTGTTGAATTCCGCTCCCTCCAGGATGTCGAGTTCCTCCGCCCCGGGGATGTCCTGCCCCATTCGGTTCCATTTCATCACGATGTCCCGGGATTTCCCCTCGAACTCCTTGGTTCGGATCTTGTAGATGGAACTGGTGCCGGAAAGCCTCGTGGAATGGCCCTCGAACCAGCCCCGGTCGAGCCAGTAGTTGGCGGGGTCCAACAGCGGGAGGTAGGGCAGGCCGTCGGCCGTGACATAGAGTTCGCCCGTTTCGAGCGTGATATGGGCGTATTCGACACCCAGAACCTTGGTGATCTCGTTCTTCTTCTTATCCTTGATGCCGCGAATCCAATTTTTGAAAAGAGAAGTGATAGCCATGGACTGCCTTTCGGGGTCAAAGCCTTGGGGATCCGCCGGTAAGGCCTGCCCGGGGCTTTTTGGGGAAGGTTATCCAGGAAAAGGACCTTATTTTGGACCTGGTCAGCCCCGAGAAGTATATCCCATTTTCCTGGGAGGGAGGTTCAACCGGTGGCCCAGTCATCGTCCGTGGCCCTTGGGTTCGTTCTTTTTGATTTATAATGCCTGTCCCACCCCTTGGGGTCACTCGGCGTGAGTTTCGAGAGTCTCGCTTTACTTTTTCTTTATAATATGGGATACATTTGGGGCAATCGGGCGGGAGTAATTCAGTGGTAGAATGCCACCCTTCCAAGGTGGACGTCGCCGGTTCGAATCCGGTCTCCCGCTCCATATTTTAAAACCCGATAATGACTCCTTCGCTTTTCTCACCCTCAATTCCAAAATCATGACGCAAGGAATAGTTGAATGGCAAAAGACAAAAACATTTCACTGACAGATATCCCCGGCAATCCCAATCCGGTAATCGAAATGAACGAATTCATGGATGACCGCGTCATCCTCTACGGCCATCCCGGCCTCTGCAAGACGCCCGAGGAACTGCTTTCCAGCGACGGGTTCCGCCTGGTTCTGGAACATTTCCTGGGACAGTTGTGCAAAAAAGATTCCCCCGTTCTCAGCTCGATCCAGGCCTTCAAACTGAAAGAGGGTTACGATGTACCCCGCCTGGCGGGTTTTTTTAAAACCCTGTTGGACAACGACGCCACGGAAGCCGCCCTCGCGAACGTCGACCGGGTGGTTTTCAAGGACTTCCTCGAGGATCTCTACACCTATTGGCGCCGCCGGGAGCGGTTTGTCATCTACGACCGCGAAAATCAACACGGTAACGTCGACCTGGGGGATTACCACCAGATTTTTATTGAGGCCAATGAGCAGTTCAAGTTCCTGGTGTTAAATACCTACCGCCGCATGAGCGCCCATGTGATGGGGGACTGGTTCAAGGTTTACCGGCAGATTCCCTCGGGAACGGGCATGTCCCTCCTCGCCGAGAGGATCAACTGGGACATCCCGGGGGAGAAATACCAAAAGCTCAAGAATATCCCATTCATCCGCCTGTCGCTGATTTACCCGCCCCTCATCTATTACACGAAGAGCAACAGCCGCAAAGGCAAGTTCAGCCCACTGGCAAAGAACCCCTTGGACACCATGGGATTGGACCCTTCCCGCTGGCTTTGTTTCCCGGCCAAGATCGGAAGCCTCATCATCTATATTTTTTTCCACAAGAATTTCGTTTCCCACGCCGCCGGTCTTTCCAACCTCTTTGAGCTGGCAAGCGCTCAGGAAATCGCCAACCGTAAACCAGACGGCATCATGCTTTTTGGGGTGGACCCGGCCCTGATGGACAACCAGCTGGTGGGCTATTACGAGGACACGTCCAACGGGGTCATCGTGGGCGCGGTGGCCTACCACCTGACCGATGTGGATTATTTCGGCTATTTCAAGAAGACCGCCCTGACCCTTCACAACCTTATCATGATCGACCGGGGCTGCCTGCCCATCCATGGGGCCATGGCCAAGATCGATTTGAAAAGCGGCAAGAGCGCCCATGTGGTAATCGTGGGGGATTCGGGCGCGGGCAAATCCGAGTCTCTCGAGGCCTTCAGGGTGCTCGCCGACCAGTACATCCGCCAATTGACCGTGGTTTTCGACGACATGGGGTCCTTGAATTTGGACGCCAAAGGAGTCGTTTCCGCCTACGGTACGGAAATCGGCGCTTTCGTCCGGCTGGATGACCTCCATCCGGGCTACCCCTACACCGAAATCGACCGGGCGGTTTTCATGAACCCCCATTTAGGCAACGCCCGGGTGGTCATGCCCATTACGGAATACCGGCATGTTATCGCGGGTTATCCCGTGGACATGTTCCTCTACGCCAACAATTACGATAACGTGGACGACGAGCATCCTTCCCTCGAAATCATGACGGACCCGGTGGAAATCGGGGAGGTCTTCGCCAGCGGAGCCCGGCTTGCCAAGGGGACTACCGACGAAAAGGGACTGGTGCATACTTATTTCGCCAACCCCTTCGGCGCCCCCCAAAAGAAGAAAAAGCACCTAGCCCTGGCGGATCAATACATTAACCAGCTGTTGAAGAACGGGAAAAAAGTTGGCCAGCTCCGGACCCGGTTAGGCATCAAGGGGTTTGAGACCAAGGGGCCGGAGGAAGCCGCGCAGTCACTGTTCCAGTACATCACCCAAAACTTATAAAACCTCGGACTAAAGCGAAGGAATTTCTATTAATAAAGAGAAAATCCATCGTCAGTCGGAATCCTGTGGTTTCATTGTCCATCCACTCCAAAGAGGAGAAAAATATGAAATACCGCATCGAGCATGATTCCATCGGCGAGCTGAAGGTACCCGAGGAAGCCCTCTGGGGCGTCCAGGCCCAGCGGGCGGTTGAAAATTTTCCCATCAGCGGCATCAAGCCCCACCGGGTCTTTATCGAGGCCACGGTCCACATCAAGAAGGCCGCCGCCCGTTTCCACGCCAAGGCGGGCCTGCTCGATAAAAAGAAAGCCGAGGCCATCGTCCGGGCCGCCGACGAGATTCTGGATGAAGGGGAATGGCTCGACCAGTTCGTGGTTGATGTCTACCAGGCGGGGGCGGGCACGAGTCACAACATGAACGCCAACGAGGTCCTGGCCAACCGCGCCATCGACCTCCTCAAGGGCAAACGCGGCGACTACCAGCTGGTCCATCCCAACGACCACGTGAACATGGGCCAGTCCACTAACGACGTAATCCCCACCGCCATCCGGCTCTCGGGGCTTCTTTTGACCCGGGAATTCCTTCCTGTTTTGAAAAAGCTTTCCGCCACCTTCCGGTCCAAGGGCAGGGAATTCCGGCAGGTTTACAAGTCGGGCCGGACCCACCTGCAGGACGCCGCCCTGATGACCCTGGGCCAGGAATTCAACGCCTACGGGGAAAACCTGGAAAGGCACTCCCGCCGCATCGAAAGGGCCTCGGAAGATTTGCGGGAACTGGGAATCGGCGGCTCGGCTGTTGGAACGGGCTTGAACACTCATAAAGACTATTGCAAGGTCATGGCGGTTCTGCTGAGCCAACAGACGGGGCTTAAGTTAACTCCCCACCCGGACCTCTTCGAGGCCATGCAGAGCCTCTCCCCGGCGGTTTCCCTTTCCAACGCCTACCGCGGCCTGGCCCTGGACTTGACGCGCATCGCCAACGATTTCCGTCTCATGACCAGCGGGCCGGCCACCGGGTTTGGGGAGGTCACCCTGCCCGTCATGCAGCCCGGCTCCTCCATCATGCCGGGCAAGGTGAACCCGGTCATGGCGGAGTGCCTGAACATGGTCTGCTACCAGGTACTGGGCCACGACACGACAGTGGCACTGGCGGCCCAGGCCGGCCAGATGGAACTCAACGTCATGATGCCGGTGCTGGCCTACAACCTGAACCAGGAAATCCTCCTCCTGACCCGCATGCTGAAGGTCTTCGACGAGAAATGCGTTTCCGGCGTGAAGGCCGAGGCGGAGCGCTGCCGATCCTACGCCGACCAGAGCACCCAGGTGGCGGCGGCCCTGAACCCGGTCATCGGCTATGAAAAGGCCGCGGAGGTGGTGAAGGCGGCCCTGAAAGAGGGGAAAACCGTGCGGCAGGTGGTGTTGGAAAAGAAGATCCTGACCGAGGAGCAATACCAACAATCGGTGCGGTTGGAGAAGCTGGTGGACCCCCACGGACGGATGCCCAAACGCAAATAAGGCGGGAGACCCCCGGGGGAAAACCCCGGGAAAAAGCCTGTTTTTGACCCGCTTTTCCTTGACAGGGGGGTTTCGAAACGTAAAATACTCCCTCTTGCAATTACCCCCGCCCAAGTAGCTCAGTTGGTAGAGCACTTCCTTGGTAAGGAAGAGGTCACCGGTTCAATCCCGGTCTTGGGCTCCATCATCAACAGTTGCCTGACTCAAACCTTTTGACTTGGAGGAAGAGAGTATGTCGAAGGAAAAATTCGTACGTTCGAAGCCGCACGTGAATATAGGGACGATCGGCCACGTCGACCATGGGAAGACCACCCTGACGGCGGCCATCACGACGGTGTTGGCGAAAAAAGGTTTGGCGACGGCGAAGGGATACGCGGATATCGACAACGCGCCCGAGGAAAGGGAGCGCGGGGTCACGATCAACACGAGCCACGTGGAGTACCAGTCGGATAAGCGCCACTACGCGCACGTGGACTGCCCGGGCCATGCGGACTATATCAAGAACATGGTGACGGGGGCGGCGCAGATGGACGGGGCGATCCTGGTGGTATCGGCGGCGGACGGCCCCATGCCCCAGACGCGGGAGCATATTCTTTTGGCCCGCCAGGTGGGAGTGCCCTACATAGTGGTGTTTTTAAACAAGTGCGACATGGTGGACGATAAGGAACTGCTGGAGCTGGTGGAAGAGGAAGTCCGGGACCTGCTGACGAAGTACGGGTTTCCCGGGGACAAGACCCCGATTATCAAGGGGTCGGCGACGAAGGCGCTGGAAGGCGACACGAGCGAGATCGGGGAGAAGGCGATCCTCCAGCTGATCGAGGCGGTGGACAGCTACGTGCCGGAGCCGAAGAGGGACGTGGACAAGGACTTTTTGATGGCGGTGGAGGACGTGTTCCTGATCACGGGCCGCGGGACGGTGGCGACGGGCCGGGTGGAGCGCGGCAAGGTGAAGGTGGGGGACACGGTGGAAATCGTGGGAATCAAGCCGACGCGCGAGACGGTGGTGACGGGCGTGGAAATGTTCCGGAAGCTGCTGGATGACGCGCAAGCGGGAGACAACATTGGGGCCCTGTTGAGGGGCGTGGAAAAGAAGGACATCGAGCGCGGCCAGGTCTTGGCGAAGCCCAAGTCGATCACGCCGCACAAGAAGTTCAAGGGCGAAGTGTACGTATTGACGAAGGAGGAAGGGGGACGGCACACGCCGTTTTTCAAAGGCTACAAGCCGCAATTCTTCTTCCGGACGACGGACGTGACGGGAAGCGTGGAGTTGCCGGGCGGCACGGAGATGTGCATGCCGGGGGACAACATCACGATGGAAATCGAGCTGATCGTGCCGGTGGCGATGGAGAAGGAACTGCGGTTCGCCATCCGGGAAGGCGGCCACACGGTGGGCGCCGGCGTCGTCGTCGAGATCATCGAATAGAACAGTTAACGAAGGAATAATGCCTCATGCGTGAACAAATTACCCTGGCCTGCTCCGAGTGCAAGCGCCGCAATTACGACAAGACTCGGGACAAGCGCAAAAAGCCGAACAAGATCGAGATCAAGAAATACTGCCGGTGGTGCCGGAAGCACACATTGCATAAGGAAACCAAGTAGGGTTTATCCCGGGGCCCGCCTTCATCGGCCGGGTTCCTCTTGAAGGGCAGTAGCTCTAATGGTAGAGCGGCGGTCTCCAAAACCGCGCGTTGCAGGTTCGAATCCTGCCTGCCCTGCCATTCGGATGACCAAAGGGTTTGGGGAATCAATGATTGAACAACTGAAGCAGTTTTTCTCCGAGGCGAAGGCGGAATTCAAGAAGATTTCCTGGCCTTCCACGGAGGACATCAAGGGGTCGACGACGGTGGTTTGCGTCACCATCTTCTTCCTGATGGTCCTTACTGGCCTTGTATGACTTGGTCATCCAAAGCCTCGTGAAGCTCATCATTAAGTAAAAGGTAAAGAGAGGTTTTAAGCCGCATGTCCAAGCGATGGTACGTCATCAACACATATTCCGGTTACGAGGCGAAGGTGAAAACCAACCTCGAAAACAGGATCAAAAGCATGAACATGGAGGACAAGATCTTCCAGATCCTGATTCCCTCGGAAGAGGTGACGGAGACCCGCAACGGGAAGAAAAGGGTGACCAATAAGAAATTCTTCCCGGGCTACATCCTGGTGGAGATGGACATGGATGAGAACTCCTGGTCGGTGGTGCGCAACACGCCCAAGGTGACCAGTTTCGTGGGTTCGGGCAACACCCCCATTCCCCTGCCGGACGAGGAAGTCACGGCCATCCTGGAGCATATCGGCAAGCGCCGCGAGCGCCGGGCCTTGAAGAGCCAGTTTGAAAAGGGCGACCTGGTCAAGGTGATGGACGGGCCTTTCTCGAATTTCTCCGGGTCGGTGGAAGACATCAACCCCGAGCGGGTAAC
>CAWKIF010000110.1:0-8210 GCA_963849485.1 candidate division FCPU426 bacterium | reverse complement strand
CCATCGGCAAGGGGCAAAACCGCATCCTGCTCGTCATGGCCACCGGCACCGGCAAGACCTACACGGCCTTCCAGATCATCTTGGCGGCTTTGGAAATCAGGCCAGAAAAAACGCATCCTCTTCCTCGCCGACCGCAACATCCTGGTCGACCAGACCAAGACCAACGACTTCAAACCCTTCGCCACGGCCATGACCAAGATCACCAACCGCAAGGTCGATAAGTCCTACGAAATTTACCTCTCCCTTTACCAGGCGGTCTCGGGCAACGAAGCCGGGATGGATATCCCCCAGTTCAGCCGGGATTTCTTCGACCTCGTCGTGGTCGATGAGTGCCACCCGGGGCAGCGCGGCCGAGGACGCCCAGTGGCGCCGAGTACTTGGATTACTTTCACGGCGCCACCCAGATCGGCATGACCGCGACCCCAAAGGAAACCGAGGATGTTTCCAACATTACCTATTTTGGCAAACCGGTTTACACCTACTCGCTCAAGCAGGGCATCGAAGACGGATACCTGGCGCCCTACAAGGTGGTGCGCATCGACATCGACAAGGACCTCACCGGATGGCGGCCCGAGAAGGGCAAACTGGACAAGAACGGCCAGCCCATCGAGGACCGGGTTTACAACCAGAAGGACATGAACCGGGCCATCGTGTTTCGAGAAGCGGGACGAGCTGGTGGCTAAGAAGATCACGCAATTCCTCAAAGAGACCAACCGCTTCGATAAGACCATCGTCTTTTGCGAGGACATTGACCACGCCGAGCGCATGCGGCAAGCCCTGGTCAACGAAAACGCGGACCTGGCGGGCGAGAACCGCAAATACATCATGCGCATCACGGGCGACAACCCCGAGGGTAAGAATGAATTGGACAACTTCATCAATCCCGAACAGCCTTATCCAGTGGTCGTCACCACCTCGGAACTATTATCCACCGGCGTGGACGCCCAAACCTGCAAACTGATCGTGCTGGATAAGACCATCCAATCCATGGTCAAGTTCAAGCAGATCATCGGCCGGGGTTCCCGCATCCGGGAAGATTACGACAAGCTGTTCTTCACCATCATGGATTTTAAGAAGGCCACGAGCGGTTCTCCGACCCGGCTTTTGACGGCCCACCGGAAGTCATTTATGAGCCCACCGAGGGCCAGTCGCCCGTTTCCCCCGACGAGTTGGACCCCGCGGGTGAACAGGTAATGGGTGACGATTGGTACCCCGAAGGCTTCGACGGCAAAAGGGAAAAACGGGTCAAATACGTGGTCAACGACGTGGAAGTCAGCGTGGTGGCCGAGCGGGTGCAGTATTACGACAAAGACGGCAAACTCATCACGGAAAGCCTCAAGGATTACCCCGCCGGTCGATCCAATCCGAATACGCCTCCCTGGACCAGTTCCTCCAGGCCTGGCGGGGGATCGACCGTAAACAGGCCA
Source organism: candidate division FCPU426 bacterium (assembly GCA_963849485.1). Lineage (GTDB taxonomy): Bacteria > Oederibacteriota > Muellerivitia > Muellerivitales > Muellerivitaceae > CAVTWJ01. The sequence continues at coordinate 6,783 of CAWKIF010000110.1, read as the reverse complement.
TCTTGGAAGAACTCCAAGGCCGGGGCCTGTTGCTGGAAGCCCTGGAAGAAGAGGTCGGGAAGGGTTTTGACCCCTTCGACCTGATCTGCCACGTGGCTTTTGACCGCCCCCCCTTGACCCGTAAGGAAAGGGCGGAAAACGTCAAGAAAAGGGATTATTTCTCCAAATATGGGGTGGAAGTCCGGGCGGTTTTGGCCGCTTTATTGGATAAATACGCGGATGAGGGGCTGGAAAACATCGAAAACCTGAATGTTCTTAGGGTGAAACCCCTGGCTGACTTTGGCACTCCTTTGGAGATATTGGATAAGTTCGGGGGTAAGGATAAGTACCTAGCCGCCATAAGGGAGATGGAACAGTATCTCTATGGGGCGGCTTAGGCCAAATCTATAAAATTTTTATACATTTGGGCGAATGGCGAGGGTGAATTGTCCGCACTGGGGACAATTCAAACAAGGGAAATTGGCAGGTAGGGTGGCATGGGGAGTGAATTAGCGGTAATGCCGCTAATTCAAATAAGGGAATCCGGGCTAAACCCCAGGTTAAGGGTTCAATTGGTCGGAATCCGACCAATTCAATTTAGGGAATTCGGTCTAAATCCTTGGATGGGGCTTTAATTGGCAGTCTGACTGCCAATTCAAATAATGGAATTTGGAGTATTTCAGGGATTGCCGCCCAGGGTTGGCCCGTAGGCCTAGCCCAAAGGTTGTTTCCAGGTTAAAAGCCTTACTCTGTGCCCCTCTGTGCGCCGCCGAAGGCGGCCTGTGGTGAAAAAGCCTTTTGTTTTGAGGTTTTAATAGCTGTTTTAAATTTAAAATGCCCATTTCTCTGTGTCTCTGTGCCCGTAAATGTTCGTCTTTAAGGAGTTGTTTTTATGACCGTCTCAACCGCCATTAAGGCCATCCAGGACATCATGCGCAAGGACGCCGGGGTGGATGGCGACGCCCAGCGCCTCAGCCAGCTGGGCTGGATGCTCTTCCTCAAGATATTCGACGACCAGGAAAAGGAGCTGGAAGAAACCCAAGAAGGCTTCCGTTCCCCCATCCCCAAGCGGTTCCGGTGGCGGGAATGGGCGGCCAACCCCGAAGGCATCACGGGGGAAGAATTACTGGACTTTATCAATAATGACCTCTTCCGGGCCCTCAAGGCCCTTCAAGCGGGGCCCAACAACCCCCGGGGCCTGGTGGTCAAGACGGTTTTCGAGGATTCCTACAACTACATGAAAAACGGCACCCTGCTTCGGCAGGTGGTCAACAAGATCAACGAAATCGACTTCAATTCCACCGAAGACCGGCACCTATTCGGGGATATATATGAACAGATCCTCAAAGACCTCCAAGCCGCCGGGAACTCCGGGGAATACTACACCCCCCGCGCCGTCACCCGTTTCATGGTGGATAGGGTGGACCCCCAATTGGGCGAAAAGGTTCTGGACCCGGCCTGCGGAACCGGCGGCTTTTTGGCCCATACCATCGAGCATGTCAGGTCCAGGTACGTGAAGAACGTGCGCAACGAACGGAAGTTGCAGGAATCGATCAACGGGGTCGAGAAAAAGCAAATGCCTCACCTGCTTTGCGTCACCAATATGCTTCTTCACGGTATCGAGGTGCCTTCTAACATCAGGCGCGATAACACCCTGGCCCGGCCCCTGGTCAATTACGGCCCCGCCGACCGGGTGGATGTCATCGTCACCAACCCGCCCTTCGGCGGCATGGAAGAAGACGGGGTGGAGCTGAACTTTCCCGGCTGTTACCGCACCAAGGAAACGGCGGATCTTTTTCTGGTGCTCATCGTCACCCTGCTCAAGAACGGCGGCCGGGGCGGCCATTGTTTTGCCCGATGGCACCCTTTTCGGCGAGGGCGTGAAAACCCGCATCAAAGAAAAGTTTCTCACCGAATGCAACCTGCACACCATCGTGCGCCTGCCTAAGGGTGTCTTTAACCCCTACACCGGCATCAACACCAACCTTTTGTTCTTCACCAAAGGCGAACCTACCAAAGCCATCTGGTATTACGAACACCCTTACCCTGAAGGCGTAGTTTCCTACAACAAGGGCCGGCCTATTTCTTTTGAGGAATTCGCCCCCGAGATCAAATGGTGGAACAAGCGCAAGGAAAGTGAATTCGCCTGGAAGGTGGATATCCAGAAGATCAAGGAAAGCAATTACAACCTGGATATCAAGAACCCCAACGTGGAAGCCGCCAAACACCGCGACCCCGAGGAACTGCTGGCGGAGTATAAGAAGATGGAAAAGGAAACGGCAGAGATTCGGGAAAAGCTGAAGAAGGAATTGATGGATTCGTTGGGTGGGAAGAAGTGAAACCAGAAGCGTTTTTAGAAAATGTTGATTTGATTTCGGAAGCATCCAACGGCATTAAAAGTTTAAGGGCTTATATTTTAAAATTGGCAGTGCAAGGTCGGCTTGTATCGCAAAGTGCGGTCGAAGGCGCGGCGGCTGATTTACGAAAAGAGATCGAAGCTCAAAAGAAACTATTAGTTAAGAATGGGATTTTAAAAAGGGTAAAAGTCTCCATCCCAATATCGAATGAAGAAATACCTTATGAAATACCTTCGAATTGGGGTTGGGAACGAGTTTCTGATATCACGCATGATTTGGGTCAAAAGAAGCCCGATACCACTTTCACCTACATTGATGTTTCTTCTATAGACCAATCAAAGGGTTTTATTAGTAATCAAACGCAAGTTCTTGATCCTGATTCTGCCCCTTCGCGAGCGCGGAAAATTGTAAAGAAGGACACGGTTTTATATTCAACAGTTCGTCCATATTTACTCAACATTGCCATCGTCGATAAAAACATCGAGCCGGAACCTATTGCCAGCACAGCCTTTGCAATTCTTCACCCATACAAAGGGATAAATAACCGGTATCTTTTTTATTATTTGAGAAGTCAGCCTTTTATTGATTATGTCCAAAAAGAGATGAAAGGGATGGCTTATCCCGCGATAAATGACGAAAAGATGTCACTGGGTTTAGTGCCTGTTCCCCCCTTTGAAGAGCAAAAACGCATCGTCGCCAAAGTCGATCTACTCATGGCCCTGTGCGATGAGCTGGAAACCAAGCAAGAAAAGCAAATCCACACCCGCCGCCAATTGAACGACGCGGCCTTAAACGCCCTCCTTTCCGCCCCCTCTCCCGAGGAATTTGAAAAGCATTGGCAAAGAATCGTCGATAACTTTGACCTCCTCTACGACGACCTCGAAAATCTTCAATCCCTCCGTCAGGCAATATTGAGATTTGCGTATGTGGGAAAATTGACGAATTCTGATCAAGATGGCGCACCGATAAATTGGGTTAAAAGTAATTTGGGAGAGCACTCAATTTTAATAACAAAAGGTTCTTCACCTAAATGGCAGGGGATTAATTATGCAGAGGGAGGAATTCTTTTTATAACTAGCGAAAATGTAGGTAATGGAAGACTTTTGTTGAACAATAAGAAATTCGTAGAAACAAAATTTAATTTGATTCAAAAACGATCCATTCTTCAAAAAGGCGATTTGCTTACAAATATCGTTGGGGCATCTATTGGCCGATCCGCAATATACGATCTGGATGAAAAAGCGAACATTAATCAAGCAGTGGCCTTGATAAGATTAAAACCAACCTTGAATAAAAAATTCACAATGTACTATCTGAATTCATCCTTTGTTTTAGATTTTATGGAAGATGAAAAGGTTGAAGGCGCTAGAGCGAATTTAAGCCTTCAAAACATTAATGACATCCCAATAAATGTACCGCCTCTTCATGAACAAAAAATCATTGTTGATAGAATAGATCAACTCATGGCCCTGTGCGATGAACTCGAAAAAAAGCTCACTGCCAAATCCTCCCGTTTGGAAAAACTCACCGAAAGCTTATTGCGGAGTTGATTGTGAAAAAACAAAAAATATTATTACCCGAGGAATTTCGCTTCAGCCATGAATACTGTTTTTTTCTGCACGATGTTTTAACTGGAATTTTAGTGCAAGGTGAAAAAGCAGGCATATATAGAAGTGTAGACATCAAAGCTAAAAATGCAGAGGAGTTAAATTCTTTAGAGGGGTTGCGTGGGAACGAGTTAATCGAATGGATGAAAGCCCATGGGTATAAAGATAAAGCTTTTGAGCTTTACGAAAAGCGGATTACTGCCGCTTTGCTTTCTGATATGTGCCATTTCATTTATGAAGCTCTTAATTGTTCGAAAAAAGCGAAGTTGACGGTTACATATGCTTTATTACGAAAACCGTTTCGCGATAATTTGCTTTGTCTTGAACGACTATTGACTGAACCCGAGGAATTTTTCGTCTGGTTTGAAAAAGAAAAATTGGATGGTTTGGACATGCAGAAATACCCAAAAGAAATAAAGATGAAAATTATTGAGAAAGTCTTTAAAGAAATAAAATACCCATCTGCGCTTACTCCCGAACTTATTTACGGACTTAGATATGACAAAGAAGCGGTATATGGTTTTGATTCCCTTTGGAATAAAGCGACCCATTTAATTACCACGAATAAACATATAAAGACTGAAGATGCAAATTTCAACTTTGTGTTTTCGGATTCTGATAGTTATAGATCACAATGGGAGCACTTATATTCAATGCTTCCATTGTTATTGTTTTATACAAATCAGGTTGTAGAAAAATTGGTTAAGAGAATTATTGGTTATACAAAAGATAATTTTGATTTCACAGAAATGAAAATGGTTATTGGTTTGGCTCTATGGGCAAATCAAGGACCATGGAAAATGAATGAAGATAATTTGAGCAAATACGTTGCTTCGATGAAAGAAAAATTAAAATTCCCATGCCCATTTTGCAAATCTGCGATTATCGACTGTGGGCAAGATATAGAAAAGATATTCAGCTTGTATAAGGCGAAATGCCCAAACTGTAAAAAAGTAATCGATGTAGAAAAACAATTGGCGAGTATAAATGAAGTCGGTTATTAAACCCTGGTCGCCCCCTGTTTTAACCAGGGGGCTTAGCCACCTGGGCCCCCCCGTATTAAATGTGGTGGAGGGCCAGGGAGTTGCAGCGTCTTCCAAATTATGACTGCAAAATATAAATGTTTATAGGTGAAAAATGACCACTATGGTTGCTTGGCTTGGTGTCGATTCTCGAGGTCCAGCTTCAATTTATTTAGCCGCAGATAGTCGGATAACAGCACCTGGTTTTTAGTGGGACCATGCACAAAAACTATTTTCATGTCTGACCAAGTAAAACCGAAATAGGGGCCAGGCCAACACGGGCTGTTGCCCAAATGACTTGAACAAATTCTCGAAATCATTATAAGGGGGAGAGAGGGATAAAATTTTCCGAGGAGACCCGCCCATGATGGGTAAACAGTCTGAGCCTCAAGGCAAGCTGTTCTTCACGAACGTGAATATGGAAAAGCGGATACGTTCCAACCACCCCCTGCGAAAGATAGCTTCCATCATCGATTTTGATTTCGCTTACGAAGCCGTTAAAGACAAATATGGAAATAACGGCAACGAGTCCGTTCCACCCCCCGTCCTCCTGAAGCTCATACTTTTATTGGTCTTTTAAACGTTCTTTCCGAGCGGGAACTCATGGACACCCTGCCGGAAAGGCTGGATTGGCTTTGGTTTTTGGGATACGACTTAGAGTCTGAAATCCCCAACCACAGCGTTCTTTCCAAGGCGCGCAAACGCCGGGGGCAGGATGTTTTCAGGGAGTTTTTTGAGCGAATCGTATGGCAATGTGTCCAAGCCGGGTTGGTGGATGGCCGGAAGATCTTCATGGATTCCAGCCTGGTAGAGGCTGACGCTTCATGTAACTCGGTGGTGGATACCCGATCCCTGAAATACCAGGTAACCCAGAAGATCGCGGAACTCGAAAAACGATTAGAAGATGTGACGGACAAAAGATATGTCCGTCCCAACTCCAAGCCGGTCAATCGACGCTACCTTTCCACGACTGATCCAGACGCAGCCTTGGTACGGCGTAATAGTGGTACTTCCAAGCCCCGCTACCAGGTTCATCGGGCGGTGGATGGTCAAAGCGAGGTCATTACCGCCACCGAGGTGACATCCGGTGAAATAAATGAGGCTCATTTGTTGGGGCCACTGGTGGATCAGCATCATGACAATACGAAACAAAACGCCGAAACGGTGGTGGCGGAAAGTAAATACGGAACTATCGAGAACTTTCTGGACTGCTCCAAGCGTGGCCTTCAAGCCCATATTTCCGACTTAGGGGCGGCGGAAGTACAACGCGCGTCCAAACGGCCCATTTTCCCCGCATCGGAATTCAAATACGATCCCGTTTCCGACACCTACCAATGCCCGGCCGGAAACCGGCTCCATCGTAAATCCGTCCATGAAGAACGGCAGAGTATCGATTACGCGGCTACGATCAAGGTTTGTGGAGCTTGTGAATTACGCGGGAAGTGCACGAATAACAAATCAGGCCGTAGCCTCAAGCGGCATTTCCGGCAGGATGAGTTGGATAGGATGAGGGCGGGAAGCCATTTTGGATCTCCCGGCGTGATATCGGAATACGCCAACACCTGATGGTGGTTTTTCGCGAGGGCTCAGAGGACGGTTTCGCCCGAATGAGATGGCGAAGGCTCTGGAGGGTAAGGATTCAGGAGTATTTAACCGCAGGGATCCAAAACATTGGGGTTCTGGTGAGGTATGGGAGGGGCCCAAAAGCGGTTGGGGTTATTTTGGAAAAGGTTTGCGAGAACACATTGAAACATTTTCTGTAAGCCTCTTGCGAAATTTCAGGATGTCACCCGTTGGTGGTCTTTGAACTCTTGAAGG
>CAWKIF010000109.1:0-6590 GCA_963849485.1 candidate division FCPU426 bacterium | reverse complement strand
GAGATTCAAAGCATCACGATCAGCCCGAAGCTGATCACCAATGGGGATCAGGAACAAATCGAGAACCTCGTCAAGGCCGCCATTAATAACGCCGGCCGCGAGGTGAACAATAAGGTGAAGGAAGAGGTCAACCGCATGACCGGCGGTTTGGGCATTCCGGGCCTCCTATAAAACAAATCAATATTTAGACCCGGGAACAAAAACCGAAAGTAACATTTTTTACCGCCAAGACCGCCAAGAACAACGAACGGCAAGAAAATCGAATAAATCTAAAAATTCTTTATAGTTTTTGTCTTTCTTGGCGAACTTGGCGTCTTGGCGGTGAAATTAGGTTTTGCTATCTTTCAGGCTACCGGCCGATAATCTTTTTAATTCAAAGCTCATCACCCTCAACTAAAAACTCGAAGGACCCATGCCCGAATATCCTCCCTCCCTTGAAAAACTGCTTCATGAACTGGGAAAACTTCCCGGGGTGGGGCCCCGTTCCGCCCAGCGCCTGGCATTCCATCTGCTCAAACGGCCGGTCGAAAACTCCAAACTTCTCGCCCAGGCCCTCGTGGAAGCCCGCACCAAGCTTCATCCCTGCCAGGAATGCCACAACCTGACCGAGGAAACCCTCTGCCGCATCTGCCTTTCCTCCGGCCGGGACAAGCAGGTGATCCTGGTGGTGGAAGACCCCAGCGACGTGGTGGCTTTTGAGCGTACCCATGAGTTCCACGGTCTTTACCACGTTCTCGGGGGCAGCCTCTCGCCCCTGGAAGGCCGCGGCCCGGGGGAATTGAATATGGAGTCTTTGGTTCAAAGGGTTAAAACCAAAGGGAGTTTCAAGGAAATCATCGTCGCCACCGATCCCACGGTCGAAGGGGATTCCACCGCCCTCTATATCCAGCATTTGTTGAAGGACAATCCGGTAAAGGTCACCCGCCTCGCCCGGGGCCTGCCCTCCGGCGGGGATGTGGAGTATGCGGACGAATCGACTCTATTAAAGGCGCTTGAAGGGCGCCGAGAATTATAAGAATCGATTCATGTGCCAACTTCCTTGTTCTTTTCTAATAATTGAAGTTGGCACGAGTCCACGCTTCTCAAGGCGCTCGAAGGGCGAAGAGAACTCTAGTTATCTCAACTGTTTTATTTAGAACCTAAAACAAAATTAAAAAGCAAAGGCAATTTTCACCGCCAAGACGCCAAGACCGCCAAGAACAACGAAAGGCAAGAAAGTCGAATAAACCTAAAAATTTTTAATACTTTTTGTCTTACTTGGCGAACTTTGCCCCTGACCATTGGGTGCGGTCCCAATGGTCTTGGCGGTGAAATAGGTTTTGTTCGAGACTCTTAAAAGTGGACGCGATCAATTTGTTTGTTTCCCTCCCAATCAAAAAAAGTGTCGAACCTCAAAAAAATATTTTTTAAAAACCTTTGATTTCCAATGAAACCCGCCACTTGGTTGGTCCGTCCTATTGGATGAAGCAAGAAATAATTCCAAAAGGGGATTCGCCATGAAAAAGCTTTCCTTCATCTTCAGCCTGCTGATTCTGTTGGGTGTGTCGGGTTGGGCCTCAGCCGGGGAAATCGCCGTCGCCGCCCCGGGGCCCCGGGTCGCCGTGGATGTCTCGTTCCCGGGCATGAGGCTGGTGGCGGGCCGGCCCGGCTTTTACTGCTGGTACGGGGGAAGGTATTACAGCCGCGCCGCTTGGGTGCGTTTCTGCAGTCTTCACCCCCGCTTCGCCTACCGTTACCACCGCGGTTACGGTCGCTATTAATCGAACGGTCTTCCCCTGGGGTCCCAACGGAACCCGGGGATGAAGACCGAAAACCGCCGGGCCAACCTGTCCGGCGGTTTTCTTATATTCGGCTTATTCCACCTTCAGAACCTTCCCATCCTTGACGGTAAACTTCTTCCCGAATCGCCGGGTGGACTGGTTCTTGAAAGCGTAAGCGTAAAAACGCAGGTCCAGGCAGGAAATTTCCTGGGTTCCGTCCGGCTGGGGTCGCGCTTCCCAGTAAGGCACCCGGGAAAACCAAAGGAACTGCTTCCCTTCCGGGGAATCCATGGCCGCCTGAAGGTCCGGGGTCATTGGCGGGTCCGGGTAGTCGGTCCAACCCAAGGCGTCGGGTGAGATCAGAAAGTCGATCCTCGCATTTCGCAAGAGGCGATCCTGCCGGTTGAAGGCCGACCAGCGATAGGGGGAGAGGGGCTGGGGGAAAGCCGCCCTCCAGGCCTGGGGCCGGTCTTTCGCCGCCACCTCCATGGCCCGGGAATGGTTGTAGACCGCGAATAGGTGATACCCCGCCGCCAGGAGGATCCCCACCCCGCAAATCTTGGCCCGATGGGTTTTGATGAAGGCGCTCACGACAATGGGAATCGCCAGGATCGCCGTGTACCAAAGATCCACGATGAAAAGACTGTCCCCGGAGAACCGCTCCCGGTTAGGCCACAAGAGCATGGTGCCCCAGGAAGTGCACCAATCGAGATAAAGGTGGGAAGCCACCCCCAGCATGGCCATGCCGAACATCCATTTAAAAGGCGCCCGGTCTGCCTTCGTGCGAACGAACAACCAGGCTACCCAGGCCGAAAAAAGGGAGACGGGGATAAAACCCAGGAAGGAATGGGTGAAGCCCCGGTGTTCGGTCATGTAAAATTGGCTTCCCCAAAGGGTGAGGATGATATCGATGTCGGGGGCCAGTGCCCCCAAAACGCAGGCCAAAACCAGGCCCCTTTTTCGCGAAGGTTGGGTGCGGCCGATCAAGGTTCCGGCAAGACTGTGGGCGATGGGATCCATGAAAGCGATTTTATCTTCAACCGCCCGAAACACAAAGCTTCCTTGCCATTACAATGTCCCCTGCGTAAATACTTAGAGTCTCTAACAAAACCTATTTCACCGCCAAGACGCCAAGGCGGCCAAGATAACGAATGGCAAGAAAATCGAATAAACCTAAAAATCCTTAATAGTTTTTTGTTTTTCTTGGCGAACTTTGCGGCTTGGCGGTGAAAATTGCCTTTGGATGGTGGTTTTGATAGGGGTTCTTAATAAGGAGTCATCATGAAAGTTCTCATCATCGGCGGGACCGGCCTGATCTCCACCGCCATCGTCAATCAATTGGCAGGGCGCGGGGACGAAGTAACGGTCTACAACCGGGGCGTCACCCCCTGGCGCATCCCCAAGAGCGTAAAGGAGATCAAGGGCAACCGCTGGGACTACCCGGCCTTCGAGGCCCAAATGAAAAACGTATCCTTTGACGCGGTCATCGACATGGTGGCCTTCGCGCCCGAAAACGCCGATTCCCTCCTGCGGGCCTTCAGGGGAAAGGTGAAACAGATCGTGGTTTGCTCCACGGTTTGCGTGTACGGCGGGCCCATGACGAAACTTCCCGCCACCGACGACGAGCCCCACCGGCCCATGGGTGAGTACGGCAAGAACAAGTCGAAGATCGAGAACATTCTTCTTTCCGCCAACGGAAAGAACGGCCTCCACACCACCGTGATCCGGCCTTCCTATACCACCGGCGAGGGAGCCGAATATCCTGGGTTACTTTTCGACAACAGCCTGCCCAACCGCCTCAAGCAAGGTTTGCCCGTCATCGTCATGGATGACGGCAAAGCCGCTTGGGCCGTCGCCCATGTTTCGGACGTGGGCCGGGCCTTCGTGAATTCGCTCCTGAACCCCAAAGCCTACGGCCAGGCCTACCACGCCACCAGCGATGAACACACCACCTGGGATGGCGTTTATGAGGAAATGTCGAAAGCCGTGGGTGGCAAGTTCAACCCGGTCCATATCCCCTCGGACTGGCTCTATGCCCAAGCCCCCCACCGCGCGGTAGGCGTCAAATTCATCTACCGATTCCCTTCCATCTTCGACAACTCCAAAGCCAAACGAGACCTGGATTTCAAAACCACCGTTCCCCTCGTGGAAACCTGGCGCCGCCAGTTTGAGTGGATGGAGCAAACGGGCAAGATGAAGAAAGTGGAAGAGGACCACTTCGATGACCTGATGATTGAGGCTTTCAAGAAGGGGGCCAAGCCCGACCTTCCCGAGGGGATGGACTTTAACCCCTGGGGCAATGGGACCACCAATTAGTTTGAATTATTAAAGGTCCCATATATACCGTTCACCTTCAAATCTTGATATTGAAACGGCACAATGGCACAACTAACTAGTTTTTCCTGACGGGTATACGGTTTAAGGTAAACTTGACTTTTAGTAGGGGTTAATTAGACTATCTCTCCCTGAAAACCTTTGTTTTAGGGGTTTTTCTTGCCGTTTAGGCTTCCTACAACTTAGAAACTCCCGTAAAGTTCGGGCAAATTCCCCGGTAGCTCAATGGTGGAGCATGCGACTGTTAATCGCAGGGTTGTTGGTTCGAGTCCAACCCGGGGAGCCATAAACGAACCAGACCTCTCTCAAAGAGGGGTCTGGTTTTTTTTCGCTCAGAAGTTGTCGATCCCTCGAAAAACAGCCTCAAATAAGTAAAAAGTAACTGTCCCCAGCCAAGGACAAAGGCCCTCGCCTTCCGATTTTTGGAGAGCGAGGGCTTTTTTTTAGGTAATGAATTTTGATGAATTCAAATTACAAAAAATGGGTTTTTATGACCTCGATTGACACCTGATTGACACGGATAACACACGAAGACCCTGCGACCTCTTGTTAACACCAAGTCTTGATATATTTTGCCTGTTTTATTAATAAAAGGTAAACACAAATTCCAAATTGGACCAGAATCGCCAATGTATAATGCTTACTCTCCAGAAAGGGATAATCAATTCATGGCACCGCACTTAACCAAAGCTCCTATCATTGAAGCCATTTTTGAAATTCTTGTTACCCTCCCAGGTGGGTCAGATTTTCCTAAAATAGAATCCCTTCACGAGCAAATTAAAGATGTTTACCCAGAAAAAATAAATAGAAATTTGTTTAGACATCAAATAAAGATTACAGGTGGTCAAGTTGACACTACAAAAGACGATTTAGGAAATGACGGTATCATTGCAAAATCTAAAGATGGCACTTCAGTTGTTCAATTTCGTTTAGATGGTTTGTCTTATAGTAGATTAGTTCCTTATACCTCTTGGGAAGATGTCTTTGAAAAAACCATGAAGTACTGGGAAATCTATAAATCTAAGACCTCTCCTGTAAAGTTGAATCGAATTGGGGTTCGTTATATAAACCTTTTGGAAATTAAAGGCGGAACTCCTTTTGAAGAGGTATTCAAATCCGCTCCTCCGATTCCAGTTACCGGACAATCCATCATACGTTTTGCCAACCAAATACTCTTCGAAGATCCGATTACTGGTCTAAAAACACAAATTGTTCATGCAACTCAACCACCCGACGAAAACAACGCAAGAATCCTTCTAGATATTGGAGTTTATAAGGAGATGGATTCAGCATGTGAAAATGCGATAATAGAAAGTACCCTTAATGACATGAGGGTCTTTAAAAACAATCTATTTTTTAATACTATTCATGAAAATCAAATTAGGAAGTACCAATGACACCAACGGCCACCATCAGCAATACTTGGATGTCTTTCGAACCTTCAAATGCATTTGAAGATTCTGAATACACCGATAATAAGTTTACTGCTTCAAAACAAATTGAAGAAATTCTAAAGCACTTAAATTCCACAGCATCATTTGAAAATCATGAACAAATTAAAGAAGATCTAAAAGTTACACTAGCTGAAGATAACGGAGATAACGTTACTTTTCAAACCATTAAAATAGCTGACCAATTCATTGATTGCTTACCTCCGAATGTTCCAAAGCCTTATGTTATGACAATGCCCAATGGAAAAATTGGCTTTGAATGGCGAACAAATGGTAAAGAAATTGCCTTAGCGACAATAGGCGAAGATAAAAATGTGATCTATACCGCTAATATTGGGGGTAGGAGATTTATTATCACCGCAAGATTTAATGGCAGAACAATTCCAGAAATGGATTCTCAACTTCTAAAATATTTTAAAGATTAACCATGTCATTAGACCCATCAGATAGAGGAAGCCGCTTCCTTTTTAGTGACAGGGATTTCGTCTCATCTAAAAGAAAAATACACGCAAGGGCACTATTACCCTCGATTTATGAATCTCGTTTAGAGTTGTCAGTGGCTGATACTGAGCAAATGGCCGAAAGCGAAGTTTGGGCAGCTGGAAGAATCGTCGAGCAATCCCGTACACCGATGACATTAAAAGCCCGCGCTGATTTTAAGAAATCATACATCAATGATTTGGAATTGAAGTTTTTTCGAGACGATATTGGTTTTATGGGGCACGCATTAATTATTGATTGGCCTATTGAAGAAGCTAGACAACAAGACCTTGCTGGAACCTTAGCAGTTAATAGTACTCTTGAGATAAAACAATAAATTCAAGACAATCCATCTTCATTTTGAACTTTTAAATCAAACTCATCTGTACCTTTTTGGTGAGAAAGCCTTCCCCCTGGCCTCGACTACCTTTGGCGATCCTCGCAACACCCCCTTCTCCTGGGGCTTTACTCCAGCTCCCCACAGATCCTTTATTCTTATTGATTTTTATCTACTGTCGTAATCGTGTCGTATTGCTGTCGTATAATTGACGTTTACTTTCGAATA
>CAWKIF010000108.1:0-13768 GCA_963849485.1 candidate division FCPU426 bacterium | reverse complement strand
CCATTTTCGTCGCTTTGACCATCCACCGCCCGATGAACCTGGTAGCGGGGCTTGGAAGTACCACTATTACGCCGTACCAAGGCTGCGTCTGGATCAGTCGTGGAAAGGTAGCGTCGATTGACCGGCTTGGAGTCGGGACGGACATATCTTTTGTCCGTCACATCTTCTAATCGTTTTTCAAGTTCCGCGTATTTCTGGGTTACCTGGTATTTCAGGGATCGGGTATCCACCACCGAGTTACATGAAGCGTCAGCCTCTACCAGGCTGGAATCCATGAAGATCTTCCGGCCATCCACCAACCCGGCTTGGACACATTGCCATACGATTCGCTCAAAAAACTCCCTGAAAACATCCTGCCCCCAGCGTTTGCGCGCCTTGGAAAGAACGCTGTGGTTGGGGATTTCAGACTCTAAGTCGTATCCCAAAAACCAAAGCCAATCCAGCCTTTCCGGCAGGGTGTCCATGAGTTCCCGCTCGGAACGAACGTTGTAAAACACCAATAAAAGCATGAGCTTCAGGAGGACGGGGGGTGGAACGGACTCGTTGCCGTTATTTCCATATTTGTCTTTAACGGCTTCGTAAGCGAAATCAAAATCGATGATGGAAGCTATCTTTCGCAGGGGGTGGTTGGAACGTATCCGCTTTTCCATATTCACGTTCGTGAAGAACAGCTTGCCTTGAGGCTCAGACTGTTTACCCATCATGGGCGGGTCTCCTCGGAAAATTTTATCCCTCTCTCCCCCTTATAATGATTTCGAGAATTTGTTCAAGTCATTTGGGCAACAGCCCGTGTAGGCCTGGCCCCTGATATGTTTCCGCCTCCCAAACCCTAAAAAAACCTTATCCAATCAAGAGAAAATCGCAGTTTGAATATTTTTACCCTACGGGGTCTTGGTTCCGTTGGCTTTTAGGTCGGCTGATTCCTGCTTGCGGATCGCATCGACTTGGCCCTTCAAGGTTTTGGCTTGGGCCAGGGTAAGCTTGCCCGCCTTAACTTCCCGCTGAATTTGGATGTTTTGCTGCCGGAGGCGGATGGTCAGGCGATTCATGGGGGTACTGGGGAGGACTTTGGGGGCGGTGGGGGTAGGCATGATTGCGCCAAATACCCTAGATTGAAGCATGAACAAAAATAAGCTTATTTGCAGGTACTTCATATGCCTTCCTTTACTGACAACTAATCTAAACGGATAATTTTGGTTAATCATCAGCTTTAAATCCAAAGCACAATTTTAAATTTGGAGGAGCCCCAATCATTGGATATAGAAGGTATAACTTCTACGTTCCCGTTTTTTCCCATCAACCATTTTTTAATATCGGCAGGGATATAATCGGGAGGATATAATCGTCTTGATTTCAAATCTCCTATTCGATCAATAATTAATCTCGGATCGTACTTCTCGTCCGAGTGACTTGGATACAAATAAACTTTGTTTTTTCCATTTTCGGTTACATGAATCTCATAGGCGAGAATTTCATTTTTACTTTTGAGTATATTCCCAATAAAGACATCTTCTTTTTCCCCTCCCTCTTCTAGCCAAGGATCTTTTCCTGTCACGACTGCTTTTTTCAGCCAAATATCCGGATGGTGTGCGAAAGCAATAGAATTTCTTTCTTCTTCGAAACCATTGTCGAATTTTCTTTCCAAAACAGGTTTTGAATCATAAATCAATAATTCTCCATTTGTGATTTTAAATTCCCTACTGACAAAATAAAGATGTTGGCTGTTATTCTTATTTCTAATTTTTACCCATTCCGTTGCGCAAACAGTTCCATCTAGGTTTAGTAATTCTTTTGAATAATCATGAACAACGAATCTCAAACGGGAACCGTTCGGGTAATTTAAAATATTTAGTTCGGAAACTTTTAATCCAAACCCATTTGTTGAAAAAAGGTGGTCAAGAATTACTAGGTCGTTTTTATTTTCAAAATCAAAAACATCCAAGGAAGAATATTGATCGGATTCCGAATTCCATCTTTCAAACTCTTTGTTGTCTTTCGATACTACTATTACAAAATTTTCTTCTTTGTTATTGGGATCAACAACTTCAACCAAACCCTTACAAACAGAAAAACCACTTTTAGTCCCCTTGCAAATTGGTTCTGATAAACCATGGTTATTAGTTGATATTTCTTCTTTAGAAAATAAAAAACAAGGAACAATAAAAATAAAAAATAGTGCCGAAACAGTTTGAGAACTATGAAAATGTTTATCCATGCGGTTCTTTCCCTGGAATGTAGCCCTCGAAATAAAACTTACCCAACTTCGGACTTAGTTTTTGTGTTCGATAATCTGTTGTTTGTGTTGCATCGCCATTGAAAAATACCGGCGCACCCCAATCTAAGGCAGGGACCCTTACAGCTCCATTACCATAGGGTTCGTACAAACTAATTAAACTCAGGGAATCAATAACTTCATTAAATTCCAACTCATCTCTTAGAGTAACTACATTCATTTTTAAAATATCCGGCGAATAAGCCGCATCATTGCTATCCATTACCTGTTTCCACCAACCATCTCCATAACCAAATTGACCAGGTTGTCTAATAACGCCAATCACATTTGTTGGAAGGTTCAAACCTGGATGTTTACTCTTTAAAATACGGTTATAAAGTTGCACACCATCCTTTTTGCGAGGGCCATGTGCAGGTAAGGTTTTCTCATGCGGAGAGGGCGAACCCCCCTATCGTTTCTAGCATCATCACTTGATGCGTAGATAGGGGGGTTCGCCATCGGAGCATGAGGAAACCAGCCTCAAATAATGCTCAAACCCACTTTTTGCTTTCAAATGGTTTGAAAGCCTTTCAACCCCGACAAAGGCCTCCGCCAACCTCCCAAACCTCCCCCTCCCAGCCGGTCTTTTCCCGGTTTAGGGCACCCTGGCGATGGGCAGGTCACTGAGCCGGGTCGTATAGTGCGGCGACTGCTTCTCGAATTTCGTCAGCCACCTCTGGTTGATCCCCACCGAGGTCCTCCTGGCCCTGTTAGCCTCCAAGCGTCAATCCAATAAGGCCCGAACCCAATAACCCCTCGGGCCGTCCTCAAAAAGCTCGATTTTAAAGCCGGCTTTTTGAAGCTTTATTTCCAAATCCTCGCGCATGGGCAAATGGTGATGGGCCACAACTTCTGAAAGTTGGCCGTGAAATTGATTGAGTTCTTCGCGGCTTTGGGTGTGGGCGATCCAAAACTCGCCTTCCGGCTTTAACACCCTCCAGAATTCCTTGAGCGTTTTTTGGATATCTGAAAAATGCGGAAATGCGTTGAAACAAATCACCTTGTCAAAGAAACCATCTGTATGGGGCAGGGAGGATGCCTTCCCGACTGTAAACGAAACCTGGGAAGGAAGATTCCGCCCCTTGGCTACTTTTATCATTTCCGCTGAAAGGTCTACACCCCAAATCCCCCCTCCGGGAAGCACAAATTGAACCAATCTTTCGGTCAATCTCCCCGATCCGCATCCCGGCTCCAAAATTCTTTCACCTGGCTTCAGGTTCCAAAGTTTTATCAGCGGTTCCAACTTTACTTCCTCTTCCGGGGAAAAAGAGACCATCGCTCCATGAGAAACCGCCTGATCGAAAAAGGTCCCTAAAATTTCGTCTTGTTTATCCATTCCATCCCGCTTTCATCCCTGTGTTTTCGGTTGCTTTGTAAATCCCAAAACGATTCCCAATAAAACACTGGAAACAAGGCCGATGCATGCCCCTACCGGCAAATCCAAGATATAAGCAACGCCGAATCCCAAAAGGGCGCTCCCCGCCCCGAAAAAAGCGCTCAACCCCAGGGTCGCCCTAAAGCTTCCGCATATCCTCGCGGCGGCCACGGGAGGGTTAAAGAGAAGGCTGTAGAGAAGCAATCCCCCTACGGTTTCCAAATTGACGGCCACCGTTCCCGAGGCGAAACACAAAAACACGGTCAAGAGAATCCCTTCTGGGATCACCACGGCGGCCAGTTGCCGGTCAAACAAGAGAAGTTTAAGCTCCTTCTCGAACAAGAAGTAAAAGACCAGGAAAAATAACATGAGGACGCCCATCAGGATGGTCTGGCCCCAACTCACGAAAAGCAGGCTTCCCCACAAGAGGCTCAGTTGCGCTGTTTTTGGCCCCTTGAAAAAAGCCATCCCCAGGAAAACCAATGCCATGGAAAGGGTAAAGAGCGCGCCGATGGCGGCGTTTCCTTCGATCCGCCTTTTATTCATCATCCAGCCCAACAGGCTGGCTCCAATCAAAGCACCCAGGAAACCCGAAATCTCATGCGGCCAACCTAATAAGTCCCCAAACACCGCACCGGCCAGTGCCGCATGGGAGGCGAACACCGCCAGGAACGGCATCCGCAATCCCAAAAGGAAAGCGCCGACCAACCCGCAAAGCGCGCCCCCCAAAACTGCGGCGGCCATGACCTGTCCGAAGGATTGGAAGAAGTTCATTTAAGGCCCCCCGGACCCAAGGCATATGCCCCATAACGCCCCCTGGTCTTTTCCACTTTCATCGGGCAACCGTAAAGCGCCTTTAGCCGGTTGGATTGAAAGGCCCGCGATGGACTGCCCGTAAAGATCGGCTTCCCGTCTTTTAACAACATGACATGATTACACTCGGCGGGCAGATGATGGATCTCGTGTGTGACCATGACCACGGCGGGTTTTGTCCGGAGATAGAGGCCCGAAATAAGATGAATGAGTTTTTCCTGCCAGGGAAGGTCCAGTCCGGCGGCAGGTTCGTCCAGAAGGAACAAATCGGCTTCCTGCGCGACAAGCCGGGCAATCTGGACTTGGCGGCGTTCCCCACCCGAGAGTTCCCGGTATAGGCGTTTCCTGAAACCCGTCAAACCCGTCAACCGGAGCGCTTTTTCGACGGCCTGACGGTCATGCCCGGTCCACGGTTTCCCCAGTTTTAGGCTTCCAATCCTCCCGAAAAAAACAACGTCCTCCACGGTAAAGGGAAGGTCGGGACGAAAATCCTGGTGTTGGAAAATAATCCCGATAGTGGGCTTGATGACATGGATGCAGGTTCCGCTGCCGGGTTTTCGCAGGCCCGCCAACACGTGCAGAAGGGTGCTTTTGCCCGCGCCATTCGGGCCGACCACCCCCCAAAATTCCCCGGGATGGATATGCAGGTTGATCGGGCCTAATTGCCGGCCTTCGGTGAATGGAACCACCAAATTTCTTAATTCCGCTATCGGGGAGGACAAGCCATTTCCAATTTCTGAATGTTATTTTCGATCAGTTCATCATAGGTTTTTCCATAACCATCGGCACCGGGAAAATTCGAAAAGATAACGGCGGGGACTCCCATCTTATCCGCCAGTGACTTTGCGGCCTGATCACCCTCTTGTAAATTTCCAATAACGAACCTTGCCTTTAACCTCAGAAGTTTTCGGTACTCCTGGGGCGTAACATCTTCCGGCCTTGCCACTGTTCCCACCACCTTGAGTCCCAGGTATTCGCAGAAATCCTCCTGCATCTCCGAGGCCACAACCGGGATTCCTTTCATTCGGCCAACCCTTTTGAGGATGGTTTGATGCAGTTTCCAAAGCCGGTCCTGGGAGCGGACCGCGCTTCCCATCCATTTTTCTTTATTAGCGGGGTAAACTTCCGAGGCCAGCGCGGCTGTTTCTTTTACTAAAGCCGCGAACTTGCCGGGGATCAAGTAACTTTCAGGGGACTTCGCGATAGAAATCCTGATTTTACCTTTTGAAAGACTGCTTAACCTCCCGTCTAAAAAATCCTGGTAGTCGTGGCGGATGAAAAGCCCTATTCCCTTCAGGCGGTCCAAATCCCTGGCCCGTATATCGAAATAACCCGGGCAGGAACCGGCTGGAATCAGGGTAATAGTCTCAACCTCACCGTTGATCGGAACCCATTCTTTAATAGCCGCCTCCAACATGGTCGTGGAGACGCCAATTCGCGCAGGGACCGGCGGAGTGCCGTTGGAAAAGCAAGGCGGGCAGTTAAACATGGACACTAAACAAAACAACCAAAAGTAAAATTTCCTCAAAAACATGGTCGTCTTCTTTTAGGGTTTCCCCAAGAATAAAAGAGAAGGATGTCCCTGAAACATCCTTCTCCTGGGTTAAAAGACCCTGTCGATTTTAGTAATTCTTTTCTTAAAACTTACTCTCTAATCCCGCCATCCAAGCATCCTTCGCCATCGGATACCCTGGACGGAATTCGTAATCCTCAGCACCGATATTTTCGCAAGCTATGAATAGTTCAGTGTTGTTTTTCGGGTTCTTGGGGTTGATGGAATAAGACAACTTCCCGTTCAAGACAACGAACCCATTGACCCAGGCATCCGGCCCAGGGTAACGGAGATTGATGGTATTCTGCTGGCTGGCGTATTGAATGTCCAAATTCAAGCGGAAAACATCCGCGATTTCCGCGTTCATCCCACCTTGAAAAGTCCATTGGGGGGCGTTCGGTACGTCGGACGGGGTGGAATCCAGGTAAGTCCCGCCCGCGAACCACTGCGGGAGATTCTTTGGCGTCCATTGGGCATCCAACTCGATTCCTTGGGTTTGGTAACTGCCTACATTCGCGAAGTTAAAGTCATAGTCGGCGGGGTCCGTCCAGAGGGCGTTAGTTACGTTGTCCCTGAAGACCGCCAGGTTGGTGGAAAACTCGTGGGTGAACTTGCGGTTCCAACCTACTTCCAGGTGGTCGTCGATCTCGGGCTGCAAGTTTTGCCATTGCCCTGGCTGGTTGATCGCAACGTAAACACCGGGATAATTGAAACCGTGGGCGTAGCCGAAATAAAAGCTATCGGCGGAATCATCCAGTTTTAACCCGGCTTGGGGTCCAGCAATGGAGCCCAAATACCGGTTAATATTGTAACGAACACCGGCAGACGGTATGAGCGTTACCCCGCCACCCATTACGATGGACTGACTCAGCATTACGTAAGGCGCGTAATTGGCGAATTGGGGCGGATTGGAGGAGTCATCGTTTGCCTGCGCCGGAACGGGATATATGTCCTGGGTATGACCGCCGTAAAAATCATTGTCAAACCCCAACACAATTTCGCCTCCATCGGCGGCCCATTTTTCCTTGAGGTGATAACCGAAATTACTGCTCCACGCATAGCTGTTATAGGGCGACAGGTTCCAAGAATCCCATTCGTACCAGTTGATGTTGGTCGTATTCCAGTAACCTTTGACTGAACCGCTCCAAGCGCCATCCTGGTGGGAAAGGTCGAAGATCGCCATGGTGGAGTCAAACATGAAATTTTGTGTGATAGGTAAAGGCGTCGCGCCCACTTCCCCCGGATCATCGGTCGAGGAATTGTTGTATGCCACGTAACCAGTAGCTGTAACACCGGAACCCAAATTGAAGCCCAAATGGGCCGAGCCTTCGTAAACTTCACCATTGGAATTTGGCCTGATACCGTCGCTAATCCAATGACCGCCCGTTAAATAGTAATCGGCGTCGCCGATTTTGCCGCCGGTTTCGACCGTCTGAGTATAGGTTTGGTTGGCTCCGGCCTCGGCTTGAACCTGGGTCTCAAACCCAGGTTGTCCCATGGTCTTGGGAATCATGTTGACTGCCCCAAAACCCATATTTCCAATCAGCACGGGTTGGGCGCTCTTATAGACATCGATCACGCTGGCATTATTAATGGACAATTGGTCCATCAAGGGGTGTGTCCAAACCCCCGCGAATAAGGGAATGCCATCCACCATCGTGGTGATTTCGGCACCGGGACGGCCAGATCCCTGACCCCGGAGGTAAATCGCGCCGCCGTCACCCCCGCCATAATTCCCCATTTCATTGTATTGGGAAATGATGACGCCGGGGACCGTCCGTAGGGCAGTTGGAAGGTCTTGCGCGTTTAGGTCGTCTATCTGCCCGGATGAAACTGTATCCATTTCATCACCGTAGCGGGACGTATTGATGCTTGCTAAGGGCGCGGTGACAACAACCTCCGGCAGGGTAAAAATGGAAGCAGACGAGTTATCGGCTTGAGATACAGGTTTTGTTAATTCCTGATTGTTCTCCGTCGGAGTCGCGGTCGCAACAGTCTTATCATCCGCCTTTACAGTTGTCCCGTAAGATATATACCCCGCAAAAAGAACGATAGCTGCCATCCTTCCGTAACGCAATCCCATCCCGAGACTCCTTTGTGTTTAAGAAATAACTAACTTGCGGCCATAACTTTGCGAATCTCCTAGCAGTAATACCTTTATTATTATCGTAATACTTTCGGACTAAAAAAATTTACAGCTTTTGGCCCGTTGAACTGAGTGAAATGGCCGCGTGCAGGACGCCCTTCTCCTGGCGCATGTGGTCAAATAGGTGACGGATATCGACCGCTTTCCCCTTGACCATGATCATCTCCGCGCAAATTCGCTCATCCAGGTGCACGTGGGTTGCGGCCAGAACCTTGGCTGCGTGATGGTGCTGAACCGCGATCAGTTTCTCACTCAAGAGCCGCTTGTGATGGTCATACAAAAGCGAGATCGTCCCCAGAGCTTCGCCGTCCGTTTCCCATTCCCCGGCCACCAATTTTCCTCGAACCAAGTCCCGGATGAACTCAGAACGATTCGCGTAATGGCTTTCCTGAATCATCCGTTCGAGCTTGTCCGCCAAAGATTTCTCGATGGAAAAACTGAACCGGTGAAGTTGGGTCATGCCGAATCAACCTCCTGTGGGGCAAAGTGTATTCAATAAAGAACTCGAACCATTATGACGACGATCATACGAATATTATAAATTTCATACTAGATGTCAAAGTCCCGCCATGGCAAAAAGTTCCTCGTCTTACACGCTGAAATAATACGACTGGGAAGGTTTCATTGAACGGTCCCATTCAAAGAATCCGTCGGCGATTACCAGACAGCGCATTTTCTGGAAGGCTCTTTTGTAGGAAGGTTTTTCAGCGACACTATCTGCCCTGGCGTTCGAGGTGTGATAGGCAATCTTAGTATTCTTAGCCCAATAGGGAATGAGACCCCAATAGTCGCGTTTGATGACCCTTTCCTTCTTCTCGGGGTCATACTGGACGACGGGGATTCTTGCGGTGGGCGCTATGTTGTAATGGGGGTTAAATTCCTCAAGAACCGATGCATTGAATTTCTTAGCGGCTTTGTTTGGCTTGGTTTTTAATGCAAATCTTCCACACATGGAACACTGTCCTGTCCAGTTCCTTCTTATATTAATTCTTTCTCAACTTGTTCCGTTCCCTCTGTAGGTTAAAAGGTCCACCCATATTAACCAAAGAATTCTCATTAGTCTCCGAAAGGGCGTTTTCACGAATTTCACCGAAGATCGAGAACGAAAGGTGCGAAGCTTACCGTATTCTTGACTGCCGGTACCTTTTATATATATTTTTATTTGCATATTTCCCCTTGGAATCTGCGACCATCAAATTGTCATACTCATATTGGGGGACCTCATAGTATTCGTAAGCATTACCATTTTTGAATTCCATTTCTAAAATCGAAGCCTCGGCGTCATACCCTATTCGCGCAATATTTGATGAATTTACATCTGCCCATATCATCATTTTATTTCCTCGCTATATGTTTTTGTTCCCTCATAGCCGTAATAATTTTTTTGTAACTATCTTTTAATCTTCCAAAACTTTTTGTCCACATTTCTACCAATTTAGGATCACTACTGCTGGGTCGTGGAGTGATTAGATCAACCCTAACCCTGGAAGGGATATTTATTGCCTCTCCAACAACTATTGCTTCACCTATTCTTAATGATGGTAAAAGATCGATCAAACTAGACATATTGTTTGGTGCAGAAGACTTCACCGTCCCTTGATCACCAGAATTTGTCAATCGAAGGGCGATGAACGTTCCCACTTGGGCCAATATTGTTTCGGAAATTTCAGAAGGTCTTTGGGTTACAACTATTGATCCCAAACCAAATTTTCGACCTTCTTTAAATATTTTTTCTACCGCTTTCTTTGCATAACCATAAATATTTTTACTTGTCTCGTCTTTCGGTAAATAAGAATGTGCCTCTTCAAAAATCATCATAAGTGGACGATTTCGTCCCGTGTATTCTTCAAATCTCCCCCAATACATAGAATCAAAAAGAAGGCGCGTGATTAAGCCCACCGAAATATCTATAAATTCAAACGGAACTTCATTTAAGTCTAAAATCGTTAATCTTTCATCATTGTCAATCCAATTCCTTATCAATTCATCAATATCGTTCGGGCTGCTCGCATCGTAGAAATCACTTGGATTAAACATAAAGTCATAACTTGAATCTTTTAACCGAGAATATATTTTTTTCTCATACAAGAACATTAATTCATTTTTTGATTTGTACGGCGCAACGCTACCCATTGAATAAGGTTTAAATTTCGCTGGTTTTAAAGTTTTAGAATCGCCTTCTTCGTCTAGCATTTCCGTGTCTTTGTTTTGGTGTTCTTTATCACCTACAGAATAGGTCGCATTTACTTCTCGGTTGAAAGTAAACCAGAGTTGCTTCAAATCAAATGGAATAGGAGAATCCACCGTGATCTTTTCAGTGTCAAGTTTTCCAGCCTTCAAGTTGCACACCATCCTTTTTGCGAGGGCCATGTGCAGGTAAACCCGGCGTTCATTTGGACGCCCTTGTAAACTAAAGGCACTTCCACTTGTCGTTCAACCTTCAAACCTTTTTGGATTATTTCATAAAGCAAGCAAGTTTCATAAGCGTTTTCCAAAAGACCAGGCCCTAAATTTTTATGCACCTGAAAGGCGGCATCCACTACTTCTTTTGCAACTTTATCTGTTTCTGGATCAATTTCCTCAAAGCTTTTCGGTTGTCTTTCAAGAATCATAATTGTTTCCTTGACCCCTGCCAATTGGGTGCGGTCCCAATTGGCTTGGCGCCTTGGCGGTGGACTTAAAAGTATTCCTTCATTTCGTTCACCAGCTTCTGCGCCTGCTCGCGGGCGGCGTCGGCGTAATCGTTCTCGGCGGAGGCGTAGAGGACCTGCCGAGACACGTTGATCAACAGTCCGTAGCCGTCCCGGGCCCTTCCCTCTTTCAATACCGACTGCAGGTCCCCGCCTTGGGTTCCTACGCCGGGCACGAGAAAAACCGTCTCGGGGGCCATCGCCCGCAAATCCTTGAGGTATTGGGCCTGGGTGGCTCCCACCACCAGCCCGATCTCGCCTTTTTTATCCTTCGCCCAGCCGATGGCCGTCTTCGCCACCCGCTCGTAGAAGCGCTCGCCCGATTGGAGGGTTTGCAGTTGGAAATCGGCGGCGGAGGGGTTGGAGGTCAGGCAAAGGACGAAGGAACAGGTTCCGGGGTAATCGAGGAAGGGCTCGATGGAATCCTTCCCCATATAGGGGGACAGGGTGACCGCGTCGGATTTCAGGAGGTTGCACACCATCCTTTTTGCGAGGGCCATGTGCAGGCGTTTGGGTGCACCGTAGTACTTATTGAATTCCCGCTCGAAATCAAGAAGATCGAACATCTTCACCAATGCCATCAATCCACCGAAAGCCGTTAGACGGTCTTCGCAAATACCTACAGGAGTATTGGCAGTAATCTTGGGCGTTCTTCTTGATTTTCGATTGGGCTTTTTCTGGGCTTGCGGGTTTGACTGTCGGGGCGTATCTTGGCGTTTCACCATCTGGGGGACCCTCTTTTAGGATGAGTTGGCTTCGTAACCCTTATCCTATAATGGTTTCCCAGTTGGTTTTTTTATTAGGCGCAAAATTCAGGTATAATCATTTGCTGATAAGCACAGGAGATCAAATGAAGAAAGTTTTAATTGCGATTTTCTTTATGGTTATTTCAGTAAGTTTTATTGGTTGCGTTACTGTCAAAGTTTATTCCCAATTGAACCCAGACATTCTCCCGCCTGTTATCAAACATCTGATGGTAGTTGGGAATTTCCAAGATATTATCTGGCAACACGAATTTGAAGATCAAATAGCCAACGCAATAACTAACCAAGCATCGGATATTCCGAACTTGTTCGTATTCAAGAGTTATAAAAATATCTTTCAAGGCTATAGAGATAGACCGCAAATGTATGCGGATTTTATTCAAAAGGCGGCTATTCAAGCGATACTGGTTGTAAAGATCAAATCTTATGAAGAGTCGTCAAATGATGTTCAAATAACGCCAAAAACAACAACTACTACATGAACCTTAACACCCAACGGTTACGGTATAGATTACAACGCAATGACTACTACCCATGGCGGGGACACGATTCAAATTAATAAAACAAAATTTCTCGCTAGGATGGATTTAATGACATAAAAACGCAAGAAATCATTTGGACTTCAGAAGCATATGTTTCTACAAGCTCTATTGGGCCCTTTAATGAAAAAGGTTTAGAAGAATACGCTTGGGATTCAGTGGATGATCTAATTAAGACAGGTGTTTTAGGAAGGGCCGATATTTCAACACCCGAAGTTAAATAAAAGTGTCGGCTAGGCTTGTTTTGATATTTGGAGGGATTCGGTGATTGAAAAATTGAAATATGTATTATTGATACCGGCCCTATTGTTAGCTGGATGCCAAACCCCAACATGGCGTACACAAAATGTTTATGTTCCCCCACCGGGTGCGCATGAAGCCAGTGAAACTGCCCCCCCGCTATTACCAATTACAGAATATATGACTTGGTGTAAACCTAAGAAAATCAACTCCAATGAAGAGGCAATGGCGAACATAAAAAATCTTTTGAATTCACTCTATTTTGAGGATATGAATCCTACAAATATAGACGTCGATAAATACGGTATGCGGGCAAAATTACAATGGACTGAAAGTAAAGATGAAACCACAACAAGCACAACATTTAATAATAACTATTCTTACAATTTATTTTGGGGCATCAGAAATTACTTCGGGACAAATACAACCTACCAAACTTATAAGGTGAATCTTGAAAAAACGCAGACGGTCATAATCCCATTTAATGAGGTCTTTTACATTTCTTTGGGTGCTACACCAGATGCCGTGGATTCGTTGAATATTTACGTTTTTTTGAAAAACGGGACACGCATTAATGTGAAAGCTTCTAATGAATATGACGCAAAATTATTCACGGATTCCTTATACACGTTATCAATGGCCAGTTTTGGGAATAGATTTGATAATAAAGTCGGCATATTAGAGATGGCAGATCTAACTGATGACCAAAAGAAACAATTGGAAATAAAAAATGGCTGTTATGTTTCATGTATTGAAAGAAATAGTCCTGCTTGGAATGCTGGAATCACAGCTCCCTCTATATTGGTTAAATACAATGGAAATCAGATAACAAGTGCAGAACAAGCCAATGATTTGATCTTAAACACACCGAAAGGTCCGATTAAGATCGAATACATAGGTTATGGAAATGAAAAAATTACTGTTACAACAATCAAACCAGAAAAAAGATGAAGAAGGAAAAAGAGGCTATGCCCATGCCCCCAGTTAGGGGTAGGGAACAGATAACACTTTGTGAACACAGCACGTGACCCGGCCATTTTCTTTCCGTGAACCCACTTAGTCTGCCCGCTCGCTCTAAATCCTTCGAATTCCCTGAAATCTCCAATCCATTTATGGGTTTGTACTCTCTTAGAAATACCTTCGAATTTGATGGCCGCCGGGTGCTTGGTAGAAAGATATAATCGTTTTTTGGAGGGTGGGTTTTGGGCCTGACGGCCATGCGGGCCCTTGCTTCGGATGTGCGGGTCGATGCCACGTAAAGAAGAAAATAGGGGCCAGGCTAACAGATAACACTTTAGGTAGTTCGATCCCAATTATTAGCAAGCCCTCGCGATAGGCAGCTCATTCCACCGGGTCGTACAGTTCCCAATACCTAAG
>CAWKIF010000107.1:0-10985 GCA_963849485.1 candidate division FCPU426 bacterium | reverse complement strand
AACATTAAAGTTGCAATTTTTCAATATCCACGCCTTCACTATCTTTATGAATCAGAAGGTCTCTTGATGAACTTGGAATTTAGAAGAATATCTGTTCCCGTCCTTTTTACCGGTTTAGTTTTATTTGTTGTTTTGCTCCCATCCCATTCCCTTCAAGCCCAAACGATTTCCCCTTCCTATATGCTGGTCAAAAATGTGGCCGCGGCCCCGTCTACTACCCCGGGGAGCCTCGTAGTATAAAAATATTCAAACTGCAATTTCTCCTATTGGCTGCATAGTGTTTTTGCCATTCTGAACCCTGAAATAAGAATTTAACAAATTCCCTAGCCTCGATCTTTTGATGATTTTTCCTTCCGAACCGCCAACGTTATCTTCCGGCCGGGGAAACGGGATGATGTTCCCGATTCCTTGATGGCTACGTTCGTGATGATAAAACTCGATATAATCCTTAATCGCTTTTCGCAGGCTTTCTTCGCTGGTAATGATCAACCTCGATAAACATTGCTCTTTGATTGTTCTTACAAATCGCTCGGCATAGGCATTCAAATTGGGGCTTTCGGGCGGCAGTTCCATAGTTTCAATGCTTGTTTCGTTTAAGATGCGGTCGAAATGAGCGGTATATTTCCCGTCCCGGTCGTGTAGAAGGATAAGATCTGACTTTATCCCCTTTAATTCGCCGGGGATGGTTTCACCGGATGGAATGTTTTTAGATTTTGATGCCTGCGAAACCAGAAATCCTGTTTCCGGATCGGTGAGGTTTCGGGCCATCTGCCGCATCCAATTTTCATTCGGGTTGGTTGTGACCCCCGCAATATGTACTTTCCTGTCCTTGAGACGGATGAAGAAGAGAACGTAATAGGTAACAAGGCCAAAAGGCGTCAGGACTTCCCAGGTGAAAAAGTCGGTTGCGGTCAGGCTTTCCCAGTGAATTTCAAGGAATTCTTTCCAAGTAAGTCGCTCTTTCCTATCCGGGGCGGGTGGAATGCCGTTTCGTTTTAGGACGTTTTGGATGGTTTCGGCATTGGTTTCAAAACCAAGTGTTTTGAGCCTGCCAACCAATGTTTCAAAACCATCTTTGGGGTTTTCTAGGGCCAACTTAACAACCAACTCCTCAAATACCCGATCCACTCTTGGCCTGCCCGGATTCTTTTGAAGATGGGAATAGTCCCATTTCTTCCGAATTAACTCCTGGTACCAGCGGTAAAGGGTGGCGGGGGTAAATAGGTTGAAGGCCTTTTCAAGATAGATGGGGTCAACAGCCTTCGCAGCCCGGGCCAAGGCGGCTTTTTCACCTTCTGTAGGTTTGGGCCTGCGGGCAAGGTGGGCCATGAGAAATTTGATTTCTTCGGTCAGGTAGCGGATGACGGCTTCCTGGGAATCCTCGAAGATACGCTTTAATTGGCCGATAAATTTCCGGCGAGTCATGGATGGCTCCTTGTTTTTAACTGATGTGGAATGAAAGCCATCGGAGTTTATGGGTTTTATGGGAGCCCAAGTTTAAAGGCAAGTAACGATATTGAGCCGGTGCTCATCCAGCTCCATCTAATGGGCCTGAAGGAAGTTCGCCGCAAATGCTACCCGCGTGAGGTGGAAGCGAGGAGGGCCGTAGCTTTTTGAAGGTTCTTCTTGGGATTTGATATAATGGCCTTGGCAGTTTAGAGAAGTAATAAATTTTAGATTGGGTACACCAAACCCCATGATCATCGAGTGGGATGCAGCCAAAGCCCGGAAGAACCTGGCTAAACATGATGTATCCTTTGACGAAGCCTCAACGGTGTTTGGCGATCCGTTGGCCTTGACTATCCCTGATCCGGTCCATAGCGATCAGGAAGAGCGGTTTGTTACGCTGGGCGTTACGTCGAATTTCAAGACGCTTGCTGTCGTGCATGTTGACCGGGGAGAAAAAGTCCGGATCATTAGCGCAAGGGATGCTACTTGGAGAGAAAGGAGGGATTATGAAGAAGGAATCAAGCCGTGAAAGAATGCTTTCGGAATATGACTTTTCCAAAGGCACGAGGGGAAAATACGCCAAACGGTACCATCAGAAAGTTAATGTAGCCGTTTTAGCGCCGGATGTGGCCGAGCATTTTCCGAATTCGGAATCCGTCAATCAAGCATTACGGTCTGTCGTGGCCGTGAGAAGTAGAAAACACATTTAATAAATTTTTTGAGCGTCGTCCCGGTCGTGTAGAAGGATAAGATTTGACTTTATCCCCTTTAATTCGCTGGGGATGGTTTCACCGGATGGAATGTTTTTAGATTTTGATGCCTGCGAAACCAGAAATCCTGTTTCCGGATCGGTGAGGTTTCGGGCCATCTGCCGCATCCAATTTTCATTCGGGTTGGTTGTGACCCCGTAGGGTAAAATATTCAGGCCGCAATTTCTTCCTTTGGAGCATAGATTTTTCCCCGTTTTGAACAAGAAAAATATGCATTACACAAATTCCCGAGCTGCGATCTTTTGATGATTCTTCCTTCGAAGCTGCCGACGTTGTCTTCTGGCCGGGGAATGGGAATGAATTTCACGGCCCCATAATGGTTGCGTTCCTTTTGAAAAATAACAACAAATTTGATCTTGCCTCCTTTATCCTTTGAGCATGAAATTTCCTAAATCTTATTTATTCGCGGCCCTATTATTTGTTTTAGCTTATCCGGTTCTCGCTGATTTTGGGTGCCATTTCATCGTGAACAGCCGGTTGTCCTATACCCTGGACAATTCCCAGAAAAAGATTTCTTTCCGTTTTACCTGCCAGCAGGATATGGATGTGGTGGCGGCTTCGGTTTTTTGCGAAAAGGCATTGAACGCGCCTTCCTATTTAATCAGCATTCATGAAGACGAGGCGGGAAGCCCCTCGGAAGAGTCGATGGGCGAAACTTCCATCATTCCGCAAAGTGACACCTGGGCTACCCTGCCGATGATGAACGTTCCTTTGGCCGCTGGGAAGGTTTACCACCTGGTCGTGGAATGGGACGCCAACCGGGGAGGCATCCACCCGGTGGGGGTGATCGGCCCGCAAAACTACGCTTCCTTCGCTTTTACGGACAAACCCAACCACATGAACCCTTACGCTGAAACCAGCGACCCCAAGCTGGAAGTTTTGACATTCGAAAAAGGGGGATGGAAAAAGTTAGGGCGGCAGCCCCTTTATGCCGTCAGCGGCGGAGGACAGATCCACCAAGGGGACCCCTATGATTCCCATTTGGATATGCCGATCCACGGCAATGGGACACCCGATGATGAACCTGACGACATCCTACAAGGCGAAGCATTGCATCCCCATTGCGGCGTTCCAGCAACCGGGTTCGCCGTTCGAGTGAAAAAAGCGGGGAACCCCGCCTCGCCCCTTAACTACCGGGTCTATACCAACGACTACATGAAACACATCACCAAATTCTCATTCTCTGGGAAGGCCTTGGACCCCAATGATGCGGGTGAGGAATACCAATGGGTGACGGTGGGTTTCGAGGCCCCCAAGACAACTCAATCTTTTCAGCCCCAATGCACCTATATCGCCTTCCAGACGGATTCAGGCAGGGCCGGTACCGGCCCTGATGAATGTGAGGACTGCTATGTACTTTCAGGGGCCAAGAATTCGGGTAATCTCTCGGGGGCGTCAGAACTGACCTTTGACGCGGGGGCCCACTATTCCCGGGCCGCCTACTCAGTGGATGGGGGAGCGACCTTCCTGGATGAATTCGAAGCGGACGCCAACCTGATTCTCTTGGGGCCGCCCTGCCAGGAACAGGAAGAAGGGTTGATGATCCCCATCCCCGCGCCTTCACCCCTGCCCGGGGGATTGAACCCTTGAGAATATCTAAATCTTCTCCCTGCACCCCTCACCCTACCCTCTCCCTCAAGGGGAGAGGGTTTATAGGAAAACATTGGAATGCGCTTAGTATCATGTTTCTTTTGTGCTTGGTTCCCGCATTAGGTTTGGCCCAACATTTCATCTTGAACGATGAATCCTTCAAGAGCGCCCGGCAGAAGGCCTCGGATCAATACAAGCAGGGAAAGTTCCAAGATGCCCTGGAAAGCGAGAAGCAAGCCTACCAAATGGCGCTGGGACGCTATGGCTCGAACCATCCTTTCTTGGCTTCCTTACTGGATGATTTGGCCGTCTTGAGGCGGAACCTGGGCCAATACGCTGAAGCGGAAAAAAACCTCAAATGGGCCCTGGCCCTGGGGGAACAGGCCTTTGGCCCGCAGGACCCGAAGCTCAAAGGCACCTTGGAAAGACTTGTGGACCTCTACCAGGATCTGGGCCAATATTCCGACGCCCTTTACTGTGAAAACCGTGTCTTGACCCTTCAAGAACAAAAGGGCGATCCGGCATCGATCTCCCCGTCCTGGGCCAAGTTGGGCCTCATATATATAAGGATGGGGCGATATGGAGGAAGCGCAAGAGGGGCTTTCCAAAGCTGTCAGCATACTCGGGAAAAATCAAACCAACCAAGGCCTGGGCCTTGTAGAGCCCCTTCAAACAAGGGCTGAATTGTTTGTCCAGTTGAAACAATGGGAAGCGGCACAGGCGGATCTGGAAAAGGTTTTAGGAATCATCCAAAACCGGTACACGGGGTTTGGGCTGCCAACAGCGGACGCTTTGCGGGCCTTAGGGGATTTTTACTTCCAGAAGGGGGATAAGGATAAAGCTAAAAACTATTATGGTCAGGCATTAAAGACCTACCAGGGGTTTCTCATGGGGAACAAGGGTTACCCGGCCTTGGATATCATGGAAAAGGCGGCAGCGGCAGACAGGGGATCGGAAAAGTATTCGGAAGCCCTGGACTTGGACAGCCAAGCCTTCGAGGTGGAAAAAGAAGTTTATGGGCCTGAACATCCCCGCACGGCCCTTTGCGAGGCGAGGATGGCGTGGGATGAGGAATACCTGGGTAAGGGGGATTTGGCCAGGACCCATCGACAAGAAGCCAAAACGATTTTGCAGGCTGCTCTTGGATCTTCTCATCCTCTGGCCTTATTGATCGACCAGCCACCCTTGAGCTTGAGTAAACCCTAATAAGTCGATTTTGTCTTATGTGGTGACTGAAGGATTCTCCATCTTAATAAATGGATCCAGGCCGGCGTTCCCCCAAAATGTGGTAATCCTTCTCCTGGATGGCTTTGACGACCTGGTCGCGGTTCAAGTAGAGGGAACGGTGGGGGATCCAATAAAGAGTCAGACCCGCTTGCATGAAGAGGTTGACCACCAGACAGACGATTCCGAATTTCCGCCAAAAGGTTTTTTTTGCCAGCCTTGCCCAAACATAAAAAGAAAAGACCGTCACGAGCGGGAAATAAACATAAGAGATGTGGGCGAAGGGTTCCTTTCGGGTGAACCAAAAACTAAGGTAATAAAGAAGGAAGGCCGAACCGGCCAGGAGGAAAAGAGGGGCCTCCCCCGGCCGCAAGGCCTCCGGGAGCCTTTTTTTGAAATAGGCGGTCAGGGGCTGGATGAACCCGGTAACTAACAAGATAAAAGGTTGAATCCAGCCCACGACGAGCAGGAACATCGCGAAGGGAAACAGCCAAGGGTCCAATACCGTCAGGAATTCCCACCGGTCCTTCGTGTGGTGTCCGATAAACTGGGGAATCTCATAGCAGGCCAGGGATAAATAACGGGCCAGCATGGTCAGGAAGGCCAGAATGTTTTGGATGTTGAAAAGAACAAAAGTGCTTTCGCCTGTCAGCAGGATATGCCACCCATATCGAAAGACCGTGGGCAGGATAAGGCTCACGGGAAGGGCCGCGCCGGCAAGTAAAAAAAGGCCGAGTTTCAAAATGCTTCTCCATCCCGCCCTTTTGCAATGGAAGAAACAAGCAATGGGGATGTAGGGCGCCAGTAAGATCCACGAAAAATGGAACTGCATATCCCAAAAAATCCCAAAACCCATGCAGGCGACGGCCATGGGCAAAGACAGGAACCCGATGGAGAGGGCGGGCAGGGTTTCCATCGCCCCGATCCAGAACAAAACGCTTCCGAAGAGCAGGTAGCTGGGGTTCAAAACCCAGGTGGATTGGT
This sequence comes from candidate division FCPU426 bacterium, assembly GCA_963849485.1. Taxonomy (GTDB): domain Bacteria; phylum Oederibacteriota; class Muellerivitia; order Muellerivitales; family Muellerivitaceae; genus CAVTWJ01. Next base: position 4,968 of record CAWKIF010000107.1, on the reverse strand, counting down.
TCAGGGTCCAGGGCAGGACGGATATCCACGTAAAGATAAAGAGGAAGGGGATTCCCCCGACCCTCCTGGAAAGGTACCAGCTTAAAAGGGCGATCGCCGATAGGGAGAGAAGGTTCAATAAAAGGTAAGGGGCCTCGGGAATCGGCAAAAGATAAAAGGGGCCGCCCACCAGGAGAGGCTCCAAAGCGCCAGGTATCTGGGTCCGGAAGGTGTTGAGAAAAACCAAATCCGGCCCAAAGTAGGGCCAACCCCCCGCCCCGTACCATTTCAATCCGATCAAGTAGGTTTGCAGGCGGTCGATTTCCATGAATTCGGTGCTCAAACCGAAGGCCGTGCGAAAGGCGAAGAGAAAAAGGAACAAGCCCAGAAATGGCAGGGTCGGGAAGTGGGGCGACTTATTCATGGTTTTCTATTATTAAAGCATTCCGGCCGAATTTCCCCAAAAAACTAATTGGGAACCACCCAGGGCGAATAGCTCCCCTTTGTATAATCATTAGTCTTAACCCGTCTCATTCAGTTTAACTTTTGTTCGTAAAGGCTGATCGTTATGCAAGCTCCTATCCCGATCGATCCTCGAATTCAGGAAGCTATCCGTTTGCACCAGGCCGGAAAACTGCAGGAAGCCGCTGAAAAAATGAGGGGGCTTTTAAATTTCTTTCCCAAAAACGCTCTTCTCTTGACCTGTTTGGGAACTCTTCATCTTCAGCAGGGGAACACAGGGGAGGGGATCCGGTTACTCAAGAAATCCCTGGCAATCCAACCGAATCAACCCATGGGTGTAATGAATCTGGCGATGGCTTGGACCAATCTTGGCAAGTACCAGGATGCTCTCGAGGTTTTCGACCGACTGATCGCGCTCGGGGTGGAAACCCCCGAGGCCCGTTTTTACCGGGGAATAGTTTTGCAGGCGCTCCAAAGAACGGCCGAAGCCCTGGCGGAATACGACCGGGCAATTGAGCTTCAACCCGCTTTTCCAGGGGCCCATCAAAACCGGGGCATCCTTCTGGAAAAACTAGGTCAGTACAACGAAGCCTTGAGCAGTTATGAGTCGCTCCTTGTCCTCCAGCCGAACCTACCCGAGGCCCATTTCAATAGGGGTAACGTTTTGAGGGGACTGAAAAGAAATGATGAGGCTGTGGCCGCTTATAACCATGCGGTCACTCTCAAACCAGGTTATGTGGAGGCCCTGAACAATCGGGGTTCGGTGCTCTTGGAATCGGGGCGCGCCCAGGAAGCACTGGTGGATTTTGAAAGGGCACTCGCCCTTCAACCCGAGAGCGCCTTGGCCCACAACAACCGGGGAAACGCCCTTCGACTCATCGGCAATCCAAGGGAAGCCCTGGCCGCCTATGACCGGGCGATTGGGTTGCGGGAAGTTTTCGCCGAGGCACACGCCAACCGGGGAATCGTTTTGCAAGAACTCCACCTTCTGGAGGAGGCCCATGCCAGTTACGACCGGGCCCTCCAACTGGACCCGGCCAACGCGGAGGCTACTTGGAATAAAGCCCTTCTCAAACTTTTAACGGGTGAATTTCAGGAAGGCTGGAAACTTTACGATCGGCGTAAAATGGAACGGGCTTTTAACCAGCCCCGCTGGTCGGGGAAGGAACCCCTCGAAAACCGGACCCTATTCATTTACGCCGAGCATGGGTACGGGGATATCCTCCAGTATTGCCGCTATCTCCCGAAACTTAAAACCATGGGCGCCCGGGTCCTATTTGAAGCGCCCCGGGCTCTCCTGTCCCTTCTCGCGACACTTCCTGGGAATATGGTCCTCATTGAAAAGGGAAAACCGATTCCTCTTTTTGATTTCTATTGCCCCATGATGAGCCTGCCCGCCGCCTTTCAAACGACCTTGGACTCGATTCCGGCGGATATTCCTTACCTACGCGCGGAGGGCGGTCGAGTAGCCGCTTGGGAGGCTCAACTCGGGGTGAAAAACAACTTCCGGTTGGGATTGGCTTGGTCCGGAAGGGTCCAATACAGCGACGACCGGAATCGCAGTATGGATCTTTCTTCCTTCGGCCCCTTGTTGGATCTGCCGATGGAATTTCATTCTCTTCAAAAGGAATACCGGGGCCAGGATCAGGTTTTATTAAAGAATCTAGGGGTTCAAGACCATCAGAAGGATTTAGTCGATTATTCAGATACAGCAGCTTTGATCATGAATATGGACCTCATCATGTCCGTCGATACCTCCGTTGCCCATTTGGCCGGCGCCTTGGGCCAAAAGCTATGGGTTCTTCTGCCTTACTTACCGGATTATCGCTGGCTTTTAAAGCGATCGGATAGCCCTTGGTATCCCACCGCGACTCTCTTTCGCCAACCCGCGATTGGAGATTGGGAGAGCGTGGTTAGAGAAGTGACCCGACGATTAAGGAATTACTAATACACTGCAGATAAGGGATATAGTGGTGGAACAGCTTAGTTCATGCAAAGGTTCGTCTGCCCCTGCCCTGGGGGAGGGTTTTTGATTCGACCCCATTTGCTTGACATGGAAGGTTGATTCGAAAGCTTTTGAAAGGAATCGGAAGATCTAGCCTTTTTACATTGTAAAGGCTGTAATAAAATACCAACCCTTGAACTCATCCCAGGAGTTTTTCCGGTGACCCTCTACCTCGCCTCCCGATTCGAACCGGTCAACCGTGCCCAACTGACTAACCAAAAATTGGAAACGGCCGAAGGCGCCCTCTATTACCATTTGGAGGAGTTGTTCCAAAAAATGGGGGCACCTTGGGCGAAGAGGTACCCTGAAGGGGTCTGGACTTATTTTGAAAAGGTTGATGCCCTTCCTTCTTTCCTGCGGCTGCGCCAGGAACTTTTAGAAAAGAACTGGGAGGGAACCGGCGCTTTCGACTTAAGAGTGGCACTGCACGCTGCACCCCTGGAAAGGATCCTGGCCAGGGGATTGGGACCGGCCATGGATCACACCCGTGCCCTGTTGGACGCCTGCCCAAGGGGTCAAATCCTCATGACGGAATCCGCCCGGGCGGTATTGGCCGAACCGGCGGGATATGTATTTCAAGACTTGGGGCCCCACCTTTTAAACGACCTCTTAGAACCGGCTCCCCTCTTCGCACTGAAGCCTACCGGCCAACCCTCCAGAGAGATTCTTCTACCCTCTTCCCTCGACTCCTATCCCCAAAATCTTCCCGCCCAATGCGTGCCTTTCCTGGGCAGGGAAGAGGAAATCGAAAGGATTCTCCAGACGCTGGGTTCGCCGGGCAAACGCCTTCTCAGCCTGGTGGGGCCGGGAGGATTCGGTAAGACGCGCCTGTCCCTTCAAGCCGCCGCCCGGTTAGTGGACCGGTTTCCGGATGGGGTGTATTTCATCGCTCTTGCGCCCCTTTCCTCCTCCCGTTACATGGTGGAAACCATCGCCCAAGCGCTGAAATTCGTTTTCACGGGGGGGAGGATTCGGAACAGCAGTTGTTCCATTATTTGGCCGATAAGCGCCAGTTGCTCATCATGGACAATTTCGAACACGTACTGGAGGGAGCGGACTTGGTGGGACGCATTCTCCAGGCCGCCCCAAATGTCACCATCCTGGTCACCAGCCGCGAGAGGCTGAAGATGAAAATGGAAGAAACCATGGAAATCAAGGGGCTTTCCTATCCCCAGGACCAGGCGGAAGACGATCCCGAGAACTACGCGGCGGTGCGGCTCTTCCTACAACACGCCCTGAGGGCGGCGCCCCGATGGGAACCCAAGGAAGAGGAAAAGCGCGGAGTGGGGCGATTGAGCCGGACCCTGGAGGGCATGCCCTTGGGATTGGAACTCTCAGCGGCCTGGGTGAAAGACCTAACGCCCGGGGAGATCGCCGATAAGATCGAGTCCAACCGGGACTTTTTGGCCGCCGAACTGCCGTACTTGCCCACCCGGCAGCAATCCCTCCGGGCGGTATTCGAATATTCCTGGGTGCTTTTAAGCGAGACTCAAAAAAAGGCTTTGCGCGCTTGCTCCGTATTTAAGGGTGGGTTTACCTCTAAAGCCGCGGCCCATGTCGCGGGGGTGGCGCCTTCTGTTTTCCAGGAACTCTCCCAGAAATTCCTGGTACGAACCAAGCCTAATGGATACTTGGAAGTCCACGACCTCCTTAGGTTTTACGCCAAGGAAAAGCTGTTCAAGGACAAGCCGGAGAAGGAACGCATCCTTGACGCCCATAGCGCCTACCTGGCGCAAGAGTTGAGAAAACACGAAAAAAACCTGTGGGGCCCCAAGCAAGGCATAACTATTGCCGCCCTGACGGACGAGATCGAGAATATCCGGGAAGGATGGCGCCGTGCGGTGGAACAAGGCCACCCCGACCGGCTGGGAGATTACCTGGATTGCGTCTTTTCACTTTACGAAGCCAAGGGGTGGTACCAGGAAGGTTTGGAAGCATTCCAGGGCGCTGCGGAGGCTTTTGCTCTCAAGGATGGGAAAAAAGAAACCACCCGGGCGTACCGGGTCCTCCGGGGCAAGATACTCGCCCGTTGGGGGGTCCTGCTTCAGCGTATGGGCGAACTACAAAAAGCCAAAAAAGTTTTCGAGGAAAGCCTTACCCTCTTGAAGAAGGAAAGGGCTTTCAAGGAACAGGCCTTTCCCTACAGCGGATTGGGGCTTCTCATGGAAACCCTGGGCCGGGATGATCAGGCCTTGGGAAATTTCCGCCGCAGCTACCTTTTGTACCGCCGGGCGGGGGACAAGGCCGGGATGGCCTACGCCCTCAATTACATGGGGCATACCACCTTTCTCCTGGGAAATTATTACGAGGGACAGAAATACGTACGGCAGGCCATGGCCTTCTATGAGTCGGTGGGTTCCCAGGCTGGGGCCGCCAACTCCTACAACCTCATGGGCGACATCCTTCATGACCTTTCCGATTATGAGCAGGCCCGCTACTACTACCAAAAAAGCCTTTCAGCCTTCGTGGCCTGTGGGGACCGAAAGGGGGTGGCCTGGTCTTTTAACAACTTGGGGAGGGCC
>CAWKIF010000106.1:0-8023 GCA_963849485.1 candidate division FCPU426 bacterium | reverse complement strand
TTCATTCCCCTCAAGTAATTAGGATGAATAATGAACTCCTCATCCTGTTTCTCGGTCCGTCCCCTAGGCTGAGACATACGGGTGTCATATGAATAAACGTCTTTCTTTGTGACTTTGGTCCCGAATATCGAGGCGAAGAAGTCGACCGTGGCTTTCTCGGTGATATTCATCACGATTTTGTGGTTGGTATTGGTAAGAATGTCGTCCTTAAATTCCTGGCTGACCGCCCCCAACTGGCCCAAGCTGTGGTGGGCTAAAAAGAAGCAAACATTGGCTTCCCGCCCTAAGGAAATAAGGTCATTGAGCCCAGGATAAGCGGCGGTATAGAACTCGTCCAAAAAGACGAAAAAGGGCCTTTCCGGCTTCTCAATAAGCCTCCGCCCTATAACCCCCGCCAAGTCAGTTAGAGCCGAAATAATGACCGGTTTGGAGTCCTCCTGGTTCACCAGTGAAGAGGTTCCAAATAGGAATATCTGTTGTTTCTCAACCACATCCCTCATCTTGATATCCGGGTTCAGGGTATTGATAAGGGGTGACCATTCGCGGGTGGTGAAACGCGCCAATTTGCTGGTTAGGCCTGAAAGATTCAATTCCCTGTCCTTCTCCGACATATTGACCCACTTCTCCAGGAAGTATTTCCCCGAGACGGTGTCCTCGTGTTTCCGGGCCAAGACCTTGATCGAATCGAACGACCTGATTTCGTTTGAGATAAGGTTCTGGTAATCCATCCGGGTGACGTGCTTGAACTCCAAGAAAAGAAGGTTGGTAAGGTTGCTCAAAACGTCGCTGGCTTGGTCCCGGTAATATTCCTGGGTCACCGGCCCGTAAAAGATCGACTTCATGAGGCCATTAAAGACCTCGTCCGGTTTGTCCTTGAAGTCCGGGTTGTAAGTCTGGCTCCTTTTCACATCTGCCAAGTCAAAATACTTGAGGTCATGGAGCCGCCCGTATTTCTGGGCGTAATAGGGAATGTGTTTGTTGTAGTTGGATTTGGCATCAAAAACGAACATCCCCAAACCGTTCCTGATTCCTTGTTCAATCATGTGATTGAAAATGTTGGTCTTTCCCATACCTGAAGATCCGATGACCTCGGTGTGGTATTTGAGAAATTCCGCAGGGATGAAAAATTTATTTTCCGCATCCAGGTATAAAGAAAATTTTCCGCCTTCATGTCGTGGCGACTCCCCCGGTGTTCCGGGATATGCCTCATGAAAAAATGAATGAAATAAATGCAAAAGCCGATCAGGATGGAAAGCCCCATCACCACATCCCCCGTAAACCCTTCGGTTCCCAGAAACACCCCGAAAAAGTCATGGCAAAAGGCTAGCGCTATAACGGCGGGGGCAAAGGCTAAGAGGTGGTTCATTCGGACATGCTTCTCAAACATGTAGAGAAAACCAACGGAAAGGGCCGCTAGGGTGTCAAAAGGGGTAAAGGACAGGCCAATGACCCCTAAAGACCTCTAGCGTGAATTTAAGACCCGAATAGACCCCAAATCCGACCAAGAACTGGAGGGGTGTGCTTCTCAATCTCTTTAAAAAAGTTTCCAAACTTCATGGCGGTTCTTCTTTGAAGGATTAATGAGAACTCAAAAGACCCTTTACTTTTATGCCTGCCGCTCCAAGTTGGCAAGACCATAAAAGGCCGAAAGTTAAGAAAAGCCAGGAGTCTTATTCGTGTCTTATTCACTCATGTTTTGCCCTGGATTGCCATGGATGACCATGGTTGTTCATGGATACAAAAAAAGCCTTTGTCCGCTAGACTCGCTAAAGTCGTTGCAAACAAAGGCTTTTGAAATTGGCCTGTGACATTGATTTTTTAAAATGGCGGGGTTGACGGGGCTCGAACCCGCGACCTCCTGCGTGACAGGCAGGCGCTCTAACCAAGCTGAGCTACAACCCCTCGCAGGAACTGGAAAAAGCAGGAAGGAACTTCCATCGCTTTGTCACGAGCCCCCGAAGGGGCCCCCTTCAAGGGAAGCGAAACGGAGGGGTATCGTAATGGGGGACGGGCTTTTCGTCAAGCCTTCGGGACCGCGGGCGCCTCAGGAGCGGGCGGTTTTTGAAGCTTGAATTTCTTCACCCCGAAGCGGGAAACGGTGTTCTTCAAAACGCTCTTGGCTGAAAGCTTGTAAAGGTACTCTCCCTCCGGCATCTTCCCCGCGTCCCAAATCGATACGGCGTAGGCGCCGCCTTCCCTCTTTTCCTCGACTTTGTCCACAAGGGAGCCGGAGGAATCGTAAATCTCCAGCATCACGTTGCAATCTTCCTTCAGGAAGTAATAAATCCGGACGGGGCCGGGCAGGGTCGGGTTGGGAAAAAGCCCTACATCCTCAATGAAGCTGGAGAAGGTGTCCTGGGAGGAGGCCACCGGGATGTCCCGCAAGGCCAGGACGGGAAATTGGTCGCTCGAAAGCCTCACCTCGTACCGTCCCTCGGGCAGATCCGAGAACTTGAAGGCCCCCTTGGCGTCAGTCAGGGCCACCGCTCCATCCCGGTGGGCCCGGATCACCTCCACCTTGGCTCCCACCACCGGCGTTGTCCCGTCTTTTCGCAGGAACAGTCCCGATAAAGCGCCCATGCGCCTAATCACGATACGCCGTTTCGCCACCAGGCTACCGATCTTTCCCTTCTTCAAGGCGGGGGCCACGTGCAGGTACCAGGTTCCCTCCGCGATATCCTTGAACTCGAGGGTCTTCTCGGAGGTATAGGGATCTTCCTCGGTGATTTTTTCCACTTCATTGGCGCTGAAGCGGTAGTGCACACCGCCGCCCTTGAAACTGCCGTCGTGGCGTTCCTCCAACAGGAAGACCGGATGGTGCTGGTTCACCGCCTCATCCTCCCTCGGGTGGGTGGGGCTTGAGAGAACAGGCGGGGGGGCTTCCCCTGCCGCCGGAAGCACCTTGGAGTGGGCGGGTTCGGAAAGGTTCCCCGCCTTGTCCCTGACTGTGGCGTGAAGGTACCAAACTCCGGGGGAGGGCGCCCGAACCCCGATCTCGTCTTCGGTTGTCCTTTGGGCATCCGCCGTGTTGGGCCGGGTCGCGGGCTCCTGGTCGAAAAGATAATAGAAAGCGTCGAACCCTGAGAGCTTGACAGGTGCGGAAAGTTTGAACTGGATCTTGGAGGAGGCGTACCAGCACTCCGGGTCGGGGTGGGTGGGGGAAACGACTTGGGGCGGCGCGGGTTTTTCCACGTCGATCTTCAGGCGGTAATGGGCCGATTCCTCGCTGAGGTTGCCAGCACGGTCCTTGGCGATCACATGGAAGTACCAAACCCCGCTTTGAAGATCCTTCAACTCCAATCGCCGGGCGTCGGTGAAGGCCCGGTCCTCCAGGGGTGGGCGCGAGCTGGGGCTCTGGTCCAGCAGAGTGTAATAGCCCGCGATACCGGTGACGTCCGCCGGGGCGTCCCACATCATGACCGCGAGGGGATTGGAGCTCCATTCCTCGCCGGAATGGGTTGGACTGGAAAGAGCCGGGACTCCCACCCCGTGGTCGGAAATGCATACCGCGACTTGGTTTCCCTCATGTTGTTCATTGCCCATCCGGTCCACGGCCTGAACGCAGTAATAGTAGGCCGTCGCGTCCTTCAACCCCTCGCCGGGGTCGAGGAAGGCCACCCCCTTCACTTCCCCATCCAGGGATATCTTTTCCCGGTTTCCCCCTTCCATCCAGCGGTAAATCCGGTAATAGTCCGTGCCGGAAATAGCGTCCACCACCGGGGTCCACTTGAGCTCGATATCCCCTCCCGCCTTAGGGTTCGCCTTGAGTTGAGCCACCGGGGGGGGCGGTGAGATATCTACCATCACCGAGGCCATCTCGGTGTCCGGCCAGGCCTCTTGGTTTCCAGCTCCGTCACGGGCGCGGCAGCGAAAGGCGTAACGCACGCCATCCTTGGCGTTGAAGGTCGCCGAACGGTCCGCGACCCGTGTCAAGTAATCCCCCCAGGCTCCGTTTTCCCCCGCTTTGGACTGCACATCGTAGGACTCAATACCGCTCAGATCGTCCACGCTCTCCCATTCCAGGCTCACCTGGGTGCGGTCCAGAATTTTGGGCATGGATTTCATGCGGGTCCGAGGGGGAGCGGAATCAATCAAAATTTCATAATGAGCCGCCTCCCGGCTCAGGTTCCCCACCTTGTCCTTAGCCACGAGGTGGAAATAGTACCGTCCGTCCTTCAGGGCCGGGGTGGTAAGGGAGTTCTCGGTGGTCCATTTACCCTGGTTGGGCCCGGGGATGGTGTGGGGCTGGGTATCCAACGACACGTAATAGCCCTCGATGCCCGACAATTCCCGGGGCGCCTCCCAGACCAGCTTGGCGGTGTTGGACTTGACCCACTGGTGGGGGGGATGGGTGGGGCTCTTGACCATGGGGGCCTGCGCTTCCGAGTCCACCTGGACCATGAAACGGGCGCAGGGTCCCAGGTTGCCCGCCCGGTCCTTGGCGATCACATGCACGAACCAGACCCCGTCCCCCGGCATGGTCAAGACCGCCCCCCGGGTGGCGGTAAAGGCCATCTCTTTTAAAACCGGCGCCCAGGATTCCTCCTGGTTGGAAAGGAAGTAATAACCCTCGATGCCCGACAGGTCCTCCGGGTCCTTCCAGACCAGTTCCACCCTCCGTGCGGCGTACCACTTGTCCGGCTGGGGATGGGTGACGGAGGAGATTTCCGGCGCCCCCGCAGTTGTGTCCAACCTCACCCGGTAAAGGGCGGGGTCTTTGCCCACGTTGCCCGCGGCGTCCTGGGCCACCACCGCCAGGGTAAAGACCCCATCCCGCGGGATATCCACCATAATCTCTTTTTTTTCGGTGAAGTTCGCGAGCGAAGGGTCGGGCAACGGCTTGGGGTCTTCGGAAAAGAGGTAATAGAAACCGGTCACACCCGACAGGTCATCCGGGGCGGTAAGCTTGAATTGGGCCTTGGGATTGGCGGTCCACCGCTCCGGGTCGGGATGTGTTTCGCTGGTGATGAAGGGCCGGGCCACTTCCGAATCCACATGGACTGGAAAATGCACCGCCTTCCAATCCACATTGCCTGCCTTGTCCTTGGTGGTGATATGGAAGTACCAGAGACCGTCGTCAGTCACCTCGAAGGAAACCGAACGCTGGGTGGTGAAGAGCGAGTTGCGGTCGTTGGGGACGGTGTCGGCTTTGCGGTCGATGTTGTAATAGTAGCCCTCGATCCCCGAGTGGTCGAAGGGGTCTTCCCATTGGATCTCGACCCTGCGGTTTCGATACCAGCGTCCGGCCTCGCCGTGGGTGGAGGAAACCACTTGGGGCGGGCTGGCCAAAGTATCAAGACAGATTTTGAAGTGGGCCGCGTGGAGGGAGAGGTTTCCCGCCTGGTCTTTGGAGCGGGCATGGACGTACCAGATGCCGTCCGCTAATTCCTTGAAGGATAGTTGGGACCGCAAGGTATAAAGGGCGGTCGCCGGGTCGGGCAGGGTCTGGGGTTCCCGGTCCAAAAGGTAATAGTAGCCCTCGACCCCCGAAAGGTCGGGAGGCGGCTGGATGAGGATATCGACCTGGTTCACCGGGTACCACTGTTCTTGCTGGGGGTGGGTGAGGGAGGATAGGGAGGGCGGCAGTACCTTGGTATCGATCTTAACCTGCAGGTGGGCCGCTTCCATCCCAACGTTGCCTGCCAGATCCTGGGTGGAGACGTGGATGAACCAGGGTCCGTCGTCCAAGGGGCCCAGGGAATATCGGGTGTCGGTGGTGAATTCACCATTGCCAGGCCCTGGTACAGTCAGGGGCTCCCGGTCGGCCTTGACGAAATAGCCCTTCACGCCTGAAAGGTCTTCCGGTTCGCCCCAAACGATCTTGGGCAAGGGGTCAGAGACCCACTTTTCCTTATCCGGATGGGAAGAGCTGGAAATCACCGGCGGAGGCGCGGCCTTCGTATCGATTTGAACCCGGTAATGGGAAGCCCGGTTTCCAACGTTTTCCGCCTCATCCACCCCGACGACATGCAGGTACCAGACCCCGTCCGAGACGGGCAATATCAACCTCCGCTCCTCGGTATAGGCGGCCTGCGGTGGTGCGGGGATGGTTTCAGACAGTGAGTCCACCTGGTAGTAATACCCCACCAGGGGCGTCGAAGGATGAAGGAGGAACTCCGCCTGGGTGGTCCTTTCCCATTTACCGCTTTCCGCGTGGCTGGGAGAGGTAATTTCGGGCGGTAGTACGGGCGGGGTCGTGAAAGACGACGTTTCGCTGGCCGCCAGGGAGGTCGTTCGATTGGCGCTTACCGCCTTGTAGCGGTATTCCGTCTCGGCCTTTAGGTCGGTCAAAGCAAATCGGTGCCTCAAACGGGCCGACTTGTCGGCCACCGAGCGGGCCAACTCTTCCCTTTCCCCGGCGGCTCCGTAGAAAAGCTCGGAGGAGGCCGTCAAGTCGGTGGTCCAGGTCACCATCGCGGAGGAAGAAGTGAGCTTTTCCACCTTCAACTCGGTGATGTCCGGGATGCCGGCTTTGTCAAAGGTGGAACGCAGGATCACTCCGCCATTCTCGGTGCAGGCATAAAGATAATCGTTGTAGACCGCGAAAGCCCGGACCCCTTCCTCATCGCAGACGTAGGCGGTAGTCCAATGGTCTCCGTCCTGGGTCTTGAGGATGCGTCCCGTGTTGCCGGAACCGGCATAGAGGGTGTTCTCAAAAACCTCGAGACAGTAAAGGTTAAGTTCGCGGCCGCTCTCGTAGACCGCCTGCCAATCCCGTCCATTGGTGGTGCGGTAGACCTTGACACCCTTGGGGCTGGAGGTGCCCGCGTAAAGGGCTCCGTTATACTCCCGAAAGCACTGGATGAAATGCTGGCCCGTGGCGGAGACCTCCTCCCAATTGAGTCCGTCCTGGGTGGAGAAGATGAGCCCACTGGGATAGGTGCCCGCGTAAAGCCTGTTTTTAAAGGTGCCAAAACATGTCACCGCCACCTCGGTCAGGATTCCCACTGTGTTCCATTGCAATCCGTCGAAGGCTACTACCCTCCCCTGTGAACTGGTGCCCGCGTAGAGGCGATTCTTGAAAACCGTGAGGGCATGCACCCGGTCCTCATCCGTGGTGAAGGCTTCTTTCCAGGTTTCACCGTTCTGGGTGGCGAAGATGGAGCCGTTCAAATTGGTACCCGCAAAGAGGGAGGGCTCAGCCCCCGGGGGCGCGTAGGAACAGAGGCAGTAAATCTGGGTCGTGAGGTCCCCTGCCCCTTCCCCGGCGTCGGTAGTGGGGTGGAAGAACTTGGTCTGGTCCTTTGTCACTGGGACGCCCTTAAAACTCCCAGGCGTACCGCTGGAGGATCGGAATACGCTGTCCCGGCCGGATGCCGCGTAGAGGGCCCCCTTGTATTCGGAAAGGGCGTAGAGCGTGGGAATTTCCTGGAATTTCTCCTGTACTGAGAAAAAGGCAGGTGCGGCCGTGGTCAGGTGGAGGTCGATGACGGTTTTAAGGCGTTCCATCGCCTCCTTGGCGTTGCGGCCCTGTCCCTGCACCCCCGGCAAGAGGGGGCAACGGGCCACGACCTGCCCATTGGCCCGGGTTTCCATCTCTACGGGCAATTCGTAGGGAAAGGTTTTTTTCTGGATTTTGTCGTCTTTTCTCAGCACAACCTCACCTTGCAGGGGCGTTGATCCACGGGGAATTTATTCGGACAGGTTGCTTATTTTAGTCAAACGGGGGGTGGTTGACAGCACCATAATCAAGCCGAGGGTGGGGCGGGATGGTTTGAGTGTTATTCTTGAAGTTTTTTCTTCCACTCCACCAACAGGTTTAAAGCCTCTCGGGGCGATAAGTCGTCCGGGTCAATGGACTTGAGTTCCTCCAAAACCGGGTGGGCTCCGGCCTGTCCGAAAAAGGAAAGCTGGGAATGCGGTTTGGGATCCAAAACAGAAGGTTCTGCCGCCGCCAAGTCTGCCGTCTCTGCCTCACTGATGGGGCTTTTGCTGGCCTTGAGGCCGGTTCCCGATTCCAGGGAGGTTAGAATCTTCTTGGCCCGCTCCACTACCGGTTTGGGCACACCCGCCAAACGGGCCA
>CAWKIF010000105.1:0-4936 GCA_963849485.1 candidate division FCPU426 bacterium | reverse complement strand
ACCCTGGGAAGCTGAAGAATCGACATTACCCACATTCTGGATATCCGACAGGGGATAATTTGTCCCGTTGACCTGAACCGCCGGCGTGTTCGAGTAATACACAATCCCCTGAACTGTTCCCTGGACCAGATTGCCGGAAGAATCCAAGAGCGTCACGTTTTGGCCGATCAAACTCGTCGACGAATTATCCAAAACGGTTTGCAAAGTCGTATTCATCGACGTCATTTGCTCCAAGGATGAAAATGAAGCTAATTCCGAAACAAACTGACTGGAATCCTGGGGATTCAAAGGATCCTGGTTTTTCAGTTGCGTAATCAGAAGGGTTAAAAAAGTGTTTTCCGATACGAATTGGCTGCTGCTCCCCGTCACGCTTGACAACGCACTGGCCAGAGCGCTACTGGAGTTATTGACACTTGAGACGCTACTCATGGATTACCTCCCTTTCGCGATAACATCCTGTTCCTTTACTGCTGGCGGTTTATGCCGGGAAAGAGGTACCCTACCCAATTCTCACAAGCTAAATTGGATCTTTTCCAGCCTTAAACTCCTAAGCCAAAGAATTGATCGTGTTCTCAGCCGCCGCGGTCGACTGGGAATTCGACTGATTGGTCGAAGTTGCGAGAGAAGTCGCATAGGCACTTAAGGTTGACGCCGAAACTATGCTTCCTTCCATTGCCAGCAGGGCCAAAATTTCCTCGATGAGTTTAAGGGTCTTCGATATTTCGCTGGCGGTGCTCCCTGTCGTGGAAGTTGTCGAAGATCCCTTGGAAGTGGACGAGGTTCCGCTGGAGGAATCCGAGGAACTTCCGGAGGATGTTTCGAGCAATGAAAGCTCCTGCAATTCGCCCTCAAGTTCCTGCATCAGCGTCGCCCCTAATGTGGTGGTTTTTGTCGAATAGGGATTGGACGAGCTATTCGACAACCCGATGGAAGAAATTGAACTCATAACGAACTCCTTTTGTTTTCTAACGACGGTTGTAAGTTAAAGCAAATCCCATACCAATGAAAAATCTTAAAAAAACCACCCTTTAGGCCCCTCCATGGCAAAATAATAATTATTTTTGGTTAAGCTGCCCAAATTTGGTTATAGAAACTTTATTTCCATCCTTGGGGTAAATCGAAAGGGAATGGTTTGGCGATAACCGGGAGGAATAAAAAACGAAACATCATTGTTCAAGTAAAAGGGGATCCAAACGATCAATTTTCGAGGTTATTTCCCGGGGCCATCCAAGCTTTGCCCGGAGGTTTCAAGGGGAATGTCTTTTCGGCTGGGAACCATTGGATCAAAAAAGGAACTGGACGCCACGCCCATCCCCGGCACGTCCAATGTCATTTGTGCCCGTTGTTTCAGCGTTAATATTGACTCATTATTTTTGCGAAACGCACTTTCCGAATCCTCCCATGCCGTATGATCTTCGGAATATTTTTCGAGGTCGAGGGTCAACTTTTTTTCAGGGGCGTTATCGGACAGATCTTTTTTGACGGTTTGAACGTCCGATTTCATTTTTTCACCGATGGATTTACCTTCTTTAAGGTGAGTCTTCAAATTGGCTTTGAGTTGATCACATTGGTCGTCCGTCAGCCCCAAATCTTTTTTTAACCGCTCCATGGGATTATTGAAGGATGACTGCTTGATGCCGCTGAAATCCTTCCCCGGGGGGAAAGGTCTCTTTTCGAAATCCGGCATATAAAAGAAACGAGTATCAAAGGGCGGAGCATCCGGGGGGAGAGCCCGCATCCCTGCGAACCGGGGGGGCAAAGGCCAGGAATCGCTGGGTTTCGGCTGATTTTGGGCCTTATCAAAGCGACCATTAAAGGACGGGTCGATATCCCTTCCAAGTAAGAGAAACTTCTTCCGGAGTTCCGAGTCTAATTTTCCCTTAAGGCCGGCTTTTATTTCCGAAAGGGCGCCGTCAGGATTTTTCAAATCATGAAACAACAGATAGGCCAAGCCATAGTGAGCGTGGGAGAGGTTCGGTTCCAACTTAACCGATTCTTGGAATTTAGCCTGCGGCGTTCGATAAATCTTTTTTTTGGTAATAAATTAATCCCAAGTAATAACAAGCCATGGAAAATTCGGGATCCAATCGGTGGGCCGTTTCCATTTCCTTCAAGGCTTCGTCCCAGTTTTTCCGGTCATAGGCGATGCGTCCGAGATAATAATGGATCACCGGCATCTTCGGCACCTGTCTTCGCACCCATTTAAACAGCGTCTCGGCCTCTGGCAAGAGTTGTTGCTCATACTTGATCAGGCCCAAGTAATAATGGGCCTTCAGGTTGTCGGGGTCCGAGGAAAGGACAGTTTCAAACTTCTTTTCGGCCTCCTGGTATTTCTGCGAGTTCAAGTCGGCAACGGCGGCTTGAAAAATTTTCTCGGACGACGTAATCCCCACCGAGTCTTGGCTCATGGCCGGTCTCATCAAAAAACAAAATAGGGGCGCAAGGATCACCAAAAATCTCAAATTCATTTCACGGTTTTTCACGGCATTGGCCTTCCAGTTTATATTTTCCAATCTTGTATTGAAGGGCCGAACGGGATACCCCTAATTGCCTTGCGGCGTAGCTGATGACACCATTCACGTCCTTCAGGGCTTGTGAAATGAGCGTTTTTTCCAACTCTTCCAAGGTTCTTACCAAATCCCCTTTTAAGGCGCTGGGAAGCAAGGCTACGTCCGCCTTTTCAGGCATGACATTTAATTCTTCCTGGTCCGACAGGACAATGGCCCGTTCAAGAAGGTTTTGCATCTCCCTGACGTTGCCCGGCCATGGGTAGGCCTGCAAGATTTTCATGGACTCGCCACTCAGGCGCTTGCGCGGCCGGCCAACCTGTCTGCAAATACGCTCAATAAAACTCTCCACCAGCAAAGGAATATCTTCCGGGCGCTCTCGTAGGGGGGAGCTTTATGGTCACCACGTTCAATCGGTAATAGAGGTCCTCGCGAAAAGATGCATTTGCGACCAGATGTTTGAGATCCTTATTGGAGGCCGTGATTACCCGCAAATCGACGTGAATGGATTGGGTTCCGCCCACCCTTTCAAACTCCCTTTCCTGTAAGACCCGGAGGAGCTTGACCTGGGTTTCCATCGGAATTTCTGAAACCTCATCCAGGAGCAGGGTTCCCCCCTGGGCCAACTCAAACCGGCCGATCTTGCGTTCATGGGCCCCGGTAAAAGCACCCTTCTCATGGCCGAAAAGCTCGCTCTCCAAGAGAGTCGGTGCCAGGGCCGCACAATGCACCTTCACGAAGGGCGCATCTTTCCAGGGACTGCTTTCATGAATGGCTTGGGCCACCAGTTCCTTCCCAGTCCCGCTTTCGCCCTCGATCAGGATCGTGGTTTTGGCGTCGCTCACCTTTCGGATGATGTCGTAGACCTGTTGCATGGCTTGGCTTTTGCCGACCATACGTCCCTGGTAAAGGGACAATTCTTCCATCAACCTTTGGTTTTGCCCTTTCAACATGTTTACTTGAAAGCACCGGTCGATTTTTATTTGGAGCTGATCCATGGTGAAAGGCTTCAGGATAAAATCAAAAGCGCCCGCATGCATGGCTGCGACCGCGTCATCCACCGTGCCATAAGCGGTCATGATCAGCACTTGGAGTTCCGGTTGTTTTGCCCTGGCTTGGCGCAGGAGCTCCAACCCGTTCATTCCCGGCATTTTGAGGTCCGTAAGAAGAACCTCGACTTTTTCACTGTTGAGAACCTCAAGAGCTTCCTCGGCGGAGGAAGCGGCAAGGCTTTTATGCCCCCATTTTTCGAGGTGACGCTGGAGCATTTCCAGCATGTCTTTCTTGTCGTCAACGATCAATATGCTGGCCATCAGGAACCTTTCAATAGGGGCAAATAAACCCGGAACAGGGCCCCTCCGGAATCAAGATTTGCGGCTGTGATTTTCCCTCCATGGGATTGAGCCACTTTTTGCGCGAAGGCCAGGCCCAACCCCGTGCCCGAAACTTTATTCGTGTAAAAAGGCTTGAAAAGATGGGGTAGCATTTTCGCGGTAATCCCGGGCCCATTGTCTTCCACCTCCACAAGGGCTAAAGCCCCCTCTTCCCTCAGCCGGAGGATCAATACGCCTCCCTGAGGCATCGCTTGAAGTGCGTTTAATCCAAGGTTGTAAAGGCTGTTGGAAAGAAGGGCCTTATCGCCCGCTATTTTTCCACAAGGGCTTGTTTCCACTTTAATGACGACCTTCTGTCGGGAACCTGAGGACTCGAGGATATCCCTCAGTTCGGAGAGGATATCCGCCAAATCCAGCGGTTCACCCTTCACTTGAATGACCCGGCTATACTCCAAAAAAACCGTGACCAAATGGTTCAGGGCTTTTACTTGACTTTGAATTTTTTGAATCGCAGGCGTCACTTCCGGCAGGTGAGTGGTCATTCGCTCAACCCATTCCGCTTCGCCCCCAATGATCCCCAGGGGATTTCGGACCTCGTGCGCAATACCACCTGCGATTTCCTTCATTTGGTCCGCCTGTTCTTCAGCCGCTTTTTTTAAACCCGACAATTCCTCTTCACGCGTTTTGATCTGAAAAGCCATCCGTAGGAGTGAATTTTCCAATTGGCCCAGTTCATCTTCCCGTCCGACGGGTACCATGGGCAAAAGGGGATAACGGCCCTCGGTCACTTCCTGGGCCAACCGGGTTACGCTTCCAACGGGTTTCAATACGGTCCGGGCGACAAGGGCGCTGACCAGGGCGCTGATCAGGAAGCCGGCAAGTCCCAGGGAGAGGGAATAATTCCGGAACCGCCTCAGGACTTCCAAAAATTTCGTATGACGTCCACCTGAAGCACGGATTCCTTGGAGATGGGGATGAAAACAGACTGGTGAAGGGTGCCGAAATCCCCCGCATATACCGGCAAAAGGACGGGTTGGTTCCCGGCCAACCGCTTGAGCATAGGATCGGACAAAAGTGGGTTCTTGAAACCGGGGA
>CAWKIF010000104.1:0-9379 GCA_963849485.1 candidate division FCPU426 bacterium | reverse complement strand
CAACAAAAATTACTTTCATTTATGCAGGATGTATCCGAGACCCAACTTGAATTTCGTGGTACTTCTTCTGAATTTCAAAATGCGAAAAATGATTCGGAAAAAAAGAAAGTTGAGGATCGGGTTGTAGGGCTGAAATCAAAGTTAAAAACTCTTCCTTCGGAATTACGGAAAATATTTGGGGAAGATTTGTACAAGAGATATGGTAATTTTCTTGTCTGGGAAAAATTAAATGAACAAGATTGGGGTACTGAAGCGGATGAAAAAAAACATGAATGGCAAGCGATTGATAAACAGAATGATGAGGAATTAAAGGAAGCGGGTTTATTAGACCCAAACGATAGAAGATTATGTCTAGATTCTTTATATCAAGAATATAAGGATTACTATGATCTAAGAGATAAAATTGAGAGTGAAAACCAGCCTGATATAAACACAGATGGTCCTATTATGGTTGATGGTTTCAAATGTGTTCAGCAATTTTTAGAAAATAGAGAAAAAAGGAAAAGAATATTACTCGATAAAACTGGGATCAAAAATATAACTGCCCATGGGAAGGGGAAGATGGGATTTATTCTTAATGAGTAAATTGTTTTGTTAAAACTCCTACCATCACACATCAGCTGTGATCGTGACTAGGGTAAAAACGAGCTTATTTACGGGAAAAGGGTTGTCCACGATGGGGACCCTTCGTGGACAAAGTTTTTAGAAAATGTTGATTATCCCTTTTAAACCGGTTCCCGCACCTTTCCGATATCGAATAAAAGAAATTCGGACTCGGAGTCCGCGTAAAGATCTAAGGATTTTTCATCCTCCCCGTAGAGTGCGTCGCCCGCCTGTATCTGCATCCCATTAGCTTTCATCCCTCCCTCCACCACATGAAGCCAAAAGCCCGCCCCGGTACGAATGGAATGGGTCAGGTCTTTACCCTTCCCCAAGCGCGAGGCATAGAGGTCAATATCCTGATGGATGACCACCGATCCATCCCTGCCTTCCTTCGACCCGATTAACCGAAATCGGTCTTGTTTGTCCTCGTTCGAAAAATGCTTTTGGTCATAACGGGGTTTCAGGCCCTTTTGGTCGGGGAACATCCAGATTTGGAGAAAATGCACCCTCTCCTTGGCGGAGGGGTTGAACTCGCTGTGGGTGATGCCCGTTCCCGCGCTCATGACCTGCACGTCCCCGGCCTTGATGACCGAACCCGTTCCCATGCTGTCCTTGTGTTCCAGGTTTCCTTCGATCACATAACTCAAAATTTCCATGTTGTCATGGGGATGGCGGCCGAAGCCCTGCCCGGGCTCCACCCGGTCCTCGTTGATGACACGAAGGGTGCGGAAACCATGGAATTCGGGGTCGTAATAATCGCCAAAGGAAAAAGTGTGGAGACTTTTCAACCAGCCGTGATCCGCAATCCCCCGGTCTTGCGATAGCCTGATCTTTACCATGGAAACCTCCTTAAAAGTTTTTAAACCCTATAAACATAGGTTCGGGTCAAGGGAGGATTTCTTCAAGTAATGACCGGGAGGTAACCAGTCCCTTTTAGCGCTGGACCTTGATATTGATCATGCCGTTCTGAAGGGACGTATAGAGTGAAACCCACATACCCATATACATCTCGGGTCCATGGGCGGCGGAAATATCCCCCAGGTCCATGATGTCCGTCCAGCCGAAGGATTTCAAAAGCTCGGCCACCTTCAGTTTGGCGGCCGGGTCGTTGCCCGCCATGAAGATGGTGTGGTCCCCGCCCTTGATCATCTGGGGGCTCACCATGATGGGCGCGGCGATGGTGTTGAGGGATTTCACCACCTTGAGGTTGGGGAATGCGGACTGGATGTTCCCCGCCACCGAACGGGCCGAGCTAGCCAGGGCCTGGGGCTTGCCCTTGCTGAAATCCAATTCATTGGCCGTGTCGATAAGCACCTTCGGCCCGACGTTTCCCGCATCGGCGAGATGCAGGGCTTCCACCGAAGCCTGGCCGTGGGTGGCATTGATTAAAAGCTCCCCCTGGTGGGCCGCTTCCTTGAATGTGACCACCTGGGCTTTGCCATGCCCTGAGGGGCCCGAAGGGCCGCTCGAAGGGTTTTGGACCGAGGCCAGCCACTCGGTGAGGGTTCCTGCCATATTCTTTTTCTCGTCCAGCTTCTTGGGGTCGCGGGTCCCCAGGTAAACTTCATGGCTTAGCTCTACCAGCTTCTTGCCCAAAGTCTGCGCGACGACTCCAGAACCGATGATGCCTATTTTCATGCCAACCCTCCATTAAATGAAATTATAAAAAAAGGAGGTTGGTATAGTGCCGATTTCAATAAATGTTTTATGGTGAATCGGTACATTTTTTTCTCCCCTTTTGAGTCTTAACAAAAACCCATTTCACCGCGAAGACGCGAAGGCCGCTAAGAACTACAACGGATTAGAAAACCAAAATGATTTAAAAGTCTTCCTTGGCGTCTTGGCGGTGGAAACTGTCGTGGTTTTATCTTTTGCTTATTTGTACAGGGAAAATGCTAAGAATCTACCTATAGGAAAAGCAATGACCCTGGGGTTAAACCTTGAATAATTTCGTGAGGACGGTTTTAAGGGCCAACGCCGCCGGGGAAAAAGGCGCCTTTTTGCGCCAGGCGAGAGAAAGGGTTCTTTCCGCCTTGGGATGGGAAATCGCGGGGTACACCACGCCCGGGAATTTGGCCACCATCTTTGGCACTAGGCTGATCCCCAACCCCGAGGCCACCAGGGCCTGCACGGTCTCAATGCCCCCGCTCTCAAAAACCACCTTAGGCTCCAGCCCCACCTGGCGGAACAAGTCCAGGGTGATCTGCCGAAAACCGTGGCCGGTCTTCATCAAAATGAAAGGTTCTTCCGCCACCTGCTTCAAGGTAAGGCTCTTCTTCCCTGCCAGGGGATGCTTGGCGTGAAGCGCCAAAAGAAGTTCCTCGGCCAGGATGGTCTGGTGGTCCAACCCGGGGCGCAAGCCCGCCTCGTCCATGATGGCCAGTTCCACCTCCCCCTGTTCCAAAGCCAGCGTCAGGTTGGGGGAGGACTCTTCCTTGAGGTGGACTTGTATCTTTGGATGGGCCTTGCGGAAAGCCGTGAGGATGGGCGGCAACAAATGGGCACCCGTGGTGGGCATGCAACCCAAGCTGACCTTGCCCAAGGTGAGGCCGGAAAGGGCCTGGGCATCTTCCCGGGCCGATTCCATCTGCTCCAGGATCATCTTCGCCCGGGGCAAAAAGGTTTCCCCCCGGGCCGTGAGACGCCCCCCCCTTCGGGTGCGCTCGAAAAGCGGCCCTCCCAGCTCATCTTCCAGTTTGGCGACCTGAATGCTCAAGGAAGGCTGGGACACGTTGGAGGCCTTGGCGGCCGCCGTGAAAAGCCCGGTCTGGGCCACGGCCAGGAAGTACCGGAGCTGGTGAGTTTCCATAGGTTCCGCCTTAGAGAGACTTCGACTGATTACCCGATGCCATGGCCCCTTAGATTCTCGCGAAGACCAAACATCCGTTGGTCCCGCCGAACCCAAAACTGTTGGAAAGCGCGTACTTCATGGTTGCCGGTTGGGCTTTCCGGGGGACGAAATTTAATCCCAGTCCCTCGCAGGCCGGGTCCAGGTTTTCAAGATTGGCCGTCGGGGGGGCCACCTGGTCCCGAAGGGCCAAGAGGGAGAAAAGGGCCTCCGTGGCCCCCGCCGCCCCCAGCATGTGGCCCGTCATGGACTTGGTCGAGGAAACGGCCAAGGGGGTTTTGCGGCCCCGGCCCAGGACCCGGGCGATGGCGGCCGACTCCCCCAGGTCCCCCGGGGGCGTGGAAGTGGCGTGGGCGTTCACGTAATCGACCTGGCCGACCTGGATCCCCGCGTCCTCCAGGGCCATGAACATGGCCCGTCCCGCCCCCTCGCCGTCCGGCGTGGGAGCGGTCAGGTGGTAGGCGTCGGAGGTGGCGCCATACCCGGCCAACTCCCCGTAAATTTTGGCGCCCCGGTTTTTGGCCCTTTCAAATTCTTCCAGCACCAACACCGTGGCCCCTTCCCCCATCACGAAACCGTCCCGGTCCCGGTCAAAGGGCCGGGAGGCGGATTTCGGGTCGTCATTGCGCTGGGAGAGGGCCTTCATGGCGGCGAAGCCGCCGATGCCCAGCTCGCAAACCACCGACTCGGCCCCGCCCGCCAGCATCACGTCGGCCTCGCCCCGCTGGATCAGCCGCATGGACTCGCCGATAGAATGGGCGCTGGAGGCGCAGGCCGTCACGTTGCAATGGTTGGGCCCCTTCAAATTGAGAAGGATGCTCAGTTCCCCCGCGGGGATGTTGGAAAGGACCTGCAGGGCGAAAAAAGGGGTGATGCGGCGGTATCCCTTTTCCTTGAACTCGTCGTAGACCGATTGGATCTCAGGCAGACCGCCCAGGCCCACGCCCACGTTGACTCCCATTTTCTCGGCGGGAATGCTTTTCCGGTGGGCGTCGAGGCCGGAGTCCAGGTAGGCCTGGATACCGGCGTAAATGCCTAACTGCCCATACCGGCCGTAGCGGCGAACGTCCTTAGAGGGGAGGGCCTGGGTCAAGGGTTCCCCGTCCGGGAAAGGTTCTAAGGGCTGGGCCAGGGGCCGGGTGACGTCAAAATCCTTCACCTCCGCCGCGATGCGCACGGGGCTGGAGGCCGCGTCAAAAAGGGTGATGGGGCCGACCCCCGATTCCCCCGCCAGGATCCTTTTCCAGCTTCCCTCCACCGTGTCCCCCAGGGGGTTCACCGTGCCTAGCCCCGTAACAACGACCCTTCGCTTCGCCATGCCGACCTACCTTTTAAAAATTAATTGGAGGTCGGTAGAGTGCCGATCCCCCCCCAAGAAAGTGAATATCCTAGGGTAAGAGTGTTCTTAAAAGACACACCCTCTCCGGGCCACCCTTTAGTATAGTTAATAACTATATATATCATATTAACTATATCTTTTACAAATAGGTGAACCCGGCCTATCCTTCCCCTGTCAAATCCAACAAGCGAGGTTCTTATGGCCAAAGGCACCCTTTACAACAAAGTCTGGGATTCCCACGTGGTGGACAAGCTCCCCACCGGCCAGTACCAGCTCTTTATCGGGCTTCACCTGATCCACGAGGTCACCAGCCCCCAGGCCTTCGACATGGTGGGCGAGAAGGGCCTGAAGATCGCCTACCCCAGCCGCACCTTCGCCACGGTGGACCATATCGTGCCCACCCAAAGCCAGGCGCGGCCCTTCGCCGACGCCGAGGCCGAGCAGATGATGGGGGCCATCGAACACAACGTGAAAAAGTTCGGCGTCTCCTTCTTCGACTTCAAGTCGGGCAACCAGGGCATCGTGCATATCGTGGGGCCCGAGCAGGGTTTGACCCAGCCAGGCATGACCATCGCCTGCGGCGATTCCCATACCTCCACCCACGGGGCCTTTGGCACCCTGGCCTTCGGCATCGGCACCTCGCAGGTGCGGGATGTCTTGGCCACCCAGTGCCTCGCCATGGACGCCTTGAAGGTCCGCCGGGTCAACGTGAACGGCAAGTTGAAGCCCGGGGTTACCGCCAAGGATGTCACCCTCTACGTCATCCAAAAGCTGGGGGTGAAGGGCGGCATCGGCTACGCCTACGAGTACGGCGGCAGTGTTTTTGACGCCATGACCATGGAAGAGCGCATGACCGTCTGCAACATGGCCATCGAGGGCGGCGCCCGGGTGGGCTACGTGAACCCCGACCAGACCACCTTTGACTACATGAAGGGTAGGAAATTTGCACCTGGTACATCCCCCGAAGCTTCAGCGAAGGGGGACCAGGGTGAAAAATGGGAAAAGGCCCTTGCCTACTGGAAATCCGTGGCCTCGGACAAGGACGCGGTCTATGACGACGTGGTCAACTTTGACGCCGCCGACATCGAACCTATCGTGACCTGGGGCATCACCCCTGACCAGTCGGTAGGAGTGAGTGAAAAATTGCCGGAAGTCAGCCGCTTTTCCGCCGACGAAGTTAAGACGGTGGAGCTGGCCTACAAGCATATGGACCTGAAGCCAGGGCAGCCCATCAAGGGCACGCCCATCGACGTGGCTTTCATCGGCAGCTGCACCAACGGGCGCATCAGCGACCTGCGGGAAGCGGCCAAGGTGGCCAAGGGCCGCCACGTGGCCAAGTCGGTTCGGGCTTTCGTGGTGCCGGGATCGCAAAAGGTGAAGCTGGAAGCCGAGAAAGAGGGCCTGCACAAGATCTTCACCGAGGCCGGGTTCGAGTGGCGGGAGGCGGGCTGTTCCATGTGCCTGGCCATGAACCCCGACAAGTTGAGGGGCAAGGAAATTTCGGCCTCCTCGTCCAACCGAAACTTCATCGGCCGGCAAGGAAGCAAGGAGGGGCGCACCATGCTGATGAGCCCCGCCATGGTGGCCGCGGCCGCGATTGAGGGCAAAGTAGCGGACGTCCGGGAAATGATGAAATAAACAAAAGAAAGCAGATAGCTGATAGCTTTTGGCTGTTGGTTAACATCTTTAACTAACCGCCAACCGCTAATATCTAAAAGTTGGAGGTCGAACATGAGCAAGATCACTCAAATCGAAGGGAAAGCCATACCCATCGAGGGAAACGATATCGACACGGACCGCATCATCCCGGCCCGTTATTTGAAGGAAATCACCTTCACCAACATGGGCCAATACCCCTTCTATGACGAGCGTTTCGACGCCGAGGGAAAACCCAAGGGACATCCCTTCGACCTGCCCCAGTTCCAGGGCGCCCATATCCTTCTCGTGAACCAGAATTTCGGATGCGGCTCCTCGCGCGAGCACGCCCCCCAGGCCCTGATGCGCTGGGGCATCCGGGCTATCATCGGGGAATCCTTCGCCGAGATTTTCGCGGGCAACTGCACCATGCTGGGTATCCCCACCGCGACGGTCAACCATGGGGAGATGATGAAGCTCCAAACCCTGGCCAAGGAAAAGCCGCAAATGAAGTTCATGCTGGATTTGGAAAAGAAAACCCTGTTGGCCGAGGAAAAAGAATATTTGCAATTCGACATCCACGAGTCCAAGCGTAACGCCTTGATGAACGGCACCTGGGATTCCACCGGATTGCTCTTGGCCAACGCTTCCAAAACCGCCGAGGTGGCCAAAAAACTTCCTTACGTCAGAGGGTTTTAACCCCCTTGGCCCCTCAAGGCACCATCCTTTTTGACCTGGATGGGACCTTGACGGACAACCAGGTAGGTATTTTCCGGTGCATCCGTTACGCCATGGACCACGTCGGGTTCCCGCTGGAGGAATCGGCGGATCTTCGCTGGTGCGTGGGACCGCCTTTGGAACATTCCCTCGCCAAACTGGCCGGGGGCGATAGTGCCCTTGGGCTCCAGGCTTTGAAAATCTACCGGGAAGAATACGGCCGATCCGGCCTGTTCGAGAACCGGGTTTACGACGGCATCCCGGAAAGCCTGTCGGCGCTTTATGTCTCCTTCAACCTCTACGTGGCCACCTCCAAGCTCCAGCCCTTCGCCCAACGGATCGTGGAACATTACAAAATGGACCGCTTGTTTAAAGGCGTCTTCGGCTGTACGGCGGATGGAATCCATTCCGACAAAGGAGAATTGATCGAATATCTCCTAAAAACAGAAAACCTCGTCTCTCCCGTCTATATGGTCGGCGACCGGGAACACGACATGATCGGCGCCAAGAAAAACGGCGTCGGGGCCGTGGGAGTCACCTGGGGCTTTGGTTCTGAGGAAGAGTTAATCCGTTCCGGCGCTATGGCTATCCTTCACCACCCGCCGGAACTTCCAAAACATTTTAAAAGGTGGTGAAAATATGAATTTCCAATGGCTGGATCAGATCGAAGCGGGCGTCACCGTCTGCGATAACGAAGGCGTCATTCTCTACATGAACGCCCATTCGGCCGAATCCTTCAAGGACCAAGGCGGCAAAGACCTGGTAGGAAAAAGCCTTTTTGGGTGCCATTTGGAGGAATCCAATCACCGGATTCGGGAAATGCTGAAAGATGGCTCACCGAATATTTATACCATCGAGAAAAACGGGAAAAAGAAATTCATCTGGCAGGCGCCTTGGGTGGAGGAAGGCCTTATCAAGGGTCTGGTCGAAATCCATCTACCCATCCCCAACGAGATCCCTCATTTCAACCGGGACCTACCCAAAAGCTCAAATTGACCCCTCAAACCTGGAACCCGAAAGATTACGGCCAAAACGCCCGGTTCGTCACCAACCTCGGATCGGGTGTGGTCGACCTCCTGGCACCCCGGCCCGGCGAGCGCATCCTCGACCTGGGTTGCGGCGATGGGGTTTTGACCAAAAAACTCGCCGATCTCGGTTGTGTGGTTGTGGGCGTGGATTCGAGCCCCGAATTCCTGAAGGCCGCCCAGGCCTTGGGAATCGATGCCCGCCTGATGGATGGCCAAGCCCTCACCTTTGACAATGAATTCGACGCCGTCTTCAGCAACGCCGCCTTGCACTGGATGAAACAGCCAGAGAAGGTCATCGACGGCGTGTGGAGGGCCCTCAAACCCGGCGGACGGTTCGTGGCCGAAATGGGCGGAAAGGGCAATATCGCCCAAATCGAGACCGCCACCCGCCTGGCCCTCCAAAAGAGGGGGTTACTGGAAAAGGTAACCGACCCCAACTACTACCCTTCCCCGAGGAATACCGGGCGCTCTTGGAAAAACGGGGTTTTCGGGTTTCCTACCTCAACCATTTTTCCCGACCCACCCCCCTCCCAACGGACATGAAAACCTGGCTTCGCACCTTCCGTAAAAGCTATCTGGAAGCCTTGTCCCCCGGGGAGGTGGATGCCTTTTTGGATGAGGTTCAGCAAACCCTTCGCCCCTCCCTATGCGACACCCAAGGCCGCTGGACGGCCGACTACGTTCGCCTTCGCTTCGCGGCTTTTAAACCTTTAGTTAATAAATTTAAAAATCCACCACAGCTGGTTAACGACACCGGCGAACCTGGTTAACAGAGCACCGAAGCCGGTTAACGGTCCGGCAAACCTGGTTAACAGTGCCCCAAAGCTGGTTAACGGCACCCGCAAACCTGATTAACAGGGGCTCCGAAGCTGGTTAACAGAGCCGGAAAGGTAGTAAACAAACCCGTTGACTGGTAAACAACGCTCACTTACCTGTTAAACAAGCACGATTAGCTGGTAAACAGACTTGTCCAAAGGTGGTAAACATCCTGCCTAAAGGTGTTAAACAATCCAGGTGGTAAACAGTGCCCACCAACCTGGTAAACAAACTCAGTTATCTGGTAAACAACACGCCAAATAAGAAAATGTGTCAGCTCCCTTCAGGGCCAGGTAGGCCCTACAATATGCCCGCGGATTATTGGAGAATGTGTTTTCAGGTTTATTGGTAAATTGTGCCCATAGCTCAATTGGATAGAGCTTCTGACTTCGG
>CAWKIF010000103.1:0-26794 GCA_963849485.1 candidate division FCPU426 bacterium | reverse complement strand
CTGGTGTCTCCCGGGGGTCAGGCCTATGTGACCAATTCGATCCTGAGCTTGACCGCGGGTAATGGCGGTAATGGCGGTAACGGCGGTAACGGTGGAGGTGGTTGGGGCGGATATGGTTATGGCGGAGCTGGTTACTACGGGTACTCCATTAATTATGATTATTACGGATATGGCCAAGGCGGCGATGGTTATGGCGGCAATGGCTTCGGCGGCAACGCGGGTAACGGTGGCAATGGCGGCAATGGCGGCGATACGGAAGCTGATTTTGGCTCCAATTTGACGGTGAGTGATTCGGCCTTGACTTTGACCGCTGGTAACGGCGGTAACGGCGGATATGCCGGGTCCATCGGTTATGGAAATATCGGTTACGGCAACGGCGGTTACGGCGACTCCGTTTGGGGTAATGACTATGACGGGACCACGACGACGGACGGCATTTCCGGTATCGGCGGGGTTGGCGGTAACGGCGGCTCGGTGACCTTGAATGTGGCGGGCACCTTGTCGGCTGATTCCAGTTCCTTGGCTGTGACGGCCGGCAACGGCGGCTCCGGTTATGGCCTGGCGGGCGTGACGGAAGGTGCGGGCGGCAACGCTGGGGTTTCCCTGGGCGGCCTGGCCTTGACCTCCAATGATTACTACCAAAATTCCAACGGCGTCCAGGGCAGTCTCTTGGTCCAGGGTGGCGCGGGCGGATACGAAAATAACTATGGAAATGGCGGCAACGGTGGAGACGCGACTTTAATCTCCACGGGCGCTGTTTCCCAGGATTCCAGCAACATCACGGTGGCAGCCGGTACCGGAGCTGACTCCGACGGCGGTAATGGTGGCAATGGCGGGAACGCCGGCGTGGGAATTGGCGGGAACCTGTCCCTCAGCACGAATAATTACTACGAGTCTTCCTTGAGTGTCTTAGGCGGCCAAGGTGGATACGCGCAGTACTATAGCGCCCCGGGCCTAGCCGGTAGCGGCGGCAACGCGGTCTTGGTGACGGGAACGACTTCCGCCGATTCATCCTATGTTAATGTCCAAGCCGGGAACGCCGCTGACTACGGTTATGGCGTGGCGGGACAAACGGAAGGTTCGGGCGGAAACGCCGATGCCTACCTGGGCGACGTGAATTTGGTCTCCGATAATTATAATTACAACTTAAACGGCGGCACCGCTTACCTAAATGTGGAAGGCGGCTACGGCGCTTATAGTGACTATGAGGCTGTGGGCGGCAATGGAGGCTATGGGAACCTGTCCGCGCCGGTGCGGTCTCGGTGGATTCCAGCTATATCAATGTTATCGGTGGAGACGCCGGATATGGTTTGGGGAAGCGGGCGTTACGGAAGCATCGGGCGGTACGGCTTCGGCTTACCTCGACGGCCTAACATGACTTCCAACGCCTATTGGGATGACGAAGAAAGCACTCCCTCTTACTTTAATGTGGAGGTGGGTCGGGTGGCTATGATGTATTCCTACGCCAATGGCGGTATGGTGGGGACGCGCTTCTTTATTCGACTGGCGCGGTCTCGATCGATTCCAGCACCTTGTCCGTCAACGCCGGAAACGGCGAGTATCCTCGGGTGCCAACGGTGGCAACGGCGGGAACGCCTTCGTGTCAATTGGTTCCGGGCTGACGGTCAATTCGACCTATTACAATTCTTATGTGAACATCACTGGCGGTATTGGCGGTTATGGCGATTACGACGAAATAGCATCGGGTTTAGCGGGCAACGGCGGCAACGCCGGTCTGGTGGTCTCGGGCGCGGTTTTGGCGGATTCTTCTTATATCAATGTCCAAGCCGGGAACGCGGGTGAATACGGCTACGGCGTGGCGGGACAAACGCAAGGATCAGGTGGAAACGCCGAAGCTATCATGGGCAACCTGAATCTGACCTCCGACAATTACAACTACAATGACAACGGCGATACCGCTTACGTGAATGTGGAAGGCGGTAATGGCGCTTATGACGATTATGCGGCGCTGGGCGGTAACGGGGGTTATGCGGGCCTGTCCGCGGGCGCGGTCTCGGTCGATTCCAGCTATATCGATGTGCTTGGCGGGGACGCCGGTTCTGGCTATGGACAAGCGGGCCAAACGGAAGGATCGGGCGGAACGGCTTCGGCCTTTCTCAACGGCCTAACGATGACTTCTTATGGCTATTGGAATGACGGGAATAGTACGGCCTCTTCCTTCAATGTGGAAGGTGGTACGGGCGCGAATGATTGACTCCTCTATTCTGCTTTGCCAATGGCGGAAACGGTGGTGACGCGCTTCTGTACTCCACGGGCGCGGTTTCCATGGATTCCAGCACCTTGTCCGTCAACGCCGGCAACGGCGGGTTATTCCTAGGAGCCAACGGCGGCAACGGCGGCAATGCCTTCGTGTCGATTGGTTCCGGGCTGACGGTCAACTCGACCTATTAAGATTCCTATGTCAACATCACCGGCGGATGGGGTGGAAACGGTAATTACTATGACGACCCGGGTGTGGCCGGTAATGGCGGTAACGCGGGCTTGATCGTGGTCTCAGGCGCCGTTTCGATGGATTCGGCCTATATCAACGTCTGGGCGGCTAACGCCGGAGCATAACGACGATTATTCGGCTATGGCTCGGCTGACAGCCCAGTCGGAAGGGTCGGGCGGAAACGCCATGGCTTCCTTGGGAAGCCTGACCTGACCTCCAACAATTACAACACCACCGAATTCGGCTATAGCTCCTTCCTGAACGTGGTGGGCGGTAATGGGAGCTTGGGACGACGAGGAAGGCGTGGCTGGAAACGGCGGATGGGCAAGCTTATATTCCGCGGGACCGGTGTCGGTTGATTCGGGCAACATCAGCGTCGCGGGCGGTAACGCCGGCAGCTACTACGGCGAAGGTTATGGATTTGGTTATGGCGAAGCGGGGGTAACGGAGGGCTCAGGCGGTTCAGTCTGGGTTTCCCTCGGCGGTCTGACCCTGACTTCCAACGCCTATTACCAAAACTAAGAGTTAGGCGCGCCTTCCCGCATCTCAATGTGATCGGCGGCTATGGAGCTTGACGATTATAACCTGGCGGCGGGTGGTAACGGCGGGGACGCGACTTTGTGGACCAGCGATCCCACCATTGATTCCAGCACGGTAACGGTGGAAGGCGGCTACGGGGGCGGTTCCTATGCTACGAACGGCGGAAACGGCGGGAACGCTTGGGTTTCACTGGGCGGGCCCCTGGCCTTGACCTCGACCTATCAAACTGCCTCTTTCGCCGTAACCGGCGGCGAGGGCGGTGATAACTATTGGGAATATGGACAAGGCTTGAGCGGCAGCGGCGGTAACGCTTCCTTCATGGCGGGCGCGGTTTCCATGGATTCCAGCATACTTTACGTCAACGCGGGCGATGGGTATTACGGCTACGGCAACGCGGGCACCACTGAAACCTCCGGCGGACAGGGCTGGGTTTCCATTGGAAGCCTGACGATGACCTCTAACAATTATTACGCCGGCTTGGGGAACGGTACCTACGCTTATTTTGAGGATTACGGTGGGACCGGCTCCGGTGATAACGAGAACGGTTCCGCGAACGGTGGCTTAGGTGGGGACGCG
This sequence comes from candidate division FCPU426 bacterium, assembly GCA_963849485.1. Lineage (GTDB taxonomy): Bacteria > Oederibacteriota > Muellerivitia > Muellerivitales > Muellerivitaceae > CAVTWJ01. Next base: position 23,226 of record CAWKIF010000103.1, on the reverse strand, counting down.
GTCTTCATATCCTCAGGCCCTGTCTCACTAGATTCCGCGGGATTGGATGTCGAGGCTGGAGTGGCGGATATTCCTACGGCGCCAACGGTGGCAATGGTGGCAACGGAACACTTTCAGTGGCTCCGATTTAACCCTGACCTCGACCTACGACTATAGTGAACTTTATGTGGATGGTGGTGACGGGGGTTCGAACTATGGCTACAACTTTGGAATCGGCGGTAACGGCGGCGCGGCGACCCTTTTAGCGCCAGGCGCGGTTTCGATCGATTCGACCGGCGAGGCCTATGTTCAGGGCGGAGACGGAGGCGACGGATACGGCACTGCGGGCGTGACCGAGGGTTCGGGCGGAAACGCCTTCGCCGCGCTGGGAAGCCTCACCTTGACATCAACCAATTACTATATTGGCAACTTAAGTGGCGAGTACGGTTATCTAGAGGTGGGTGGTGGTGACGGTGGTTGGGATTACACCGAGGGTGCCGGTGGAAACGGCGGTAACGGTGGTAACGGTGTTCTATTGGTCACCGCCGGCGTATCCATTGATTCGGCAGGGCTCGATGTTTATGGCGGCGAAGGCGGCGGTTCTTATGGAGGAAACGCCGGTAATGGCGGTAACGCCCTCCTTTCCGTGGGCACCAACTTAACCGTGACCTCAACCTACGATTACAGCGGATTGAACGTCAAAGGCGGCGCGGGGAGTTATAACGATGATTACGGCCCGGGAGTTGGTGGTTCCGGAGGTAATGGAGCCCTCATGACTTCCGGAGGGGTTTCGGTAGATTCCGGTTATGTCAGCGTGGGTGGCGGTAACGGTGGGTACACTTACGGAGGCAACGGCGGAAATGGCGGAAATGCCGAGCTTTCCGTGGGTACTAATTTAACCGTGACCTCCAGCTACGACACTGGCGAACTGTACATTGAGGCTGGCAATGGTGGCGTGAATTATGAGGATTATAATTATGGCACCGCTGGCAATGGCGGGGCGGCGACCCTATTGGTAGCGGGCGCGGTTTCGATGGATTCCGCTTACGCCTATATCAGCGGTGGGAACGCGGGTTCCTATGGTTACGGGGACGGAGTGACGGAAGGTTCAGGTGGAAGCGCCTACGCTTCCATGAACAGCCTCACCTTGACTTCCGATAATTACCTGGTTAACGAAGTCGGTCAGAACACTTCCTTCACCCTTCAGGGTGGTACGGGTGCCATTGATTATTACGATGGCAACCAAGGCGACGGCGGAAACGGGGGACATCGCAGTTCTGTCGACCAATTCCATTTCGATGAATTCTAGTACCCTCAATGTCTATGGCGGGGACGGCGGTAATGCCGATTTCGGCAACGGTGGGAACGGTGGAGATACCACCTTGACGACCGGGTCGGCGATTCTGACCACCGCTTCCGACTATTAACCTTACCGCCGGTAATGGCGGCTATGGGGACAGTGGAGATGGGTTCGTGGGCGGCAATGGTGGGAACGCCAATGTTTCCATCGGTACTTTGAACTTGTTCGACGCTAATTCGTCACTGAACGTTACCAGCGGAGAGGGCGACACGGAAGACAACGGTGTGAATGGTGACGCCAATGTCACGGTCGGGACCCTCCTCGGCGCCGGAACCCTGTATGTTTACGGTTACTGGCAACAGCACCTTGCAGGTTTCCAATGGTAATTTCAGCGGGGTGATCGAGGGGGACGCCGACCTGATTAAAAACGGGTCGGGAACCCTTACCTTGACGGGTAGAATACCTACACGGTAACACGAGTATTATGGGTGGGACCTTGGCGGTGGGAGCCGGAAGCGCGATGGGTTACGGAAACGTGTCCCTGGTGAACGGCACCCTCAAATCCACCGGAACCCCGATAACGATCGAGGTCAACGGGAATTACACCCAGGGCACCAACGGCACCCTGCAATTGGGCTTGGCTGGCGTGACGGTCGGCCAGTACGACAGCTTGAGCGTTTCCGGATCGGCCACCTTGGGCGGAACCTTGACTGTGGTTGAGTACAATAACTACAAACCAATCGTCGGCAGTGTCTACACGGCCGTGACGGCGGTGGATGGTGTTCAGGGATCTTTGGTACTGTCTTTACGAACAACGTTGAGGGAGTGACCTTCCTGGCGACCTACCAGCCCAAGGATGTGCTCCTGACGGCGGAAGACTTCAAGTTCAACCCCTTGGGAACGAACGCCAACGGCCAGTCTCTGGGTGCGGCCCTTGACGGCTTTAACGCGGGCGGGGGAACCAACCCCTTCCTATTGCAGCTGCAAAATGAGTCGAAGACCCAGGTCGGGCAGGCGTTGAACGCGCTGTCGCCCACGATCCTGGTTTCGGGCTTGCAGGTGGGCTTTTACAACTCACAGGCCTTGGACCTCCTGATCGACCAGCGGTTGAATTCCATTCTGGGCGCCGGGGGATACGGCTTTACCGGAAACACGGCCTGGAACCATTACGGCTCCAACCCCATGTTCGCGGGCAACATGAGCGCGAATGACGAGAGCGCCATCGCCAAGGACGCCAAAGCGAAAGAAGTGGCGGACAACGGCGGATGGGACGGTTTCGTGAGCGGGCTGGGCAATTTCGGCACCCTCGCGGGGACCAACGGCGTGACCGGGTACAATTACTCTACCGGCGGCATCGTGGGCGGCGTGGACCGCCAGATCGCCCCCGGCCAGACCATGGGCCTGCTGTTGGGATATGACCAGTCCACCATGAGCGATTCCACCGGAAGTGCGGTGACCATGACGGGCGGGCAAGCCGGCCTTTACGGCGGCATGAAGATGGACGAGTGGAACCTGGGCGCGGTCTTGACCGGAGCCTTGAACAGTTACTCGACCAACCGTGTGTTTCTGGGCCAGACGGCGACGGCCACGGCGCAGGGCACGCAATGGGGCGGCCAGCTGTCCGTGGGTTATGATTTGAAGGCGGGCGACGGGGTGCGGGTCAGCCCCTATGCCAGCGGCCAATACACCAGCGTGGCGATGAACAGCTTCACGGAAAACGGGTCGCAATTGAACAACACCATTGCTTCGCAGGGCAGGGCAGCCTGTCGAGCGATTTGGGTGTGGGTGCGGGCAAAAGCTTCGATTGCGGCAGACGGGTACTCCTAACGCCCAACGTGACGGCGGCCTGGCAGCACCTCTTCCAGGGCGATGCGCCGGTGTTGAACGCGGCCTTGCAGATCGGTGGGCCTTCCTACTCAGTGGACGGCGCCTCGACGGGTACGGATGGTTTCCTGTTGGGAGCCGGTGTGAACGCGAAGGTCAGCCAAGGGGTTAACATTTATGCCCAATACCAGGGCGTCGTCGGCATGACGAACCTTTCTTCCCAACAACTGGGCGGGGGATTGTCGGTCGGCTTCTAAAAACTAGCTTCAACTAATTCAAAACAAGGCCCGGTTCCCATGGGGAGCCGGGCCTTTCTTTTTTGCAAACTACAAATATCCCTGTTTTGGCTCCATCTTTACTTTCCTGCATCCCCAGGCATAGGATGAAATTCCTTATGAAACTGCGAGGTTAAGGTATGGACTGGCTGTCGGCTTGGCGAAAACTGGAGGCGGGGGAAAGGGAAGAACAACCCCTCCTGGAAGGTGAGCGTCGAAAGCTCATTTCGGCCCTCTTTTTGTTGAACCTCTTTACGAACGCCGTCTACCTGATCTGGAAGATCCATTATCACCAGCTCCAGCCTCTCTATCCCCTTTTGCCGGGCGGAACCGCCCTGGCCCTTTGGATCTGGCTGGGTTGGAAGCCGCACCACTACCCCTGGGTTGCCCGTATAGCTCTATTGCAGGTTTTCGCCTATATCGTGCTTTCCCCCGGTCTTTGGACCCCCGGCTATCTGGCTCCCCCCCTGGTTTTTCTTCCCCTGCTGGTCTTCTTTGGCCTTTTGATGGATGGCCCCCGTTTGAGCTTAGTCCTTTTGGTATTGGAAGGCCTCTTTTTCACCTTTTATTTGAGCCTGGTGCCCTGCATGGGCGCGCGGGAAGGTCAAATGAGGTTCAACCTCATCCTGTTGGTTGTAGGATATTTCACAGCCGGATTTTTTTCCTGGGATCAGTTCAACCAACTGAAGGATTCCCTGAAACAAAGCACGATCGCGTTACAAAATCTCAACGAGGATTGCGCGCGTAGCCTTAAGGATGTTTTTGCGGTGATTGAGACCCGGGTGGATCAGATAGAACAGAGAATATCCGGGGAAAGTAAAATCCTTCTGGAGGAAACTTCACAAAGGGTCAAGGAAATGTTGGGGATTCTGAAGGGTTACGAAAAAAACTCCACGCTCAAAGAAGAACCTTCGGTTTTTCCGAACGTCTATGAACTTTTAGGCGGGACCCTCCGGCGGATGGCCGTTATTTTCACCGACTTGATGCTGGTTCTCTTGGCTGTTTTCGTTATCCGGCGGTTTGTGGTTATTCACGACCTTTTTGCCTGGTGTTTCTTGGGGATATTAGCCTTGATGGGTCTTTTCCGGTTTTACCTTTCAAAACAGAAACAATGGGAAGAGCGTTTAGCCTGGATCTTCCTCGCTGTTTTTATTCTTTATGCCTTACCAGGCGCCCTGGCCTGGGGAGTCCAAGAACCCTGGCCCGGCCTCGTCGCCCTGCCTGCGAGTATCCTCCTGGCTTCGTTATTGGAATTAGAGGGACTTTCGATCGGTTTCACGGGGCTGATTATTTACATGGTGATTTTGAGTATAAGTGTTTTGGCGTCAAAGACCCTGTCGATTCCCCAGTCCAAGCTGTTGTTATCGTTGGCCATCTTGGCCCCCCTGGTGATGTCAGCAGGCTGGTTTTTTTGGAGATTGCGGCGCAAACTTCTCGCCAACTTGGATGAGCAAAACGAGGGCGTCCGTAGGTCTTTGCGCCTGCGGCGGCGGTTGTTGGGCACCCTTTTGCACGATTTCAATAACCCCCTGCAAGCGATGATCTTGTTGTTCTCCCTCAAAGAGAGGGCGCCGGAGCAGATAAGGCTCCAGCCGCTGGTTCGGCGCATGGGGGACATCCTCAAGAACAGCCGGGACCTCATGGGAGTGGAGGGGGTGGCCCCGCCCGAACGCCTCAGGCGCCTGGATTGGGGGCGCATGGTTTCGAAAATAGAGGAAATGTTCGGGGGCAGGTTAGCCCAGAAGGGCATCAGCCTGAAGGTGGATGGCGATCCGGCACTTGCCGTTTCCTGCCTGCCCGAAGTGCTTTGCGATTCAATCCTGGCGAACCTGGTTTCCAACGCCCTGAAATTCTCCCCCCGGGGGGCCTCGTTGGAATTGGCCTGCGAGGGGAAGGGGAAAAAGGTGCTGATCCGGGTTTCCGACCGGGGCCCGGGAATCCCTGATTCGACCCTCAAGGGTTTTCGGGATGGCCGACGCCTGGAATCGGCCGTGGGAAGCGAAGGCGAAAAGGGAACCGGTCTCGGTTTGATGCTGGCCCGCGATTACGCCCGCTTCATGGGGGGGGATTTGGACCTGGGCCCGAGGGCGGGCGGGGGCACCGAGGCGGTTTTGACTCTCAAACGTTACCCAGAGGAATCTTTACCCGATGCCGGTAACCCTTAAATAATAAAAATCATATCGTTGGACAATACAAGGGTTTGGTTTCATCATCTGTTATGGTTTTTGTTTAAGAACCTCAAACAAAATCTAAAAGAAAGGGCAATTTTCACCACCAAACACTCCGGCCCGCAACCGAAGTGTCGATGAAAAAGACACCAAGAAAAGCAAATAAAGGGTTTAGAATTAAACCGTTTTAAAAACTTTATCCTGGTGAAGTTCTTGGTGCCTTGGTGTCTTGGTGGTGAAGAAAGTAAGTTTTGTTAGAGTCTCTAAACCATTTCAATTTTGTTACGCGGGTGTGCCTTACCCGTTAGTCGGTTCGACACCTCCTTGGCGAGACCTTTTTATATTCAGCTAAGGGTCCGGGTGTTGTATCGTAATTAGTAAATCACGGGCCTTCACAGGCCTGAAACACCCCGGTTTTGAGGTCGGATCATGGCTCCTGAAGAAGCGGGAAAACAAAAACACATCAAGGCGGTCACTCTTTCCCGGCAGGAAAGGATCGTCCTGGCGGAAGAAAAGACCCGGGAACGGCTCCTGGTCACCGATTTTTTCAAGGATGTCCTCACCGCCGCCGTGAACGCCAACAGCAAGGGATTCCTCCAACAGCTCGTGCTGGCCCTCAATGGGAACAACTCCGATAAGGTGATGGAGATCCTGAGGGTGGCCAAGGGGTCCGGCGGGATCACGCTGGACGCCGCCGTGGACGCTGACAAGATCATCGAGCACTTCAGGGGGGCTCCCCCCCAGCCGGACGGGCTTCCCACCGAGGAATTCTGCCAAAAAGCCCTCGCCTACCTGGAATGGAAAAAGAACAACGACGAGATCGTGCTGCAGCTTTTCCGGGACGCCTACGTGCACGACCGGGGCTTGAAGAAGGGCATCCTGCTGGAGGTTTCCATGCAGGCGGGCGCCCTCCTGGCCGAGCAGGAAAAGGCCCTGGCCAAACAGCCAAAACCCGACCCTTCCCGCAGCCTTTCGGCCTATATCCAGGAAAACCTGCGCATGGCCACGGAAATCGAGCAGGACAAACTTGAGGAAATTAAGTTGATGATGAAGGTTTTCTGGGCCGACCTCTCGAGCGACAGCCCCGAGACCGAACTCTACAAGCGCATCGAGGGCCAGACGGCCAAATTGATGAAAGACTCGGTGCTCTACTGGAACGGATACCTCGGGGTGGTTCCGGTCGACGGCAACCGGGAAAAACCCCTCTGGTATGATTTCCGCCTGAAAGATCACACCTCCACGGTCAACGCCCAGCGTGAGAAGGAAACCGAAAAACTCATGGCCGACCTGCATAGCGGGGGCCTGGACCATTTGTTGGAAGAACCGGAAGAGGCGACCGAAGCGCCCGCCGAGGCCGCCACCCCCGACGACAGCAAGGCCTACTATGGCGCCGCCCATAAGGTGAGCTCGCGCGAACCCATCCGCCTGCAGGAAGGCACCAAGATGGCCGACTTGAAGGTGCGTTTGACCTTCGAGGCCCCCAAGCCGGAAGGCCGCAAGGCCAAGGTCGACACTTACGCCTTTATCTACCCCATCCTGCCCGACCACAATGACGCCGCGAACCCCCAGGTGCTGGGGTTCAACGAGTTCCTGGTGGCCAGTTTTTACGATGACCGCAGCCAGGCCTATATCCATTACCTCATCCGCACCCGCAAGGAGCTTGAGCAGATCCAACGGACCTACCGCACCTACCTGCTGGAAAAGGTGAGGGTTTGCGAGTTTGACGCCGCTTTGAAGGCCGCCTTGCCCCCGGCCATCCAGAGGGACGCGAGGGTGATGGTGATGGAGCGCATGAAGTCCTTTTTGGCCCAAAACCGGGCGAAAGCCCCCTCCGTCCTGGCTGCCATCAAGGCCCAGGACGCGAACGGCACGGTCCAGGGCCTCGTGGAATACTTCCGCTCCCGCCCCTCCCCCGACGGCCTCTTCGCCTACGACCTGTGGCAGTGCCTGAAGAAGGTGCTGGCCGCCAAGGCCCAGATCATCCCGGCCCGCCAGGAACTGGCGGCCCAGTCGGATATCCAAAACAAGCTGGTCATCCAGACCCAGAACGAGATTAAGACCAACCAGACGGCCCAGCGCATCATGGGTTTCAAGGCCAAACTGGCGGCCCAGGTGAAGGTGACGATGCAGGCCAAGAAGAACCTGGAACAAATGTGGGCCCCCTTATCGAGATGGTGAACAAGGCCTACCTGGAGCGGCGCCTGCAGCCCAAACCCCCCGTCAAGAACCCGATCCCCCCGCCCAAGCCCCCGGCCGTGGGCCCTCCCCCCTTCCCCTGGGAAACGGTGACCCCCTGGGAAAAAATGCGCCAGCTGGTGGAAACCCTCGCCGCGAAGGCGGCGGCGGAACTGCCGGGTATCAAGATGGACCCTAAACTGCCCGATTGGGACAAGAGCATCACCGATAAGAACCTGGAGGATATCCTGACCTTCCTCCATGACTTTACGGTGAAATCGGTAAAGGACCAGGCCGACCAGATGGGCATGGTGATCGCCGAGACCCTCTCGGACTATATCCATTCCCTGGACCCCGAGGCCCGCCAGCACCTGCTGGGCGCCCTGGCCCGCCAAGCGGATGAGTTGAAACTGACTTAGAGACTTTAACAGGACAGCTTTTTCACCACCAAGACACAAAGACACCAAGATAAGCCAAATAAATGGTTCGGATTTACTGCGTTTTAAAACACCATCTAAATGAAGTTCTTGGTGCCTTGGTGTCTTGGTGGTAAAACTTCGCTTTGTCTTCGGCCTCTTGCTTCTTGGGTGTAAAACCATTATTTTCAGGCCGACTTCATCCCCTTCTTGAAAGAACCTTCCAGGCATGGCCGGCTATCACGACCTTCTCTACATTCTCGACTCCATATGCCTGACCCAGCCGAGGCTGGAAGAGGTCCTCAAAAATATCGATGACTATGTCTATGAGACCCATAAGGTGATTGACCGCAACGAGGCGGCCTATGTCCGGTTGATGGAGATCTGCCAAAAAGAAGCGAGGGATGAATTTAAAAGGGAAGTGACCCAGGATGAAACCGCCTTTATCGAGGCCAAGGTGAACCAGTTTCTCATACGCCATAAACTGCATTAACTTCTTCCGGTGAGCCGTTATTAAAGGTATTGACTTTCTGAACTATATTAGTATTATCTAATATACATAAGAGGTCGGAAACATGAAAACAGCCCAAGTCCAAAAGGCAGCCCATTGCGTGAAGGCCTTCGCCCATCCCCATCGGATGGCTATATTGGCCATGCTCGCGGAAGGCGAAAAAAACGTTCAGGAACTTACAGAGGGTTTGGGAACCACCCAATCCAACGTCTCCCAGCATCTTCAAAAAATGAGGGAGCGGAACCTGGTCACCACTCAACGTGAGGGGAACCAGATCTTCTATTCGATCCAGAATCCCAAGTTAATTCAATTGATGGAATTGATGAGGGAAGTTTTTTGCGGGGAAGAGAAGTAAGGTCGTTTTTTTTGACCATCTATATTAGTAAAGACTAATTTAGGCCAGGAGGAAGAGATGAGAATCATTATTGGGGTCGTCATTGGCGCTGTCTTGGGATTCGGTTACCACAAACTGGTGGGTTGTTCGACGGGTGCCTGCCCCATCACCGCCAATCCTTGGATCAGTACCTTTTACGGGGCTTTCATGGGATTCCTATTCTCACACACCTAAATTGAACCGAAGGAGAAATTTGTGAAAAGAATTTTGTTTTTGATGACTTTGTTAATAACTGTTCCACTTCCCTCAACCGCCCAAACTGATGTAAAAACTTTATCATTTGGTGAAATTTGGAATTTAGTGAAACAACACTCCCCTGCTTTGCATGCTGCGGAATATGAGTTAAAGGCTGCCAAGGTCGGAGAAGATCGGGCTGGGAATCACTGGTTTCCCCGGATCTTCGTGGACGCTCGGGCCTTTGAAACCAACGATCCGGCCCTTTCTTTTATGTCGGTTTTGGAAGAACGCCAGATCAGCGTCTCTGACTTTGTCCCTTCTTCCCTCAATCAGCCCCAGGACAGCTTTTTTGAAAGGGAAACCTTGGGGTTGGACTTTCCTCTCTTTGAAGGTGGCGCCAAAGTGGCCATGGCTGACTCATCCAGCAAGGCCAGGGAAGGCAAGGAACAAGAAAAGAATGCAGTCTTCACGGGCCAATATGCCCAACTAGCAGGTTCCTACGCCTCTCTTTTGGTTCTTTCGGATGAACAGGAAAATCTAACTAAGCTCAGCGACCGTGTTGGTGAAATTCTCAAGAGCTACAGTATTGGTTCCAGGGCCAATCCTGTGGGGTATTCGGGCCTTTTGGGGCTTAAAACTCTTGGAAACAGGTTGTTGGGTCTTCAAACCCAGGCTTTGGCCCGGCAGAAAACACTCAAAAACCAAATCCAGATCCAAACCCAATCTTTAACTGGAGATTGGGTTCCAGAACCTGGTCGAGCGAAAGATTTTCTTGAACGAGTGTTGCCTGCACCCAGCCAATCCATTGAACCCGCTTTTGTCCAAGCCGCGCAGGCTGGGGCGGACTCCATTGAGAAAATGGAGGGAGCGGAAAACGCCAAGCTTTTACCTAAGGTGGCCCTTTTCGGGGAAGGATACTTGAATGGGGGTGATCGTTCCTCGGCTACGGGTTATGTGGCAGGGGCCTACTTGCAATGGGATCTCCTGGATATCCCCAATTTTGGGGCAGGAGAACAAGCTGCCGATACCGCTCATGCGGCTCAAGCCCAGGCCGATTCCCTCAAACAAAAGGCTCAAATGGATAAAGAGCAGGCAAAGGAAAGCCTGGAGGCACTAAAAGTAAACCTCGGCCTGATGGATGACAGCTCGAAACTATTGGAAGAACAAACCGATACGGCCAAAAACCTTTTTAAGAACGGCTCCATCAATGCCCTTCAACTGGTGGAAGTGCTCGCCCGCCGGGCTGATCTCATTACCAGCCGTGCCCAGGCCGAGATGGATTTGGTGCAAGCCCATATCTCACTTGCCGTTAATTCGGGATTTCAGGAGTCTATCAATGACAACCAATAAGGGTTTTGCCGGTAAACTGGCCGAAACATTCGTTCATTCCAAACTTACACCCGTTATCGCGGTCATGAGTATCGTTCTTGGAATTTTAGCGGTTTGGCTGACTCCCAAGGAAGAAGAACCCCAAATATCGGTTCCAATGATCGATATCCAGGTGGCGGCACCGGGTTTCGAGGCAGATGAAGTGGAACGGAAGGTCACCGAGCCCATTGAGCGGGCGGTTTGGGGTTTGGACGGAGTGGAATATGTCTATTCCGCCAGCCGCGCCCATGGCTCGCTAGTGACGGTACGCTTCAAGGTAGGCGAACCGATGGAACCCAGCCTGGTGAAGGTTCACCACAAACTAATGGCCATTCGCCAGCAGTTACCGGAAAACTCCTCGGCTCCGATGGTGAAGTCTTACTCCATCGATGATGTGCCATTCCTCACCCTCACTTTCAGTTCAAAGAGCAGGGACGATTTCGCACTCCGGAGCCTTGTTGCTCCGCTCGCTAGAGAACTTTCTAGCACCCCAGATCTCTCCCGTGTTGAACTCTTAGGCGGTCAAAAAAGGGCCATTCGGGTCATCGTGGACCCAAAACGATTAGCCGAGCACGGGGTCTCCCTGAGCGATGTGGCTCAGGCCCTAAGGGCCAATGATGCCTATGCCCCCGCGGGCAAGACCTGGGGTGTATCCCAAGTTTATGACGTCGAGGTGGGAGCCCGCATTACTTCCGCCAAGGTCATCGAAACCATCCCCGTCGGCCAAAGGGGAGGCGCCCAGGTGCGCATCCGTGATATCGCCAAAGTGGTGGATGGTCCCGAGGAGAGGATTCGAGCCTCAGTTCTCTTTGATAAAGAAAAGGGCGCTGGTCCCGAAACCGCCGTTTCCATCGTTTTTGCCAAACGCAAGGGAACCAATGTGGTCATCCTGGCATCTCAACTGCTCCAAAGAGCCAAGACATTCGCTACCCAATTACCTCCCGACGTAAACCTTTCAGTCATGCGGGATTACGGCGCCACGGCTGGTGAGAAATCAAAGGAACTGATCGAACATCTGATTTTGGCCACCTTATCGGTTTGCGTCCTGATCGCCTTGGTCATGGGTTGGCGATCCGCCCTGGTGGTAGCCACGGCCATTCCGGTTACACTTGCGCTGACTCTCGCGGTTTATTATTTCCTGGGATATACGTTGAACCGGGTCACCCTTTTCGCGCTGATATTTTCCATCGGAATATTGGTGGATGACGCCATTGTGGTGGTGGAAAACATTGAACGTTACCTCCAGACCGATCCCAAAAAGGGAATCCTGAAAGCCACATTGGAAGCCGTGGCTGAAGTGGGTAACCCCACCATATTGGCAACCTTCACGGTTATCGCGGCTATCTTGCCCATGGCTTTTGTCCGTGGACTCATGGGACCCTATATGAAGCCCATACCGGTGGGGGCCAGTATGGCCATGCTTTTCTCCCTGCTCGTCGCTTTTATCGTGACCCCCTGGGCCTCGGTGAGGCTTTTGAAAAATTACGGGAAAGAGCACTCGAAGGAACCGGCAAAGGGAATTCCACTTAAGTACCTATACAAATCCACGATGAATAAACTTTTGACCGATAAAAAAGCGGCCATGGGGTTGGGGCTGATCGTGATCGTACTCCTACTGGCCTCGTGCAGTCTTTTCGCTTTCAAGGCGGTACGGGTGAAAATGCTCCCCTTCGACAACAAAAACGAGTTTCAGGTGCTGTTGGATTGCCCGCCTACCACCCCTTTAAGTCAGAGCCTGATCTGGTCGGGTGAACTGGCGTCTGAAATGATGAAATACCCCAATGTAAAAAGAATCCAGGTCTTCACTGGCGAAGCCGCACCTTACTCATTTTCAGGAATGGTGAAGCATACCTTCCTTCGGGGAAGCGACTATCAGGCGGATTTGCAGGTCGTCCTTACCGATAAGGGCGAAAGAAAGCAATCCAGCCATGAGATCATTCAATCCCTTCGGCCCCTCATCCTCGCCTTTGGAAAATCCAAGGGTGCGGTGACCAAGGTCATCGAGATTCCGCCAGGCCCGCCGGTGTTGGCCACCATGATGGCCGAAATCTATGGGCCGGATGCCCAGACGCGTCGCCATGTGGCCGCGGAGGTTTATCGGGATTTTGCCGCCGAGGAAAGCGTGGTAGACCTGGACAGCACGTGGAGATTGGGCCGTCCCCGCATCGTTTACGGTTTCGACCAGATCAAGGGCGGTCAGGTGGGACTCAATGCCGCCCAGGTCATGTCAACGGGCCGGTTGCTCTTTTCGGAAACATCCATGGGGACCCTCAACGACGCCTCCAGCCCTGAGGATGTGAGCGTGGATCTATCGGTCGACCAGGCGGTTCGGTCCGGTTCAAATCCCTTCCGCGACCAAATGATGGGTTCGTACGTCTCAGGCACGGCAAGCCTGGAAAATGTCATTCAGAAACCCGTGACGGTGGATGATTCCACCCTTTACCGCAAAAACCTCAAACCCGTCGCTTATGTCATGAGCGAACTGGCGGGCAAGGATGAGGCCCCGGTTTACGGCATCTTGAAGCTCTCTCCCAAGATTCCCTATGAACAACAGACCGCTGAGGTGCCTTGGGACACTCAGAAGCCGGTGGTTAAATGGGATGGCGAATGGTTCATCACCTACGAGGTTTTTCGCGATCTGGGCGGGGCCTATGGGGTAGTGGTCCTTCTCATCTACGTGCTGGTCTTGGGGTGGTTCCGCAGTTACGCCGTACCCTTGATCATCATGGCTCCCATTCCCTTGAGCTTGATCGGCATCTTGCCAGGACATTGGTTGACCGGTTCCTATTTCACGGCCACCTCCATGATCGGTTTTATCGCGGGAGCGGGCATCATTGTGCGCAATTCCATCATCTTGGTCGATTTCACCGAACGCCAGTTGGCTAGGGGAGTCGCCCTGAAAGAAGCGGTTATGAGCGCGGGTGTTCTTCGGTTCCGTCCCATGCTTCTCACTGCTGAGGCAGTAGTGGTCGGCAGTTCGGTCATGTTGATGGACCCTATCTTTCAGGGCCTAGCGCTCAGCCTGATCTTCGGGGAAGTGGCTGCAACACTTTTGAGTCCCCTGGCCGTGCCAGTGCTTTATTACTGGTTGGTGGGTGAGAGCCGGGCTAAGTTTATCAAGGAACATATGGAGATTACGGAATGAAAGGGATGACAGTTGATTCACAGGTTAGGGCCTTTGCGGGTGGGTTCATCCTCCTAAGCCTTTTGCTTAACCAGTTTCATTCGCACAACTGGTTGTTTTTCACGCTTTTTGTGGGTTTGAACCTGTTGCAGTCGGCTTTTACGGGCTTTTGCCCATTGGAAATGTTTTTGAAGAAGGTTGAAAAAATTAAAACTAAAAGGGGATTAAAATGAAAAAGAATATTCATCCGGTCGAGAGGGTTGTTAGGGTAGTGGTGGGCTTGATCATTTCCAGCTTGGCTTTTTGGGGTCCTGCGAATATGTGGTTTCTATTGGGGTTGATCCCTGTAGCTACGGGTCTTATGGGTTGGTGCCTACCCTACGCCATGTTTGGTTTCAGGACTTGTTCAACTGAAACTAAAAAAGTATAAGGGCAAAACTAAGACCGAGAGGGGGAAGTTTATGACTTTGCTATTTCTGGGAATCGGATTGGTTGCTGGGTTGGCGGCAGGTTTTTTTGGCGTCGGCGGGGGAATCCTCATTGTTCCGGCGCTCACCTTTTTGGCCGGGTTTACCCAGGAAAGGGCTACCGGCACCAGCCTGGCGGTTCTTCTTCCTCCCGTAGGTCTTTTGGCAGTCATGGAATACTTCCGTCACGGAAATGTGGATATTAAGGCTGGGTTATTGATCGCAATAGGGTTGATCCTGGGCGCTTGGCTGGGTGCTTTTGAGGTTCACAAGTTTTCGGAAGTCTGGCTCAAGATGGCTTTCGGGGTCTTCGTCACGTTGGTGGGTTTATGGATCATCGTGGGTGCCGTCAAGGGACTTCACGTGAGGGGGCTCTAGGGTGCCTGAAACGAGGGATTTTAATACCGTCGCGTCCCAATGGGATGAGAACCCCGGGCGTCTCCAATTGGCGGAGGACGTAAGCCGGTCGTTGGTCCAGAAGGTGCTTTTGAACCCGGGGATGGATATTCTCGATTTCGGCTGCGGAACGGGCCTCATCACCCTCCACCTCCAGCCCCTGGTAAGGTCCGTGACCTCGGTCGATACCTCTTCCGGCATGCTCGAAGTACTCCGCACCAAGGTCGGACAGCAAGGGATAGGAAATGTAAGGCCGGTCCTGCTGGACCTTGAAAATGGCGGGGAACTCGAGGGCCATTATCACGCTATCGTCAGCAGCATGACTCTTCACCATGTCCCCGATACCGCCGCCTTGCTTTCACAGTTCTTCGCCCTGTTGCTGCCGGGAGGGGTGTTGGCCTTGGCGGACCTGGACCCGGAGGGTGGTCTCTTTCATGAGGACCCCACTGGTGTTTTCCACCAGGGATTCGACCGCTCCGCCTTGTCGAACCTCTACCGTCAGGCCGGTTTTCAGGATGTGGAAGAGTGTACCGCCGCCCAGGCGCAAAAGACCGACTCCCGGGGCGTTTCCCACACCTTCACTGTTTTCCTCATGACGGGCCGCAAAAAGTAAACAATCTGATCAAGAAAGGATCCTTCCGTGATGAACTTGATGACGCTTTTGAAAATGGTTTTTGGGGGCGGGATATCCAACCCCGGAGATGATGTAGCCCCGCCAGAAGCCAACCGGCTTTTGAAAAGCAACAACCCACCTCAACTGGTGGATGTGAGAAGCGCGGAAGAAAACCGGCAAGGGCGGATTAGCGGTTCCAAGCTGATTCCCCTTCATGAGTTGGGGAATCGTTTGTCGGAAATCGACAAGAACAAGTCCGTCCTTCTTTATTGCCAGGGTGGAAACCGCAGCGCCATGGCACTGCGGTTGTTGAAGGGTCAAGGGTTCACCCAGGTCGCGCATATTTCGGGCGGTATCTCGTGCTGGCGCAGTAAGGGCTTACCGGTAGAAAAGCAGGGCATCGGCGGGGAGAGAAAGCTGGCATGAATGGATAACCTGAAAAAAGTCGTTATTGTCGGCGGGGTGGCGGGTGGCGCGTCCTGCGCGGCCAGGTTGCGGCGCCAGAGGGAAGACCTGGAAATCCTGCTCCTCGACCGGGGTAAGTATGTCTCCTTCGCCAATTGCGGGCTTCCCTATTACGTGGGTGAGGTCATCACCGAGGAGAAAAAGCTACTCTTAGCCACTCCCGCCCTGTTCCAAGAAAGGTTCAACATCCAGGTCCGGGTCGATACCGAGGTTCTTTCCATTGACCGGGTTAAGAAACAACTTTCCGTCAAAGACCTCACCAGTGGAAAGACCTATAACGAAACCTACGATGCCCTGGTTCTTTCCCCGGGTGCCAAACCCATCCGGCCCCCCCTGCCCGGAGTCGATCTGCCCGGCATCTTTACCCTAAGAGACATCCCTGATTCACGCCATATCCGTGAATGGATTAAAGATAAAAACGTGATGGACGCCCTGGTGGTGGGCGGGGGATTTGTGGGACTGGAAATGGCCGAAAACCTGGTTCACAAGGGCCTGCGTGTCACGCTGTTGGAAATGAGTTCCCAGGTCATGCCCCCCTTGGACCCGGAAATGGCCGAGGCGGTCCATGAACGGTTACGGCAAAGAGGGGTGGATCTACGGTTGAATGATGGCGCGGCTTCTTTCGAAGTTAATCCCCAGGGGCTGGTTGTGAAAACCAAGTCGGGCGCGCAAATCCAGGCGGGGATGGTGATACTGGCTATCGGCGTCCGGCCTGAAACCACCTTGGCCAAGGACGCGGGCTTGGCATTGGGGTCCCTGGGCGGGATCAAAGTTGATGATGTAATGCGCACGAACGATCCTTCGATCTACGCGGTGGGGGACGCGGTGGAGGTCAAAACCCTTCCCTTGGGGATCAACCGGCTCATACCCCTTGCGGGTCCGGCTAACCGAATGGGACGTATCGCGGCGGATGCGCTCGCCGGCAAGCCCCGTCCCTTTCGAGGGGTGCAGGCCACGGCGGTTTGCGGACTCTTCGGCTCTCACGGCCGCCTTGACGGGCGAGAGCGAAAAGACGCTTCAGGCTTCCGGCTACAAGAACTACGCCCAAATCTACCTCCACCCGGGCCATCACGTGGCCTATTACCCGGACGCCAAACCCGATCACCCTCAAACTTTTGTTTGATAGAACCAGCGGAAAGGTCTTGGGCTTCCTGGCGGTGGGGGAAGATGGAGTTGAAAAAAGAGTGGATGTGGTTTCCGCTTTGATCCAAATGGGCGGTACGGTCTATGACCTGGAGGAAGCCGAACTTTGTTATGCCCCCCAGTATGGCGCCGCCAAGGACCCGGTGAACGTGGCGGGCATGATCGCCTCCAACGTCCTGCGGGGGGATATGGAACTGGCGGATTGGAAGGACCTGGCCACCCATCCTAATAAAATCATCCTTGATGTCCGCGACCCGGTTGAATTTCAATCAGGCCACATCCCGGGTGCCATCAATATTCCCCTGAATAGTTTGAGAAGCCGTTTGGGGGAATTGCGGAAAGAAAAAGAAATCTGGGTCAATTGCCGGGTTGGGCAAAGGTCTTATTACGCCAACCGGGTGCTTTTACAGAATGGCTTCAAGGCCCGCAACCTACCGGGTGGATTCCTGTCTTATTTGAGTATTTACCCAACAGGTCCGATAGAGAAGTAACTCACCCTTTTTTCCAGAAGTATTCATGGAAGAACCTGTTTAAGCCGCTGAATACCCGGACAGGCCGCCTCCTTTCTTTCAAGATAGAAGCGGAAAAGGCGTCACAAAAAGCCAAGAACACGAAGCAATGAACCCTTTCGCAACTCCGCGATTTTGGAAATGTTTTTTTGCCCTGCCCGAGCCTATCCGGGACCTGACTACCAAAATATCGACCTCGTGAAAATCAATGCCCGGCATCCCATCCTGGGTTTGGGAAAATATGGTGAATATTGTTCTATCCTGGTGGGAAACCATTAGCGGTCTTTGGGCGTGGAAGTTCAGGAAGGCCTGGTCTGGTTCTGGGGCGGAACCCAAAACCAATACCGGAAACTTTTCCGGTAAACCCCCTCATTTGAATCAATATGATCTGTTTTAGAAATGATTGATATGTGACTTGTGGATGGGAATAACGTTTTTTTTAGATTTTTTCTTCAAAAAAATAGTCTCCAATTTCGCCTTATATTCAATGATTTCACACCAAACCGCGGGGTTGATTTCATCAATGAATCCAACTATCCGCTTCATATATAAAGTGAATGGTTTTCTCCCCGTCGAGCGTCTAATGTAATGAAGCGGTTTTTGGGTTGGACGCCTCCGGTGATGGAGCCCAATCCGGATCGTCGGCCAGGTTCCCTTGGGCGGGAACCGCGGCGGAAGGTGGTGCAAAATGAAAAAGAACGTTTTGGTGTTGGTGTTAGCTTTGGTTTGCTCGGCGTCCATGATCTGGGCCAGGGGTGCTGGCTCAGCCAGTGGCGGGGGTGGAGGAAGCCGTGGTGGGGGTGGCGGATGGAGCGGTGGCGGCGCCAAAGGGTGGAGTGGCACCGGGGGGGCCCGAACGGTGGCTCCTGGGGTGCCTCGAATGGCAGGTCCTGGGGCCGGAGTAGTTGGGGTTAGGGGAGAAGCAACCGTTCTTTTCAAAACCGATCAAACGCTAGAAATGCCTTTGGGAACCGTCTACGGCTGGGGGAACCGTGGGTATGGAGGTAGTGCCTCCCACCACTTTAATCGTGGTGCCAATTCCAATGGCGTCCGAACGGCACATCATTTCAACCATGCCTCCGTTTCCCAAAAAGCAGAAGGAAACCGGAGCCTAGGTGCCCGTTCAATACAAGGGACTGGCTGGCCATGCTTCCTTCTTGGTTTCAACATTCAGCCCCAACTCTTACCTCGCGCGTCTCTCACGAGCCATGGCTTTTCAGGCTCACTTATTTTCCTCCCGCTCCATGGGTTCAAAAGTGGCCACGAGCCGTATGGCCTCCTTTGCGGGGAACAGGGGATTCATTACCGGGGTGAATGGTTTCAACCGTTCCGAGAACGGGCGGGGCCAAGCTTACTGGCACAACTGGAACGGCAATCCCTATTGCCACTATCGCGACGGCTGGGGATGCCGCGACCGAACTCCCCAGCCGGGTGCTTGTGGTCGCGACGAACTGCAACGGCGGCATCAAAGAAGTGCTGTGCTTCACGGAGGTGCCCGACCGCTCGGCTCTCTGGCACCACCGATGCCCGTCCCTTCCCGAGTTCGTTGGCGAGTTGGAGCCTGTACTTGCGCGGAGCGTGACCGAACATTGGTTGGACCCCTGCGAGCTTCTGGCGGCCGATGCGCGAAGCGAGCTTCGCCCCGAGCATCGACGACGACAACACGGTGGCGGGTGGGAGCAGGCCGAGCCGGAACAAGCGGCGACCTGCGGTCGGCCGAGGGGCTAGTCTCGGCACGGCGTCAGCTCCCATCGAGGCCGCGAATGAGGTCTCCGTGAGCGCGGCGTTGGCATGGGCGGAGTAGGTCGCGCGCACCAGGGATGCCCAAGAAGACGCTCTCAGGGCTGTCGCGAATCGGCAGACGTCCGACGAACGGGGCGCGAGAAACGCGTCGCGGTCGGCGATCGGCTCAGAAGTTTGCGGCGGCGGGATACTCATGAATGAGAAGTGGCCGGCGCCTTCGACGATCCGCACCTCGACGCGCGAGCTGCGCGCTTGCTTCACGGGGGCGTTATCGTGTCGTTGGTCCCCGCCCACGCGAGGATCGTCGCCCTCACCTCGTCGAACGCGTCCGGCATAAGGAACCCCGTCGCGGGCGCAAAGAGCGCGAGGGGATGTCGCGCGCGATCGCGACGCGCTGCCCCGCATGCGTCCGTCCCCCGAGCAGGCCGCTGAAAAACCGGGTGGCCAGCGCGGGATGCCCGAGCCGGATGCCCGACCGGGGGCATTCACCGGTGCATGAAAGGGGCTGCGCCGGCCGGCGGCGGGTCGTTCGGGCCGTTCGAGGTGGGCTGACAATGACTCAGACACTGCCGGTCGCTTCCACAGTTGTCGGCGCACGGGACCGAATTGTAGGCCGGACCCGCCTGCCGGTTCGGATTCGTCAGGGAGGTGCAGCCCGCAAGCATCAGAACGGATGCTCCAAGGGCTCGGCGGCGCATGCGCATGACACGGCTTATCGCAACGAAGCTCGGTGAGCCAGCCGACGAGGCCGACGATTTCTACGGCCCGTCGGCCACCGCTCTTTCAGCCGGAGCTCCGCGAACGCGAACACCACACGCTCGAGACCGGGGAGCTCGGCGACGCGGCCGTAAAAGAGTGGGCGTGGCGTCTGCGTGGGCGGCGTACGTCGCGCGCCACCCACGGATCGCGACGAGGCGTCAGGCAGTCGCGAATCGGCAGACGTCCGACGCAGAGAGCAACATCGTCGCGCCCCCAGTGCTTGGCGTGCTTCATCATGACTACCGAAGAGTCGCGTGAAAACGCAGAATTTCGGCCCGATCGTAGGCAGCAGGGGCTTGGTGTGCGCGGATCAACCGGGTGGGGCGGTTCGGCGGAGGCTGGATCGCGGACCCCGGTGGCGACGCCGCAGCAGCGTCATAGCCACGAGGCACATCGGCGCGGCGGATGGGCCACGTGGCGTGCTTCCGCCAATGCCCGCCTCAAGGCAGCCGGCTCGGCTCACGGAGCTGAAAGCCCGCTCGGTCACATCTCCATTCGTGGAGCCGCCATCAAACCCGGTGGACGCGGCGCTCGGCGCACCAGAAGCTTCGACGGGCCGCTCACTCCACGTGTCCCCACCATCCACGCAGGACGCATGGTATGCCGGATCAGCCGCTTGAATCTGCTGGTCCACGAAGCCCACCGTCGTATCGACCCGAGCGTACGTTTGCTCTCCGGGGCAAGCACCCGAGGAGACCGTTCCGATGAGAACCTCGCCGCAATCGGTCCGCATCAGCGCCGGGCCACCGGAATCGCCGTCGCATGCCTGGACCGGACCTTGCGGAAAATGGATAAGATATTGCGTGAAAGAATCGAAGGCATCGGCACCCTTGTACTTACCGCCATTGGAATGCATTGGCGGGTGCTGCTGCCCAAACCCGACGATACGTATCGCCTGCCCCGCCATAGCTTGGCTCAGTGGGCTTCGATTGAGCGAGACAGGTTTCTCGGTCGCCGCCTCTGAAAGGACGAGAACCCCTTGATCGTTTCGCGTTTGATTGACGTATTGGGGATCGGCGATTGCATGCGCGACTGCTAGCCAGGGCCCGTTGGCGCACGTCCGGCCAAAGCAAACTCGCCAGGACGACCTGCCGACGATGCAGTGAGCCGCCGTCAGCACCAAGTGAGGCGAAACGAGCGTGCCCGTACAGCCAGGATCGACCTTTACCACCCCCGGATCCCCCTCGTCCGGGACCCCATGCTGAATCGCTTCAGCAATGACGGAAAAAGAAATGACCGTAAGGCAGCAGACGAGAGCCAGAAAAAAAGAACGTTGAGGCCGGCGAGGCAGCGGGAGGTGGCCGTCATTCGGGCGCGGCGTCATCCGCGCCCCCTTCGGCCACATCGCCCGCGCCGGTTCCGCCAGCGATCGGGGTGAGCTGCACGACGCATTGGAGGCACTGCTGCAGCGACTCCTGCGGCCGTGGCCCGTTACAAGGCCAGACGAAGACCCTAACATTGTGAACAAGAACGGGTGTGTATCCTGGTGCAACGACGTTCACGTCGAAGCTTTCGCTTTGACGATAAATACCCCCATCGGCATCGACAGGAAATATGAAGTAACAGCGTTCAGGTGAGCCAAACAGCCCCAGTTGAAAGCGTCCGTCCGCGGTGACTACCGTCGCGTTGCAAACGCGCTTTCCAGTGGCCTTGTCTGTCAGTGTGATGCTGTCGGTGCCAACAACATTCCCCGTGCAATTAGGCGGCGCTACCTGACCGGACGAGCACCCGCCCAAAAATTGTCCGAGGAGAAGCGGATAGGCCAAAGCGCGCCTCATCAAAGAAGCAAGGCTTTTGCCACACGGGATAGTCCTATTCATGCGTCGTCGACGAGGCGGCCGATATGCCGCGTTGATCGCGGGAGGCTAAGAACTTCAAATGGAGTAGGCCATCCTAGTGACCCTATTGGATTGCGATGCCGACTGTCGGGTCGGCCGGATCGCTAATTTGTGGATTTTCGTTCAGGTCCACGAAGTTGTTGCCCGGACTGTTCCCGGTGATGTGTACGTTGATAACCGGCCCGCTCGGGACGAGCGTGGCATTGAAGAAAGGGACCCATTTGTTAAAGCATTGCTCGCCTTCAAAAAAATTGAAGTAACAACCGCTATCCCAAAAATAGAAATTAGAATTGAGGTTTACCGTACCCTCCGAACCGACGGTTTCGCTGGCGGTGTATGGACTCCTTTGGATGTTGCTCGTGTTTGCGAAAAGGAAACCCAGCACGCACCACTCGGCGCCAGGGCAAAAAGTGAGGTTGAACGAACTCTCTTCGGCCTCCGTTTCGTTGTGCGGGCCAACCCTCGCGAGTACGGTCGGAGGTCCATGCCCTTCCGCCGCGGCCTTCTCGTCCGCAGCACGCTGAGTCGTCGCGCGCGCGTCTGCTTCTGAGAGTGACGGAGGCTCGGGGGCGGATGTCACGCTCCTCCACAAGCTAGAAAGCGTCGCATTCACTGGCAGCTGCCCAAATACCGACGATTCGCCGTCTGGCCCACTTTCGACAATGCCTGTTAAGCCAGGCAAAAACTCAACGAACGTCAGTAAATGTCCGGATTGCTTCAAGACCCCAAGCACGGTTCCTTTACCATTCGTTCCCGTCGCGATTTGCTCCAGGACGGTAGCTGTTTCCTCCGACGAGATGTCGGCGCTGCCCGTCGCGATTTGCTCCCGGACGGTAGCTGTTCCCTCCGGCGAGACATTGGCGCTACCACACCCGAATAATAGCGCTGCACCGCAAGACACCAGTACGGCTGTACGTCGCATGTTCCTCCCTCCATTTAGTCTTTATTTACCTTGCTTTACGTCGCGACGTCAACCACCGTCGACCCCGTCTTGTCCGGAAAGCCAACGGCGGCGATTCTCGCATGAGTTTGCGGTCAATCGGAGGCTTAAAGGTGCAGCGTTACAGTCTGGGGCGCACCAACGCTCCCCGGCGACGCTCCAATTCATCGTCGCGATGGTCGCGCATGCGATCAACGAGCGGCTGGCGCAACCGCTTGCCCCAGTACTGAAAGCGCCCCGCCGTTGCCCCATGGCGCCGCGCAAACGCCGAGGTCGTCAGACCGCTCGCCTCGCACACCGCCAAGGCCCGCCCACGCCTCCTCTTTCGTCCACGACCGCGATTCCGTGATCGCCCGCTGCCAAGATTCGCTCTGAATGGGATCGTCCTTCCTGCGGCGTCAGCCGCGCGACGATCCCAGCCGCGACTTCAAGCCCCCGACAGAGTGCGGTCGGGCGGACTACGCGGGCATGCAAATCAAGGTGCGCACTCCAGCGACTCAGCGAAACGCGAGGCGCAGTCCGACGTCTGCCGCGAAGTCCAACTGCGAGATGCGGGCAACGGATGAGCCGTGCGCCTGAACTAATGCCGGCGACGTCATCTCGACCGCGGCGACGCCAGCCACGAGGCCAACGTGCGAAGAC